>NZ_JBXVWA010000007.1:0-253272 GCF_057219735.1 Phenylobacterium sp. T106 | reverse complement strand
CCCCTCTACCGAGAGCGCAACCTCATCGAGCGCATGTTCTGCCGCCTGAAGGACTGGCGGCGCATCGCTACCCGCTACGACAAACTCGCAGCCGTCTTCGCCGCGACCGTCTACCTCGCCGCCATCGTCACCTGGTGGACCTGATTGAGTCTGGAACCTAGAGCGCGTTCCGAAAAGTGGGAACCGATTTTCGGATCCGAACGCGCTCAAGCTATTGATCTCGAGCCGCATCTTCCCGTTCAGACGGTTCTGTCTGAACGGGTGAGGCTCTGGCCGACCCCGCGCCCCTTCCGGCGCCGCGGAGTCCATGGGGTGGTCCCGGTCTCCGGCGGCCGCGGAAACCGGGTCAGCAGCAGATGGGTGAGCCTCCCCGGAGGCGCCGTCAGGCCTTCACGAACGGCTGGCTCAGCACGGGCTGGCCGCTGATGGCCAGGAGCGCGTTGGCGACCGCGGGGCCGATCACGGGCGTGCCCGGCTCGCCCACGCCGCTCGGCGGGGCCGAAGAGGGGACGATGTAGGTCTCCACCGTCGGGGCCTCCGAGTTGCGCAGCACCCGGTAGCTGTCGAAATTGACTTGGTCGACCACCCCGTCGGTGAGGGTCACGGCCCCGAAGAGCGCCGCCGACAGGCCGTAGCAGGTCCCGCCCTCCATCTGGGCCGCGATCTGGTTCGGGCTGATGGCGATGCCGCAGTCGATCGCGGTGACCACACGGCCCACCTTGGGCGCGCCGTTCTCGAGCCTGACCTCGGCCACCTGGGCCACCACAGAGCCGAAGCTCTCGTGGACGGCGACGCCGCGGGTCCAGCCGGCGGGCGGCGGCGCGGTCCAGCCGGCTTTCTCGGCCGCCAGGTCCAGGACTGCCAGGTGCCGCTTGGCCCCCGCCTTCTGGTAGAGCGCCCGCCGGTAGGCCACCGGGTCCTTGCCGGCCTTGCGCGCCAGCTGGTCGATCGTGTGCTCCATCACATAGGCCGTGTGGGTCGCGCCCACCGAACGCCACCACAGCACCGGCACGCCCGCGTCCGGCGTCAGGAGCTGCCCGTCCACCACCGGCGTCGCCTTGAGGTAGGGCGAGCCCATCGAGCCCTCCACGGCGGTGAAATCGATCTCGGCGGTGGGCGCGCCGGGCGGGGCGCCCTTCATGATCGACTGGGTGACGATCCGGTGCCGCCACGTGGCCGGGAAGCCGTCCTTGTCGACGGTCACGCGCACCGCGTGATGCACGAGCGGCCGGTAGTACCCGGCGCGCATGTCGTCCTCGCGGGTCCAGACCAGCTTCACCGGCCGTCCCTTGCCCACCTTCTTGGCGATCTGGACGCACTCGACCACGAAGTCGGACTGGAAGTTGCTGCGGCGGCCGAACGAACCGCCCGCGAACAGGGTCTCGATCTCCACCGATCCCGGCAGGGCCGTGGCCGCGCGCGCCACGTTGATCTGGTCCAGGGTCTGGCCCTGGGCGCCGTAGACCAGCCGGGGCGGGCCCTTGCCCACCATGGCCACGCAGTTCATGGGCTCCATGGTGGCGTGGGCGAGGTAGGGAAAGTCGTAGGTCACGTCGACGGCGGCGGTTCCGCCGGCGGCCTGCGCCGCGTCGCCTTTGGCGTCGAACGCCTTCCACTCGGTCTTGGCCGGCGCGGCGGCCTTGCCGGCGGCGTAGTCGCGGAACTGCTGGGCGAGGGTCGCCGAGCTTCGCGTCTCGGCCTTCGACTCGTCCCAGGTGACCTTGAGGGCGTCGCGGCCGGTCTTCGCCGCCCAGGTGGAGCTGGCGACCACCGCCACCCCGCTGGGGATCTGGAAGACGTCGACGACGCCGGGAACCTTGCGCGCCGCGGCCGCGTCGAAGCTCGCCACCTTGGCGCCGAAGCGCGGCGGGTGGGCCACCATCGCCGTCAGCATGTCGGGCAGGCGGACGTCCTGGGTGAAGCGGGCCGTGCCGTTGGACTTCGCGGCCGAGTCCTTGCGCCGCACGCGGTCCGTGCCCACCAGGGTGAAGGCCGACGGGGTCTTGAGCGTCGGCGCCTCGGGCGGCGTGACCTTGGCGGCGTCGGCCACCAGTTCGCCGAATCCCAGCGAGCGGCCCGATCCCGCGTGGCGGACAACGCCGTTCTCGACGGTGATCTCCGCCGCCGGCACGCTCCACTTGGCGGCCGCGGCCTGGACGAACATGGCCCGCGCGGCGGCGCCGGCCTTGCGCATCTTCATCCACGAGTCCGAGATCGCCGACGAACCGCCGGTGCCCTGCGTTCCGCCCATCATGGCGTTGCCGTAGAGCTTGGCGTTGGCAGGGGCCTGCTCGACCTTCACCTTCGTCCAGTCGGCGTCGAGTTCCTCGGCCGCGATGGCGGCGAGGCCGGCGTGGTTCCCCTGCCCGAACTCGATGTGCTTCGAAAGGACGGTGACCGTCCCGTCGGGATCGAACTTCAGGAACGGGCCGAATGCGCCCGGCTCCACGCGGCTGCCGTAGGACAGCACGTCGGGGAGCGAGCAGCCGACCAGCAGGGACGAGCCGGCCAGGGTGGCGCCGACCACGAGCGCCTGGCGGCGGGTCGGCGCGGCGGAGAGCTTCGCAACAGGCTTGTTCATGACCGACCTCACGCGCCCGGCGCCGCGGGCGTAGGCGCCGCTGCCGCATCCTTGATCGCCGCGCGAATTCGCTGATAGGCGCCGCATCGGCAGATGTTGCCGTCCATCGCCGCGGAGATCGCGGCGTCGTCGGGACGGGGGTTGGCCGCGAGCAGGGCCGCGGCGCTCATGATCTGGCCCGACTGGCAGTAGCCGCACTGGGGCACGTCCAGCCTGACCCAGGCCGCCTGCAGCGGATGCGACCCGCCCAGGCCCTCGATCGTGGTGATCTTCGCCGCGCCGACAGCCGAGACGGGAACCTGGCAGGCCCGGATGGGCTGACCGTCGGCCAGCACCGTGCAGGCGCCGCACTGGGCCACGCCGCAACCGTACTTCGTGCCGGTCAGCCCCAGTTCATCTCGCAGGACCCACAACAGCGGCGTGTCCGGCGGCGAGTTGACGTTCATGGCCCGCCCGTTCACATCGACTGTCGTCGGCATGGGATCCCCGATCTCGCTGATTTGCGGCCGATCCTAACGTTGTTCAGACCGCGCCGTAAATCGAACCTTGGTCCGGGACGGCGACGGAAGGTATTGCGTACCCAAACTACGAAGTTCCAGGAGCCCGAATGCCCCGCGTCGCCGTCCTCGCCGCTCTCGTCTCGCTCTCCGCCGCGCCCGCGCTGGCGGCTGACGGAGCCCAGCTGTTCAATCTCCAGTGCAAGATGTGCCACGGCGGATCGGTCATGGGCCCCGCGCTGAACGGCGTGGCCGGCGCCCCGATCGCGTCCAGGCCCGGCTTCGCCTATTCGCCCGGCCTGAAGAACAAGGGCGGGACCTGGACCGAGGCCAATCTCGACGCCTACCTCAAGGCCCCCTCGCAGTTCGCGCCGGGCACCAAGATGCTGATCGCGGTGCCTTCCGACGAGAACCGCGCGGCGATCGTCGCCTACCTCAAGACCCTGAAATAGATGGACGCCTTCCCCGCCTTCTTCCCGCTCGCCGGCCGCACGCTGGCGATCGCGGGCGAGGGCGAGGCGGCCGAGGCCAAGGCCCGGCTGTTCGAGGGATCTCCGGCCACGGTCGTGCGGCTGTCGACCGGCGAAGCGCTGGACCCCGGCTCCTATGCCGGGATGACGCTCGCCTTCATCGCGGGCGAGGACGACGCCTGGGCGCGCGACGCGGCCGACGCGGCGCGGCGGGCGGGCGTGCCGGTCAATGTCGTCGACCGCCCCGCGCTCTGCGACTTCACGACGCCGGCGGTGATCGACCGGGGCGAGGTCGTGGCCGCCATCGGCACGGGCGGCGCGTCGCCCATGCTGGCGACCATGCTGCGCCACGACATCGAGGCCCGCGTGCCGGAAGGCGCGGGCCGGATCGCCGCCCTCTTCCGCACCATGGCCGAGGAGATCCGCGCCGTGCTGCCCGAGGCGCATGCGCGCCGCCGCTTCCTGCGCGCCGCCCTGACCGGCCCGGCCGCCGAGTCGGCCATGGCCGGCGACATGCAGGGCGCCCGCGAGCGCCTGCGCGCCGCGCTCTTCGAGGGACCGCAGCTGCGCGGCGTCGTCCGCTACATCGACGCCCGCGGCCCGGCCGACCTCCTGACCCTGCGCGCCGCCCGGGCCCTGGCGGCCGCGGACGTCCTGGTGTGCGACCCGGACGCCCACGCCGACGTGCTGGCGCTGGCCCGCCGCGACGCCGAGCGCGTCCACGACCGCTCCGTCGCGGACCTGGCCGATCTCGCCGCAGAGGGGCTCACGGTCGCGCGGCTGGTCACCACGCCGGCCTGGCGCACGGAACGCGCCGCCCTCGACGCCTCGGGCGTCGCCACGGACGTGCTCCCCATCGCCGGGTGAGCGGACTGTGCGCAACCGCGGCGGGCGAGCCGCGGCCCCGCATGGGATGTCTGTGATTTCCGCGCCTTTTGTGGTTCGAAGGGCAGGGACTTCGACGGGGAGGATCGTCATGCGGGTATTCGTGGCCGTCGGGGCGCTGGCGGCGCTCGCCGCTGCGTCCACGGCGCAGGCCCAGCCGGCCGACGCCCGAATCGCGGCGCGGGTCGAGAAGGTCCTGAAGGCGACGCCCCTCATCGACGGGCACAACGACGTCCCCTGGGCGATCCGCCAGCGCGTGGGGGTGCATCCCGAAAAGATCGACCTGGCGACGGACACCCGCCACCTCGTGGAGGCCGGCGGCCCGGGCATGATGACCGACATCCCGCGCCTGAAGGCCGGCCGGGTCGGCGGCCAGTTCTGGAGCGTCTTCATCCCCTCGAGCTTCGAGGGCCCGCTGGCCGTGCAGATGACCCTGGAGCAGATCGACATCGTCAAGTCGCTGCCGCAGCGCTACCCGGCGACCTTCGAGATGGCCTACACCGCGGACGACGTCGTGCGCATCCACAGGGCGGGCAAGGTCGCCTCCCTCGTGGGCGTCGAGGGGGGCCACCAGATCGGCGACAGCCTGCCTGTGCTGCGGCAGCTCTACGCCGCGGGCGCGCGCTACATGACGCTGACCCATTCGCTGAACACGCGCTGGGCCGACTCGGCCACGGCCAACCCCCAGCACGGAGGCCTGACGCCCTTCGGCGAGGAGGTCGTGCGCGAGATGAACCGCCTGGGCATGCTGGTCGACCTCAGCCACGTGTCGGAGGACACCATGAAGGACGCCCTGCGCGTGGCGCAGGCGCCGGTGATCTTCTCCCACTCGGGCGCCGACGGCGTCGCCGACCACGCCCGCAACGTCTCGGACGAGGTTCTGGCGCTGGTGAAGGCCAACCGCGGCGTGGTGATGGTGAACTTCCTGCCGAACTACGTGAGCCGCGCCCGCATGGAGTGGGCCGCGGCGCGGTCGGCCGAGCAGGCCCGCTACAACGCGCCGCCGTTCGGCGGCCTCTACATCGGCCAGCCCGAGCGGGCGAAGGCCGCGCTCGCCGAATGGGACAAGGCCAACCCGAAGCCGCCGGTCACGCTGGCGATGGTCGCGGACCACGTCGAGTATCTGGCGAAGGTCTGCGGCATGGGCTGCATCGGCATCGGCTCGGACTTCGACGGCATCGGCGACACGCCTGACGGCCTGGACGGCGTGGACAAGTTCCCCGACCTGCTGGCCGAACTGGCCCGCCGCGGGTGGAGCGACGCCGACCTCGCGGGCCTTGCCGGCGGCAATGTCCTGCGGGTCATGCGCGAGGCCGAGGCCGCGGCGAAGCGCCTGCAGGCCACGACCCAGCCCAGCTACGCCACCCTGGCCGGCTCCTGAGGCGGCTGTCCTAGCGCGGCTGGGGCGCGCCGGGTCCGCGGCGGCCCTCGGCCTGCAGGGCGTCGCCGATCTCCTTCGTCTCGCGCCCCCACACCTGCATGTCGCCGCCGCAGCGGGCGGCCTCCGCCTTGACGCGCTCCGCGTCGGCCATCATGCCGCGCGCCTCGTCGATCAGCCGGGGCTTCACCTCGAACGAGGGGTCCCGGCCCTTGAGGCGGCCCATGTAGTAGCCGAAGCCGGTGACGGCGCCCTGGCGCAGGGCGGGATCCTCGGTGCGGGCGGCGAACATGGTCATGATCACCATGCAGCGCAGGTCGTCCCGCGCGGGGTCCGCGGGCTGGGCGACGGCGGCCGGGGGCAGGCACAAGGCGCAGCCCAGCGCGATCGGGACGAGACGGCGCATGGCGGGCTCCGGGTCCGGCGTCAGGTGTTGAGCGGCTTGCCGTTGGTTTCCGGCAGCAGCAGCAGGCAGACGATCACCGAAACCGCGGTGAAGGCGAAGGGGTACCAGAGGCCGGAATAGAGATGGCCTGTCGCGGTCACGATGGCGAACGCGGTGAAGGGCACGAACCCGCCGACCCAGCCTGTGCCGATGTGGTAGGGCAGCGACAGGGCGGTGTAGCGCACGCGGGTCGGGAACAGCTCCACCAGGCACGCCGCGATCGGACCGTAGAGGGCCGTGGCGGCGACCACGAAGATCAGCAGCACGCCGAACGCGCCGATCAGGTTCATCCGCTCGGGATCGGCCTTGGCGGGATAGCCGGCCTGGGCCAGCGTCGTCTTGATCCGGCTTTCGACCGAGGCCTTCACCGCCTTGGCCACGTCCGGCGAGAGCCCCTCGGCGCTGGTCGAGGGGATGGTCTGATAGCCGATGCGCACCATGGCCGCCCGCCCGGGTACGCCGGCCTCATTCGTGTAGGAGACGCCCGCGTTCGCCAGGGTCGACTTGGCGATGTCGCATGAGGACAGGAACGTCGCCTTGCCCACCGGATCGAACTGCAGCGTGCAGTCCGCGGGATCGGCGATCACGACCACCGGGGTTCGCGCCTGGGCCTCGGTGAGCGCGGGATTGAGCGTCTGGCTGAGGAGGTGGAAGCCGGGGAAGTAGGCCGCCAGCATCAGCACCATGCCGAACAGCATCACGGGCTTGCGGCCGGCGCGGTCGGAGAGCCAGCCGAAGAAGACGTAGAGCGGCGCCGAAGCCGCCGTGGCCGCCATCATCAGCAGGTTGATGGTCTCGGGCGGCGCCTTCAGGAAGCGCTCCATGAAGGTCTGCGAGTAGAAGAACGCCGTGTACCAGACGGCCCCTTGCGCGAACATGATCGCCACCAGGGCGATGAGCACCAGCCTGAGGTTCGGCCAGCGGCCGAACGCCTCGGCGAACGGCGCCTTGGTCTCGCCCCCTTCGGCCTTGAGCTTCGCGAACTCCGGGCTCTCCGTGAGCTTCAGGCGCATCCAGATCGAGATGGCCAGCAGGATGCCCGAGACCAGGAACGGGATGCGCCAGCCCCAGGCGTCGAACGCCTCCGGGCCCACGGCGAGGCGGGTCGCGAGGATCACCAGCAGCGCCGAGAACAGGCCGAACGCCGCCGAGGTCTGGATCCACGACGTGGCCCCGCCCCGCCCGTTGGCGGGGGCGTGTTCGGCCACGTAGATCGCCGCGCCGCCGTATTCTCCGCCCAGGGCGAAGCCCTGCAGGATTCGCATCAGGATCAGCAGGATCGGGCCGATGATCCCGGCCTGGGTGTAGCTCGGAAGGAGCCCGATCGCGACGGTCGCGCCGCCCATCAGGAGCACGGTGGCCAGGAACGCGCCCTTGCGCCCCGCGCGGTCGCCGATCCGGCCGAAGACCAAGGCGCCCAGCGGCCGGAACAGGAACCCGGCCCCGAACAGCGCCAGCGCCGCCGCCAGCCCCGCCGTCTCGGGCAAGCCCGTGAAGAACGTCTTGGAAATGACCCCGGTCAGGCTGCCGAAAACGAAGAAATCGTACCACTCGAACGTAGTGCCGGCCGAACTCGCGGCGACCACGGTCCGGAGCGATGTCGCCGGCAGCACCTCGGGCTCCTGGTCCGCAGTCGTCTCCGCCATGGCCGGTCTCCCCCATCCCTTTCCGGCTGACTTACCGTGGAACGGCGGCCCGTGAGAAGGGACACCGGCCGGTGAGCCGGTCGATGTCCAATTTTCGCCGCAGCCCCGGCAGCTTGCTGGCGCATGGGGTTCCGGGGGCAGGCCACATTTCTGGTCGTGATGGCGGCGCATGCGGCGCTGTTCGTCGCGCTGGCTTGGGGCCTGAGACCGCGCTCCCCGTTCGTCGAAACGGCCCGTTCCAACGTGACGCCGGTCTACCTGGCTCCGCGCTCAGGCCCCGCCGTCGCACGCGCTCCGGACACGCGGGCGGCCCCGGCCCCGCCCGCGCCAAGTCGCCCCACACAGGCCGCCGCTCCGAACGCGGCGGTGGAAACGCCGGGCGGGGCGCCGGCGCTTTCCGGCGACGTGACGCCCGACCGGCTCGCCAGGATCCTGCGCGGAAGCCGGGTGGGCTGCGCGAACCCCAGTCTGCTCAGCGACGCCGAAAAGGAGGCCTGCGAGGCGCGGCTGGAATCCGGCGCGCGACAGGCGGCGTACATCCCCGCCCCGCTGCCGCCGGCGCGCCGCGCGTACTACGACGCCATCGCCCGCGCGAAGGCTCCAACGCCGAACAGCGCGGTCGTTCGCAGCGCCGGCTCGAAGGGCGCTTCGCCCAAGCATGGCATGCCGGGCCTCCTTGCAGCCGAATCCAACGCCGTCCGGGCGATGGGCGGCTCGGGGCCGGGCGTCGGTTGCGCGCTCGCCTTCGGGGGGCCCAAGGGAACGAACGGCTGGAAGACACCCCCGAACGCCCTGAAGCTCGGCCCGCTTCCCTGCTTCGTGACACCGCCGACGAGCCGCTGGACGCCGGAAGCCAATATCCGCAACCCCGACGAGGCCGTGACCGACCCCAGGCAGGCGACCGAGCGCTAGCGGGCGGCCTTCAGCACGTGGTCCACGCCCCGGACGACGGCGTCCGCGTGCCGCGGGCCCAGAAGGTTCGCGTGGGTGGCCGGCGCGACATGCTCCAGATAGCCGAAGCGCGACTGCTTCGCTGGCGCCTCCTGGGCGGCGCGGATCGGCGCGCGGATCGTCTTGGCGCCGGCGGTGACGACGGCGACGGGCAATTCGGCGGGCAGGTCCAGCGCGCCCGCCAGTTTCGACGTGGCCGGCCACTGGGTCACCTCCGCGGAGGCGCCGCGCGCGTGCGGCGCCGAGCCGTGGATGCGCCGCTTCTCGGCCGCGGCGAGGGATGGCAGGCCGATCAGGTTCGAGCTCACCAGCGACACCGGGACCATCAGGCCGAACCGGGCGCCTCGGCTGACGACCTCGAGCAGCCCCCCGAACGAGCGGACCGCCTCGGCGCCGCCCGGCAGGTCGAGGATGGCGGGCGTCACCGCATCCACCAGCACCAGCCCGCGGATCGGCCGCCGCTCGCGCTCGAGTGCAAAGAGCCGCACCATGAGCCCGCCCATCGAATGGCCCGCGAGCAGCACCGGACCGTGCTCGCCGAGCCGGTCGAGCAGCGCTTCGAGGTCGTCGTTGATGGCGCGTCCGTCGCGCGGCTCGGGCCCCGGATCGGAATGCCCAAGCCCCGCGCGGTCGTAGGCGAGGCTGCGCAGGCCCTTCTGCGCAAGCTTGTCCTGGACCACGGCCCAGTCGGTGGCGCACCCGAAGGCGCCGTGCTCGCAGACGATCAGCGGCGCTTCACCCGTCGCCGGCCCGGCGCGCACCACCCGCAGGCAGCGACCGCCGATGTCGATCCGATCGCCCCGATAGTTCGCCGGCTTCAAAGGCTGAGCTGCGCCCGCGGCCGGCCGTCCGGCCCGATCGAGAGGCCCTTCAGGCCGTCGATCTTCTCCTGCTGGGCGGCGGCTTCGGCCAGCCCCTTGAGATTCCGCTCGGCGGCGGCCGCGTCCTGGGCGTCGGTGGTGACGCGCTTCACGATGAGGACCGGCTTGTCGGACTTGGCGTCCATCAGGGCGCGCTTGCTGGCGGGGATGAACGAGACGTAGGCCATGCGGACGCGGCCCGAGTAGCGCTTGGCCTTGTCGAGCGGCAGGTCGCCGGCCTCGGCGAAGGCCCGTCCCAGGAACATCGCCGGATTCAGCGGCTTCCCGTCCGGATCGCGGATCTCGAAATGCAGGTGCGGGCCGGTGGAGACCCCCGTCGAGCCGATCTTGCCGATCGGCTGCCCCGCCTCGACCTGGACGCCCGGCTTCACGTCCGAGCCGATCGCGCCGAGGTGGGCGTAATAGGTGGTCAGGCCGGCTGTGTGCCGCACGGCCACGAAGCGGCCGTAGCCGCCTTTGGTCCCGGCCTCGGTCACGACGCCTTCCGCCACCGCCACGACCGCCACGCCCGCATCGGCCGAGATGTCGACGCCCTCGTGAAGGCGACCGCTGCCCTCCCACGGAAGCTGGCGCAGGCCGAAGGGCGAGATGATCTCCCGGCCCGGCACGGGCTCTTCGAAGGCGATCAGGACCTCGCCGGCGTCCGCCTGGGCCACCTGAACCGGCGCCACCGCGGAGGCCGGGGCGGAAATCGGCCGCACCTTCGGGGCGGCCGGCAAGGACGCGTGGGCCACGGCGAACGCGGACACGCCCGCCACCAGCACGATGGCGGCTTCCGCCTTGCGGCGTGCGCTCCACCCGCCCGTGATCGATCTGCCGTTCGCCAAGGAATGCTCCAACCGCCGCTTCTCGGCCGTCCAACCCCGGCGCGCCCGCCAGGTTGCCGCGCCTTCTAGGCAAAATCCGGGCCGCGGGCGAGTCTTTGCGCCTGCGGGGCGAGCGCGACGCCACGCTTTCGCCGAACGCCGGGACATGATAGCGGGACAAGCGTATACACGTCGTATATTTACGCCTTAAGTACTTACTGATTTCGCCGGCTCGCGCGTGAGCCGGCGATGCGGAGTTGCCGATGCCCAGACCTGCCACGGATCCGGCGAAGGCCGCCCATATCAAGGCGCTGCGCCAGGAGGCGGGCCGGTGGCTGAAGGTGTCGCGGGAGCAGGCCGGGCTGACCCAGGCGGAGCTCGCCGAGCGGGTGGGGCTGCGCTATTACACCTTCGTCAGCCAGGTCGAGAGCGGGCTCGGCCGCCTGCCGATCGAGACCCAGGGGGCCTGGGCCGAAGCGCTGGGGCTCGAGCCGGGCGAGTTCGCGCGCACCCTGCTGCGGTACTACGAGCCGGAGCTCTTCAGGCTGCTCTTCGGCGGCGAGGGCGCGGCCCGTGCGCAGGCTGGCCGAGCGGCCGGATAGTCCGCCAGGAGATTTTCCGAGCGCCATGGGCCAGGTCGTCCCCTTCATTGCCCGCGTCCGCGACAGCGGCGATTGGACCGCCGCCGAGCGCGTCCGCCTGCAGGCGCTGGCGGACCAGCTCGCCGCGGCGGGCGTCGATGTGGAGGTGATCTTCGGCGCGACCGACGAAGGCGACCCGTGGTGCGTCGTCACCGACGGCTCGGGCGACGTGCTGATCCACGTGGCGCGCATCGACGGCAGGTTCGTGGTCCACTCGGCGGTCGACGACGCGATCGACGAGAGCTTCGACCTGCATGCGGCGCTCCGCCAGCGGCTGGCGGTCACCGAGGAGGCCATCGCGCCGAAGTCGGCGGCGATCCTGCCCTTCACCGGACGCGACGGTCAGACCTTCCTCGCGCTGATCGTGGCCGCCGCGTTCTTCCACGAGACCGCCGCCATCGGAGGCGGGGCCGAGGCGGCGGAAATCGTCGCCAGCCCGCCGCCGCCGGACGAGCCGGGCGCCGCGCCGCCGCCGGCGGACGCGCCGGCGCAGGACCGGGAAGTCGCGATCCAGGGTGCGGCGCTGAACGAGCCTGCCGCGGCGCGCGCACCTGTGGAAGCCGGTCTCGCCGCCATGGCGTCGGCAGTCGCCACGGCCGCCGCCCCTCCCGCCGCGTCCGCGCCGGAGCCTGGCGCGGCGGCGGCGCTGCAGATCGAACTCCCGCCGGCGGCCCCGGCGGAGGGCCCACCCCCGATCCTGAGGGGCGGAGCCGGGGACGACAGCCTTGTGGGCTCGGCCGCCGCCGAGCGGATGGACGGCGGAGCGGGCGACGACACGCTGGTCGGCGGAGGCGGCCGCGACACCTTGCTGGGCGGCGCCGGCGACGACCGCATCGAGTTCACCGACGGCGCCATCGTCGAGGGCGGTTCGGGCGCCGACAGCTTCGTGGTCGCGGCGTCGAGCGCGGGCGCCGGCCCGGACACGCTGCTCGGCGTGATCGTCGATTTTTCGTTCGAGCAGGGGGACAGGATCGTGACCGCCGCGGGCCGGGTCGTGGACGCGCCCCGCCCGCCGGACGGGACCGAACCACAGGCTCCCGGTCCCGGCGTCACGCCTCCCGGCGACTTCGGCGTCAGCACGCTGGGACCGACCCTGCCGGGGCCGACGACCCTGGCGCCGACCACGCCGACCCGCGTGGACGTCGACATCGACGGCGACGGCGTCATCGACGGCTACGTGCTGGTGAGCTTCCGTCCGCTGGAGCCCACGCCGCCGCCGCCGGCCGAGGACGCGGGCATCGTGGTGACCGGCCAGGCTCTGCCCCCGCCCGACCCCTTCGGCTGAGCCGCGCTCAGACCCTCACCAAGAGCTCGAGCGCGTCTGGATCCGAAAACCGGTTCCCACGTTTCGGAACGCGCTCAGAGGCCCTTCACGATCCCTTCGACCATCTTCTTGGCGTCGGCGAAGAGCATCATCGTGTTGTCGCGGAAGAACAGTTCGTTCTCGACGCCCGCGTAGCCGGCGGCCATGCCGCGCTTCACGAACAGCACCGTGCGCGCCTTCTCCACGTCGAGGATCGGCATGCCGTAGATGGCGCTGGTCGGATCCGTCTTCGCGGCCGGGTTGGTCACGTCGTTCGCGCCGATCACGAAGGCCACGTCGGCGGTGGCGAACTCGGAGTTGATGTCCTCCAGCTCGAACACCTCGTCGTAGGGCACGTTCGCCTCGGCGAGCAGCACGTTCATGTGGCCAGGCATCCGCCCCGCCACCGGGTGGATGGCGTACTTCACCTCGACGCCCTCCTCCTTCAGCTTGTCGGCCATCTCGCGCAGGGCGTGCTGGGCCTGGGCCACCGCCATGCCGTAGCCCGGCACGATGATCACCTTGCTGGCGTTCTTCATGATGAAGGCCGCATCGTCCGCCGAGCCCTGCTTGACGGGGCGGGTCTCGACCCTGCCGCCGCCTGCTGCCGCGCTGTCGTCGGCGCCGAAACCGCCCAGGATCACCGAGATGAAGCTGCGGTTCATCCCCTTGCACATGATGTAGCTGAGGATCGCGCCCGAGGAGCCGACCAGCGCACCGGTGATGATCAGGGTCACGTTCTCGAGCGTGAAGCCCAGGGCCGCGGCCGCCCATCCCGAGTAGCTGTTCAGCATCGAGACCACGACGGGCATGTCCGCGCCGCCGATGGGGATGATCAGGGTCACGCCGATCAGCAGGCTGAGGGCGAAGATGCCCCAGAAGGCCCAGAGCGCCTGCCCGCCGCTGAGGACCAGCACCACGATCAGCGCCACGATGGCGAGGCCGATCGCGATGTTCAGCAGGTGCCGCGCCGGCAGCAGGATCGGCGCGCCCGACATGTTGCCGTTCAGCTTGGCGAAGGCGATCACCGAGCCGGTGAAGGTCACCGCCCCGATGGCCAGGCCCAGCGACAGCTCCACCAGCGAGACCATGTGGACCGCGCCGACCTCGCCGATCCCGTACGCGGCCGGCGTATGGATCGCGGCCACCGCCACGAGGCACGCGGCCATGCCGACCAGGCTGTGGAACGCCGCCACCAGCTGCGGCATCGAGGTCATGGCGACGCGCCGGGCGATCACCGCGCCGATGGTCCCGCCCACCGCGATGCCCGCGGCGATGAGGCCCAGGGTCAGCGCGTCGAGCTTGCCCTCGGAGAGCAGCGTCGCCAGGGCGACGCCGACGGCCAGGGCCATGCCGATCATGCCGTTCCGATTGCCGGACTGGCTGGTCTCGGGACTCGAGAGGCCCCGCAGCGCCAGGATGAACAGCACCCCGGAAACGAGGTAGAGGATGGCCGCGAGATTGGCGTTCATGTCGGTTCGTCCCCCAGGAGCGCGTTCAGCCGCAGGATCAGCGGCGGCAGGTGCTCTCGAACGGTCGCCACCACCAGCCTAAGGTCGAGCTCGTGGTAGGCGTGGATCAGAATGTTCCGCGTGCCGATCGCCTCCCGCCAGGGAAGGTCCGGCGCGGAGGTTCGCGTGTCGGCGCTGACCTTGGAGGCTGCTTCGCCCACGAGTTCCACGGCGCGGATCACGGCGTACTGCGTGCGTTTGTCCGCCAGCAGGGCTGCGGCGTCGCGCTCGCCGAGAAACTCCACCGCGTCGCGGGCGAAGGCGCGCATGTCCTCGAGCAGGCTGCGGTCACGCTCGGTCATGCGCGGACAAGGTCTCGTTCCATGCTCGCGCGGAACGCCGGCTTGAGGCGGTTGAGATCGACCATGTCCACGCGGCGCCCCAGGTCGCCCTGAATGTCCATCGCGAGGCCGCCAAGATCGAACAGGGATGACTTGCCCACGATGGCGTAGGCGACATCCACGTCGCTGTCCGGGCGCGCCTCGCCGCGGGCGACCGAGCCGACCACGCCCAGCAGTTCGATCCCGTGCTCGCGTGCATCGCCTCGCCGCGACCTGATCACGACCAGAGCCTGCTCAAGCAGGGAGGCGCCCGCCGCCGCGTCAGTCACCGGCCCCCTCCCGATCGCCCGAGAAGCGCCCTGACGGCGAGCGCGAGGCCGGCGGCCACGACGACGCCGCCGAGGATCATCAGGACCAGGCCGCCCGGCGATCCGGCCGGCATCTGCTGCGTCAGGCCGATCAGCGCCGCTCCGCCGGCCGACAGCAGGGCCGCGCGAGAGAGGGCCGCGTTGCGGGCTTCGCCGCTCACTTGCCGCGGTCCTTCTTCTTGTACATCGCCAGCATGCGCTGGGTGACCAGGAAGCCGCCGAAGATGTTCACTGCGGCGAAGGCCGCGGCCACGGCGCCGGCGCCCTTCGAGACCAGGACGTTGCCGGTGAGCGCGCCGTCGGCGCCGCTGGCGGCGGCCGCTAGCAGGGCGCCGACGATGATCACCGAGGAGATGGCGTTGGTCACCGCCATCAGGGGCGTGTGCAGCGCCGGCGTCACGCTCCAGACCACGTAGTAGCCGACGAAGATCGCCAGCACGAAGATGGCGAGGCGGAAGACCGTGGGATCGACGTCCATGGGGTTCTCCGGGGCTTAGGCGGTGAGTTGCGGATGCACGACGGCGCCGCCGTGGGTGACGAGCGCGGCCTTGAGGATCTCGTCCTCCAGATCGGGGGCGAACTGGCCCTCCTTGTTCCGGAAGAGCTCGGCGAAGGCCAGCAGGTTGCGGGCGTAGAGCGACGAGGCGTCGGCGGCGATGCGGCCGGGCAGGTTGGCCACGCCCATGATCTTCACGCCGTTGGCCGTGACGGCGACCTCGCCCAGCTTCGCGCCGTCCACGTTGCCGCCCTGCTCCACGGCCAGGTCCACGATCACCGATCCGGACTTCATCGACGCGACCTGGGCTGCGCTCACCAGCTTCGGCGCGGGACGGCCCGGGATCAGCGCGGTGGTGATGACGATGTCCTGCTTGGCGATGTGGCCGCTGATGAGCTCGGCCTGCTTGGCCTGGTATTCCTTGCTCATCTCCTTGGCGTAGCCGGCGGCGGTCTCGGCGGCCTTGAACTCCTCGTCCTCGACCGCGACGAACTTGGCGCCCAGGCTCTCCACCTGCTCCTTGGTCGCTGGCCGCACGTCGGTGGCGGTGACCACCGCGCCCAGGCGCCGCGCGGTGGCGATGGCCTGCAGGCCCGCGACCCCCACGCCCATGACGAACACCTTCGCCGGCGCGATGGTGCCGGCCGGCGTCATCATCATCGGCAAGGCGCGCCCGTAGGCCTCGGCCGCCTCGATCACGGCGCGGTAGCCCGCGAGGTTGGCCTGGCTGGAGAGGGCGTCCATCACCTGCGCGCGGGTGATCCGCGGAATGAACTCCATGGCGAAGGCGCTGGCGCCGGCCTTGGCGAGGGCCTCGACCGTCGCCTTCTCGTTGTAGGGATTGAGCAGCGCGGCCACGAACGCGCCCGGCTTCAGCGCCTTGATCTCGTCGGCCTCGGGCGCGCGGACCTTGAACAGCAGGTCGGCCTTGGCGACCGCGTCCTTGGCGGACTTGGCGATCGACGCGCCGGCCGCCTGGTAGTCCGCATCCGAGAACGAAGCGCCGGCGCCGGCGCCCGCCTCGACGACGACCTCGAAACCGGCGGCCGCCAGCTTCTTCGCCGTTTCGGGCGTGGCCGCCACGCGGGTCTCGCCGGCTCGGCGCTCCTTGGTCACAGCGATGACGGCCATGGTCCGCGTTCAACCCCCGAATGCGCTGCAGGCGGGCGGACCATAGGTGCGCCCGCGTCGGATTGTCCAGCGCGGCGCCCGAAGGATTTCCCACGCGCCGCAAGCTTCTCCCGCAGCGCACCTTCGCAACGCAACAATCAACTCTTGGAGGACGCTCCAGGGATCAACGCGCGCAACGCCATGCCCCGCAGGCCGTCAGTACCCGTAGGCCTTGAGGTAGGGATAGAGCCTGTGGTCGCTGGGCCAGGTCTCCTGCTCGGGCCGCGCCGGCGGCAGGTCCCAGGGCGCAGGCCCCTGCCCGGGGATGCACACGAAGTTCGCGTCGCCGATCGTGTCGTCCTGCGCCGTCACGCCCGAGAGCGGCGCGCGCGTCACCCACGGCGCGTAGAACCAGTAGGCGGCGTAGCCGGCCCGCAGGAACGTCTCCAGCACGGCCGCCCGCGCCGTGGCGTGGAACGCTTCGACGAAGAAGACGGGCCGGACCGTTTCGATCAGGCGGTGCGCGCCCGCGAGCACCTCGGGCTCAAGCCCCTCGACGTCGATCTTCACCAGCCGCGTGTCGGCGGGCGCCAGTTCGTCGAGCGGCAGCATCAGGACGGGGAGGCGCGGCGTCTCCCGGTCGTAGAAGCTGCTGGTCCCGAGGTTGGCCGCCGCGTCGAGCGGCAGGGTCGGGAAGGCGGCGATGCGGCGATCGGGGCCTGCGGCGGCGTGCACCACCTCCAGGCGGTCGCAGCCGTTGTTCGCCGCATTGGCCGCGAGGATCGCGGCGACCCCACGGTGCGCCTCGACCGCGATCACCCGCCAGTCGGGCCGTGCCTTGGCGAACGGCGCCGCCATGGTTCCGAGATTGGCGCCCACGTCGACGAAGGTCCCCTCGCCAGGGGTCGCCAGCGCCAGGAGGAAGTCGAGTTGCGGCCGGGCGAACTCGCCGTGGCGGGCGAGGCAGGGCCCGACCACCGTGTCGTTCGCGGGATACAGGAACGACAAGCCGTAGGCCTGCGCGCGCTTCAGCATTCGGGCCGACTATTCCACCACGGCGGGGCGGGCGCCAGCCGGGCAGGACGCCTTAGTGCGCCGCCGCCGCCTCGGGCTTGGAGCGCAGGAGGAACACGCCGGCGGCGATCAGCGCCGCCGTGGCGACCAACGAGCCGATGAAGCCGGCCGCGGTGCAGAACAGGAGCGTGAAGAACAGCACGCCCGCGGCGATCACGAGCGAGCCCCACTTCGTCAGGCCCATCACGAGATGGAACGTCGCGGTCTGCTCGGCGATGTCCATGTGACCGCGCTGGTAGTCGGAGCCTTGTCCGGCCATCAATTCACTCTCTAGGTCAGGGAGGTGTTCGGCGAGGCCCTACACGAACCGCGCCCTCGGTTCAATCCGGCGGGGTCCCGTGCGGCCAATTGGCCAGCAGGGTGCGGAGCGCCGCCACCAGGGCCAGGGGCTGGTCGATCATGACGTGGTGGTGGGAATCCGGAATCTCGATCTCGGGCACGTTGCCGTCCAGGAAGCCGGGCTCGCCCGAGGCGCGGCGCTCGATGATCCGGCTCTTGTCTCCGTAGAGGTGGATCATCGGGACCTTCAGGTCGGGGAAGGCGCCACGGTCGGCCGTCATGATCCCGTCGCTGCGGTCGAGCTTCTCCCACATGTTCGGATCGAACTTCCAGGCGTAGCCCTGGCCCGAACCGTCGGGCATGGGAACCCGCTTCAGCGAGCGGCGCGCGATGAAGTCGAGGATGTAGTGGTTCTCGGCCGGCTGCGGCGGCATCAGCCGGAACCGGGCCAGGGCCGCCTCCATGGTGGGGTAGATCCGCGTCGGCCGGTCCGGGCTGGGATTGTTGGCGAGCAGCTCCTGGCGCTTCCTGCGCTCTTCCAGGACCTCGGGCGGCGGGCCGCCGAAGCCGGTGTCCACGAGGATGGCCGCATCCATGTTCTGCGGGTAGCGCGCGGCGGTGAAGAACACCTGCCCGCCACCGAAGGAGTGGCCGATGTAGATGGGCTTCTTGCCCGGCGCGTAGAGGCCGGTGGCCCGCGCCACGGCCTCGGCGTCGGCGGCGAAGTCCGGGAAGCGGTAGGTCTGCCGCCACTCGGAGTCGCCCATGCCCGCCAGCGACATGGAGGTGACGCGGAAGTCCTTGGCGAGATAGGGGCCGATGAAGCTCCACCAGTCGGCGTGGGCCGAGTTGCCGTGGACGAGGAGCAGGCCGCGCTTGCCGCGCTCGCCCCAGCTCAGCGCTTCCAGCTTGATGCCGCCGGACTCGACGAAGGTCCGCTCGGCCTCCTGGGCGATGGCCCACTTGAACCATGCGGGCGCCTCCGGCTCCCGGCCGGCGTAAGGCGCGAGCGGCGCGCGCACCTCCGGCGGCAGGTCGTCCACGTGGAACGGCCGGTCGTCGTAGGTTTCCTTGCCCCCCGGTTTCGAACCTGCGGTCTTGCGCGCGTCGTCAGCCATGGCGAGCGGTCTAACGGCCGTTTGAAAAATGGCAACCTTCCTTCGGCGCGCGCGGCGCGAGAGCCTTGGGCCGACAACCGGTTCCGCACTCGGAACGCGCTTCAGCGCCGCATCCGCTTCAGGAAGCGGCTGAACGCGATGAAGCCGCAGAAGACGGCGGGAAACCCAAGCGTCATCGCGAGCGGCAGCGGCGTGGCGTCCAGGCCGCTGAAATGCGTCGCCCCCGTGAAGAACCCGCCCAGCAACGCCGTCCCGACGAGCCACTCGACCACCGCTGCGGCCACGAGGCGGCCCACCGGCTTCTCGATCGGCGGCGGCGCGCCTCCGGCCGGCCAGTTCTGCCCCGCCGCCCTCGCGATCCGGTCGGCCAGTCCGCCCGAAACCGTGAGCCTGGCGACGTCGCCCAGCATCAGGACGGCCCGCGGTCCGAGAAACGTCTCCTGCCGGCGCACCGTGAGGTCACACCACGGGACCAGGACCGGACGCATGAACGGCGCGAAGATCCGCCAGATCGCCACCCTCAGCCCCTGGCGGCAGGCGCTCAGCTCCAGCACGCCGCTGAAGTTCACGCCGGGCGCGCCGCCCATCATCCCGGACTGACCGCCGAACGTCGCGAGCACCTCGTCGTCCCGGTCGGGGTAGGCCCGCTGCAATGCCGGCCAGCCCGACAGATGACTGAGCGCCGCCGTCACCGCGAGCCACATGGCCGCGAAAACGAGCGGGAAGACGCCGAACAGCCAGACCGGGAAGCCGTCGCCCATCGTCACTGCCCCGGCCGGTACTCGCGCTTCACGTGGCCCTTCAGCTGGTCTTCGGTGAACAGCACCGGCTTGGTCTGCATCGCCGCGAAGAGCGGGGTCTGGTCGGCGTAGTGCGGCGAGGCCGCGTCGAGGGTCGCCGACCCGAACTGGTGGATGCTCTTCGACGAGAGCCTGCCGCCCTTCTCCCAGGTGACGAACATCACGAAGGTGTCGCCGGCCACCGCCCGCAGCCGTCCATCGGGATCGGGGCGCCCGTACACCGCCCGGAAGATGTCGGGCCCGCCGTCGATGGGCAGGTCCACCGTCCCGCGCCGGATCCGGTTCACCTCGCCCCAGGTCGGGTCGATGCGGCCGTAGGCCTTCTTCAGATCCGCCATCACGCCCTTGAGCGCGGAAAGCGGCGCCGTTCCGGGTTGCTGGTTCAGCCGCAGCACGGTCAGCACCGCAAGGGCCGCTGCGCGGCTGTCGCGGTGGGTCCGAAGGTCCCATCCCCGCAGCAGGTCCTGCGCGGCCTTGAGGTCCGCATCGTCCCCCGCCGGAAGCGCCAGCAGCAGCGGCAGGGCCTTGCCCAGCTCGGACTTCGCGGAGAACGCCAGGTCGTACTTGTAGGCCTCGAATTCCTCGGCGGTGATCGAGGGGTCGGCGCCGTAGGTTTCGAGCGCGCGGAAGGCGCGGTTGGTCATGTTGGTCTGCAGCCCCATCCACTTCGGGAAGTCGGCCGGCTTCAGGTCGTGGGCGGGGTCCGTGGCCGAGAACGGGGTGTTGTTGGCGTTGTAGGTCCAGCCGCTCTTCGGGTTCCAGAGCTGCGGGACGCCGGAGAACGGCCGCTGGCGCGTCCAGATCAGGTCGCTGCGGTCGCCGGGCACGACCCCGGACCAGTCCACGCCGTCCTTGCGCACCGGGAAGCGCCCGTTGTGGACGTAGCCAACGTTCCCGTCCGCGTCCGCGTACACGTAGTTGATCGACGGCAGCACGCCCTTGGCCATCGCCGCCTTCCACTCGGCGAGGTTCCGGGCCTTGTTCATGGCGAAGTACTGCTCGTTCTGCCGGATCTCATCCATGCCGGCATAGCGGATGGCGAAGACGCCGTGGTCCGTCCGAACCACCGGCCCGTGGACCGAACGGAGCGTCTCGCGCCGCACCGTCTCCAGCGATCCGTCCGGCCGCTTCACGCGGATTTCGACCCAGCGGCTCTCCAGCCGCTTCCAAGCCCCGTCCAGCCTGTAGAGCTCGCGGTCCGTCGGGTGCATGACGAGCTGGTAGACGTCGGCGAGGTCGGGGTTGTCGACCGTCGAGGCCCAGCCCAGCCGCGCGTTGTGGCCGTGCAGCATGAAGGGGCCGCCCGGGAAGAAGCCGCCAGCCACGTGCCACCCTTCGCGGCTCTGCACCACCGCCTCGTACCAGGCGAGGGGGCCGCTGTAGGGCTGGTGCGAGTTGACGAGCAGGCGCGTCGCCCCGTCGGCCGAACGGGCCGGGCCGACGGCGACGCCGTTGGAGCCGATCTCCACGCCGTCCCAGACCTCGGCGCGGCGCTGCGACGTCGGCCGCATGGTGCGGCGGAACAGGTCGTCCAGGCCGTAGAAGGTGGGCCCCCGGTAGATCACGCTGGCCGCGAGGTCCTGCCCCGTGATCGGCAGGAGGCCGGGCGCCACCTTGTCCGGATGCGCCCGCGCCCAGGCGCTCGCGCCGGCGGCGTAGGCCTCCATGACCGCCTTGGTCTTCGGCTCCAGGTCGCGGGCGTAGCGGCGGCGCACCGTGCCCCACACGTCCTGCAGCGCCACCAGGTAGTCGCTTTCCACGCCCGCGGGTCCGTTCAGCTCGGCCAGGCGGCCGCGCGCGGCGAACACCGCCTCCTGCAGCGTGGCGAAGTCGTCCTCGCTCTGCGCCCAGGCCAGGCCGTAGGCCGCATCCGCGTCGGTCTTTCCGAGGATGTGCGGCACGCCCCAGGAGTCGCGCCGGATCGTCACGTCGGGCGCCGCCTGCGCGCCCACGGCCAGCATCGCCGCCGCCAGGCCGATGATCGCGCCCCGCATGTCCGCCCCTCCGGTGTCTTGGGTGGAGTGTCGCGGACCCCGTGACCGCGCGCAATTGCAGACTAAGGCCCGCTTGGCTCGCCAACCGGGCGCCAGAAAAACATCAGTTGATCTCCAAGCAACATCGCGCCATGGTGGCGCCTCATCGGCGGCGAATACATCGTCAGCGCGCGGCTACGCCCCGATTTGCCAAGACCGGCAAGTTGTCTCAACTTGGGACAACCTATGATTAATCTGCGTACACCTCATCGCTTGGCGTTTCAGTAACGCCTGCCGAGCCATTTTCCTCCAGCGGCGGAAGAACGCGCCGTGGAGAACAAAGTCCATGTCCCGGAAGACCAGCACCCTGCTGATGAGCGTCGCGGCCGCGACGCTGGCGACCACGGCGCTGAATGCGACGCCGGCCGCTGCGCAGTCGACCACGACGACGAGCTCGCCGGTCAAGCCGTACTATGGGAACCTGAGGCCCTTCTACGGGAACCTGCGTCCGTTCTACGGGAACCTCCGCCCGTTCTACGGCAACCTGCGTCCGTTCTGGGGCAACCTGCGGCCCTTCTGGGGAGACACGGGCGCCTTCTACGGCGACCTGAAGTCGTTCTGGGCGACGTCCAACCCGGTCGTGGGAACCGGCGCGCCGGCCTATGCCCAGGTCAGCGGCTTCTGGACCAAGGCCGGCGACGACTGGACCGTGGCCTTCAACTCCGCCATCTCGGGGACCCCGGACCAGGCCCTGATCGCGGGCAAGGTCTCCACGATCTTCGACGACTCGCGCGCTTTCTGGGGGGCCTCGGTGCAGGCCAAGACCGGCAAGTCGTTCGACGAGGGCTTCCTGAACCCCTTCCTGCAGGCCCGCGGCATCGATCCGGCGGACCCGAACGCCATCGGCAAGCTGGACCAGGACACCCTGGCCTACCTGTTCCTCGAATACTACGACGGCCTGATGGCCTTCGCCGGGACCGACCACGTCGATCACTGGATGAAGACGGTCAACTGGACCCCGTCGCTGACCAAGACCCAGGGCTCGGGCGGCTCGACCATCATCGGGATCCTCGACGAGACCTTCGTCGGCGACGCCTCGATCTCGGGCAACATCGTCCGCTCGGACGGCGTGTCGGACTTCACCAACGGGCACGGCGCGGCCGTCGGCAGCCTGATCGTGGGCCATCACGACGGCAAGGGCGTGATGGGCATCGCGCCGGACGCCAAGGTCATCGCCTACAACCCCTTCGACAACACCGGCTCGGCAAGCTGGGCCGACGTCACGCGCGGGGTCCAGACCCTCAAGGCCAGCGGCGCCAGCGTGGTGAACATGTCGCTGGGCGTTCCGGGCACGACGATGGACAACGGCTGGAACGCCGTCTTCACCGATCCGTCGGTGGCGCTGACGCTCAAGAACACCGTGTTCGTGCTCGCCGCAGGCAACGACGGCGTCACCCAGACCGGCAACGTCACCTGGAACGCGCTCAACCCCGCCTTCATCGTGGTCGGCTCGGTGGGCGTGGACGGCGCCATCTCGAACTTCTCCAACCGCCCGGGCGAGGCATGCCTCACGACCCTCGGCCTCTGCACCGGCGACAAGCTGAAGAACCACTTCCTCGTGGCTCCGGGCGAACTGATCCTGGTGTCGGACGGCAAGGGCGGCGTGACCCGCCAGACCGGCACCTCGTTCGCCGCGCCGCTGGTGTCGGGCGCCATCGCCCTGCTGCACGACCGCTGGCCCTGGCTCGCGAACTACCCGCGCGAGACGGTGGGCGTGATCCTGAACTCGGCCAAGGACCTGGGCGACCCCGGCGTGGACGCGGTGTACGGCTACGGCCTGCTCGACGTCACCCGCAGCCAGTCGCCGCTGGACTTCAACAAGCTGATCTTCTTCACCGTCGAGAACGGCAGGATGACGCCGCAGACCAAGTCGGCGGTGATCACGCGCTACAACACCGTCCAGCAGTCGACCTGGGACGCCTCGAAGGCCTTCGTCTACGCCTTCGAGACCCTGGGCCTGACGCGCCGCGACTTCGCGATCCCGCTCAGCTCCAAGCTGGTCGGCCAGAACGTCACCACCTACCTGGGCGCCCAGGAGCAGTTCCAGGCCTATCTGCTCACGCGGATGGAGACCTGGGCCAAGTCGGGCGGCAAGGTCGGCTTCGCCAACGGCTTCTCGCCCGCGATGGCGGTGGCCAACCCGTGGGGCATGGACATGACCGTGGCGGTGGCCCCGCGGCAGTCGCGCTTCGGCTTCCGCGACGACGGCCCGGCGTACCAGTCGCGCTTCGACGTGACCGGCGAGCGGTCCCGCCTGGTGTTCGGCTTCGGCGACGGGGCTCCGCAACTCGCGGCCTCGACCGGCTTCGGCTCGGCGGGGTCGTACGACATCGAACGCGGCGGCGCCGACCCCCTGCTGGGCCTCGCCTCGGGCGGCGTCTATGCGGCCCTCGACTACCGGCTCTCGGACACCTTGACCTTCCAGGCCGGCGCGCTCGGCCGGGACCAGGAGCGTGAGCGCGGCGTCGATCCCGCGTTCGGGTTCGTCGGCCACGGCGCCGAACGCTACACGGCCAGCGCCCAGCGCTTCGCGCTCGCCTACAAGCCGAACGGCGAGCTCACGCTGACCGGGTCCTGGACCCGTCTGAACGAAGGCTCGGCCATCCTGGGCGTGCAGTCGCTCGACGCCGACGACTTCCGCAACGGCTCGACCACCGACGGCTATTCGGTGTCGGTGAACTGGGCCGCGACGCCGAAGCTCAGCTTCATGGCCACGGGGACCATGGCCCGGACCCACGCGTCCGACGGCCAGCAGCTCTCGGTGGGCAAGGGCGGACTCACCGCCTCGTCCTTCGAGGCCGGCTTCGCCGCCACCGACCTGTTCCGCAAGGGCGACCGCTTCCAGGTGCTGGTCTCCCAGCCGATGTTCGTCGAGAAGGGCCGGCTCGAGCTGCAGCATGTCGAGATCATCGACCGGCAGACCGGCGACCTGGGCATCGTCAGCCGCGGCGTGGACATCGCCGGCCGGCGCCGCGTCGCCGGCGAGGCGATCTACCTGCGCCCGGTGCAGGACGGCCAGGGCGACGTGGCCCTGTTCGGACGGGTGGAGACCGCCACGGACGGCGCAGGCCAGGACGAGGTCTTCACCGGCGCGCGCTTCCGGCTCGCGTTCTGACGCGCCCCGCCTCTCGGCCGGCTCGATCCGAGCCGGTCGGGATGGGGGGCCTCTAGGGCGCGTCGTCGAGCGGCGCCACCAGCTCGCTCGGACGCGCCGCCAGGCATCGCGCCAGCTTCACCAGCATCGACACCGACAGGTTGGACTGGCCGGTCTCGTACTTGTGGACCTGCTGCAGGCTGACGCCGCATTGCTCGCCGAGCTGGGCCAGGGACAGCCGCAAGGCGCGACGCCGCCGGGCGATTTCCTTGCCCACGATCAGGTTCACGTCCGCCGAACTCAAGATCCCGGCCTCCGATGCATCGGTGGCCGCGCCCGCCTGGCGACCTGCCCGCCGCTGGTAGCGCGAACGGACTGACCGGGAGGTGAACCGCTTCGCATCTGGGTTGAAAAGCCGCGGCGCGGCGCAACGGGATGCGGCGACGCTTGTTTCGGGCTGGTGGCGGTTTTCGTCCCTCACCGCCACCATCAGGCCCCCGGCGCCGCCTGCGCGCCGGGGGCCTCATGCATTGTGGCCTTAGGCCCGGCTTAAGACGTCGGCGGTAAGCTTACCGACCGGTGCGAGGGCTCATGCGTCTGAGAAGGCTGATGTTCGCGGCGTCCGCGGCAGCCGTCCTCGCGACGGCGGCGCCGGCCGCGCGCGCCTTCGCCCCCGAGCCGGCCGCCCTGGCGCCCGCAACGCCCTTCGACCAGAGGGTGGCGGCGGCCAAGCAGGCGATGATGGCCGATCCGCAGACGGCGCTGTCGGAGTCGCTGGCCGCGCTGGACGCCGCGCGGCGCGAGACCGGCGCGGCGCGCAGCGAGCGCATCGCCACGGCCCAGTGGCTCCAGGGCGAGGCGCTCCTGCGGCTGAACCGCCTCGATGCGGCCAAGCCGGTGATCCGCGAGGGCCTCAAGGCCGTCGCCAGCGGATCGCCCGACTCCAAGCTGCACGGCGACCTTCTGATGGCCCAGGCCGGCGTCCTGGCGACCCAGGGGCAGGTGCAGCCGGCCCTCGCCGACTTCCACGCGGCCTACCGCATCTTCGGCAAGGCCGGCGAGGCCCGCAGCCAGGCGATCGCGCTGATGAACATCGGCTCGATCTACCAGGATGCTCGCGACTACGCGAAGGTGCTCCAGTACTACGCCCAGGCGGCCGACCTCTATCCCGGCGACCCGTCGCTGCTGGTCAGCGCCCGGAACAACATCGGCAACGCCTTGCGGGAGCAGAAGCGCTTCGCCGAGGCCGAGGCCGAGTTCGAGCGCGCCCGCGCCATCGCGCGCGAGATGAAGAGCGCGCTGATCGAGGCGCACGTGATGGCCAACCTGGCCGCCACCGAGGTGGAGCACGGCAAGCTGGACGCCGCCCAGCGGCACGTGAACGAGGCGCTGCGGCTGGCCAACGCCGACCCGGCGGCGCGGGAGGCGCTCCCCGGCGTGTGGGCGGTCGCCGCGCGGCTCGAACTGGCGCGGAACAGGCCCCAGGCCGCGGCGGCGCTGGCCGAACGCGCCTTCGCCGGGGTCGACCTCGAGAAGACGAGCCTGCTCGACCGGGATTTCCACGAGACGGCCTATCGGGCCTACCTCGCCCTGGGCGACGAGCCCCGCGCCCTGGCCCACCTGCGCGCCTTCAAGCGGCTGGACGACGAGGCCCGCGACCTCGCCGCCTCGACCAACGCGGCCCTGATGTCGGCCCAGTTCGACTACGCCAACCAGGCCTCCCGCATCGCGCGGCTGAAGGCGAGCCAGCTCCAGAAGGACGTCGAGCTCGCCCGGGCGCGCGGGGTGATCACCAACGTCCTGCTGGCCGGCTCGGTGGTGGTGGGCGTGCTGCTGCTGGGCGCGTTCCTCTCGATCCGCCGCAGCCGCAACGAGGTGCGCGACGCCAACGGCAAGCTTTCCAAGGCCAACGCGGCGCTGGAGAAGGCGGTGCAGGCGCGCACCGAGTTCCTCGCGACGACGAGCCACGAGATCCGCACGCCGCTGAACGGGATCCTCGGGATGACCCAGGTGATCCTGGCCGACCCGCGCCTCGACGCCGAGCTGAAGGACAAGGTCAACCTGCTCCACGGCTCTGGCGAGACCATGCGCGCCCTGGTCGACGACATCCTCGATCTGTCGAAGATCGAGACCGGCAAGATGGTCATCGCCGCGGCGGAGATGGACCTGCGCAAGCTCTGCGAGGAGACCGCCCGCCTCTGGGCCGAGAAGGCCGACGCCAAGGGCGTGGCGCTCACCCTCGACATCGACGCGGCGCCGACCCGGATCGTCGCGGACGCCGGACGCCTGCGGCAGATCCTGTTCAACCTGATGTCGAACGCCATCAAGTTCACCCACGAGGGCGCCGTCACCCTGTCGGTCCGCGCCGAGCCCGGACCCGACGGCGAGCGCCTGGTGGTGGCGGTCACCGACACCGGCATCGGCATCCCGAAGGAGCGCCACGAGGACGTGTTCGAGCCGTTCCGCCAGGTCGACGGCTCGATCACGCGCAACTACGAGGGGACGGGCCTGGGCCTCGCGATCTGTCGCAACCTGGCCCGCGCCATGGGCGGCGACATCGCCCTGGAGAGCACGCTCGGCAAGGGGTCGACCTTCACGGTCCGCATTGCGCTTCAGCGCGCGGCCGAAACCCGGCCCGGCGTCGGCGGGGCCGCGGCCGAAAGCTTCGCCGAGGCGCGGCTGCTGCTGATCGACGCCAATCCCCTGAGCCAGGCGGTGCTGCGCGCGGTGGTGCAGCCGCAGGTCGCCAGCGTCGAGGCGGTGAGCGCCTGCGCGGACGCCGCGGGAGACCACTTCGACCTGGTGATCTGCGACGGCGCGGCCCTGGGCGACACGGCGGATGCGCGGGCCGGGGGCGTCGCCCGCCTCAGGCGCGCCGTCGCGCCCGCCGCGGTCGTGGTGCTGATCGCCGGCGCCGAGCCGGGCGAGAGCGCGCAACTTACCGCCGCCGGCGCGGCGCAGGTGATCGCGAAGCCCATCCCCGCGCCGATGCTGCTGGCCGCGCTCAGGGCGGGCTTCGCCGAGCGCAAGGCGCCGGTTGCAGATTCCTCAGCGCAATCAAGGTTAGCTTAAGCCCTGCGTCGCTAGGATGACGGGCGCGTCGGCGAACCCGGCCGCCGTCGGGAGCTGCCCATGCGGGTCTTGTTGGTCGAAGACAACGATGTGAACCGCCGGGTCGTGCGCGAGATGCTTCGCGCCGGCGGCATCGAGATGGCGGAGGCGGCCGACGGCGAGATCGGCCTGCAGATGATCGCCGATAGCGACTATGACGTCGTGCTTATGGACCTGCGGATGCCCGGCATGGACGGCATGACCGCCATCCGCCGCCTGCGGGCCCGGGGCGACGCCAAGGCCAGCCTGCCGGTGATCGTGGTGACCGCCGACGCCGGGTCCTCGATCGAGCCCGACTGCCTGGCCGCCGGCGCGGACGGGGTGCTCCTCAAGCCCGTCTCCATGAACGGGCTCTTCGACGCCATCGGCAAGGTCGTGGCGGGCCGCAAGGGCGGCGACATCCTGGTGGCCTGATCCCGCATCTGGGTCTACGGCTAGGGGCATGCGCCCGAACCGCCTGAAGCAGATCTGGAACGAGGGCCGTCCGGTCCTCAACGCATGGTTGAGCCTGCCGGGAGCGGCCGCCGCCGAGGCCATGGCCGCCCAGGGCTGGGACGCGCTCACCGCCGACGCCCAGCATGGTCTGATCGGCTACGACGAGCTGGTCCCCATCCTGCAGGCCATGCGCGCCAGCGAGGTCACGCCCCTCGTCCGGGTCCCCTGGAACGCGCCCGGCGACATCATGAAGGCGCTGGACGCCGGGGCGATGGGGATCATCTGCCCGATGATCTCGACCGTGGCCGAGTGCGAGGCCTTCGTGCAGGCCTGCCGCTATCCGCCGCTGGGCTACCGCAGCTTCGGCCCGTCGCGCCCGTCCATGATCTACGGCGCCGACTATGCCCAGCACGCCAACGCCGAGGTCCTGACCTTCGCGATGATCGAGACCGCCGAGGGGCTGGAGAACGTGGAGGCCATCGTCGCCGTCCCGGGGCTCGACGCGGTCTACATCGGGCCGTCCGACCTTTCCCTGTCCCTGGGCGGGGAGCCGCGGCAGGACTCCGACGACCCCCGCGTCCTCGCCGCCTTCGACCGGATCCTGGCCGCCTGCAAGGCGGCGGGCGTCCGCACCGGGGTCCATACGAACAGCCCCGCCTACTCCAAGCAGATGATCGCGCGCGGCTTCGACCTCGTCACCGTCGGGTCCGACCTGCGCTACCTGATGGGCGGCCGCCGCGACGTGCTGGAGATGGCCAAGCCCTAGCTCCCGCCACGGGGTGCAGGCGCCCCGCGGCGGCGGCGCTGCGGCTGTCCGGACAGGATTCTGCTGGCCGCCCGGCGGCAAATCGGGTTCCGTCGCCGCCATGTCCGACGCGAAACTCAAGAAGAGCGAGACGCTCGAGGTCCGCATCCCCTACCCCACCAAGCTCGCCTTCATGTCCCGGTGCCGGGACGAGGGCCGCTCGGCGAGCGAGGCGGTGCGCGACTTCATCGAACGTGAACTCGCGCCACCGACGACCCGGAAGCGCCCGCGCCGCCCGTGGCGTCTCGCCGTGGGGGCCCTGATCGCCGCGGCGGTCGGCGCGGCCGCGGCGCCGTCCCTCGCGGGCTCGGCGCTGGCCTCGGACTTCAGCCGCCTCGACGTGGATCGCGACGGCCGCATCACGGCGGCCGACCTGCGCGGACGCGACCTCGACGGCGACGGGGCGGTCAGCCTGTCGGAGCTGCGCCGCCCCTGACGCCGGCTATTCGATCGGCTTGAGGGCGCGGCGAAGATCCAGCTTCGCCACCCAGGTGATGGGATTGAAGATGTTGGCGCCGCCCGGCCAGGACACCAGCACGATCCGGGCGCGCCCGATCAGGTTGTCCGCGGGCACCAGGCCCACGCCGGTGGCCTCGGGCCAGCGGCTGTCCAGCGAGTTGTCGCGGTTGTCGCCGACCATGAAGTAGTGGCCTTCGGGCACGATGATCATCGCGCGGTCGTCGCCGTCGTGGCCCGGCCCGCGCTCGAAGGTCAGGTAGCTCTTCCCGTCCGGCAGCCGCTCGCGCACCTGCTCGACCGGGAACCCCGCGTCGAGGTCCAGGGCCTCGCCGATGGGCGTGCGGACGATGGGCTGGCCATTCACGATGATCGCGCCCTGCTGCACCTCGATGCGATCGCCGGGCAGCCCGATCAGCCGCTTCACGTAGGTCTGGCTGGGATCGCGCGGCAGCTTGAAGACCACGACGTCGCCGCGGGCGGGCGGCTTGGCGAGGATGCGGCCCGACGGCAGCGGCGGGCTGAACGGGACCGAATGCCGGCTCCAGCCGTAGTCCCACTTGGTGGCCACCACATAGTCCCCGACCAGGAGCCCGGGCTCCATCGACGCCGAGGGGATGGTGAACGGCTCGAAGAGGATCACCCTGAGCACGAGGGCGATCAGGAGGGCGTAGACCAGGGTCTTCACCGTCTCCACGACCTCGGTCGCGAAGGACTTGGCGGGCCTGGCCTTGGTGTCGGGCGTGTCGTTCATGGCCCCTGGTGTCGGGCGCCGGAGCCTTCACTGCAACGTCTTCCGTGTCCGGACACGCCGGAATCGCGCCGCGTCCCGCAGGCGACGGCATGGCCAAGACCCCGCCGGTTGCCTAGGCTCGGCCGCCGACGCCTGCGGGGACGATCGTGGAAGAGCGCGAACTCGACGACATGGTGGCGCTGCTGCCGCCGCTCCTCCAGGCGATGGACCGCCTGGCGTTCGTGGCGCGGCATCTGGATCCCGCCCAGTTCGGCGAGCTGATGGCGGCGGTGGGCGATCCCGCCGAACCGCTGGCGGCCGAGAGGCCACGGCTCGAGCACTGGAACCCCGAGCTCGGGCATGTGAGCGGCGCGCTCGGCGCCGCGGCCGACGCAACGCTGCAGGCCTGGGCCGAGCTGCGCGACGCGCCCGACCAGGCCGACGGCCTGGGGGCGGTCTTCCGCGCCCTCCGCCACCTGCCCCGGGCGCAGGAGGCGCTCTATCCGCTGGCCCAGAACCTGCCGCCGGTCAGCCGGTTCTTCCTCGACCCGGATCGCCGCGACGACGCCGCCCTGCTGGCGCGGCTGGCCCAGGCGGAGCCGTCCGCGACGACGGGCGTCATCCACGGAGGGTCCGAGCCCGGCTCGCGCGGCGGCTTCTCCCTGTACGTACCGGAGTACTACGACGCCTCCACCGCCTGGCCCGTGGTGTTCGCCCTGCATGGCGGCAGCGGCAACGGACGGGGCTTCCTCTGGAGCTGGCTGCGCGACGCACGCACGCGCGGCGCGATCCTGGTCGCGCCCTCGTCGGTCGGCCGCACCTGGGCGCTTCAGGGCGAGGACCCCGACACGCCCAACCTGCGGCGCATCCTGGACCTCGTCCGCCAGCACTGGCGCGTCGACGAAAGCCGCCTGCTGCTGGCGGGGATGAGCGACGGCGGCACCTTCAGCTACGTCACGGGGCTCGACGCCGCGTCGCCGTTCACCCACCTGGCGCCCGCCTCGGCCGCGTTCCATCCCATGCTGACCAGCTTCGCCGACCGCGACCGCCTGCAGGGCCTGCCGATCCACATCACCCACGGCGCGCGCGACTGGATGTTCCCGGTCGAGATGGCGCGCGAGGCCGCCGGCGCGCTCCAGGCGGCCGGCGCCGCCGTCACCTACCTCGAGATCCCGGACCTGGCGCACACCTATCCGCGCGAGGCGAACGGGCCGATCCTCACGTGGCTGGGCGCGCCGTGACGCGGCGCTCCGGCGAGCCCGGGGTGGCCCGCGGCGCCTGCCTGTGCGGCGCGGTGGAGGTGGAGATCGGCGTGCCCGCCCGCTGGGCCTGGCACGATCACGGCGAGCGGAGCCGGCGCGCCCAGGGGGCCGCCTATGTGACCTATGTGGGAAGCTGGCGAAGCCGCTTCCGCATCGCGGCGGGGGACGAGCATGTCGGCCGCTACGAGGACGACGCGCACGGCGAGGTCCGCAGCTTCTGCCGGCGCTGCGGCGCGCCGGTCGCCTACGAACGCGCGCGGTCGCCCCAGATGGTCAATGTGCCGAGGGCGCTGTTCCGCGAGCGGACCGGGCGCGAACCGCGCTACCACGTCAACCTGGCCGAGGCGCCGGACTGGGCCTGGCGCGACGAACCGCTGAAGCCGCTCAAGGGATATCCCGGCGTGCTTTGGGCGCCGCCCCGTCGGCGCAAGAAGCCGCCGGACCCGATGTTCTGAGGCCAGCGGCCTCACCACCCGGTAACCAATGGCGCCGTACACCATGTCCGGTTTGGCAGAAGCTGGGTGGGGGGGAATGGCGCAGGCAGCGACGGCGACGACGGCCGGGAAGTCCCCGGCGGCGCCCAGCATGCTGCAGCTGCTCGCCTTCGTGTTCGCGAGCGCCGACCTCGTCATGGAGATCGGCGAGACCGGGCAGGTCACCTTCGCGACCGGAGCGGCGGGCCGCCTGCTGGGCCGCAGCGCCGAGACGCTGGTCGGCCAGCCGTGGCGCGAGTTCGTCGCTGACGGCGACGCCGAGCTCATGGACGCCGCGGTCCAGGGCATCCGCGCGGGCGAGCGGCGCGGTCCGTTCCTGATCGACCTCAACGGGCCACGCGGTCCGCAGCCGGTCAACCTGTGCCTGTTCCAGATGCCGCAGCGCGGCGGCGTTGCCGTCGCCTTCAGCCTGTGGCAGCCCGGCGTGGCCTCGGTGCCCACCGACGAAAGCGGCCTTGCGAGCCGGGAGGACTTCGAGGCGGCCACGGCCGAGCTGATCCGGCAGGCCGAACAGAACGGCACGACGCTTTCGGTCGACCTGCTCGAGGTCGCGGGCCTTGCCGTCGCCCTGGCCGGCATGGAGCCGGACGTGGCCGAGGCCACCCAGAAGAAGCTCGCCGCGACCCTGCAGGCCGCGTCGCATGGCGGCGTCCCCGCCGCCGGGCTGGGCCCCGACCGCTTCGCGATGCTGCGGTCGGACCACGCCGACGCCGAGCATCTCGCGCAGCGCATCCGCGAACTCGCCGGCCCGGGCGTGCAGGTCACCACCGGCGAGCTGTCGCTGGACAAGGCCTCGCCGGCCGAGAGCCTCCGCGCCATCCGCTACGCGCTGGATCGCTGCCTGGAGGGCGGCCCCAATGCGGCGACCAAGAGCTTCGAGGCGGCGCTGCGCCGGACCGTCACCGAGTCGAGCCGGTTCAAGGAACTGATCCGCTCGGAGCGGCTGGACCTCGTCTACCAGCCTGTCGTCGACCTTCAGACCCGCGAGCTCCACCACTACGAGGCGCTGACGCGCTTCGAGGACGGCGGCGGAACCGGCGACACCATCCGGCTGGCCGAAGAGCTGGGCCTGGTCGTCGAGTTCGACCTGACCGTCGTGAAGGCGGTCGTGGCGATGCTCGCCGAGACCCCGCCCGAAATCCGCATCGCCGCCAACATCAGCGCGTTTTCGCTCGAGCATCCCGGCTTCGTGGACGCGATCGTCCAGAGCACGGCCGCCAACCCCCGCCTGCGCCCCCGGCTGCTGCTGGAGCTCACCGAGAGCCACAAGCTGGGCGACCTGGGCGACGCCAACGCCAAGATCCAGGTCCTGCGCAAGACCGGCCACGAGGTCTGCCTGGACGACTTCGGCGCCGGCTCGGCGTCGCTCGAGTACCTGCGCCAGCTCGAGACCGACGTGGTGAAGTTCGACGGCAAGTTCGTGACGTCGCTGGACAGCCGTCCCCGTGACGCGGTGATGCTCCGCCGCCTGGCGCAGATGTGCCGCGAGCTGGGCGTGGCCACCATCGCCGAGGTGGTCGAGACCGAGGACGCCGCGCGCCGCATCCTGGAGATGGGCATCGACCTCGGCCAGGGTTGGCTGTTCGGCAAGCCCGTCCCGAAGCCGGTGTGGATCGAGCGCAAGCCGCTGCTCGCCCGGCGGCGGGGGACCGTGGAGACCTGGCAGTAGGGCTCAGGCCGCCTCGCGCCACGCCTTGGGGCTGAGGCCGGTCCACCGCTTGAACGCGCGCGAGAACGCCGCCGGATCGGAAAACCCCACGAGGTAGGCGGTCTCGTTCACCGAGACCTTGCGGCCGGTCAGGTAGTGCTCGGCCAGCCTGCGCCGCAGGTCGTCGAGAACGCCCTCGAAGGTCACGCCTTCCGCCTTCAGGCGTCGGAAGAGCGTCTGGCGCGAAAGGCCGAGCTGGCCCGCCACGGCGTCCATGCCGACCTCGCCCTTGTGCAGTATGGGCATGATCAGGCTCTCGACCCGCCCGCGCGCGGTGCGGTTGCTCTCCAGGCTCCTCAGCAGCGCGTCCGCCCGCTCGCTCAGCACCCCGAAGACATAGCGCGGCATGGCCGCGACCCGGTGGGTGGACCAGGCCGGGTCGATCCGAAGGGCGTTGCGCGGCGCCCCGAACCTGACCGGCGCGCGGAAGATGCGCGCGTACTCGTCCGCGTAGCCGGGGTCGTCGTGGGTCACCTGGACCTCGAGCACGAAGGGCGTCGTCCCGAACTGGCGCGTGCCCCAGGCCATCCGCCCGAAGGTCGTCTCGGTGAGTTCGTGGAAGGCGTTCGGATTGCGGCGCAGGTCGGTGAGCCAGTAGCCGTCGCGCTCGTGGCTGTGGACGAAGCGGTCGCCGGCGCCGACGCCCTCCACCTCGACCGCGAGGCGGCCGTAGCGGTTCATCTGATCGAAGGCCTCGATCATGGTCTCGGACGCGAGGGTCAGCAGCCCGACCACCGAAATCTCCGAGAAGTCCACGTGCTCGGCGTAGTGCAGGGCGAGCGCGGGGTCGCCCGTCAGCGTCTTGGCCGCGCGCATGAGGGCGGCATACCGCTCGAAGGGAACGCGGCCGTCCGGGTCGCACAGGTCGGCGGGATCCATCCCCGACCTGGCGGCGAGATCCGACGGCCGGGCGCCGCGCGAAACGGCGAACTTGAGGAGGCCCCGGGCGATGCCCGCCGCGATCGTGAGGTCCGGGGCGGCCGAGAGCGGCCTGCAACCTGCGGCCATGATTTTGACGTGCGCCGTCATGTTCCAGCGGCTCCCGCGGCCCGAACCTGCCCCCGACGCCATGTCGAAGGACTTGCATGTCGACTAGTGTTATAGTGTTGTATAACACCGAGCAACAAGATTCGAGCAGCCCCGGCCCTTGGGGTGTCTCAGGTGTCAGGACGGCATGGATCCGGAGTGGAATGAGAGCCAGCCCATCTACCGCCAGATTCGGGACCGGGTCGTGGCCATGATCCTCGACGGCCTCCTCAAGGACGGCGACGCGCTCCCCTCGGTCAGGGCCGTGGCCGCCGAGTCGCGGGTCAATCCGCTGACGGTGCTGAAGGCCTACCAGCAGCTCGCCGACGAGAAGCTCGTCGAGAAGCGGCGCGGCCTGGGCATGTTCGTCGACCGCGGCGCCCGCGACCGGCTGCTGAAGCTCGAGCGGGACCGCTTCCTCAACGACCAGTGGCCCGCCATCCGGGCGACCATCCAGCGCCTGGGCCTGACGCCCCAGGACCTGTGGCCCGCGACGGGGAGCGCCTGAGCCATGGCCATCCTCACCGCCCGCAACCTGCACAAGCGTTTCGGCCGCAACGTCGCCCTCGATGGCGTGAACCTGACCGTGGAGCCCGGCCGCATCGTCGGCCTGATCGGTCCCAACGGGGCCGGCAAGTCCACCGCCTTCAACGCCTTCCTGGGCCTGACCCCCTGCGACGGGGAGCTGTCGGTGCTCGGCTGGAATCCGTGGACCGAGCGCGACCGGTTGATGACGCAGGTCTGCTTCATCGCCGACGTGGCGGTCATGCCGCGCTGGATCCGCGTGCGCGAGGCGCTCGACTACGTGGCGGGCGTCCACCCGCGGTTCGACCGCGCCAAGGCCGAGGCGTTCCTGGCGCGCACCGACATCCGCCGCGACAGCCGCGTCCGCGAGCTCTCGAAGGGGATGGTCACCCAGCTGCACCTGGCGCTGGTGATGGCCATCGACGCCAGGCTGCTCGTCCTGGACGAGCCGACGCTGGGCCTGGACCTCCTCTACCGCAAGGCCTTCTACGACAGCCTGCTGGGCGACTATTTCGACGGCGAGCGGACGATCCTGGTCTCGACGCACCAGGTCGAGGAGATCCAGCACATCCTCACCGACGTGGTGTTCCTGAACCATGGCCGGGTCGTGCTGGACGCACGCATGGAGGACCTCGAGGCCCGGTACCTGGAGGTCATGGCGGCTCCGGACCGGCTGGCCGAGGCCCGGGGCCTGGGGCCCATCCGGGAGCGCCAGGTCTTCGGCCGCAGCATCCTCCTGTTCGACGGCGCGCCGCGCGAGCGTCTCGCCGCGCTGGGCGAGGTGCGGGCGGCCGGGCTCGCCGACCTCTTCGTCGCCCTGATGGGCCCAGCCACGACGGAGGCCGCATGAGCGCCGCAACCGACGCCGCCGCGCCCCCGAAGGTCCGCCCCTTCTACTGGTCGGTCCGCCGGGAGCTGTGGGAGAACCGCGCCCTGTGGATGGCGCCGCTGGTGGTGCAGGCGGTCGTCCTTCTTGCGTTCTTCGTCGCCTCGTTCCGGCTGCCGGACATGGTGGCCGCGGCCCGGACCGGGCAGCAGCTGGCCCTGCCCTATGCGGCGGCCGCCGCGGCGGCGTTCTTCGTCAGCTTCATCGTCGCCGTCTTCTATGCGCTCGGCGCCCTGAACGGCGAGCGTCGCGACCGCAGCCTGCTGTTCTGGAAGTCGCTGCCCGTGTCCGACACGACGACCGTGCTTTCGAAGGCCGCCATCCCCCTGGCGGTGCAGCCGGCGATCGCGCTCGCCATCGCCGTGGGCAGCCAGGTTGTCATGCTGGTCTGGGGCTCGTTCGTCATGCTGGTCAGCGGCAACGACCCGTCGGAGTACTGGCGATACCTGAACCTGCCGCTGATGTGGGCGATGCTGCCCTACGGCCTGGTCATGAACGCCCTGTGGGACGTGCCCTTCTACGGCTGGCTGCTGCTCGTCTCGGCCTGGGCCAGGCGGGCCACCTTCGTGTGGGCGGTCGGGCCCTGGCTGGCCGCGATGCTGTTCGAGTTCCTGGTCTTCCGCACCCGGCGCGTGGCTGAGCTGGTCGGAGGGCGCGTGTTCGGCGGCTTCGACCGGGCCTATACGGTCGCCGGCCAGGAGAACGTGACGGTCACCTCCCTCGACCAGGTGGATCCGATGCGCTTCTTCGGCGACCCCGGCTTCTGGGGCGGGCTGGTCGTCGGCGCGGCCTGCCTGGCGGCCTGCGTCTGGCTCCGCCGCCGGCACGAGCCGCTCTGAGGCGTCAGACCAGGGCTTCGAACTCGTCGACCAGGCGCTCCAGCTGCTTCGTCCCGGCCGCCCAGAACGACTTCGTGCGCGGGTCGAGGCCGAACGGCGCCAGCGCCTGCACGTAGGTCTTGGTGCCGCCCGCCGCGAGCAGCTTCTCGTAGACCGGCGCGAAGGCCTTGGGATCCTCGCGCCGCTTCTCCATCAGGGCCCGCACGAGCAGGTCGCCGAAGGCGTAGGCGTAGACGTAGAACGGCGCGTGCACGAAGTGGCTGATGTAGGCCCAGTAGTGCCGGTAGCCCTTGTCGAGCCGCACCGCCGGCCCGAGGCTCTCGCTCATCACCTGGGTCCACAGCGACCCGATCTCGTCCGCCGACAGCTCGCCCTGCTGCCGCGCGGCGTGGAAGCGGGTCTCGAACCGGTGGAAGGCGATCTGGCGCACGACGGTGTTGATGCCGTCCTCGATCTTGCCGGCCAGGAGGCCGCGGCGCTCGGCCTTCGGAGCCTCGGCCAGGAGCTTCTCGAAGACGAGGCCCTCCCCGAAGATGGACGCCGTCTCGGCCAGGGTCAGCGGGGTGTCGGCGAGCAGCGTTCCCAGCGGCTTGCAGAGCGTCTGGTGGATGGCGTGGCCGAGCTCGTGGGCCAGGGTCAGCACGTCGCGGCGCTCGCCCATGTAGTTCAGGAAGACGTACGGGTGCCGCTCGGCGGTGACCGAATGCGAGTAGGCGCCCATCTGCTTGCCCGGCCGCGGCCGGGCGTCGATCCAGGGCTGGGCGAAGAAGGTCCGGGCGGTGTCGGCGAAGCGCGGCGCCAGGGCCTCGAAGCTCTCGAGCACGATGCCCTTGGCCTCGTCCCAGCTGTAGGTCCGGGGCGGCGCGGCGTCGAGGGGGCAGTTCCGGTCCCAGTGGTCGAGGTAGGGCCGGCCCATCGCGCGGGCCTTCAGGGCGTAGTAGCGGTGGCTGACCGACTCGTAGGCGTCGACGACGGCGGCCTCCAGCGCGTCCACGGCCTCGGCGTCGACCTCGTTGGCCAGATGCCGGCCGGCGGCGGGACTGGCGAACTTGCGCCAGCGGTCCTCGACCTGCTTCTCGAAGGCCAGGGTGTTGAGGCTGAGGGCGAGGGTGTCGGCGCGCGCGCCCAGCGCCCGGGCCAGGGCGCCGGCCGCGGCCTTGCGCATGCCGGCGTCGGGCCCGGACATGCGGTTCAGCATCTCGTTGAGCGTCAGCGTTTCGCCGTCGACCCGGCCGGTCATCCTGGCGAGGGTCTCGTCGGTGAGGCGACCCCAGTTGGCGACGGCCGGCGCCTTGTCGAGGAGCAGCTTCTCGAGATCGGCCGTGAGTTCGTGGGGGCGGCCGGCCCGGACCCGGCGCAGCCAAGGCCGCCAGCGCTGGGCGGACTTGTTCGCCTTCAGCGCCATCTCCAGCTCGTCGTCCTCGAGCCGGTTGATCTCCAGCGTGAAGAACAGGCTCATGGCGGCGATCTGCGAGGTGCGCGCGCGCAGATCGGACTCGAATTTCGACCAGGCCGGGTCGTTCCGCGCCGTCGACGCCGCGAGCGAGGCGAACGCGCCGACGGCCCACATGGCGTTGGTCGCCTGCTCGTACAGCTCGATCCCGCGGTCGATGATCCCGCCCAGCTCGGCCGGCCGCGACCGGGTGGCGATCAGCCGCCCCTCGAGACGGGCGAGTTCGCCGTTCAACTGCTCTGCGCGCTCCAGGTCGGCGGCGATCCGCGGGTCCTCGCGGTCGGCGTAGAGGTCGTCCAGCCGCCACTCGGGCAGCGCGTCGGTCTTGAAGGGCGCGTTCATGCGCTTGAGCTTAGCGTCCCGGCACGTGGGAGTCTGGCGCCGAATTGGCCCTACAGCTTCTGGGTCGCCAGCAGGATCGAGGTTTCCGTCGCCGCGATCCCCTGCACCTGGCGGATCCTGTCCAGCGCCTGGCTGAAGTCGGCCAGCGTTCCGACGTCGAGCTCGGCCACGAGGTCCCAGCGGCCGTTGGTGGTGTGGATCGCGGCCACCTCGGGCAGGCCGCGCAGGGCGCGCACGACGGTGCTGGACCGCTCGCCCTCGATGGCGATGGTCATCACGGCGCGGACACGGTTCGCCTCGACGTCGGGGCGGGTCTTGACCGTGAAGCCCTGGATCACGCCCTCGCGCATCAGGCGCTCGATGCGGTTCTGGATCGTGCCGCGCGACACCCCGAGCGCGGCGGCCAGCGCCGCGGCGGGCTTGCGCGAATCCGCCCGCAGCAGGGCGATCAGGTCACGATCGAGGGCGTCCATCATATCGGCAGGCCGGCCTGACGTTTTGGGGGATCGGATGCCCAAACCTAACATCTTGGTGGCTTTTCGCTAGCGCAGGCGTGTCCGACGCTGGCGGCCCGAGGATTTCGCCGGAGTGCGCATGGACCGCCCGTTCTTCCTGATGACCGACCCCGGCTGCTACGACGTCAGCTACCGCATCAATCCCTGGATGAAGCCCGACGCCTGGACCCAGGCGCAGGCCCGCGCCGCGTGCGCAGGCTCGCGCGACCTGCGGCGCGCGCTGGAGGCCGCGGGCGCGCGCGTCGAGACGGTGGGCGCGGTGCGCGGGCTGCCCGACCTCGTGTTCCCGGCCAACGCCGCGGTGGTGCTGGACGGCCGCGTCCTGCTGGCCCGCTTCCGCCACCCCGAGCGCCAGGGCGAGGAGCCGGTGTTCCGCGCCGCGTTCCAGAAGCTGAAGGCGCGCGGGCTGGTGCGCGAGGTCCTCGACCTGCCCGACGGCCTGTTCCACGAGGGGGCCGGGGACGCGATCTGGGACGCCGACCGCCGCCACTTCTGGTGCGGCTACGGCCCGCGTTCGTCGAAGGGCGCCATGGCGGTGGTGCGGCGCACGTTCGGACAGGAGACCGTGGCGCTGGAGCTCGCCAGCGACCGGTTCTACCACCTCGACACCTGCTTCTGCCCGCTGGCGGGGGGCAAGGTGCTCTACTACCCGGCGGCGTTCACGCCGGCCGCGCTCGCCACGCTCCGGGCCAGGGTGGCCGAGCCCGACCGGATCGAGGCCACCGACGAGGAGGCCGCCGCCTTCTGCGTCAACGCCGTGAACCTGGGCCCGCGCGTCGTCATGGCCCGCGCGCCGGAGTCCCTGCGGGCGAAGCTGCAGGCGCGGGGCTACGCCCTGACCGAGGTCGACCTCGGCCCGTTCATCCTCTCCGGCGGGGCCGCCTACTGCATGACGCTGCGCCTGGATCGCACCTCGGCGCCGGCAGCCCTGCGCCACGCCGCGGAATAGGGAGCCCGCACATGAACGACATCGCCCTCCAGCGTTCGCCCGGCGCGCGCTTCGCCGAGACCGAAGCCGTGTTCGGCGCCCGCAACTACAAGCCCCTGGACGTCGTGCTGACGCGCGGCGAGGGGGTCCATGTCTGGGACGTGGACGGCCGCCGTTACCTGGACTGCCTGTCGGCCTATTCGGCCGTGAACCAGGGGCACTGCCACCCGAAGATCCTGGCCGCCATGGTCCAGCAGGCGCAACGGCTGACGCTGACCTCGCGCGCGTTCCGCAACGACCAGCTGGCGCCGTTCTACGAGGAGATCTGCGCGCTGACGAAGTCGCACAAGGTGCTGCCGATGAACTCGGGCGCCGAGGCGGTGGAGACCGCGCTCAAGGTGGCGCGCAAGTGGGGCTACGAGGTCAAGGGCGTGCCCGAAGGCCAGGCCGAGATCATCGTCGCCGCCGACAACTTCCACGGCCGCACCGTGGCCATCGTGGGCTTCTCCAGCGACCCGGCCTCGCGGGGCGGCTTCGGCCCGTTCGCGCCGGGCTTCCGCACCGTTCCGTTCGGCGACGCCGCGGCGCTGGAGGCCGCCATCACGCCGAACACCGTGGCGTTCCTCGTGGAGCCGATCCAGGGCGAGGCCGGGGTCATCATCCCGCCCGCGGGCTACCTGAGGCGCGCCCGCGAGCTCTGCACGCAGCACAACGTCATCCTGATCCTGGACGAGATCCAGACCGGCCTCGGCCGCACCGGACGGCTGCTGGCCGAAGAGCACGAAGGGATCGAGGCCGACCTCACGCTGGTGGGCAAGGCGCTCTCGGGCGGCTTCTATCCCGTCTCGGCGGTGCTCTCGAACTCCGAGGTGATGAACGTCCTGCGCCCGGGCGAGCACGGATCGACCTTCGGCGGCAATCCGCTGGCGTGCGCCGTCGCGCGCGCGGCCCTGCGCGTGCTGACCGAGGAGGGCATGATCGAGAACGCGGCGCGGGTCGGCGAGCGCCTGAAGGCGGGCCTGGCGTCCGTCGCGACCCCGTCGGTCCGGGAGGTGCGGGGGCGCGGCCTCATGCTGGCGGTCGAGCTGGAGCCCGACGCCGGCGGCGCGCGGCGGGTCTGCGAGGCGCTCCAGGGCCGCGGCCTCCTGGCCAAGGAGACCCACGACCACACGATCCGCATCTCGCCCCCGCTGATCCTGACCGACGACCAGGCGGACTGGATCGTCGATCAGTTCGCCGCGGCGCTGCCCTAGGGACTGGGCGTCAATCCCAAGTCAGCGACGCTCCCGATCGTCCCGGCGAATGCCGGGACCCAGATCCACGCGCGGGGTCCTGACGGGAAAGGGCTCGAGCCTACCGAGCCCGCTTGCGAGCCATTTCATCTGGATCCCGGCATTCGCCGGGATGACCGGGTGAGGAGCACCGATACTCGCGCCTCACCCGCACATCACGCTTCGGAACGCGCCTAGCGTCCGCCGCCTGCGGCCGGGGCGCGCGCGCCCTGGCTTGCGGCGGGCGCAGCCGGCGTGGCCACTGCGGCCGCGGCCCTGGCCTCGGACAGCACATAGGCGCGGATGTCCTCGGCGTCCTTCGGAGACAGGAAACGGGCGAAGCTGGCCATGCCGCGCGAGGCGTTGGCGCCGTCGATGACCACCTGCTTCCAGCTCTCGGCGCTGGCCGTGATCGGCGAGCGCTTCAGGTCGGGCATCCAGCCGCCGGACGCGTTCGGGCCGTGGCAGACTTGGCAGTTCTGGTGGAACAGCGCGAAGCCGTGCTGCACGTCGCCCGACGACTTGATCTGGTTCAGGTCCAGCGGGGGAAGCTGCGGCGGCGCCGGGAAGGCGGGCGGAGCGGCCTTGCCGCCCAGCTTGTAGACCATCAGGCGGCCGGGCAGTCGCGGCCGGGCCGGCAGCGAGCCGGGCGCGGAGATCTGGCCGCCGCCGCCCGCGCCCACCATGATCGCCACATACTGCTCGCCGTCGAGCTCGTAGGTCATCGGCGCGGCGATCACCCCGTTGCCCACCGGCGACGACCACAGCTTCTTGCCGGAGGCGGCGTCATAGGCGGCGAACTCGCCCTGGGCGTTGCCCTGGAAGACGAGGCCCCCGGCCGTCGAGAGCACGCCGGCGTTCCAGAAGTGGGGATGCTCGACCGTCCAGACCGCCTTCTGCGCGACGGGGTCCCAGGCCAGGAGCTGGCCGTGGATCATCTTGTTGAGCTGCGCCAGCGTGGCCGGATCCGGCGGCGTGGCGTTGGCGGTGAAGTCGACGGCGACGTTCCAGGCGCCGGCCTTGTAGGCGAAGCCCTTCTCGTCCGTGTACTGGAACGGCGCGATGTTGGTCGGGATGTAGACGAGGCCCGTCTTCGGGTTGAAGGCCATCGGCTGCCAGTTGTGCGCGCCCAGCGGGCCCGGCACCTGCAGTTCCGGGCCGGCCGCGTAGCGGGCGTTGGCCGTCTCGATCGGGCGTCCGGTGGCCGGATCGACCCCCGTAGCCCAGGTGATGTTGGTGTAGGGCTTGGCCGAGATCAGCTTCCCGTTGGCCCGGTCGATCACGTAGAAGAAGCCGTTCTTCGGCGCCTGCATCAGCACCTTGCGGACCGCGCCGCCGATGTTCAGGTCGGCCAGCATGATGTGCTGGGTGGCGGTGTAGTCCCAGGTCTCGGCCGGGGTGGTCTGGTAGTGCCAGACGTACTCGCCCGTGTCGGCGTTGAGCGCCACGATCGAGGACAGGAACAGGTTGTCGCCCTTGCCGCCCGACCGGATGCGGTGGTTCCAGGGGTTGCCGTTGCCCACGCCGATGTAGACGAGGTTCAGCTCGGGATCGTGGACGATGGAGTCCCAGACCGTGCCCCCGCCGCCGGTCTTCTTCCAGTCGCCGTCCGACCAGGTCGCGGCGGCCTTCTCGGCGAACACCTTGTCCGAGGCCGCGCCGTCGGGCTGCCCGTTGGGATTGGGAACCGTGTAGAAGCGCCAGGCCAGCTTGCCGGTCTGGGCGTCGTAGGCGCTGATGTAGCCGCGCACGCCGTACTCGGCGCCGCCGTTGCCGATCAGCACCCGGCCCTTCACGACCCGCGGGGCGCCGGTGATGGTGTAGGGCTTGGACTTGTCGGTGGTCTGCTGCTCCCAGGCCACGGCGCCGGTCTTGGCGTTCAGGGCCACGAGGCGGCCGTCGATGGTGCCGACGAAGACCTTGCCGTCCCAGATCGCCACGCCCCGGTTCACCACGTCGCAGCAGGCGTCGAAGCCCTTGGCGCCCTCGACCTTGGGGTCGTACTTCCAGAGCAGCTTGCCGGTCTTGGCGTCGAAGGCGAAGACCTTCGACCAGGCGGTCGAGGTGTAGAGCACGCCGTCCACCATCAGCGGCGTCGCCTCCTGGCCGCGGTCGGTGTCGAACTGCGCATGCCACGCCAGGCCGAGCTCGCCGACGTTGGCGGCCGACACCTTGTCGAGCGGGCTGAAGCGCTGCTCGTTGTAGTCCTTGCCGTAAGACAGCCACTCGGCGTTGCCCGCGGCCGCGGCGAGACGCTTGGCGTCCACCGCCCCCGGCGACTTCTGGCACGCTGCGGCCAGGCCGGCGGCCATGACCAGGGCAAGGCCCAAGCGGATGATCTTCATGACGCCCTCCCGGCAGCCGACTTCTGATGCGATCGGCGGTTTGGCGGAACTATGCCGTGGAGCGGCCTTGCGGCAAGCCTGTCGCAGCGGAAGTCAGATCAGCGTCCCCACCTGAGGCCGCTGCCCGGCCGGCGCGGGGCGCAGCCGGCCGTAGGCCGAGGCCAGCCGGTCGACGACGTCGGCCAGCACCTCGGGCGCCTGGGTGTAGGGCAGCCGCAGGAAGCGCTCGAAGGCCCCGTCGACCCCGAACCGGGGCCCGGCCGCGAGCCGCACGCCGAACCGCTCGGACGCGGCCGCGAGCGAGGTGGAGACCGGCGCGGGAAGCTCGGCCCAGAGCGACAGGCCGCCGGGCGGCGCCTCGACCTTCCAGTCCGGCAGCTTCTGGCGGACGAGACCGACCAGGACGTCCCGGCGCGCGCGCAGCATGTCCCGCCGCGCGACCAGGGACGCCTCGTCGCCGCTGAGCAGATGGGCGGCCGCAAGCTGCTCCAGCAGCGGCGTCCCGAGGTCCATCGAGACCCGGCGCGGCCCGAGCGCCTGGATCGTCGGCACGTCGGCGCGGATCCAGCCCAGGCGCAGCCCGCCCCAGTAGCTCTTCCCGGTCGAGCCCAGCCAGACCACCGTGTCCTCGCGCGCGTCGAAGGCGTAGGGCTGGATCGGCCCGTCCAGCCACAGGTCGATCAGCGTCTCGTCGAAGATCACCGTGGTCCGCGCCCGGGCGGCCGCCTGGACGATCGCGCCGCGCGCGTCGGGGGACATCCAGCGGCCGGTGGGGTTCTGGAAATCGGCGATGAAGTACGCCAGCCGCGGGCCGGCCTGGCGGAAGGCCGCGGCGAGGCCCTCGACATCCCAGCCCTCGTCGGGCAGGCCCACGGGCACGGGCCGGCAGGACGCGCGCTGGATCGCGTCGATCGCGTGCGGATAGGTCGGATGGTCGATGACCACCCGGTCGCCCGGGCCGCAGGCCAGACGGATCAGCAGCGCCAGCGCATGCTGGGCGCCGCTGGTGATCATGATCTGGTCCGGCGTCGTGGGCAGGCCGCGGCGCGTGTAGCGCTCGGCGATCACCTCCCGCAGGACCGGAAGACCGACGGCGGAGTAGCCATGATTGGGGAGATGCGCCGGCAGCTGGGCGAGCGCGGCGGCGAAGGCCGCGTGGACGACGTCCGCCGCCGGGGGCGCGGCCGAGGCCATGTCGATCAGCCCCTCGGCCTCGTTCAGGGCCATGAGGCCGCCGCCCCGGGCGCCGGGGCCGGCCGGCAGCCGCGTGCGCGCGCCGGCGCCCTGGCGGCGCTCGAGGAAGCCGTCGTCGCGCAGCCGCGCCATCGCCGCGGTCACGGTCGTGCGGCTGACTTCCAGCACCGCAGCGAGTTCGCGCTCTCCCGGCAGGACGACGTCGAGCGGCAGGCGCCCGTCCAGGATCAGCAGGCGCAGTCCGTCGGCCAGCTGGCGATAAGCGGGGCCGCCGCCCTCGCCCCGCCACGCGCCGAGCAGGCGCGCGAGCGAGGCCGGTCCGATGCGACGGTGAGCGTTCATGCCGCCATGCTCGCACAACTGGCCTGACATAACAGGTCCAGTTCGGCGCAGCTGGCCCTTCGCGCGGCGGCCGAGTATTTCAGGGTTCGACTGGTGCGGCGTTCTCCACGCCCCCGTTAACGCCTGACTCAGGTCTGCGAAACGCCGCCTTTACTCTTGCCCTGTACCAAACGGGGACAAGAACAGAGGCCTCGTCAGAACGGCGAGCGTCCCAGTCCGGTGGGTGTTTTCATATGGCCAAAACGGTCCTGGTCGTCGACGACGACCCTACCCAACGCCGCCTGATCCAGGCGGTCCTGGAGCGCGACGGCTTCGCCGTCGCCCACGCCCAGAACGGTGACGAGGCCATCCAGCACCTGTCGTCCGGCGCCGCCGTGGACGTGGTGCTGCTGGACCTGGTCATGCCGGGAATGTCGGGCCAGGACACCCTCAAGGAAATGCGCGCCCGGGGCTTCTCCCTGCCGGTGATCGTGCTGACCGCCACGGGCGGGATCGACACGGTGGTCCAGGCGATGCAGGCCGGCGCCAGCGACTTCTTCGTGAAGCCCGCCAGCCCCGAGCGCATCAACGTCTCCATCCGCAACGCCCTCAGCATGGGCTCGCTCAAGAGCGAAGTGGATCGGCTGAAGAAGCACGCCACCGGGCGCACCACCTTCGACGACCTGATCGGCGCCTCCCCGGCCATGCTGATGGTCAAGCGCCTGGGCGAGCGGGCCGCCAAGTCCTCGATCCCGATCCTGGTCACCGGCGAAAGCGGGGTGGGCAAGGAAGTCATCGCGCGCGCCGTCCACGGCAGCTCGGATCGCGCCGGCAAGCCCTTCGTGGCGGTCAACTGCGGCGCGATCCCCGAGAACCTCGTGGAGTCGATCCTGTTCGGCCACGAGAAGGGCAGCTTCACCGGCGCCACCGACAAGCACCTGGGCAAGTTCCAGGAGGCCAACGGCGGCACCCTCTTCCTCGACGAGGTCGGGGAACTGCCGCTGGACATGCAGGTCAAGCTGCTGCGCGCCCTGCAGGAGAGCGAGATCGACCCGATCGGCTCGAAGCGCTCGATCAAGGTGGACGTGCGCATCGTCTCGGCGACCAACCGCGACCTCTCGCAGGCCGTGGCCGAGGGCCGGTTCCGCGAGGACCTCTACTACCGGCTGAACGTCTTCCCGATCGAGGCGCCGGCGCTGCGCGAGCGGCGCGACGACATCCCCGCCCTCGTCGACTGCTTCATCCGCCGCTTCAACGTCGAGGAGGGCAAGGCCGTGGTGGGCGCGAGCCCCGAGACGCTGGCCTTCCTCGCGGCGCACGACTGGCCGGGCAACGTCCGCCAGCTCGAGAACGCGGTCTACCGCGCCATCGTGCTCGCCGATGCGCCCTACCTGCAGCCGCACGACTTCCCGGCCATCTCGGGCGTCGCCGCGCCCCCGCCGGAGTATGTGGCCCAGCCCATGCCCGCGGCCTCGGCCGGCCCGGCGCCCGCGGGCGCCCCGGTCCAGGACCAGCCGGTGCGCATCCTCGACGGGCGCGGCCACCTGCGCACGCTCGAGGAGGTCGAGCGCGACATGATCCAGCTCGCCATCGAGGTTTATGCCGGCCACATGAGCGAGGTGGCCCGCCGCCTCGGCATCGGCCGCTCCACCCTCTACCGCAAGGTCCGCGAACAGGGGCTCGAAGGCCTTGTGAAGGGCGGCGAGCCCGAGGCCGACGCCGCGGCGGCGTAGGATCGCGGCGAATCCTGGCCGCCCCAACCCCTGTCATCCCGGTTTCCGCGCAGCGGAACACCGGGACCCATAGACTCCGCCTTTCCGGATGAAGCGCAGCGGCGCCGCCCGCGGGCCATCCCTCACAGCAGGCGCGTATGGGTCCCGGTCTTCGCCTGCGGCGAAACCGGGATGACAGCTGTGGGGGTGCGCGGGCCGATGGACGCCGCAGGCGCTCGATTGAACCGCGGAGGACGCGGAGAAGAACGCAGAGATCTCCGCGCCCTCCGCGCCCCCTCCGCGATCTCTGCGGTCAAGTCGGGCCATGCTCCCCCCTGGGGGAGCTCGCGAAGGTAGAGGGGGTCCTGCGCCACCCCCAACCCCTGTCATCCCGGTTTCCGCGCAGCGGAAGATCGGGACCCATAGACTCCGCGTTTCCGGATTGGGCGCGGCGGCGCCGCCCGAGGGCCGCGCCCCACCATCGGGCGCGTATGGGTCCCGGTCTTCGCCTGCGGCGAAACCGGGATGACAGCTGTGGGGGTGCGCGGGCCGATGGACGCCGCAGGCGCTCGATTGAACCGCGGAGGACGCGGAGAAGAACGCAGAGAGCGCAGAGACCTCCGCGCCCTCCGCGCCCCCTCCGCGATCTCTGCGGTCAAGTCGGGCCATGCTCCCCCCTAGGGGAGCTCGCGAAGAGAGAGGGGGTCCTGCGCCACCCCCAACCGCTGTCATCCCGGTTTCCGCGCAAGCGGAACACCGGGACCCATAGACTCCGTGGGTCCGGATGAGGCGCGGCGGCGCCGCCCGAGGGCCGCGCCCCACCATCGGGCGCGTATGGGTCCCGGTCTTCGCCTGCGGCGAAACCGGGATGACAGCTGTGGGGGTGCGCGGGCCGATGGACGCCGCAGGCGCTCGATTGAACCGCGGAGGACGCGGAGAAGACCGCAGAGAGCGCAGAGATCTCCGCGCACTCCGCGCCCCCTCCGCGATCTCTGCGGTCAAGTCGGGCATGCTCCCCCTGGGGGAGCTCGCGAAGAGAGAGGGGGTCCTGCGCCACCCCCAACCCCTGTCATCCCGGTTTCCGCGAAGCGGAACACCGGGACCCATAGACGCCGTGGGTCCGGATGAGGCGCGGCGGCGCCGCCCGAGGGCCGCGCCCCACCATCGGGCGCGTATGGGTCCCGGTCTTCGCCTGCGGCGAAACCGGGATGACAGCCGTGGGGGTGGGCGGGCCGATGGACGCCGCAGGCGCTCGATTGAACCGCGGAGGACGCGGAGAAGAACGCAGAGATCTCCGCGCCCTCCGCGCCCTCCGCGCCCCCTCCGCGATCTCTGCGGTTAAGTCGGGCATGCTCCCCCCCTGGGGGAGCTCGCGAAGCGAGAGGGGGTCCACCCCAACCTCTGTCATCCCGGCTTCCGCGCAAGCGGAAGATCGGGACCCATAGACTCCGCGTTTCCGGATTGGGCGCGGCGGCGCCGCCCGAGGGCCGCGCCCCACCATCGGGCGCGTATGGGTCCCGGTCTTCGCCTGCGGCGAAACCGGGATGACAGCTGTGGGGGTGCGCGGGTCGACAGCCGCCGCAGGCGCGATCGACCGCCGAGGCCGCCTCAGATCTGGCGGGCGCGGCCTTCCCAGTAGGGCGCGCGGACCTTGTTGCGCTGGACCTTGCCGGCCTCCGAGCGCGGAAGCTCGGTCACGAAGTCGAGGCTGCGCGGGACCTTGAAGCTGGGCAGGCTGTCGCGGGCGAAGGCCAGGATCTCGTCGGCCAGCAGGTCCGAGGGCTCGTAGCCGGGCTTCAGCAGGATCACCGCCTTCACCTGCTCGCCCCATTCGTCGTGCGGCACGCCCACGGTCGCGGAGTCGGCCACCGCCTCGTGCTTGATCAGCTCGTTGTCGACTTCCTGCGGGTAGATGTTGACCCCGCCCGAGATGATCGTCTCGGCGCTGCGGCCGGTGAGGAACAGGTACCCGTCGTCGTCGAAGTAGCCCATGTCGCCCATGGTGAAGTAGTCGCCCACGCGGCTCGACTGGGTCTTCTTCTCGTCCTTGTAGTAGGTGAAGCCGCCGCCCGGCGGCAGCTGGTGGTAGATCGTCCCGGCCACGTTCGGCGGGCACTCGTTCCCCGCCTCGTCCAGGATCTTCGAGCCCAGCAGTTCGGGCCGCCTGCCCACCGAGCCCGGCTTCCTCAGCCATTCGTGGCTGTCGATCAGGAAGCCCGCGCCGCCCTCGCTGCCTGCGTAGTACTCGGTCAGCACCGGGCCGAACCACTCGATCATGGCGTGCTTGACCTCGGGCGGGCAGGGCGCCGCGCCGTGGATCAGGAACTTCACCGAGGCGACGCTGTAGCGGGCCTTCACCTCGGCCGGCAGCGCCAGCAGGCGCTGGAACATGATCGGCACCAGATGCAGGTGCGTCACCCTGCGCTCCTGGATGGTCCGGAGCGTGGCCTCGGAGTCCCATTTGTCGAGGAACACCAGGGTCGCGCCGGCGCCCATGGAGAAGCTGACGTCGAAGGCCAGCGGCGCGGCGTGGTAGGCGGGCCCGGCGCACAGCTGCACCGAGTGGGCGTCGTAGCCGCGCAGGGCGTAGATGCCGGGCGCCGCCACGGCGGGGGCCGCGCGGTAGACGCCCTTCGGCCGCCCGGTCGTCCCCGAGGTGTAGAGCATCTGGTTGCCCAGCACCGGGTCGTCGATGTCGGAGCCGTCGAGACCGGCGATGGCGGCGTCCCAGGCCTGGAACCCCTCGATGGGCCCGCCCGCCGCGACCTTCAGCCGAAGCTCCGGCGCCTGGGCGGCGGCGGGGCCGCAGGTGGCGATCCGCGCCTCGCCGAACACCGCCTTGGCCTCGCAGTCGTTCAGGATGTAGGCGATCTCGTCGGCGGTCAGGTGCCAGTTGACCGGCGTGAGACGGAACCCGCCGCGGCGGCACGCGGCCCAGACCGCGACGAACTCGTGACGGTTCGACATGACCAGCGCGACGGCGTCGCCCGCCGCCAGCCCGGCGCCGCGCAGCAGCCGCACGATGCGGTTCGCCTCGGCGTTGAGGTCGGCGTAGCTGACGGCGCGCCCGTCCGGGTCGATCACGGCGGCCTTGTCGGGCTGCAGGTTCGCCCACATCGCCGTCGTCATGCCGGTCGCCGCGGCGGCCTCAGGGTCGGTCAGCCAGGCCGCGCGCGTCATCACTTCGCTCATCGTCTCCTCCGCCGGGTCATTCCCGATCTTCGAAAAAGACCATGGCATGGCGGCGCGGGACGCCGCTAGAGCGGTCGCGCGGTTCAAGCCGCTCCCGAGGCGGACAGCCCTTCGGCGGACCTCTCAGCCGCCGGCCGGACTCACTTCGGCGCGAGCCGGCGGAACACCCAGCCGCCCACGGTGGCGCAGACGCCGGTCAGGAACGTGCCCCAGATCACGTCCAGCACCGTGATCTGCGTCGACCAGACCTTCAGCGTCGCCTGGTTGGTCAGGTCGTAGGTCGCGTAGGCCATCGCGCCCAGCAGCCCGCCCGTGACCGTCGTCTGCCGCAGCGGCTTGTCGCGGTTGGGCCAGATCGCCAGCACCAGGATCCCCAGGATGTAGACCAGGTAGAAGGCCACCGCGGCCGGCAGGTTCAGCGGGTCGGCCGGGTCGCGCAGCACCGGGTCCAGCGTCGGCCGGTACAGGCCCGGTCCGAACTGGGTCAGCCAGACGGCGTCCACGGCCGCGAAGGCGATCCCGGTGGCGAGGTAGGTGGCGATCAGTCGAAGCATCGGTGTCCCCCCAATGCGCCCGTCAGGCGGGCTTCAGCCGGTAGTGGCTCACGCCCCACTCGGTCCCGCCACGGTGGCCGAAGAGGCCGGCCGTGGCCAGGAAGAACAAGCGCCACCGGCGATGCCAGAGCGTCGCGTCCTGGCCGTAGACCGCCTCCAGCGTGGGCCGGATCTTCGCGGCATTGCGGTCGTAGGCCTCCAGCCAGTGCAGCGCGGTCTTCTGGTAGTGCGCGCCGCTCCAGCGCCAGTCCTGCTCGACCGTGAAGAGGTCGCCGAACTGGTGCATCAGCCCGTGGCTGGGCATCACGCCGCCCGAGAAGAAGTATTTCCCGATCCAGTCGGCCTCGTCGTTCACGTCGAAGCGGTAGGGCGTCGTCTTGTGCGTGAAGACGTGGATGAAGAGCCGTCCGTCGGGCTTGAGCCAGGTCTTCACCCGGCCGAGCAGGGCGCGCCAGTTGGACATGTGCTCGAACATCTCGACCGAGACGACCCGGTCGAACTCGCCGGGCGCCTCGAAGTCGTTCATGTCGCAGGTGATGACCTCGAGGTTGCCCAGCCCCCGTTCCTGCGCCCGGGCCAGGATGAAGGCCCGCTGGCTCGCCGAGTTCGACACCGAGGTGATCCGCGCGTTGGGGTAGGTCTTGGCCATCCACAGCGACAGCGAGCCCCATCCGCAGCCGAGCTCCAGGATCCGCTGGCCGTCCTGCAGGTCGGCGTGGGCGGCGGTCTCCTTCAGGGCGTGCTCCTCGGCCTCGACGAGGGTGTCGGCGGGGTCCAGGTAGAGGCAGGACGAGTACTTCAGCTGCGGGCCCAGGCAGTTCAGGAAGAACTCGGCGGGGACCTCGTAGTGCTGCGCGTTGGCCGCGTCGGTGTGCGTCGCGATGGGGTGCTCGGCCATGTCGCGCGCGAAGGCCGCTTCCGTGCCGGGCCCGGCCTTGGCGTGCTGGCGCCGGGCGTTGGACACCAGCACCTCGATCGCGGTCTTGCGGACGATGTCGGGAAGCGGGGCGCCTTCGAAGGTGTCGATGACGAACGAGGTCAGGCTCATGCGGTGTTCGGGTCTCAGCGCTTGGGGGGCAACGGGAAGAATACGGAGGTGCGCGCCTGATAGCTGCGGAAGGCCTCGCCGCGCGACTTCAGCATGGCGTCCTCCAGCGGCGGCACGCCCGAGACGTATCGCAGCAGGCCGAACATGACCGCGGGCGCCGCGAGGCTGAGCCAGGTGACCGGCCGCGCCGGATCCAGCGCGATGGCCGGGTAGGCCAGCCAGCCCAGCCACTGGAAGAAGTAGTTCGGGTGCCGCGACCAGCCCCAGAGCCCGCGATCCATCACCTGGCCCCGGTTCGCAGGATCGCCGCGGAAGCGCTTCATCTGGCCGTCCGCGACGCCTTCGCCCCAGATCGCGCCCAGGAACAGCGCCACGGCGAGCGCGTCCCGCCAGCCCACCGGACCCGGCGCCCGCGCCGCCAGGACGACCGAGAGCCCGAGCAGCGCCGTGGCCGGCGCCTGCGGCAGCGTCACGAACAGCATCCGGGCGGGATAGGTCTTCGGATCGCCGGTGCGGAACGCCGCGTAGCGGGCGTCCTCCGGGTGGCTCGCCACGCGCGGCGTCAGGTAGAGGCCCAGCCGCAGCGCCCAGGCGGCCATGAAGGCGGCGACGAGCCAGCGGCGCGCCTCGGGCGATTCCGCGCCCCACGGGCAGAGCGCCGCGGCGGCGAGGGTCGCGCCCGTGCCCCACGTCCAGAAGACGTCGGTCCAGCCGCCGTTCCTCCGCGCCAGCCCGAACGCCCAGGCAGCGACCATGACGGCGAGCATGGCGACCAGCACGCCTAAGACAAGTTGAAGCAGCATCCGCCCTCCGAGCGTGCGATACCATCATGATCCGGCCGCGAGCGCATCCAGTGCTGTGACTGGGCCGTAGCGTTTGCTAAGCACTCGGGCGGCGAGGGGACGCGCCCAGGGGCGCTGGCGTGCATCAAGGTGGAATCGGCGACATGAGTGGTGTTGAGCGGCGGAAAGTGGCCGTGGTGGGCTCGGGCGTGGCCGGGCTGTCGGCCGCCTGGCTTCTGTCCCAGCGGCACGACGTGACCCTGTTCGAATCGGACCCCCGCCTCGGCGGACACGCCAATACCGCGGAGGCTCCCGGGCACAAGGGGCCGGTCCCGGTCGACACGGGCTTCATCGTCTACAACGAGGCCAACTACCCGAACTTCACCGCGCTTCTGGCCCACCTCGGGGTGCCGCACGTCAACGCGGACATGAGCCTCTCGGTCAGCCTCGACAACGGCGACTTCGAATACTCCAGCTACGGCGCGCTCGGCGTCTTCGCGCAGAAGCGGAACCTGTTCTCGGCGCGCTTCTGGCAGATGCTGCTCGACATCACGCGCTTCTACCGCAAGGCCCCGAAGGATCTCGCCGACCTCGTCACGCCGCAGACCTCGCTCGAGGACTACCTGGAGGCGCACGGCTACTGCCAGGCCTTCCGGGACGACCACCTGCTCCCGCAGGCCGCGGCCATCTGGTCGACGCCGCTGAAGGAGATCGGCCAGTACCCTGCGGCGTCCCTGATCCGCTTCTTCCTGAACCACGGCATGATGAGCATTTTCGGACGCGGCCTCTGGCGCACCGTGGCCGGCGGCAGCCGCGCCTATGTGGAGAAGCTGTCCGAGCAGTTCCGCGGCGAGGTCCGCAAGGGCGTGCGGGTCGTGGGCGTGAAGCGCGACGCCAACGGCGTGGAGCTGCGGCTGGCCAGCGGCGCGCGCGACCGCTTCGACGAGGTGGTGATCGCCACCCACGGCGACACGGCGCTCTCGCTGCTGGACGATGCGACCGCGGAGGAGAAGAGCCTGCTCTCCTGCTTCCGCTACAGCCGCAACCTCGTGGCCCTTCACACCGACGCCGGGCTGATGCCGAAGCGGCGGCGCGCGTGGTCCAGCTGGAACCACATCGGCTTCCGCGACGCGCCGGGCGAAGGCGCCGTCACCTACTGGATGAACCGCCTGCAGAGCCTGAAGGACGCGCCGGAGCTGTTCGTCACGCTCAACCCGAACCGCGAGATCGCCGCCGACAAGCTGATCCGCACCGAGGTCTACGACCACCCGCTGTTCGACGGGGCCGCCGTCGAGGCGCAGACGCGGCTCTGGGACATCCAGGGCGTGCGGCGCACCTGGTTCTGCGGCAGCTACTTCGGGCACGGCTTCCACGAGGACGCCCTGCAGTCCGGGCTGGCCGTCGCCGAGCAGCTGGGCGGCGTTCGCCGCCCCTGGGACGTGTCCGACGAGAACGGCCGCATCCACGTGCGCGCGCCGGCCGCGCCCGTCCACGCGGCGGCTTAGGCCATGTTCGCCTCGGGGCTCTATCCGGGGATCGTCACCCACGCCCGCCTGAAGCCGCGCGTGCACAAGCTGCGCTACCGCATCTTCATGCTGCTCCTGGACCTCGACGAGCTCGAGGCGCTGGACAGGGGGCTGCGGCTGTTCTCGCTGCGGGGCTTCAATCTCGTGGGCTTCGATCCGCGCCGGCACGGCGACGGTTCGGGAACGCCGCTGAAGGCGCAGGTCGAGGCCAAGCTGGCCGCCGCCGGCATCGCGCACGGCGGTCCGGTCCGGCTCCTGGCCATGCCGCGGATCCTCGGCATGGGGTTCAACCCCCTGACCGTCTACTACTGCCACCGGTCCGACGGCGCCCTCAGCGCCATCCTGTACGAGGTGAACAACACCTTCGGGGAGCGGCACAGCTACCTGATCCCGGCGGCCGACGCGCCCGTGGTGAAACAGGCCTGCGAGAAGGGCTTCTACGTCTCGCCGTTCATGGACATGGACCTGTCCTACGCCTTCCGCATGCGGCCCCCGGCCGAGGCGGTGCAGGTGTTCGTGGACGTGGACGACGCCGAGGGGCGCGTGCTGGCGGCGGGCTTCACCGGACGGCGGCGGGAACTGTCCGACGCGGCCCTGGCCCGCGCCTGGTTCACGCATCCCTGGATGACGCTGGGCGTCGTCGCCGCCATCCACTGGGAGGCGCTGTTCATCTGGCTCAAGGGCGAGAAGATCCGGCAGCGTCCGCCGAAGCCGGCGTGGCCGGTGACCGTGGTGGACTCGCCGCTGACGGCGGTGGCCTAGCCGCAAGCTCCGCGGCCAGCTCGTCCAGCGGGGCCTGGCTGATGCGCACCGTGCCGCCCTGTGGCCGGTCCAGGTCGAGGATCAGGCCCAGGGCCAGGGTCAGCAACAGGAACATCATCGCCACCGAGCGGCGATGCGGCCGGGCGGCGGTCGCGAGGGTCGATCCCAGCACGCCCGCGGCCACCAGCGCGTAGATCGCCAGCGCGGCGATGACGCTGGCCGGGAGGCGCGCCGCATGCGCCGCCTCGCGCGCGACGCCCACGTCGAGGGACTCGTTCACCGCCGGCACGACCAGCGCCGCCAGCGGCGTCGTGCGGATCGGCGCGGCGGCGGCCAGCATGGCGCTCTCGATCCGCGTCCTCAGGTCGGCGGAGGCCTTGGCCAGCGGCGGCTTCCGGGCGGCGTTGGCGTGGCCGTACCGGGTCCGGACCACGACGTACTCGCGGTAGAGCCGGTCCAGCTCGTCCGCGGCGGGCGGATCGAGAAGCCGCACCCGCATCGCGGCGGTCCCGATCGCGTTGGCCTCGGCGACCACGAGCTCGCGCCGGGTCTCGTAGCGATCGAGCGCCAGGCCGAAGGTGAAGGCGATCAGCAGCGCCAGAAGGCCCAGCACGCCCGAGAGCACATAGCCCTGCGTCTCGTCCTGGCCCCGCGGCCTGCGCCCGGCCAGCCAGCCGCCCAGCTCGCGCGCGGCCAGCAGGGCCACGAAGAGACCGCCGGCCAGCACCGGCAGCGGCGCAGTCTGCAGCACAGCGTCCATGGATCGCCCCCGAAAGCGCGACTATGGCGCGGCGGGCGTCGCCGGCATAGCGCGGCGGAAGACCCAGACCTCGCCCACGCCGCCCAGGTCGACGGGCGCGCCATCGAGCGCCAGTCCCACGGCCTCGGCGATCGGCTGCGGCGCCGTCCAGTAGTAGGTCAGCCGCTCGGGGCTGCGGCGCAGGATGCGGCCCGCCGCGTCGAGGACGACGTACTCCACCACCTGGTCCAGGCGGTTGATGCCCTCGCGGAAGCGCCGCTCCTGGATGAACAGCCGCAGGCGTCCGCCGTCGTCCAGCGGCAGGTCCAGCACCGGCTTCGTGGGATCGGCGGGGCCGGGCCGCCGCATGATCTCCACGCTGGGCAGGTGGAAGGCCGCGCGTCCGCCGGGCGCCAGGTGCCGGGCGGCGGTGGCGAAGGTGTTGCGCCAGGCCGCGCCGCCGGGGACGTGGGCCAGGGTGAAGTAGGGGCAGATCACCAGGTCGAACGTCCGCTTCAGGTCCAGCGCCGTCATGTCGCCGCGGACCAGCCGGGCGCGCCGGCCCGTGTCCGGGGCGAGCCCGGCGAGGCGCGCCTGGCCCTGCTGCAGCATCGCCGGCGAGATGTCGACGCCGGTCACCTCGTGCCCGCGGGCGGCCAGGGCGGCCGTCAGCCGGGCCGTGCCGGCGCCCAGCTCCAGGATCGATCCGCCCGGCGGCGCGAGGCCCGCGTAGAGCGCCTCGTCCCCGGCGAGCCGGCTGTCGGCGGCGGTCACCCGGTCGTAGAAGGCCGCGCTCAGGCTGGCGGGGGCGTAGTAGGGCAGGGCCTTGACCATCCCGCGTTTGTGACCTCGCCGTTGCGCCCGATCAATGCAGGCTCCACATTCGCGGCGTTCGATGGCGCGGCCTCGAAGGGAGCCCTCATGACTCGACTGACGCGACTGGTGCTGCTCGCGCTCGCCCCGCTGATGCTGGCGGCCTGCGGGATCAACACCATCCCGACCCGCGAGGAGAAGGCGAAGGCCCAGTGGGCCGAGGTGCAGAACCAGTACCAGCGTCGCGCCGACCTGATCCCCAACCTCGTCGCCACCGTGAAGGGCTATGCGGCGCAGGAGTCGAACGTGCTGATCGGCGTCACCCAGGCCCGCGCCAGCGCGCTGCAGGTGCGGTCCGACCCCGGGATCACGCAGGACCCCGCGGCGTTCCAGCGCTACGCGGCGGCGCAGAACAACCTGTCCCTGGCGCTCGCCCCGCTGCGGGTGCTGCAGGAGAACTACCCGGACCTGAAGTCCAACGAGAACTTCCTGGCCCTGCAGAGCCAGCTCGAAGGCACCGAGAACCGGATCGCCGTGGCGCGGCGCGACTACAACGAGGCGGTGCGCGAGTACAACACGACGCTGCGCACCTTCCCGCAGATCATCTGGGCCAGCACGGTCCACGGCGGCTCGAAGCCGATGCAGCTCTTCCAGGCCACGGCCACCGCGCAGTCCGCCCCCACCGTCGAGTTCGCGCCCGCGGCGCCGGCCGTCGCCCCGCCGCCGGGCGCCGCGCCCGGTTCGCCGCCGCCGAAGTAGCCGCAGCGTGCCGGCCGGCCTGCTACGGATCGTCCTCGCGCTCAGCCTGCTGCTGGTCGCGCCCGCCTGGGCCGCGCCGAAGTTCCCCGCGCTGACCGGCCGCGTCGTGGACCAGGCCGGGATCCTGTCCCCGGCGACCGAGCAGAAGCTGACGGCGGAGCTGGCGGCGCTCGAGCAGAAGACCGGCCGCCAGGTGGTGGTCGCCACCCTGTCCAGCCTGCAGGGCTACGAGATCGAGGAGTACGGCTATCAGCTGCTCCGGACCTGGGGCATCGGGCGCAAGGCCGAGGACGACGGCGCGATCCTGATCGTCGCGCCCAACGAGCGGAAGGTGCGCATCGAGGTGGGCTACGGCCTCGAGCCCGTGCTCACCGACGCGCTCTCCAGCCTCATCCTCCAGCGGCGGATCCTGCCGGCGTTCAAGGCGGGCGACCTGGAGAAGGGGGTGGTCGACGGCGCGGAGGCCATCATCGCCCAGCTGGGCCTGCCGCCCGAGGAAGCCAGGGCGCAGATCGCCCAGGCCGAGGCCCAGCAGGCCGCGAGCCGGCCCGCCGGGAACGGCGGCGGCGACCTGCCGTGGATCATCATCGCCGTCGTCGTGGTCTTCTGGGTGCTTGGCGGCGTGACGCGCGTCTTCGGCGCCCGGCGGCGCTTCGGCGGCAACGGGCTCTGGTGGCTGCTGCCGCTCATCCTCTCGAGCTCCAGCCGGCGCGGCGGGGGCTGGAGCGGCGGCGGCGGCGGCTGGTCCGGGGGCGGCGGCTTCTCCGGCGGTGGAGGCTCGGGCGGGGGCGGCGGCGCCTCGGGGAGCTGGTGATGACGGAAAGGCCTCTCCTCACGGCGGACGAGCGCGGGGCGGTCGAGGCCGCCGTCCGCGCGGCCGAGGCGCGCACGACCGGCGAGATCTACTGCGTCCTCGCCGAGGAGAGCGCGGACTATCACGCCACCCCGCTGGCCTGGGCGGCCGGCGTGGCCCTGCTGGCGCCGGCCCTGCTGCTGATGGCCGGGATCGAGGTGACGGCGCCGGACGTCGGGCTCCTGGGGGGCGCCTGGACCGCCGACCAGGTGGAGGACGTGGGCGAGGCCAGCGCGCGCGCGGCGCTGGTGGGCGCCCTGGTGCTGCAGGCGACGCTGTTCGTGCTGACGCTGCTGGTCACGGCCATCGGGCCGGTGCGGCGCGCGCTGACGCCGGCGGGCATGAAGCGCGACCGCGTGCGCCAGCGGGCCGAGGAGCAGTTCCTGTCGAAGAACCTGCACGCCACCCGGGAGCGGACCGGCGTGCTGATCTACGTCTCGGCCGCCGAGCGGATGGCCGAGCTCATCGCCGACGAGGGCATCGACGCGAAAGTCCCGGCGGGCACGTGGGAGCGCCCGATGTCGGCCCTCACCGACGGCCTGAAGCGCGGCGCGGCGGCCGAGGGCCTGTGCGCGGCGGTCGGCCAGTGCGCCGACATCCTCGCCGACCACTTCCCGGCCCGCCCGGGCGACAATCCCAACGAGCTGCCCGACGCGGTCGTCCTGCTGCCGAAGGCCTGAGGCGGCGCGCGGAAAAACCTCTGCCGTTGGATGCACATAGGTTGTTGCCGCGCCGGCCCGCCCGGCGAATAATGGGCGCTGGCTTGGGGGAGCCGCCGGGGAGCGCGTGGCGTACGAACGCGAGAGCTTGGCCGCGGTGAAGGAGCGGCTGCGGCGGCTCGAAGCGGCCGTCGACGCCATGCAACTCGGGCTTTGGGAATGGGACGTCCGCACCGGGGACCTGACCTGGAACGTCCGCAATCGCGAGCTGTTCGGCGTCCCTGAAGACCGCGCCCTGAAGGCCCAGGACTACCCCGGGCTGGTGCATCCCGACGACCGCGAACCCCTCCTGGCCGCCTATCGCGCGGCCGCCCAGGACCCGGACGGGGGATCCTTCTCCGTCGAGTACCGGACGCTGTTCGAACCCCAGGGGCGGACCCGCTGGGTGCTGACGCGCGGCCGCGTCCTGCGGGACGGTCCGGGGGCCCGCCTCGTGGTCGGCTCCACGCTGGACATCACCGACCGCAAGACCGCCGAGGAACGGCGCGACCTCGTGCTGCGCGAGATCGCGCACCGCGCCAAGAACGGCATCCTGGTCATGATGGCCCTGGTGAGCCAGACCGCCCGCAGCGCCGTCGGGGTGAAGGACTTCGAGGAGGTGCTGACGGCCCGCCTGGGCGCCATGGCGGCGAGCCAGGACCTCGTCACCGACGCGGCCGGCGGGCCCGCGCTGGTGTTCGACGTCGTGCAGCGGGCGCTGACGCCGTTCGACACCGGCCGCTTCGACGTGAGCGCCGAGCTCAGCGGCGTCGGGGCGCCGTCCGAGGTCGTGGTGGCGCTCGCCCTGCTGCTGCACGAGCTTTCGACCAATGCGGTGAAGTACGGCGCGCTGTCCAATCCCGTGGGGCGCGTGCGCCTGGATCTGGCGAGCTGCGAAGGCGAAAAGGCGGTCCTGGCCTGGACCGAGGTGGGCGGTCCGCCGGTCAGGCTGGGCTCGCGCCGCGGCTTCGGCTCACGCCTGCTCGACGTCGCGCTCCGGGGCAACGGAGGCCTGGTGGAGTCCGAGTTCGACCCGGCGGGCTTCAGGGCCCGCATCCATTTCCCGGCCGTGCGGCAGCCGGCGCAAGGCTGACGCTTTGACGCGCACGCGCCGCGGGGTAGCATTGCGTGAAGCGGACGGAGACATCGGGGCCATGGCCTACACCCTGAACGTGAACGGCAAGGCGCTGAGCGCCGACGTGGAGGGGGACACGCCCCTCCTGTGGGTGCTGCGCGACACCCTCGGCCTGGTGGGCACGAAGTACGGCTGCGGCGTCGCGGCCTGCGGCGCCTGCACCGTGCACGTCGACGGCCAGCCCATGCGGTCCTGCCAGATCCCGGTGGAGAGCGTCGGCAAGTCGAAGATCTCGACCATCGAGGGCATGGCCGCCAATCCGGTGGGCAAGAAGGTCCAGGCCGCCTGGATGGAGCTGGACGTGGCCCAGTGCGGCTACTGCCAGGCCGGCCAGATCATGAGCGCCACAGCCCTGCTCGCGAAGACGCCGAAGCCGACCGACGCCCAGATCGACGAGGCGATGAACGGCAACATCTGCCGCTGCGCCACCTACGTCCGCATCCGCGCCGCCATCAAGCGCGCCTCCGGCCAGAAGGAGGCCTGATCGATGACCTATCATGACGTGAAGGCCAATCGCCGCGAGGTTCTGGTGTCCGTGGGCGCCGGGGGCCTGACGCTGGGCTTCGCCATCGCCGGCAAGGCCGACGCCCAGGACGCCGCGGTGAAGCCGCTGTCGGCCTATGTGCGCGTGGCGCCCGACGGCATCGTCACCATCACCGCCAAGAACCCCGAGGTGGGGCAGGGCGTGAAGACCATGCTGCCCATGCTGATCGCCGAGGAACTCGACGTGGCGTGGGAGGATGTCCGCATCGAGCAGGCCGACAACGATCCCAAGGCGTTCGGCCGCCAGTTCGCCGGCGGGTCGATGGCCACGCCGCTGCACTGGGACGAACTGCGCCGCGTCGGCGCCGTGGCCCGCGCCATGCTGATCCAGGCCGCGGCCACCGCCTGGAACTGCGGCCCCGCCGACTGCGTCACCGAGCCCGGAAGCGTGATCCACAAGCCCTCGGGCAAGAAGCGCACCTACGGTTCGCTGGCCATGGCCTGCGCCAGCGTGACCCCGCCGGATCCCAAGTCGCTCACCCTGAAGGACCCCAAGTCCTACCGCATCATCGGCAAGGCGGTGCCGCAGTACGACGTCGCCAAGATCGTGAAGGGCGAGCCGCTGTTCGGCATCGACGTGCGCCGGCCCGGGATGCTGTACGCCTCGATCGTCAAGGCCCCGGTGTTCGGCGCCAAGGTCGCGAGCGCCGACCTCGCGGCGGCGCAGTCGGTCAAGGGCGTGAAGAAGGCCTTCGTGATCGAGGGCGACCCGAACGGCCTGTTCCCGACGGGCATGACCGGCCAGGGCCTGCTGCCCTCGGTGGCGGTCGTCGCCGACAGCTGGTGGGCCGCCAAGAAGGGGCGCGACCTTCTCAACGTGAAGTGGGCCGACCATCCGACCCAGGCGCAGTCGTCGAAGGCCTTCGCCGAGCAGGCGGCGGCGTTCAACGCGGGCCAGCCGCAGCGCAACGCCCGCAACGACGGCGACGTGGCGGCGGCGCTGAAGGGCGCGGCCAGGACCGTCGAGGCGGCCTACAGCTACCCGTTCCTCAGCCACGCCAACCTCGAGCCGCAGAACTGCACGGCGGAGTGGAAGGACGGCAAGCTCGAGATCTGGGCGCCCACCCAGAACCCCGAACCCGGCCGCCAGCTCTGCGCCCGCACTCTGGGGATCAAGCCCGACGACATCACCATCCACATGATCCGCGGCGGCGGCGGCTTCGGCCGTCGTCTGGCCAACGACTACATGGTGGAGGCCGCCTATGTGGCCCGCGAGGCCGGGGCGCCGGTGAAGCTGCTGTGGACCCGCGAAGACGACATGGCCCACGACCACTACCGGCCGGGCGGGTACCACTTCCTGAAGGGCGGCGTCGACGCGCAGGGCAACCTGGTCGCGCTCCAGGACCACTTCGTCACCTTCACCAACAACACCGCCGGCCAGCCCAGCCCCAGCGCGGGGATGTCCGCGGCCGAGTTCCCGGCGCGCTTCGTGCCGAACGTGAAGTACGACATCTCGATGATCCCGTGCGGCGTGCCCACGGGGCCGCTGCGGGCGCCGGGGTCGAACGCCCTGGCGTTCGTGTTCCAGTCGTTCATCGACGAGATGGCGCACGCGGCGTCCGCCGATCCGCTGGCGTTCCAGATCAAGCTGCTGGGCGACCAGGAAGTCGTCGGCGAGGCGCCCGCCCGCTACGGCGCCGGCCGCATGCGCGGCGTGCTCAAGGCCGTGGGCGAGATGTCCGGATGGGCCAACCGCGGCAAGCTGCCCAAGGGCGAGGGCATGGGCGTCGCCTGCTACTACAGCCACCAGGGCTACTTCGCCGAGGTGGCGCATGTGGCCGTCGCGGGCGATGGCTCGGTGAGGGTGAAGAAGGTCTGGGTCGCCGCCGACGTCGGCTCGACCATCATCAACCCGCACGGGGCGCTGAACCAGGTGCAGGGCTCGGTGCTGGACGGCCTCTCCGAGGCGCTGCACCAGGCCATCACCATCGAAGGCGGCGCGACGCAGCAGTCCAACTTCACGGACTATCCGCTGATGCGGATCGCCGAGTCGTGCCCAGTGGAGGTGAAGTTCCTGAAGACCGAGTTCCCGCCGACCGGACTGGGCGAGCCCGCCCTGCCGCCGGCGATCCCGGCGCTCACGAACGCCATCTTCGCGGCCACCGGCAAGCGGATCCGCTCGCTGCCGATCACGCCGGACATGCTGAAGGCCTAGCGCCCTTATCTACCCCCCGGTCATCCCGGCGAAAGCCGGGGGTCCAGGTGGAATGGCTCGGAAGCAGGGTCGGCCAGTCTCGGAGCCCTTCCAGTCACGGTCTCGCACGTGGATCTGGGTCCCGGCAATTCGCCGGGACGATCGGAAGCTGTTGGAATCGCTGGCGTCGCGCCGGGTCAAGCTCCAGCACCTCCACTCACGACCCGGTCGTCCCGGCGAAAGCCGGGATCCAGATGGAATGGCTCCGAAGCAGGGTCGGCAGTCTCGGAGCCCTTCCCGTCACGATCCCGCACGTGGACCTGGGTCCCGGCATTCGCCGGGACGATCGGAAGCTGTTGGAATCGCTGGCGTCGCGCCGGGTCAAGCTCCAGCACCTCCACTCACGACCCGGTCGTCCCGGCGAAAGCCGGGATCCAGATGGAATGGCTCCGAAGCAGGGTCGGCAGTCTCGGAGCCCTTCCCGTCACGATCCCGCACGTGGATCTGGGTCCCGGCCGCCGGGACGAAACTGTTGGCGGCGAGCCTCCGGCCCAGCGGTCACTTCGGCCGGATGTCCACCTCCGCGAAGTGGGCGATCGTACCGGGGCCGATCCACAGCGCGACGCCGCCGGTGCGGTCGGCGCCGCCCTTCAGGTCGTTGACGATCAGCGTGGGCTGCGACGCCCCGTCCACGAACAGGCGCGCGCGGGCGCCGTCCACCACGATCCGCATCCGCGTCCAGCGCCCGGGTTCCAGGTCGACGTAGGCCTCGTAGCGGCTGGGCGTCTCGCGCCGGGTGCGTTCCCAGGGCCAGTCCGGCGCCGAGATGTACTGGGCCGCATGATTGCGCCGCTCCTGGTCCTCGGCCCGGCCGTTCGTCGGACGCAGGTAGAAGGCCTCGCCCGCCTTGCCGTCGTCGGACAGCCGGAACATCACGCCCACGAAGCCGCGCGCGCCGGTGTTGGCGCCCGGCCCGGGCGAGCCGGCCACCCACAGTTCGATCTCGCCGTTCCCGAACGTCGCGCCCTTCAGCCGCACCAGCTTGTCGGTCTGGCCGTTCGGCGGCCCCAGGTCCTCGACGCGTACGGCCTTGCGTCCCTGGTAGGCGGCCTCGGTGACCTGCAGGTTCCCGACCGGCGCGAGGTCTGCGGCGGCCGGGGTCCTGGGCGCGGCGGCCACAGGGCTCACGATCAGCAACGCGGCCACGGCCGCCCACCCGATCGAATGCTTCATCACCCGTCTCCTTCGAGCTTGCGGCATAGCGAACCATCGAGGCCGCGCCGTCCAGTCCCGGCGCGGCGACGGCCATTCTTGAGCTAACGGTACGTCAGGCTTGGCGGGACCGCCGCGGTGCGCATGATGGCCCCCCGCCCGCGCCCGTGAGGATGACCGTTGAAGACACTGCTGATCGCCAACCGGGGAGAGGTCGCCGTCCGCATCGCGCGCACGGCCGCGGAGATGGGCGTTGCGACGATCGCCGTGTTCTCCGAGGACGACGCGGCCTCGCTGCACATCAAGAAGGCCGATCGAGCCGTCGCGCTGAAGGGATCGGGTCCGGCGGCCTACCTCGACATCGCGCAGATCGTGGCCGCGGCGCAGGACGCCGGCGCCGACGCCGTCCACCCGGGATACGGCTTCCTCTCCGAGAACGCCGCGTTCGCGCGGGCCTGCGCCAACACCGGGCTGGCCTTCGTCGGCCCGACCCCCGAGACGCTGGAGCTGTTCGGCGACAAGGCCCGGGCCCGGGCTCTGGCGCGGGAGTGCGGCGTGCCCGTGCTGCCCGGCGCGGACGGGCCGACCACCCTGGAGGCGGCCCAGGCATTCTTCGCGCAGCACGGGCCGGTGATGGTCAAGGCGGTGGGTGGCGGCGGCGGGCGCGGCATGCGTCCGGTGACCGAGGCGGCCGAGCTGCCGGCGGCCTTCGAACGCTGCGCGTCCGAGGCCAGGGCCGCCTTCGGAAACGGCGACCTCTACGTCGAGCGTTTCCTGCCCCACGCGCGGCACCTGGAGGTGCAGGTGGTCGGCGACGGCCACGCGGTGGTCCACCTGTGGGATCGCGAGTGCTCGCTGCAGCGCCAGCGGCAGAAGGTGATCGAGATCGCCCCCGCCGACATGCTGCCTCAGGAGCTGCGACGCCGGTTGCTGGACCATGGCGTGGCGCTGGGCCGCGCCGCCGGCTACCGCAGCCTGGGGACCATGGAGTTCCTGGTCGCCGACGACGAGGTCTTCTTCATCGAGGGCAACGCCCGCCTGCAGGTGGAACACACGGTCACCGAGGAGGTGACGGGCCTCGATCTCGTCCGGCTGCAGCTGCAGATCGCGGCCGGCCGGTCGCTGGCCGACCTGGCGCTCACCCAGGACCGCGTGCCCGAGCCGAGGGGCCACGCGGTGCAGGCGCGGGTGAACCTCGAGACCATGGCGGCCGACGGGTCGGCGCGGCCGGCCGGGGGCGTCCTGACGGTGTTCGAGCCGCCCAGCGGGCCTGGCGTGCGCGTGGACGGCTTCGGCTACGCCGGCTACGCGACCAGCGCGCGCTTCGACAGCCTGCTGGCCAAGTTGATCGTGCATGCGGGGGCCGGGGGCCTCAGCCGCGCCGTGGCCAAAGCCTACCGGGCGCTGTCCGAGTTCCGCATCGAGGGCAGCGCCACCAACATCGCCTTCCTGCAGAACCTGCTGGCGCATCCGGCCGTGGCCGCCGGCGAGGTCCACACCCGCTTCATCGAAGCGCACATGGCCGATCTGGCGCACGAGCCCGAGGCCCACCCGAAGCTCTACTTCGACGCGGCGGCGCGCGGGGAGACGGGCGGCGGCGCGCGGCCCGAGCCACAGGCGCCGCCCGGGACCCAGACGCTCCGCGCGCCCCTGCAGGGCACCGTCATCGGGCTGGCCGCACAGGCGGGCGAGACGGTGCGCAAGGGCCAAGCCCTGGTGATCCTCGAGGCCATGAAGATGGAGCACGTCATCGCCGCCGAGGCGGCCGGCGTCGTGCGCGCCCTGGCGGTCGAGATGGGCGAGACGGTGTTCGAGGGCCGCCCCCTGGCCTTCATCGAGGCCGACGAGACGGTGGGCGCGGTGGACGACGCCGAGGCGGCGATCGATCTCGACCACATCCGCCCCGACCTCGCCGAGGTGGTCGAGCGGCATCGCATCACCCTCGACGGCGCGCGGCCCGACGCCGTGGCCCGCCGGCGCAAGAGCGGCCAGCGCACCGCCCGCGAGAACCTGGACGACCTGTTCGACCCCGGCACCTTCAGCGAGTACGGGGCCATGGCGATCGCGGCCCAGCGCCGGCGGCGCGAGCTCGCGGACCTGCAGGTCAACACGCCCGCCGATGGCATGGTGGCGGGCGTCGGCGAGGTGAACGGCGCGCTCTTCGGCGAGGAGGCGGCCCGCTGCGTCGGCCTGGCGTACGACTTCACGGTGCTCGCCGGGACGCAGGGCCACTTCAACCACAAGAAGACCGACCGGGTGCTGGAGTTCGCCGAGCACTGGAAGGCGCCGGTGATCTGGTACACCGAGGGCGGCGGCGGACGGCCCGGCGACGTGGACGTGGGCCAGCTCTCGGCCTCGTCCCTGGACACCACCAGCTTCACCACCTACGCGCGGCTGTCGGGCCTGGCCCCGCGGATCTCGATCAACTCGGGCCGCTGCTTCGCCGGCAACGCCATCTTCTTCGGCTGCGCCGACATCACCATCGCCACCCGCTATTCGAACATCGGCCTGGGCGGGCCGGCGATGATCGAGGGCGGCGGCCTGGGCGTCTTCACGCCGGACGAGATCGGGCCCTCGGACGTGATGTTCGCCAACGGCTCGATCGACGTGCTGGCCGAGGACGAGGCGCACGCGACGGCGGCCGCCAAGCACATCCTGGGCATGTTCCAGGGCCGGCTGCGCGACTGGAGCTGCGACGACCAGCGCCGGCTGCGCCACCTGATTCCCGAGAACCGCGTGCGCGCCTACGACGTGCGGGAGGTGATCCGGACGCTGGCCGACACCGGCAGCTGGATCGAGCTGCGCGGCGGTTACGGGCGCGGGATCATCACCGGCTTCCTGCGCATCGAAGGCCGGCCCATGGGCCTGTTCGCCAACGATCCGCGCCACCTGGGCGGCGCGATCGACGCCGAGGGCGCGGAGAAGGCGGGCCGCTTCCTGCAGCTGTGCGACGCGTTCGACGTGCCGGTGCTCTCGCTGTGCGACACGCCCGGCTTCATGGTGGGCCCGGCCAGCGAGGAGCAGGCCGCCGTGCGTCGCGGCTCGCGCCTGATGGTCACGGCCACCAGCCTCACCGTGCCCCTGTTCACCGTGGTGCTGCGCAAGGGCTACGGCCTGGGCGCCCAGGCGATGGCGGGCGGCGACTTCTCGGCCCCGGCCATGACCATCGCCTGGCCCACCGCAGAGTTCGGGCCGATGGGCCTGGAGGGCGCCGTGCGCCTGGGCTACCGCAAGGAGCTGGACGCCCAGCCCGACCCCGCGGCCCGCCAGGCGCTCTTCGAGAAGCTGGTGGGGCGGATGTACGAGACCGGCAAGGCGCTGTCGGTGGCCTCGGTGCTCGAGATCGACGCCGTCATCGACCCGGCCGCGACGCGGGCCTGGCTCGTGCGCGGCCTCAAGGCCTCGCCGGTCCCCCCGAGGCCGGCCGGCAAGAAGCGTCCCTTCGTGGACACCTGGTGAGGAGATCGACATGGCCAACCTGAAGCGCTGGGTGCTGCGCCGCCGCCCGCAGGGCGAGATCCGCCCCGGCGACCTGGAGCTGGTGGAGGAGCCCATCCGCGACCTCGCCGACGGCGAGGTGCTGGTGCGCACGCTCTATCTGTCGCTGGACCCCACCAACCGCATCTGGATGAGCGACCAGGACCAGTACATGCCGCCGGTGCAGATCGGCGAGACGATGCGGGGCGGCTCGCTGGGCGTCGTCGAGCGCTCGCGGTCCGACCGGTTCCAGCAGGGCGACGTGGTCAACACCGGCCTCGGCGGCTGGAGCACCCACGTGATCGCCAACGGCGCCTTCCTGATGCCGGCGCCCAAGCTGCCGGGCGTGCCGCTGACGGCCTACATGAGCGTGCTGGGCGCGACCGGCCTGACCGCCTGGTTCGGCATGTGCGACATCGGCAGGCCGCAGCCGGGCGAGACCGTGGTGGTCTCCGCCGCGGCCGGCGCCGTGGGCTCCATCGCCGGCCAGATCGCCCGGCTGAAGGGCGCCCGGGTGATCGGCATCGCCGGCGGCAAGGCCAAGTGCGACTGGCTGACCGGCGAGCTCGGGTTCGACGGCGCCATCGACTACAAGAGCGAGGACGTCGGCGCCGCCCTGGACCGCCTCTGCCCGGCCGGCGTCGACGTGAACTTCGAAAACGTCGGCGGCGCCATCATGGACGCGGTGGTGTCCCGCATGAACAACTTCGGCCGGATGCCGCTGTGCGGCATGATCTCGACCTACAATGACGAGGGCAGGCCCGCCGGGCCCACCGACTTCGTCCGCGTGCTCATGCACCGCCTGACCATCCGCGGCTTCATCATCACCGACTTCCTTCCGCGCGCGGGCGAGGCCATGGCCGAGCTGATCCCCTGGGTGACCTCGGGCGAGCTGAAGTGGAAGGTCCACGTGGACCAGGGCCTGGAGGGCGCCATGGATTCACTGCAGCGCCTGTTCACCGGGAACCACGACGGCAAGCTCCTGATCCAGGTCTCGCCCGAGCCCTAGCCGCGAGGTGAGAGGGGGGCGAGCCTCGGCTCAGCGCCCCAGGAAGATCCTGCGGATCTCGGCGCGGAAGGCCTCGACGCCCAGCTCCAGGCGCCGCGCGTAGTTGGCCTTGGCGTCCGCGCCGGCGACGTGGGTGACGCGGCCGCTCTCGTCGTGGACGGCGTCCCACGCGGCCTGGGCGATCTGTTCGGCCGTGGACCCGCCGGCGCGGCGCTCGGGATCCGAGAAGGCGGCGAAGGTCTTGCCCATGTCCTGCGCGTAGGCGGCGTGCTGGGTCATCACCAGCGAGCGGCTGGCGAAGTCGGTGGCGATGCCGCCCGGCGCGAGGGTCATCACCCGGATGCCAAACGATTCGAGTTCGAACGCCAGGCTCTCGCTCCAGCCCTCCAGGCCCCACTTCGTCGCGTGGTAGACGGAGTTGAACGGGAACGTGACCAGGCCGCCGATCGAGGTGGTCGTGATGATCGTCCCGGCCCGGCGCTCGCGCATCGCCGGAAGGAAGGCCTGGGTGACCCGCATCACGCCCAGCAGGTTGGTGTTCAGCTGGTCCACCAGCTGCGCGTCGGTGGCGCCTTCGAACGGGCCGGCGAGGCCGTAGCCGGCGTTGTTGAAGAGGACGTCCACGGGACCCGCCGCCAGCGCGGCCTCCGCGGCGGCGGCGATCTCTTCCGGCCTGGTCACGTCCAGCTTCAGCAGCGTGATCCCGGGGCTGGCGGCGAGATCCGCCTCCTTCTCCGGGTTCCGCATGGTGGCGAACACCTTCCACCCCTTCGACGCGAACAGCACCGCCGCGGCCCGGCCCAGGCCCGTGGAAGCTCCCGTGATGAAGATGGTCTGCGGCATGCGGCTTCTCTCTCGGTTGGTGCGCGTGCGGGTGATCACGGCATTGTAGCGTCGCTTCTACGCGCCGTGACGTGGCGTCACGGTTGCCAGGACCTTTCGCGCGCGTACCGTCGAGCCAACAGAGGCCGCGCGGGAGGAACGACGTGGCGATTGCGGAGGAGGGGGCCGTCCCGGCGGCCGCCACGGACAGGGCCGACGGCGAGCTTCGACCGCCTGCGTCGGTGAAGTTCTTCTACAGCATCGGTCAGGTCGTCGAGTCCGGCTACATCGCCGTCAACGGCTTCGTCTTCTTCTACTACACCGCCGTGCTCGGGCTCTCGGGCAGCATGGTGGGCGCAGCGGTCGCCATCAGCATGTGCGTGGACGCGGCGCTGGATCCCATCATCGGTTCGTGGTCGGACAGCGTGCGCTCGAAGTACGGCCGCCGCCTTCCGCTGATGCTCATCGGCGCGCCCACGACGCTCCTGACCATGGGGCTGCTCTTCGCGCCGCCATCCGGCATCACGCCGTTCCTGCTCTTCGTCTGGCTGACCCTGACCAAGGGGGCGCTGCGCGCCTTCGCGTCGGTGTTCAACATCCCCTACTTCGCCCTGGGCGGAGAGATGGCCGACGGCTACGCCGAGCGGTCGCGACTGGTGGCCTATCGCCTGCTCGGCGGGATCGTGGCCACCGTGGTGATCACCGCGCTGGCCTATTCCGTCTTCTTCGCCGGAAAGGGCGGTCTCCAGAGGCCCGACGCCTACCCGGCCTTCGGCTGGAGCATCGGCGCCCTCGTGTTCGTCGTGTCGCTCGTCTCGCTCGCCGGCGTCTGGCGCTATGCCGCCAGCCTGCCGCAGCCGCAGACGAAGCCGGCGCCGATGGCCCGACGACTCGTGGGCGAGCTGGTCGAGATCTTCGGCAACGCGTCGTTCCGGATCCTCTTCCTCTCCATGCTCGTGTTCGCCAGCGCCGCCGGCGCCCACGCGGCCCTGAACAACCACAACTACGTCTTCGTCTGGAAGCTCCGGCCGGAGATGATCCAGTTCCTGACCTACGCGTCGCTGGTCGGCATCACGGTGGGCGTGCCGATCACGCCGTACCTCCTGCGGTTCTGGGAGAAGAAGGCCGTTGTGGGCCTGGGGCTCGGGCTGCTCTGCGTGGGCTGGACCGTCCTGCCGGTGGCGCGCGCCGGGGGCTGGTTCATGCCGGAAGGCAACGAAGCCCTGGTCTATCTCATCGTGACTCAGCTCGTCGTCGGCCTGGGCCTCGGCTTCATCTACATCGCCTATCCCGCCATGATGGCCGACGCGGCCGAGGAACATGAGATGCTCTTCGGACATCGGCGCGAGGGTCTTTACTTCTCGGGCCTGGGCTTCGCCGGCAAGGCGGCCGCGGGGGTGGGCACGATGGTGGGCGGCTTCGCGCTCGACCTGCTGAAGTTCCCGCGCGAGGCCGGGCGCTCGCCCGACGCGGTCATCGACGAGAGCGTCCTCGCAGGACTGGTCATCGCCTGGGGACCATTCTGCGCCGCGCTCTGCGTGCTGGGGGGGCTGATCTTCGCGCCCTATGCCATCAGCCGCGCCCGCCACGGCGAGATCATCGCCGCGCTGCGCCGGCAGCGGTCGATGCCACACTAGCGTTCGGCGACGAGGGGACCGCAAGCAACGATGGCCATCGCAGAGGACGCCGCCGGCGGACCGGCGGAGCACGCCGCCGAGAGCCACCGCAAGCCCCCAGGCTCGGTCAAGTTCTTCTACAGCGTGGGCCAGGTGGTCGAGTCCGGCTACCTCGCGGCGAACGGCTTCGTCTTCTTCTACTACACGGCCGTGCTGGGCCTCTCGGGCGCCCTGGTGGGCCTGGCCCTAGGCATCAGCATGTGCCTGGACGCATTCTTCGACCCCTTCATCGGCTCATGGTCCGACAGCGTGCGTTCGCGTTTCGGCCGGCGTCTTCCGGTCATGCTCGCAGGCGCGCCGCTCACTTTCGTGACTCTGGGGCTGCTGTTCGCCCCGCCCCCGGCGCTTGCGCCGCTGATGCTGTTCCTGTGGCTGACGCTGCTGAAGATGGGCGTGCGCGCCTTCGCCTCGATGTTCAACATCCCCTACTTCACGCTCGGCGGCGAGATGTCGGACGACTACGTCGAGCGGGCGCGGATCGTGTCGTACCGCCTGCTGGGCGGCATCCTGGCGACGGTCCTCATCACCTGGATCGCCTTCAGCTTCTTCTTCACCGGCGAGGCGGGCCTGCAGCGGCGCGAGGCCTATCCGGCGTTCGGCTGGACGGTGGCGGCCCTCATCCTCGTGGGCGCCCTGGCGAGCTGCGCGGGGATCTGGCGGTATGCGGCCACCCTGCCCAGGCCGCTCACGCCCGCCACGCCGATGCTTCCGCGCCTCGGAACGGAGATGCGCGAGATCTTCGGCAACCCCTCGTTTCGCGTCCTGTTCTTCTCGATGCTGATCTTCTCGAGCTCGGCCGGACTGAACGCAGCGCTGAACAACCACACCTTCGTCTTTGTCTGGAAGCTCCCGGCCGGGACCATCCAGCTCATCTCCTACGCCCTGCTGCTGGGCATCACGGCCGGCATCCCGATCACGCCCCTGCTGCTGCGTCGCATGGAGAAGAAGACCGCGATGCTCCTGGGCTTCGCCCTGGTGATCGTGCCCTGGATGGTGCTGCCCACCCTGCGGGCGCTGGGTGTCTTCGCGCCCACCGGCGCCGAGGCGCTGCCCTGGCTGATCCTGACCACCCTTGTGGTGGGCGTGGGCACGGGCCTGATCTTCATCGCGCTGCCGTCGATGATGGCCGACGCGGCCGACGAGCACGAGTTCATGTTCGGCGAGCGCCGCGAGGGGCTCTACTTCTCGGGCCTCGGCTTCGCGGGCAAGGCCGCCGGAGGCCTGGGCACCATGCTGGGCGGCTTCGCCCTCGACCTGATGAGCTTCCCCCGTCACGTGGGCGCGCAGGTAGGCGCCGTGATCTCGGAGGACATGGTGCACCGCCTGATCCTGGCGTGGGGCTTCATCCCCGCCACGCTGTCGGTGATCGGCGCGCTGGTGTTCCTGCCCTACGCCATCGGTCGCGCGCGGCAGGAGGAGATCTCCGCCTTCCTGCGCCGCAAGCGGGCCGACGACGTCAGTGCGGGACGTAGCTCCTGAGCACGTCGTCGATGATGCGCTCCAGCTGCTCGATCGTGCCGCACTGCTTGGCCACGTGGCAGAAGCGGGCGTAGCGGTTCATCACGCTGTCGCCCTGGCCCCAGTAGCTCTCGGGTTCGGGGTTGAGCCAGATCACCGCGCGTGAGCGATCGTGGATCTCGCGCATCAGGTCGAGCCGGGGGTCGGCGAAGTTGGACCGCCCGTCGCCCAGGATGATGACGGTGGTGCGCCGGTCCAGCTTGTCGAGATGCTGTTCCGAGAAGTCCTGCAGGGCGCGGCCGTAGTCGGTCTGCTGGAAGCCGATCTCCTGCAGCACCTTGAAGATCGCCTGCTCGACGCCGTGGTCGTCGAGGATGTCGTTCACGCTGATCAGCCGGCCCGAGAAGGCGAAGGCCTCCAGCCGGTCCACCACCTCGTTCAGCGAATAGAGGAAGGTCAGCAGGAACTGCGCGGCGGCGGCCACCGACTTCGACACATCGCAGATCGCCACGATCGAAGGCTTGTCGACCTTCTTGACCTTGAACTGGATGTCGAAGGGCACCCCGCCGTAGGCGAGGCTTCGGCGCAGGGTCTTGCGGACGTCCAGGTGGCCCTTGTGCGCCACGTGGCGGCGGCGCGAGTACTTGGCCGCCAGGCGCTTGGCCATCTTCTTCACCAGGGCGGCCATGAGCTGGTAGTCGACGGGGTCGACGCCGCCGTCGGCGTTCAGCTGCTTGCGGGCCAGCCGCTCCTCGCGCAGCGCCTGGGCCGAGGCGGCCGCGTAGAGGTCGTGCTGGCGGCCGACGTAGGCCTGGGCCTCGGCGAACAGGTCGCGCCGCGCCTGGTCCAGCCGCTCGGCGAGGCCCTGCTGTTCGGGGAACCGCCGGGCGTTGGCGATGATCTTCTCGATCTCCTCCAGGCCCATCTCCTCGAGGAGGCGCCGGGTGAGGCGCGAGCGCTGCGTGCTGAGCCGGATCTCGGCCACGCCGGCGCGGCGGGCGGCCTCCTCCATGGTCTGCTGGATGGTCGCGTTGTCGCCCGTCAGCACCGCCTGGGCGAGCGGGCTCGACTCGGCGGCGGCCAGGTCCTCCTGGCTGGGCTCGCCCTGGGGCGACGCCGAAGGCGGCGGGATCGATACCGGCTCGCGCGCGAAGAAGGTCTCGAACACGGAGTCGAAGCGGTCGACCTCGTCGGCCGACTTGGCCAGAGTCGCGCACAGCGCATCCTTGAAGAGCGCGCGGTCGGCGAAACCCGTCACGGCCACGGCGCGCGAGGCGTCGATCGCCTCGGCCGGCGAGACCCGGACGTCCGCGGCGCGCAGGGCGCGGAAGAACTGTTCGAGCGTGTGCTGCATCTAGACCTCCTCTCCCCCCGGCGTAGCCGGAGAGGGAGAGGGTCGGGAGAGGGCGGCGTCAGCCTGCACGCTGCGTTGCGGGTGAAGCGAGGGCCGACGGCAGCCGCGCTGCCGGAGCTCAATGGAACGACCGGCCGGCCCGCGCGACCGCCGAGCCGCCCTCTCCCTTCCCTCTTCCTCTCCGCTTCGCGGGGGGAGAGGAATGCATGACGCCACGCTCATCGCCGGTGCAGCAGCTCCACGACCTGCGGCTCGATCGCGGTGATGTCCTGCTCGAACTTCAGGATGACGTTCAGGGTGTCGCGGACGAGATCGGCCGACAGGCTGTCGGCGTGCAGCAGCACCAGGGCGCGGGCCCAGTCCACCGTCTCGGAGATCGACGGCGACTTGCGCAGGTCCATCGTCCGCAGCGACTGCACGAAGCCCACCAGTTCGCGCGTCAGCTTGGCCTCGATCCCGGGCATGCGGCTGGCGACGATCTTCTCCTCCAGCGAGGCCTCGGGCAGCGGGATGTGCAGGTGCAGGCAGCGGCGCTTCAGGGCGTCGCCCAGGTCGCGCACGTTGTTCGAGGTCAGGAACACCAGTGGCGGCGTCTTGGCCTTGAGCACGCCGAGCTCGGGCACCGAAACCTGGTAGGCCGAGAGCACCTCGAGCAGGAACGCCTCGAAGGCCTCGTCCGACTTGTCGACCTCGTCGATCAGCAGGACGCAGCCGTCGTCCTCGCGCAGCGCCTTCATCAGCGGCCGCGGCTCGAGGAAGGGCTCGGAGAAGAACAGGTCGCCCATGCCGTGCAGGCGGTCCATGGCCGCGTCCATCGTCGGCGCGTCGGCCAGCTGCTCGCCCATCCGGTCCTTGAGGATCTGGGTGTAGAGCAGCTGCTTGCCGTACTTCCACTCGTACAGCGCCTTGGACTCGTCGAGGCCCTCGTAGCACTGCATGCGGATCAGCGGCAGGCCGAGCAGTGCGGCCGTGGAGAGCGCCAGCTCGGTCTTGCCGACGCCGGCCGAGCCCTCGACCAGGATCGGCTTCTGCAGGTTCACCGCCATGTAGAGCGCCGTCGCGATCCGCCGCGAGGCGATGTAGCCCACGCCGCCCAGGCCCTCGATCAGCGCGTCGACGGAGGCGAGCGGGTCGGCGGCGTTCGCGGCGGCCGCCGGGTTGGAAATGCTCAAAGGACCGGACTTTCGAAAATGGAGATTTGAAAGCCCGATTGTGCCAAGCGCGCGCCGCCCGTGCAAACAACCGTTTGGACCGTCCGTCAGACGTCGAACGTCACCCCCTGCGCCAGCGGCAGGGTCCGGCCGTAGTTCAGGGTGTTGGTCGCGCGCCGCATGTAGGCCTTCCAGGAGTCCGAGCCCGCCTCGCGGCCGCCGCCGGTCTCCTTCTCGCCGCCGAACGCGCCGCCGATCTCGGCGCCCGAGGGACCGATGTTGACGTTGGCGATGCCGCAGTCCGAGCCGCGCGCCGAGATGAAGAGCTCGGCCTCGCGCATGTCGTTGGTGAAGATCGACGACGACAGGCCCTGGGGCACGTCGTTCTGCAGCGCGATGGCGCTCTCCAGATCGCGGTAGCGCATCACATAGAGGATCGGCGCGAAGGTCTCGCGTTTGACCACGTCGGCCTGGCGGTCGATCTCGACGAGAGCCGGGCGGGCGTAGAACGCGTCACCCATTTCGACGCGTTCGCCGCCGGTGATGGCGCCGCCCGCCGCCTTGGCGTCGGCCAGGGCCGTCTGCATCAGCTCGAACGCCTGGGCGTCGATCAGCGGGCCTACCAGCGTGCCGGCCTCGCGCGGGTCGCCCACCTTCACGCTGGCGTAGGCGGCCTTCAGGCGCGGGACGAAGGCGTCGGAGACGCTCTCGTGCACGAACAGGCGCCGCAGGGTGGTGCAGCGCTGGCCGGCGGTGCCCATGGCGGCGAAGGCGACGCCGCGGATCGCGAGATCGAGGTCGGCGCTGGGCGCGATGATCGCCGCGTTGTTGCCGCCGAGCTCCAGCAGCGCGCGGGCGAAGCGCTTCGCCAGTCGCGGCCCCACGGCGCGACCCATGGCGGTGGAGCCGGTGGCGCTGACCAGCGGCACCTTCGGATGGTCGACCAGGGCCTCGCCGACCTCGCGGCCGCCGATCACCACAGACGACAGGCCCGCGGGCGCGTCGCCGAACTTCGCCGCGGCGCGCTCGAACAGCGCCTGCACGGCCAGGGCCGTGAGCGGGGTCTTCTCGCTGGGCTTCCAGACGCAGGCGTCGCCGCAGACGAAGGCCAGGGCCGAGTTCCACGACCACACCGCCACCGGGAAGTTGAACGCCGAGATGATCCCGACGACGCCCAGCGGGTGCCAGGTCTCCATCATGCGGTGGTCCGGCCGCTCGGTCGCGAGCGTGAGGCCGAAGAGCTGGCGCGAGAGGCCGACCGCGTAGTCGCAGATGTCGATCATCTCCTGGACTTCGCCCAGGGCCTCGGACGTGACCTTGCCGGCTTCCAGGGTGACGAGCGCGCCCAGGTCGGCCTTGGCGGCGCGCAGCTCTTCGCCGAACAGGCGCACCAGCTCGCCGCGCCGCGGGGCGGGCACATTGCGCCAGGCCAGGAAGGCGTCGTGGGCGGCGGCGATGGCGGCGTCGACCTGGGCGGGCGAGGCGTCATGCACATGGCCCATGACCTCGCCGGTGACGGGCGAGCGCACGGCCCGGCCGCCGCCGGTCCAGAGGCTTTCGGCCACGCCGAGGCGGGCCAGGACGACGGCGGCTTCGGCCGCGGCGGAGGTGATCTTGGTCTGCACGGTCATCATGGTACCCGATTATTCGGCCGCCACGCGCAGCGCCGGCGCCGGGACCTCGCCCGCGTAGTAGCGGCCGAAGCGGTTCGCGAGGAAGGCGTGCAGCGGGATGTCCTCCTGGCGGATGAAGCCCGTCTGCGGCAGTGCGCCGTCGGCGAGCATGTCCAGCACCGCGCAGATCGCGCCGGCGGTGGTGATCTGGATGGCGCTCTTCACCTCGCCCATCACCTCCTGGGCGAAGACCTTGTTGACGTAGGTCTCCTGCATCAGGTGGCCGCTCTTCATGCCCGAGACCGTCACGAACACGATCACCACGTCCTGCATCGTGGCCGGGACCGAGTTCTCCAGGATGTCCTTCAGGACGTCGCGACGGTTGCGCAGGTTCAGGTCGTTGAGCAGCGCCTTCATGATCGCCGCATGGCCGGGGTAGCGGATGGTCTTGTAGTTCAGGTTCCGCACCTGTCCGTCCAGGGTATGGCAGAGGGTGCCCAGGCCGCCCGAGGTGTTGAACGCCTCGTAGGCCACGCCGTCGAGGGCGAACTCCTCGCACTCCTCGAGCGCCGGCGTCTCGCGGAGCTTGCCGTTTACGATCGCCTCGCAGGGCTCGCAGTACTCGTTGATCACCCCGTCGGTGGACCAGGTCAGGTTGTAGTTCAGCGCGTTCGACGGATAGCGGGGCAGGGCGCCGACCCGCAGACGCACGTCGTGCAGCTGGTCGAAGTGCTTGATCAGGTCCCACGCCGCGATGGTGATGAAGCCCGGCGCGAGGCCGCACTGCGGGATGAAGGCGGTGGCGGCGTCCGCCGCCAGCTCCCGGACCACACGGCTGGAGGCCACGTCCTCGGTGAGGTCGAGGTAGTGGGCGCCTGCGGTCTTGGCGGCGCGCGCGACGACGGTGGTCAGGTGGAAGGGCGCGCAGTTCACCACGGCGAAGGCGTTCGCGAAGGCCTCGCCCAGGGCGGCGGGATCCTCGATGGCCAGCGCCCGGGTTTCCACGTGCGCCCGGCCCGCAAAGGCCTCCAGCGCCTCGGCCGACTGATCGACCAGCGTGACCTCGTAGCTGCCCGACCCCACCAGCAGATCGACCACGGTCGAACCGATCTTGCCTGCCCCGACGACGGCGACCTTGCGCATTTTCTGACCTCTCCGGCTTCCGTTTCGAGATTCGCGAGGGCCGCCGCCGCTTTCAACTGGCGTTTGGTCGATATGGACGGCTAAGCTAGGCATATCGACGAAGCGACTGTGCGGAACGCCGATGGACGACCTCGACGAGCACCTGCTGGCGCGGCTGCGCGAGAACGCTCGTGCGCCGGTGGCCGAACTGGCCCGCGCACTGGGCCTGTCGCGCACGACGGTGCAGAGCCGCCTCGCCAAGCTGGAGCGCAACGGCACCATCTCAGGCTACGCCGTGAAGCTTGCCCCGGCCTACGAACAGGGACGGGTCCACGCCTTCGTCATGCTCACGGTCGAGCCGAAGCAGGCCGCGGCGGTGACGGCGGCGCTGAAGCGGATGCCGGCCGTGCGGCGGCTGCAGTCGGTGAGCGGCCCGTTCGACATGATCGCCGCCGTGGAGGCGGCCGGCGTGGCCGAGATGGACGCCGCCATCGACGAGATCGGCGCGGTCCGGGGCGTGGAGCGCACCAACACGTCGCTCGTGCTCTCCACCAAGTTCGACCGGTGACGGCATGGCCCGGATCCTCGCCGTCCACGCCCACCCCGACGACATCGAGTGGCTGGCGGCCGGCACGCTGGCCCTGCTGTCGCGTTCGGGCCACCAGGTCGCGATCGTCACCGCCACGGCCGGCGAGGGCGGCTCGGCGGCGTTCGGGCCCGAGGAGACGGGCCGCATCCGACAGGCGGAGGCGAAGGACGCCGCCGCGCTGATCGGCGCCGACTACCGCTGCCTGGGCTTCCCGGACCTCGGCGTCTTCAACGACGACGCATCGCGACGGCGCGTGACCGAGCTTCTCCGCGAACTGGCGCCCGACGTGGTCATCACCGCCGCGCCGATGGACTACCATCCCGACCACGAGGCGATCAGCCTGCTCGTCAGGGATGCGTGTTTCGCCGCGCCCGTGGCCAACTACAGGACCGGGTCGGCCGCCCCGCTGGGCGCCATCCCGCACCTCTACTTCTGCGACGCCGCCGCAGGCCGTGATCGCGAGGGGCGGCCGCACGGCCGGGATTTCGCGGTGGACGTCGGCGACACGTTCGCCCTGCGCCGCGAGATGCTCGACCGGCACGTGAGCCAGGCTGACTGGGTCCGCAAGCACCACGCCGTCGACGACCACCTTGCCGCCATGGAGGCATGGGCCCGCCGCGTCGGCCGCGACTTCGGCGTCGCCTACGCCGAGGGCTTCCGCCAGTACCGCCACGACCCGTATCCCCGCACGCCGCGCCTTCAGACGTTGCTGGGGGACCGGGTGCTTTCGCCGCCCGCCGCCTGAACGTCATGGCCCCGGCTGAGACGTAGGACGGGAGGTCCGATCGCTTCGTCATCGCCCGGCTTGTCCGGGCCACCCCCTGGGCTGTGAGCCGGCCGCTGGGGCTGTCGCATGGAAAGCCCCGGCGCAGCGCCCAGTGGATCCCCCGGACAAGCCGGGGGATGACGGGAAGGCTTGGCGGCCTCAGCGTCCCGCCTTGGCCGCGTCGTAGCGGGCCCACATGGGCGCGCAGTCCACCATCGTCCGTTCCGCCATCGCGCGGTCGATGGCCATGACGGTCAGGCCGGCTTCCATGGATTCATAGGGCGTCACCGGAAACGCCTGCCGGCCTTCCATCGCCGCCAGCAGGTCCAGCGCCATCGCCTGGTCGGCGCCGTTGTGCGCGTCGGCGGTGCGGGTCTCGAAGTCGACGCGCTCGGGCTTGCCGCGGTGGAGCGCGCCCCGGACCATCAGCTTGTTGCGCACCAGGTCGGCGATCAGGGTGCCCTCGGTCCCCGCCACGTACCAGCGGCGCTCCTGCAGGCCCACATGGCTGTTGGCGTGAAACGAGAGGCGGACCTCGTTCTCGTACTCGACCATCGCGACCTGATGGTCCGTCACGTCCATGTCGGAATGGAACGCGTCGTTCGCCGCGCCCCAGCCGGCGTCGCGCAGGGCGTAGGCCGCGGAGCCGTCCTCGTAGACCCGCGGCCGCTCGGCCCCGGCGGGCGTGAAGATCCGTCGGCCGCCGAAGCTGGCGACGCGCGCCGCCCGCGCGCCCGCGATGCGGCCGAATATGTCGAAGTCGTGCACCACCTTGTCGAGGAAGTACGAGCCGCCCCATTCGGCGCGGCGACGCCAGTTGCGGGCGAGGTAGCCGCCGTGCTCGGGCGGCAGGTGCTCGGTGGCGTCCAGAGAGACGATCTCGCCGAGCGCGCCGGAATCCACGCGCGCGAGAACCTCGCGCACGATGGGCAGCGAACGCATCACCAGGCCGACGTAGACCGGCGGCGCCTTCGGATCGGCCAGCCGGCGGGCGAGCGCCTCCGTCTCGTCCTCGGTCCGCACGATCGGCTTCTCGGCGAAGATCGGCGCGCCGGCCCCGAGGGCCTGCGTCAGGTGCTCGTAGTGAAGGTGGTTGGGCGCGCCCAGCATCAGGAGATCGTAGGGCCCTCGCGCGAGCAGCTCGGCGACGTCGGCGCAGGATCGCCCCGGGCGGATGCGCGTCGTCTCGAGGATCGGCGCGCCGACGGGGTTCGGGTCGACATACGCCGCGAGGTCCAGGTTCCACCCGACCTCCTCCATCGCCGCGAGCACATGCGCGATCCGCTGGCCCAGTCCCACGACGCCGATGCGATAGGTCTTCATGCGCCACCTCCCGAACGCATGAGGCCAGCTTTGCCGGGCGTCGTCATCCCCGGAGCCGCGGCCGGCGCGCCGGGGACCGCTACTTCTCGCGGGGCGCCTGCAGCTCCGAGCCGGTGAATTCGCCCATGGGGTCGCGCTGCACGCCCATCAGCAGGGTGCGGGCGGCGTTCCTGACCTCCTCCTGGATCGCGGTGTCGGCGTCCAGCTCCTCGTGGCTCGTGGCGTACGGTTTCCAGTAGCCGATGTACCGGTCGAGCTGGGCGCTGGGGCCTGCCGGACAGAGGTGCATGAAGCTGAGCCAGTCGGCGAGGGCGCGCCGGACGTTCTCGGCCCCCTCCACGTCGCCATGCACCACCACCGCGAACTGGCGCTTCTCGAGGTGACGGGGATAGTCCCAGCCGTCCAGCTCGATCTGCTTGGCCTCGCTCACCGTCTTGCCGTGCGTTCGGGTCGGGTCGGGGTTGCCGCCGTCGGCGCACACCAGCCTGTCCATCATCAGCTTGAGCGGCGAGGTGGGCGAGTACCAGTTCACCGGCGTGATGATCATGATCCCGTGGGCCTCGACCCACATCGGGTAGATCTCGTTCATCCAGTCGTGCACCTGGCCCAGGCTGTGGTTCGGGTAGCAGGAGCACGGCCAGTGGCAGAGCGCCGGCGCCGTGGAGAAGCACGCCTTGCACGGGTGGATGTTGCGGCCGTACTCGGACGCGAGCCGCGAAAGGTCGAGGACGCGGACCGCGGTGTTGTCGGCCGTCTGGAAGATGTCGGCGGCCATCTCGACGAAGCGCCAGGACTTGGACATCTCGCCCGGACAGGTGTGCTCGCTGCGGGCCGACGCGTTCACGATGAGGAAGCGGAGCGGGCCGTTCGGGTCGTCGTGCCGCGCCTTCGCCGCCTGGATCTCGTCGCGCGCGGCCAGCCAGTCGACCGAGAGATCGTAGTCGGGATCGGCGAACCCGGGCCCCGCCTTGCGCGTGACCGGCGCCTTGCGGTGGTTCGCGTAGGCATCCCAGGCGGTCTGCACGATCCGCTCCAGCTCGGCGTCGAGGGCGCGGAAGGCGGGGTCGCGGAACTGCTCCAGGTAGCGGGCCCGGAACTGCGTCTCGGTGAGCGTGGGATCGGGCATGCCCTTGCGGGGCGGCGGAGCTTTGGCCATGCCGGGCGAACGGCTCAGTTGCCGCGCTTGTTCCCGGCGGCGGCGCGGAGCCGGTTGTGCACCTCGGTGGCGGCGATCGCGCCCTCGCCCTGGGCCGTGGAGATCTGGTTTAGCCCCCGCACGACGTCGCCAGCCGCGAAGAGGCCGGGCACGGTGGTTTCCTGGTGGCCGTTCACGATCAGGCGGCCGCCCGCGTCGAGTTTCGCGCCCGCCTGCACGGCGAGCCGCGTGCGGGGCGTCACGCCCAGGGCCGAGTAGACGGCGTCGAAGCTTCGAGGCTCGCCCGTCTCGAAGTCGAAGGCGGTGATCCGGCGCTTCTCGATGGTGACGCCGCGGAGGGCGCTCTCGACCACGGCCACGTCCGCGGCCTCGAGCATCCGCGCCGTGGCGCGCGGGAGAGCGTCCTGGCCGAGGTTGATGAAGGTCACGTCGTCGGAATAGCCCTTGAGGAAGACCGCCTCGCGCGCACAGTGGTCGTCGCAGCCGAGCACCCCGATGCGGCGCCCCGTGACCTCGTAGCCGTCGCAGATCGGGCAGATGCGCACCAGGCCGCGCGCCACCGCGTCGGTCAGGCCGGGGATCGCAGGCGCCACGTCCTGCACGCCGGTCGCCAGGATGACGCTCCTGGCGGCGAACTTGCCCGCGTCGGTGGCCAGCCGGAAGCCGCCGCGGGACGTCGCGAGATCCTCCACCCGGCCGCGGACGATCTCGGCCCCGTAGCGCTCGGCCTGCCGGCGCATGCGGTCGAGCAGCGTGCGGCCCCGCACGCCGTCGGGAAAGCCGGGGTGGTTGTGGCTGCGGGGAATCCAGGCGGCCCGGCTCTCGCCGGACTCGATGACCCGGAACCGGCGCCGGAACCGGGCGAGATAGATCGCGGCGGTAAGGCCCGCAGGGCCTGCGCCCACCACGACGCAGTCGAGGATGTCGGCCATGCGCGCCCAACGCGGGAGAACGGCTAAGGTTACGGGTCGCGCCGCGAAAAGCGCAGGTGGGGCGGCTCGCGTGCAACTTCGCGCATGCCGCTGCACCCCGGCGCTCTTCCCGCATGCCGCCGCCCGGCCTGTGATCGGCCCCGCAGTACCAGGGGGTGTCTCATGCGTAGAACAATCATCGCCGCCGCCTTGGCGTCGGCTCTCACGGGCGGCGTGGCCGCGCAGGCGCGGACGATCGTCTTCGACGACTTCGAGGGCTATGGCGACGTCAGCCAGGCCGATTTCACGGGCTTCGCCCATCTGACGGTGACGGCCGGCTCGGTGAGCTACGTCGACGAGTCCGACTCGGGCCTCACCACGCCCTACGGGCACGGGATGGTCGACACGGACGGGTCGAGCGGCAATCCGGGCGTCTTCCGGACGCCCGAAGTGGCGCTGCTCGCCGGGACCAAGATCCGCTGGGAGTTCGACGCCGCCGGGAACGGCCGTTCCGGCGTGGACAACCGCCGCATGGGATTCGTCAGCGCCACGACGCCCTACCAGCTGACCGACGTGCGCTACGATTTCGGCGGCGGCTTCCAGGACGGGCCCGACATCACCAACCCGGCCACCAAGAGCTACTTCTTCAATCTCCCGACGTTCCAGGCGAACGCGCCCTGGACCCACTTCGTCCTCGAGGCGCGGCTGGTGACGGACGCGACCATCGGGGTCTTCGTGGCGGATCCGGTGAACGGCCCGCCGGGGGACAATCAGGGGATGCTGCTGGACAACGTCCGCTTCACGGCCGTGCCGGAGCCCGGGGTCTGGGCGCTCATGATCGCCGGCTTCGGCCTGGCCGGCGCGCGGCTGAGGCGTCGCGAGGCTCGCGCGGCCTAGCGTCCAGCCGGGACGACGAGGCGCGGACGGACGATCCTCGGCGCTCTAGAGACGGACGGCGCCCAGCATCCGCTCGCCGAACAGGTTCGACCACTCCTCGGCGGTCAGCACCGCGCGGCGCTGGGCGTACTTCGGCGGGACCGCCTTGTCGGCGTCACGGCCGCGGATCACGGCCGGACGCTGGGCGATGGCGGCGCGCCAGCGCATGGTGTTCGGGTACTCCGGCGCCTCGGGCGCCATGTAGCGGCCGGGCCAGACCGCGATGTCGGCGATGGAGTATTCCTCGCCGCCCAGGAAGGCCGCCTCGCCCAGGCGTCGCTCCAGGACCGTCAGGAGGCGGGTCAGCTCGCTGGTGTACCTGTTGATCGCGTACGGGATCTCCTCGCGGGCGTAGCGGGTGAAGTGCGCCGCCTGCCCGCCCATGGGGCCGAGGTTGGCGGCCTGCCAGGTGAGCCACTGGATCGCCACGCTGCGCTGGCGCGGATCGGCCGGCAGCAGGCGGCCCGTCTTCTCGGCCAGATACTGGAGGATCGCCGCCGATTCGAACACGGCGTGCGGGCCGCCGCCGAACGGCGGATCGTGATCCACGATGGCCGGCAGCTTGTGGTTCGGATTGATCCGCCCGAACTCGGCCGTGTGCTGCTCGCCCTCGAAGATGTCGTAGCTGATCAGGCGGTAGGGGAGCTCCAGCTCCTCCAGGGCGATGCTGATCTTCTGCCCGTTCGGCGTCGGCGTGAAATGCAGGTCGATCATCGGCGTCGCCTCAGGGGTTCAGGCCTGCCGGGCAGGCCGGGGGCCGTGACCGGCGGCGGCGGTGGACGCCGCCGCCGGTCTTCATGGCGCTACGGGACCTCGTTGCCGAAGATCACCGTGCCGGCGGCGCCGAACATGCCGCCGACGCCCTGGCAGACGCTGATCTTCGCGCCCGGAACCTGCGCGGGGGCGATCCCGCGCATCTGCCGCACGCTCTCCTGCAGCGCGTACATGCCGTACATGCCCGAGTGCATGTAGGAGAGGCCGCCGCCGTTGGTGTTGAGCGGAAGCTTGCCGCCCGGGCGGGTATGGCCCTCGCGGATGAAGGCCGCCGCCTCGCCCGGCTTGCAGAAGCCGAGGTCCTCGAGGCCGTACAGCGGCAGGTGCGCGAAGGCGTCGTAGATCATCAGGTGATCCACGTCCGCGTGCGTGATCCCCGCCTCCTCGAACGCCTTCTTGCCGCTGATGCGGAAGGCGGTCGAATGGTTGCTGTCGTACATCTGGCTGACCAGCGGGGTCTCGACGCTCTCTCCCGTGCCCAGCACGTAGACCGGCTTCTGCGGGAAGTCCTTCGCCCGGTCGGCCGAGGTCAGGATCAGCGCGCCGCCGCCGTCGGTGACGAGGCAGCACATCAGGATCCGGAACGGATAGGCGATCATCCGCGAGTTCATCACGTCGTCGACGGTGATGGGGTCCTTGAACGTCGCGCGCGGGTTCTTGGCCGCCCACTCGCGCTGGACCACCGCCACGTGCGCCAGGTCCTCCTGGGCGTAGCCGTGCGTCTTCAGGTAGCGCAGCACCGGGATGGTGAACATCGAGGGCGGGCCGACGGGGCCGTAGGGCATCTCGAACTGCCCGTTCAGGCTGGACGGCGAGGCGCCGAAGCGCCCGGCGCCGACACGGCTCTTTCCGCTCTCGCCGTGGGTGACCAGGATGGTCTTGGCGTGGCCGGCGGCGATGGCCGCGGCCGCGTGGCGGACATGCAGCATGAACGAGCAGCCGCCCACGCTGGTGCCGTCCGCGTAGGTCGGCTTGATGCCCAGGTACCAGGCGAGCTCGGTGGGGCTCACGCCCGCGGTGGCGACGCCGTCGATGTCGCTGGGCTTGAGGCCCGCGTCGGCCATGGCGTTGAGCGCGGCGTCGGCGTGCAGCCCGATCACCGAGGTGTCCGGAATGACGCCCATCTGGGTGGTTTCGGCGGCCCCGACGACCGCAACGGATCCAGGTTTCATGGTCGTCGTCCCCCTACTTGGCCGGCGCGAAGAGGGGCAGGCTGATGGTGTCGCTCTGCTTCGAGAACGAAACCTTCAGCGGCATGTCGAGCTGCAGCGCCTCGGGCGTCTGCGGGCAGTCCACGATGTTGGTCATCATGGTCGGCCCCTCGGCCAGCTTCACCACCGCGATGGCATAGGGCTCGGTCCCCATGTCCGGGCGCGGGCGCTGGTTGATGACGTAAGACCAGAGCACGGCCTCGCCGCTGGCCTTGTAGACCTCGACCTTGCGGCTGCCGCACTTGGGGCAGAACGGGCGCGGCGGGAAGTAGCTCTCCTGGCAGTCGGTGCAGCGCTGCAGCCGCAGCTCGCCGGCCTGGCAGCCGTCCCAGAAATGACGGGTCTCCGGAGTCGGCTCCGGCAACATGCGTGGCATCTGAAATCCATCCCCTTCGAAAATTCGGTCTGTTCGTTCGTGCCTGTGCCGTCAGGAGAGGCAAGGCTTTTCTTCTGGCCCGGGCGCCGTCGTGCGGCGGCGCGCTCGGGTCCGCAAATCGGCGGCGGCGCCAGCAAAGACGAGACGACGGCGCTTGTCACCCCTGCGGCGCGGCGGGCCAACATTGCGAAATGCAAATCTGCGCGACAGCTCCGCTTGAGCCGCCTGGGCGATATCCACCGCCTCGCCGCAAGGCGCGCGCAGGCTGCAAGAGGAGATTCCATGCCCCGCCAACCCGACCAGTATGTCTTCACCTTCGGCCCGGACGGCGCCGTGACGTCGGTGGCCGAGGTCGAGAAGAACGGTCGCCTGGACGTCGAAAGGATCGAACCGGGCGAGACCTACCGCCTCATCGACGGCTTCGTCGTCAAGACGGAGGTCGAAGGCCGGGAACAGGAATGGGAGGTCTATGCCGACGCTGACGGCGACGGGCGATGGATCGAGGTGGGCGAGGGCGATGGGCCCTTCGACCAGAGCGTCCTCGCCCTCTTCGGAGCCACGTCGCCGCCCGGGCCGTCGGGGACCGCCGCGCCGGCCGCCGCGCCGACCGATGACGCCTACGTCTTCCAGTTCGGCGCGCTGGGCGAGATCCTGGGGGTGTTCGAGTTGAACCGCGACGGCAGCCTCGAGCGCGAGGAGATCGAGCGCGACGAAAGCTACGTTCTGCTCGACGGCTTCGTGGTCAAGACCGAGGTCGACGACGGGCGGGTCGAGCAGACCATCTACGCCGACCCGGACGGCGACGGCGTGTGGGCCCCGGCCGCCCAGGTCCTGCCCGGGGCCTCGCCCTTCGGAGGCTGGTAAAGGGTTCGACGGCGGCGCGCATCGGGTGCACGATGCGCCGGTGAGCGCCGCCATCGATCTCGAGCGCTTCGTGAAGGCGCAGGACGCCGACGGCGTCTACGAGCGCGCGCTGGCCGAGCTGCGCGCCGGCCGCAAGCAGACGCACTGGATGTGGTTCGTCTTCCCACAGCTCGCGGGGCTGGGCGTCAGCCACATGGCCCAGAGGTACGCCATTTCCGGGCTGCCCGAGGCCGCCGCCTACCTGGGGCATCCGGTGCTCGGTCCGCGCTACCGCGCCTGCGTCGCCGCCCTCAACCGCCACGACGGGATGACCGCCACGCAGATCATGGGCGGGCCCGATGACCTGAAGCTGCGCTCCAGCCTCACCCTCTTCGCCCTGGCCGCGCCCAATGAGGCCGGCGTCCGAACGGCGCTCGCGAAATACTTCGCAGGCAAGCCCGATCCGCGGACGCTGGAACTGCTGCGGTAGCCGGGGTCAGACCGAAGGGGCGGCGACCGGCCCGAAGGTCTGCTCGAAGGCGCGCAGGCCCGGGGCGCTGAAGGCGACGATGCGCGTGCCGTCCAGGCGGCGGGCCCAGCCCAGTTCGTAGATCCGCGCCAGCAGGCCCGCGCCCAGCACGCCGGCCAGATGGCTTCGGCGCACGCTCCAGTCGAGGCAGGCCTTGCAGAGCGGGCGACGGCCGGTCGTCTCCAGGCAGACGCCGAAGTCGCGGGCGAAGGCGCGGCCGGCGTCGGTCAGCGCCAGGGCGCCCTCGTGATCGGCGATGCGTCCCTGGGCGATCAGGGCGTCCAGCATGGCCACGCCCGCATCGCCGGCCAGGTGGTCGTAACAGACGCGCGCGCGGCGCAGGGCCGGGTCGCGCGGGCCGGGGCGCGTGCGCATGTGGCCGGCGCGGTCGGCCAGCAGCGCCAGGTGCTCCATCGCCTCGGCCACGTCGCGGCCTGCGAGGGTGAAGTAGTTGTGCCGGCCCTGGATCCGGCGCGTCAGCAGGCCTCCGGCTTCCAGCTGGGCCAGGTGGGAGCTGGCGGTCTGGGCCGTCACGCCGGCCTCGCGCGCCAGCTCGCCCGCGGTGAGCGCCTCCCCGCTCATCAGCGCCGAGAGCATGTTGGCGCGGGCGGGGTCGCCCAGGAGGGCGGCGATGCGGGTGATGTCGGGACCCAGCCTCATCGCCGGCGACCCTACATCATCCGGCGCCGCCACGCTTCGGTCCCGGCCGAAGCATGGGATCGCGGAGGGCGGCTATGCCGACGTTCCTCGAACCGGAGCCCGTCATGACCGTCACCTGCTGCATCCGCTATGTCATCGACCCGTTCCAGCGCGACGCCTTCGAGGCCTACGCCCGCGCCTGGGGCGCGATCATCCCCGCGAACGGCGGCGACCTGATCGGCTACTTCCTGCCGCACGAGGGCGAGAACGACGTGGCGCTGGCGCTGATCTCGTTTCCGAGCCTTGCGGCCTACGAGGCCTATCGCGCGCGGCTGAAGGCTTCCCCCGAGGGCGCCGCGAACTTCGCGTTCGCCCAGAAGAAGGCGTTCATCCGTTCGGAGCGGCGCACCTGGCTCACGCCGGTCACGCCGTGAACCGCCGGACGTTGGTGGCCGCCCTCGCACATCCCGCCATAGCGAAAGGAGATCCCGCCATGCGCGCCGACATACTCGGACCCGTCCGGGCCTACGCCGAGGCCTGGAGCCGGGGCGACACCGCCGCCGTGGTGGCGGGCTACGCGGACGACATCGTGTTGCACTGGGGCGGCTCGCACGCGCTCTCCGGGCGCCACGCCGGCAAGGTCGCGGCCCTGCAGGCGCTGGCGGAGTTCGGCCGGCGGACGCAGCGGCGGCTGGTGCGCGTGGTCGACGTGATGGCCGGCGCGGAGCGGGGTGTCGTGATCGCGCGGGAGGCGCTCGGGACGCCGCCGGTCGAGGTGGAGCGGGTGCTGGTCTACCGGGTCGCCGGCGGACTGCTCGCGGAATGCTGGCTCTACGATAGCGACCAGGCCCTGATCGACCGCCTGGTGGGCCGCTGAATCAGTATCTTGAGCGCGTTTCGACCCGAAAACCGGGTCCACTTTTCGGAACGCGCTCTAGGAGACGAGCGTGTTCTCGGCCTTCATCGCCTCGTGGGCGCGGCGCAGCACCGCGGCGGCCTCGTCGATCTGAGCCTGCCAGCGGGCGAGCTCGCGGTCATAGTGCCCGTCGTCGAGCTTCTCGACCACCGGGTCGCTTGTTGCGGATTCGCGCTTGGCCGCGGCCATGGTCTGCCCACCTCTGTCTTTCGGGCATGCTGAGGCGGCAGTGTTGCGATCGGATTGACGCAGGCGGTTGAATCAGACCGGCGCGGTCGACAGCCGGCGTCGCTCGGTGGAGGCGGCGAGCTCGGTCCAGATGGCGGCCTGTCGAGCGGCGTCGCCTTCAGCCTCGGCGGCGGCGTGCGCCTCGATGAGGCGGGCGCGCAGCCGATCGTTCTCGGCCTTGAGCACGGTGAGGCGCAGATCGCCGTCGTCGCCGGACTCGCCCAGCAGGGCGCGGACGGCGTGGTTCTCCTCGACCAGGATCGCGGCCTGGCGATCCCACATCTCGGCCGCCAAACCCAGCAGCATGGCGGAAAGGCCGAGGTCGCTGGCGCGTTCGGCCGGGGGCACGTCCGGGAGGGCGTTGCGGCCCAGGATCGCCGCCAATTCGGCCAGCACGGCGGGAACGGGCGGGTTCATAGCTTCCCCATGACCTGCAGCATGGCGCGGTCCTGCGCGTTGATCAGCCACCACGCCGGGTAGATCATGATCGGCGCCTTGTTGCCCCCGCGGTTGAAGGCGGCGGCGGAGCCCACCCAGATCCCCTGGGCCTTCACGCAGTTGAAGAGGATCCACCAGTGAAGGGCGGCCGGATCGGCCTTCAGGCCGGAGGCGCTCTCCCAGATCGCGACGGCCGCGGCCTGATCGCAGAGACCGCCGGCCTTCCCCTGGCCGAAGGTCCAGACGGGCTGGAGGCTCCAGCCGAGGTCCTCGAGAGGGTCGCCCAGGTGGCTCATCTCCCAGTCGAGAACGCCGTGGATCTCGCCCTGCGCATCGTAGAGGAAGTTGCCGGTCCGGAAGTCGCCGTGCACGACGCTCAGCTTCTGGGCCGGCGGCGGCGGGTTGGCGCGCAGCCAGCGGATGGCCGCCCGGGTGATCGGCAGGGGCTCGGCCTCGTCCTTGTCGATCAGGGCCTCCCAGTGGTCGAGCTCGCGCCGCCAGCAGGCGTCGCGCTCGGGCGCGGCCATCCAGCGGTCGAGGCCAAGCGCCACGGGGTCGGCGCGCGCGATCTCGCCCAGGATCGTCCACTTGCGCCGGGCGATCCGCTCCAGAACGTCCGGCGGGCTGGCGAACAGTTGCTGCGGGGAGGCCTGGAAGCCCGCGATCTCCTCGGCGACGAAGAAGGGATGGTCGAGCGCGTTCGAGCCCTCTTCCAGCCACAGCATCTCGGGGACGGGGACGGACGAGCCGCGAAAGGCGCGATAGGCCTCGAATTCCACGCGCCGCTCGGTGTCGATCAGGCTGGCCGGCGGATCCCGGCGCAGGATCAGCCGGCGGTGGCGCTGGCCGCCTGCCTCGGTCCAGGAGAGTACGAACCGGTACGTTTCGCGGCTGGCGCCGCCCGAGATCCGCTCCAGCGCGGAGACGGCGACATCCGTGGCCTGTGGCAGGCGGGCCGCGATATAGCCGGCCAGCCGCGCTTCGAGCGGGTGGGCCAAGTCAGGCCATCTCGAAGCGGATCGGCAGCCGCTTCGGTCCGTTGACGAAGAAGGCCTCGCTGAGCGCCGGCGTTCCGGCGATCTCGACCGACTTCAGGCGCGGGAACAGTTCCTCCCACAGGATGCGCATCTCCATCTTCGCCAGGTGCTGGCCCAGGCAAAGGTGCGCGCCGTAGCCGAACGCCAGGTGTTTGTTGGGCGAACGGTCCACGCGGAAGGTGTCGGGCGCCTCGAAGACGTCCTCGTCACGGTTGCCGGAGGCGTAGCAGAGCATCAGCCAGTCCCCCTGCCTGACGGCGCGGCCGCGCACCTCGGTGTCGGCCGTGGCGGTGCGCATGAAGGTCTTCACCGGCGTGGTCCAGCGGATCGACTCGTCCACGAGGCCCGGGATCAGCGAGGGATCGGCCTTCACCTTCCGGAACTCGGCAGGGTTCTCCGCCAGCGCCCAGAGCGCGCCGGCGGTGGAGGACGAGGTGGTGTCGTGCCCGGCGGTGGCGACGATGATGTAGTAGCTCATCGCCTCGAGGTCCGAGATCGGCTGGCCGTCGACCGTCGAGTTGGCGATCACGCTGGCGAGGTCGTCGGTGGGATTGGCCCGGCGGGACTCCGACAGGCGGCGGAAGTACTCGAAGAAGTCGGTGATGACGCTGAAGTCCATCTGCCGCTCCTGGGGAGGCTTGTCCGCGTCCGCCGACTTGCGGCCCAGCTCGGGGTCGGTGGCGCCGAACAGCTCCTGGGTCAGCCGCAGCATCCGGGGCTCGTCGCTCTCGGGCACGCCCAGGATCGTCATGATCACGTGCAGCGGATAGTGCAGCGCCACCTCGTTGACGAAGTCGCACTCGCCGCCCTTCGCCGCCATCTTGTCGACCGCCGCGCGGGCGATGACGCGGATGCGATCCTCGAGCCGCTTGAGGCTCTGCGGCATGAACCAGGCCTGGGTGAGGGCGCGGTACTTGAGGTGATCGGGCGCGTCCATGTGGATCAGGGTGCGCAGGAGGTGCGGGCTGCCGCCCATCATCTCGCGCACCTTCTGGTCGGCGATCTTGCTGGTCAGCACCGGATTGCGGTCGCCGTTGTGCCAGAGGTCGTTCTGGCGGCTGATCTCGAGGATGTCCTCGTGCTTCACCGCCACCCAGAAGGGGTCGACGCCCTCGATCTCGGCCACGCCGAACGGCTCGTTCCTGCGCAGCCAGCGGTAGGTCTCGTGGATGCGGCCGTCGGCGTAGGCGGCCGGGTCGGCCAGGTTGGCCGCATGGTCGTTCGGGATCCGGTGGTCCGCGGCGGTCATGACGCTCATCGCAAAATCGTCGGCCCCCTGACGCGAGGTCACGCGGGACGACGCCTCCTGTTTGTTCTTATGTGTGGCGCGGAGTTGATACCCGCGCGCCCCGCCCCCGCAAGGGTGACGGCGCGTCAATCGGAGGGCGCGGCAGGATGCTGACGAAGGGCGACGACTATCCCATCCACCAGACCCCGGAGCCGATCGCCTACGCCGGTTCGGACCGCAACTTCTACGACCGCTACTTCTTCAACGCCTATGCGCCCGACGGCTCGGCGTTCGTGGCCGTCGCCTACGGCGTCTATCCCGCCCTCAGCGTGGCGGACGCCCACATCGCGGTCGTGAAGGACGGCAAGGAAAGCTGCCTGCACGCGTCGCGGATCCTGGGCTACGAGCGCATGGACCTCAGCGTCGGACCGATCGCGATCGATATCCTCGAGCCGCTGCAGCGCCTCAAGGTGACGGTGACCAAGACCGACGGCATCGCGGGCGAGATCGTCTTCGAAGGCCGCGCCTTCCCGATCGAGGAGCCCCGCTTCGTCAAGCGCAACGGCCCGCGGCTGTTCATGGACTACACGCGCCTGACGCAGAACGTGCGCGTGTCGGGATGGGTCGAGGTGGACGGGCAGCGGCTGGACCTGTCCGGCTGGGTCGGCACGCGCGACCGCTCGTGGGGCATCCGGCCCGTCGGCGCGCCGGACTCGCAGGCGACCCCCGGCGCGGGCATCGCCGGCTTCTTCTGGCAGTGGACGCCCCTGAACTTCGAGGACCGCAGCGTCTACTTCCACATCAACGCCGACCCCGACGGCAAGCCGTGGAACACGCGGGCGGTGATCCTCCCGGACGGCGCCGGGCCGCACGGCGGTTTCGAGACCGAGGCGGCGACGATGGCCACAGACCTGATCCCCGGCACGCGCCACGCCCGGGGCGGGGTCCTCACCATCCCGATGGACCAGGGCGAGGCGACGGTGACGATCGAGCCGATGGCCACCTTCCTGATGCGCGGCATCGGCTATGGCGGCGACTGGCGGCACGGCGCGCTGAAGGGCGAGCTGGCGGTGGCCCGCGAGGACCTCGACTGCGCGAACTTCGACACGAGCGACATGGGCAACCTGCACATCCAGGCGATCAGCAAGGCCACGCTGCGCGAGCCCGGACGCCCCGAGCAGGTGGGCGTCGGCGTGTTCGAGCAGCTGATCCTGGGACCCTACCGGCCGCTGGGGCTGTAGGGGGCGGTCGCCCTCCCGCGGGCGGGTGGTTGAGCGCCGGGCCTGAGGCCTACCCTTTCCACCCCTCGCTCTACGCCCTGCGGGCTCGGCGAGCGGTCCCCCTTTCCCGCGCGCGGGAAAGGAAGGGGGCTTACGCCCCCGCGGCGGTCAGGGCCTGTTCCAGGTCGGCCAGGATGTCGTCGATGTGCTCCAGGCCGATGGAAAGGCGCACGTAGCCGGGCGAGACTCCGGTGGCCGCCTGCTCCTCGGGCGTCAGCTGCGAGTGCGTGGTCGAGGCCGGGTGGATCGCGAGGCTGCGCGCGTCGCCGATGTTGGCCACGTGGTAGAACAGCTTCAGCGCGTCGATGAAGCGCCGGCCCGCCTCGACCCCGCCCTCCAGTTCGAAGCCCAGCAGGCCGCCGTGGCCGCCCTTCAGGTACTTCGCGGAGCGCTCGGCCGCGAGGCCCGACTGCTGCGAGGGGTGGATCACGCGGGTCACGCCCTTGCGGCCGCCCAAGTGTTTCGCGACCGCCGAGGCGTTGGCGCAATGGCGTTCCATGCGCAGCGCCAGGGTTTCCATGCCCTGGATGATCTGGAAGGCGTTGAACGGCGACAGGGCCGCGCCCAGGTCGCGCAGCAGGATCACCCGCGCGCGCAGGATGTAGGCGATCGGGCCGAGCGGCTTCACGGCCTGGGTCCAGACCGCGCCGTGGTACGACGGGTCGGGCGTGTTGAGCAGCGGCTGGCGCTCGGGATTGGCCTCCCAGTCGAAGGTCCCGGAGTCCACGATCAGGCCGCCGATCGAGGTGCCGTGCCCGCCCAGGTACTTGGTGGCCGAGTAGACGATGATCGCCGCGCCGTGGTCGAACGGCCGGCAGATCAGCGGCGCCGCGGTGTTGTCCATGATCAGCGGGATGCCGAACTCGCGGCCGATGGCGGCCACCTCGGCGATCGGGAACACCTCCAGCTTCGGGTTCGGCAGCGTCTCGGCGTAGTAGGCGCGCGTGCGCGCGTCGGTGGCGCGGCGGAAGGCCTCCGGGTCCTTGGGGTCCACGAAGCGCACCTCGATGCCGAGGTCCTTCAGGGTGTTGGCGAACAGGTTCCAGGTGCCGCCGTAGAGGTCGGTGGAGCTGACGATGTTGTCGCCGGCGCGGGCAAGGTTCTGGACCGCGAAGGCCGAGGCGGCCTGGCCCGAGGCCACCGCCAGGGCGCCGACCCCGCCCTCGAGCGCGGCGATGCGCTTCTCGAGCACGTCGGTCGTGGGGTTCATGATCCGCGTGTAGATGTTCCCCAGCTCCTGGAGGGCGAACAGCGCCGAGGCGTGGTCGGCGTCGCGGAACTGGTACGAGGTGGTCTGGTGGATCGGCACCGCCACGGAGCCGGTGGTCGGGTCGGCCCGCCAGCCCGCATGAAGCAGCAGGGTCTCGGGGCGCAGGTTGGCTTCGGACATCGGCGGGCTCCTCATGTCGACCTTCGGCATCGGCTGTTAGGGCCAATCCGCGTGCGCGGCCAGAGGAACTCGCCGTCTCAGCTTCCGGGGGCGCCGTTTCCGAACACGTGGACCAGACGGGCCGCGGCCGGCAGCATCAGGGCGCCCAGCAGCGCCGGGAAGATGAACAGGATCAGCGGCACGGTCAGCTTGGCCGACAGTCCCAGCGCCTTCTCTTCGGCCCGCAGCATGCGCTTGGCGCGCATGTCGGCCGAGAACACCGACAGCGTCTCGCCCAGGCTGGTGCCCATCTCCTCGGCCTGACGCAGCATGGTCGCCAGCGCGCGGGCGTCGTCGATGCCGAGGCGATCGGCGAAGGCGCTCCAGGCCTCCTTGCGGGCGCGCCCGGCCCTCAGCTCCAGCACGAGGAAGCGCAGGTGGATGGTGAGATTGGGGTAGCGGCGCTCGAGCTCCTCGGTCACGCGGCTGACCGCGGCGTCCAGGGACAGCCCTGCCTCCACCGAGGCCACGAGCAGGTCGAGCAGGTCCGGGAAGCCCTCCAGATACTCCCGCTCGCGGTTCGACTTGCGGGCCTTGAGCACGTACTCGGGCCCGTACAGCGCCACCAGGGACACGCCCACGGCCATGGCCAGCGCGCCCAGGTTGCCGCCCTTCTGGCCGATCATCGCGGGCAGGGTCAGGAGGACGCCGCCGGTGGCGATGGCCAGGGCCACGGCCTTGACGCCCAGGAAGATCACCGGCGCCTCGCGGCTGTAGAAGCCCGCCTGCATCAGGCGCGACCTGAGCAGCGAGACCTTGGCCGGGTCCCGCACGGCGCTCTGCTGTCCCAGCCGGCGGATCGCGCCCAGGAACCGTTCGCCGAAGGCCGGGCCGGAGCGGTCCACCAGCGGCTGGCCGCGGCCGCCCGCCATGGCGCCGGCGAGGCGGTTGCGCCGCAGGGCCCGGACCCGCAGCTCGCCGAACACGAGAAGCGCGACGCCGGCCAGGGCGCCGAGGGTCAGCACGAGGCCGGCGAGGTAGAGGAGGGTCTCCAGGGGCATCGGGTCAGAGCCGCATGTCGATCATGCGACGCATGATCAGGTTGCCGAGGAAGATCCAGAACCCGAGCCCCGCCAGGCCGTACTTGACCATCGGCTCGTCGATCACGTCGCCGTAGAACTTCGGCGAGATCATCACGATCATCCCCAGCGCCAGGAACGGGGCCGCCGTCAGGATCATGGCCGAGGCGCGCCCTTCGGACGAGGCGGCCTTGATCTTCAGCCTCATCTTGTGCCGGTCGCGGACCGTGTTGGCGTTCAGCTTCAGGAGGCCCGTCAGGTTGCCGCCGGTGCGCTCCTGCAGGCGCACGGTGGCGGCGAACAGGTCCACGTCCGGATGCTGGCAGCGCTCGGACATGCGCTCGACGGCCTGCTCCAGGGTGGCGCCGTAGGCGATCTCGTCGGCGGCCATGCCGAACTCGGTCCCAATGGGATCGCTCATCTCGCGGCCCACCAGGCCCACGGCCGCGGGCACCGGGTGTCCAGCCTCGAGGCTGCGCACGATGATGTCGAGCGCCTGGGGCAGCTGGAAGCCGAGCTGGGCGGCGCGGCGGCCCGCCTTGAACTTGAGGTAGCCGAGCGGGGCGAAGAGCCCGCCGATCAGGGCGCCGCCCACGAAGCCGACCGGCGTGCGGGTCAGGATGCCCGCGGCCAGCGCGCCGACGACGGCGGCGGCCGCCACGTACATCAGCCACTTCTTCTGGTCGTACGGCAGGCCCGACGCGACGATCAGGTCCGACAGCCACTTGAGCGCGCCCGTGTTCCGCTCGCCCGAGGCCGTGAGGCCCCGCTGCTTGCGGAGCTCGACGACGAGGGCCGAGATGCCCTCGACCTTTTCGCCGATCTTCAGGCGCTGGTTCAGCTTGCGCTTCTGGGTGGCCACGGTGGCCAGGCCGGTCAGCCCCTGGACGCCGGCGAAGACCGCGGCGCCGATCATGATCATGACGATCAGCCTGGCGTCGATCTCGAGCCCGAACATCAGAGCACCTTCTTCGGATCGAAGTTGGCCGTGTCGTAGGGGATGCCCCGGCGGAGCATCTCGTCGAGGGCGCGGGGGCGCAGCCCGGTGGCGCGGTGCTCGCCGTGGACCGTGCCGTCGGGATCGGTATGGGTCCGGTGGTAGAGGAAGATGTCCTGCATCTGCACGACGTTGCCTTCCATGCCCACGATCTCGGTCACGTGGGTCACCTTGCGCTTGCCGTCCGACAGGCGGTTCACCTGCACCACCAGGCCCACGGCGGCGGCGATCTGGTAGCGCACGGCCTCGGGACCGATGTTGAGGCCGCCCATGGCCACCATCTGCTCCAGGCGGCTGATGGCCTCGCGCGGGTTGTTCGAGTGGATGGTGGCCATCGAGCCCTCGTGGCCCGTGTTCATGGCCTGCAGCATGTCGAAGGCTTCTTCCGAGCGCACCTCTCCCAGGATCACCCGGTCGGGACGCATCCGAAGCGCGTTCTTGACCAGCTCGCGCTGCCGGATCTCGCCCTTGCCCTCGATGTTCGGCGGACGCGTCTCCATGCGCACCACGTGCGGCTGCTGCAGCTGCAGCTCGGCGGCGTCCTCGATGGTGATCAGGCGTTCGCCGTGGCTGATGGCGGCCGACAGGGCGTTCAAGAGCGTCGTCTTGCCCGAGCCGGTGCCGCCCGAGATCACCGTGGAGACGCGGCTCTTCACCGCGCCGTGCAGGAACTCGGCCATCGCGGGCGTCATGGCCTTGAACTCGACCAGCTTCTCCAGCGTGAGCGGCTTCTTCGAGAACTTCCGGATCGAGACGGAGCAGCCGTCGATCGCGATCGGCGGGATGGCGGCGTTCACGCGGCTGCCGTCGGGCAGACGGGCGTCCACCATGGGCTGGCTTTCGTCGATCCGGCGGCCGACGCCGGCGACGATGCGGTTCACGATCCGCAGCAGGTGGTCGTTGTCGCGGAAGCGGATCGGCGTGAGCTCGAGCTCCCCGCGCCGCTCGACGTACACCTGGAACGGGCCGTTGATCAGGATGTCGTTGATCGAGTCGTCCTTGAGCAGCGGCTCGATGGGGCCCAGGCCCACCATCTCGTCGTAGATCGAGGCGCCCAGGACCTCGAGCTCCTTGGCGTTCAGAGCCATGCGCTCGGCGCGGGCGAACTCGGTGACCTGGCCGAGCACCTGCCGGCGCAGCTCGGCCTCGTCGAGCTTGTCGAGCTTGGACAGGTCCAGCTCGTCGATCAGCCGGGCGTGCAGGCGCAGGCGCAGGTCCAGCTGGGCGTCGCCGGGGGGCGGGCCCTTGGGCTTCGGCTCCGGCTTCGGAGCGGCGGGTGCGGGCGCTGACGACTGCGGCGCCGGCGCCGGCTGGGGAGCCGGGGCCGGGGCGGAACGCGCGAGACTGAACCGGCCCATGGTCAGGCGGCCTTGGCGGGCTGGTCGCGCCGCGGCGGCTGGACCACCAGCTTCTGGACCAGGCTCTGGACGTCCTTGACGATCCTGGACTTCGGCCGGTGCTGGGCGATCGGGCCGCCGAGGTTCGCCGAGGCCGCGGCCGCTTCCCAGTCCGAGCTGATCCCGGCTTCGGCCTTGCGCTGCAGCGCCTTCTCGGCCTCGCCCATGGAGGGCGCCGGGCCGAACATGCGGCTCGCCAGGCGGTTCAGGACGATGCGCGGGCGCAGGCCCGTGCCGATCCCGGCCTCGATCTCGTCCGAGCAGGCCCGCGCCGCCAACAGCGCCGGGACCGTCAGCTCGGAGATGACCAGCACCTCGTCGCAGCCCGCCAGCGCCTCCAGGGTCCATGGCCGGCGATGCCGCGGAAGGTCGAGGATGACCCAGTCGTAGCACTCGCAGGCCACTTCCAGCATGCGCAGGACGGCCTCGCGCCCGACGGCGTCAAAGGCGTTCGGATCACGGACGCCGGCCATCAGGTCCAGGCCCTTGGACACCGGCGTGATGAAGGCGTGCAGCATCGCCGCGTCGATACGGTCGGCGGCGTGGCCGAAGTCCGCCAGCCGGGTGGTCGGCTGGGCGCCGAGGTAAGCGGCCGCCGCGCCGTCCGCGAGGTTGAGGTCCACGAGGCAGACGGCCCGGTCCTTGTTCGCCTGCACGGCCAGCGCGTGGGCGATCTCGATCGCGATGGTCGTCGCTCCGGCGCCGCCCACGGCGCCTGTCACGCCCCAGCAGCGCGAGGCGCCCGGAGCGTCCTGCGTGGGCGCGGGCTGGGCCTCGGCCAGGAGGGCGGCCACCGCGGCGGTCAGCTGCTCGGGCGAATAGGGCGCCTCGAGGATGTCGGCGGCCGACATGCGCAGGATGTTGCGGACCAGCCCGGCGGGGAGCGTCTCGCCGACCAGGAGAACCGGCGGCGCGGACCGGAGGCCCGAGAGCGCCTTCACGGCCTGCGCCAGCGCCGCGGCGTCCCATGCGTCCCCGTCGATGAGGACCAGGTCGCAGGCGCCGGGGGGCAGGGACTCGAGCTGGGCGATGGCGCCCTGTTCGACGACGGCGCCCGCGAGGGGACCGTCGGGCGCCGCGGTGAAGCCTGCGCCCAGAGCGAGGATACGCCGGCCGCGGATCAGACTCGATCCGGGCATCAACGGCCCTCCTCGCCGCTCAGCGGACGATCGAGCGCCTTGCCGTTCAGTTGCAGGTCCAGGGCGCGCGGGGCCTTGCCGGGGGGCGAAGTGGTCGCCGCCGCCCGCGCCTTGTCCTCCGCCGTCGAGAAGCGGGGCGTGACGATCACGATCAGCTCGGTGTCGGCCTGCTTCCAGCGGCTGGAGCGCGCCAGGGCGCCCAGGATCGGCACCGAGCCGATGCCGGGGATCTGGCGCAGGGAGTTGGCGTAGTCTCGCTGGAAGAGGCCGCCGATCTGCAGGGACTCTCCGCCCTTCAGCTCCACCGTCGTCTTCGTCTGGCGGATGATGAGTCCGGGCACCGTGAAGCCCGACACGCGCAACGAGTTCGTGAAGTCCAGCTGGCTGACCTTGGGCTCGACCTCCAGGCGGATCAGGCCGTTGTCCTGCACCACGGGGGTGAAGACGAGCTCGACGCCGTACTTGCGGAACTCCAGGCTGATCAGGTTGTCGCGCTGCGGGACCGGATAGGGGTACTCGCCGCCGGCGTGGAACGTCGCCTTCTGGCCCGAGATGGCCACGAGGTTGGGCCGCGCCAGGGTGCGGATGACGCCCTTTTCCTCGAGCGCGCCCAGCGCCGTGTCGATGCGCGTGTCGCCCGAGCCGCCGAACAGCTGGAACAGGCCCGCGGGCGGGCTTGCCCCGATGAGGCCGTTGCCGCCCGAGAAGTTCAGCGAGTTGTTGATCACGTCGAAGGTGAAGCCGATGTCCTGCAGCTTCGACCGCGTCGCCTCGAGGACGCGCACCTCCAGCACCACCTGCTGGGCGTCGCGGACCGACAGGCGCGAGATCACCGCGTCGGGGGCGTACCGCTCGGCGATCTCCTCGGCGCGGCGCTGGATCCCGGAGTTCGAGACCTCGCCGGCCAGCATCAGCTGCTCGCCCAGGTTCCGCACCTGGATGGCCTCGCCGGGGTAGGCGTTCGTCAGGTCGTGCTGGAGGCTGGCGGCGTCGTAGCCCACGCGGATGTCGATCACCTGCAGCAGCCGACCGCCGGGGCCGTAGACCAGCAGGTTCGTGGAGCCGAACTCCATCCCCTGCACGTAGAAGCTGGAGTCGCCCGTCGCGGTGACCTTGGCCACTTCGGGCTGGGCCACGACGATGCGCGAGGCCGGTTGGCCCAGGCGATAGCTGAGCGACTTGTCGCGCGGCACATAGATCGTCCGGCGCAGAGCCGGCTCGCTGGCGAGCGTCTGGGCCTGGGCGGCGCCCGGCGCCACGAACCCGGTGAGCAGGGTCGCGCCCACGAGGGCGCTGACCAGGGTGCGGGTCAGCTTGAACATGGTCGTCTTCATGGAGTCACGCGACCGGGGTCGGCGCGGCGGGGGCCGCGACCGGGGCCGGCGCCGCCGCTGCGGCCGCCTTCTTCGGAGACGAGCGCTTGCGGGACTCGCCTTCGACGATGACGATCCCGTAGCTGACCGGAGCGCGGTACGCCGTGCGCACGGCGCCGGTGCGGGCGCCGCCGCCCAGGAAGTCGGGCACGCGCATAGGGCCGGCCTTCGCGATCGTGGCCTCGCCGTTCCGGCGCAGCGCCAGCGAGAGCTCGCCGAGCGTGGAGGCGATCGACAGCTTCTGGGAGTCCTCGATCGAGACCTCGAGCGTGGCGGTGTTCGGGCTGGCGGGCTTGGCCGACGTCGGGTCGGCGTTGAGGTCGACGCCCAGGACGCGGACGTTCTGCACGACCACGTGCGAGATATAGCTGCGGGTCGGGCCGTTCGGCGTGAGATCGCGCATCAGCACCACGTCGACGCGGTCGCCGGGCAGCGCGTGGCCGCCCACGCCGGTCGCGTCGTCGACCTTGATCGTGTAGGCGCGGAAGCCCTCGGCGACCTCGGCGGCGACCGTGGGCCGCGCGCCGGGCCCGGAGATCTTCGTGGGCAGGATGGCCTCGGCGGACGCCAGCGGCGTCAGGGCGACCGGAGCGCCCCCGTGGTCGGCGGCCAGGACGGCCTCGACGGTGGTGAAGGATCCTTGCGGCACCGCGCTGCGCGGCGCCTTCACCACCTTCAGCATGCCGGCGTTCAGCTTCTCGCCGTACTTGATGGCGCGGGACGCGACGACCAGGGGCTCGCCGGCGGCCTCCACGCGGGGCCCGGTCGCCTTCGCCGTCGCCGCATTGGGCAGCGCGATCTTGGCCACGAAGAGGGCCCCGAGGCCGAGGACCGCCGAGGCGCCGAGGCTTGCGATGGTTACGAGCCGCATGAAGTCACCCGACCGAGTTTTTCTTGTGTTCTCTCGGGGAGTTAACGATGCCGGCCTTGCAATATCGCCAACGAACGAGGTGAACGGGGCGGCAACCAACCTGAAGAGCGTCGTTCTCCGCTGGCGCGGCTTCGGCGGGTGCGGCTAGGGTCGGCCCGCAAGAACACGGAACGGGAGGTCGCGATGAAGGTCCGCCGGCTGGGAAACTCGGGGCTCAAGGTCAGCGTCGTCGGCCTGGGCTGCAACAACTTCGGCATGCGCATCGACGAGGCGCAGACGCAGAAGGTGGTCGACGCGGCGATCGACGCCGGCGTCACCCTTTTCGACACCGCCGACATCTATGGCGGGACGAAGTCGGAAGAGTTCCTCGGCAAGGCGCTGGGCAAGCGCCGGCACGAGATCGTGCTGGCCACCAAGTTCGGCATGCGGGTGGGCGGCGATCCGAAGAAGCAGGGCGGCTCGCGCAAGTGGATCATGCAGGCGGTCGAGGACAGCCTGCGCCGCCTGGGCACCGACTACATCGACCTCTACCAGCACCACCAGCCCGACGCGGACACGCCGGTGGACGAGACGCTGCGCGCGCTGGACGACCTCGTGGCCCAGGGCAAGGTCCGCTACATCGGCAACTCGAACTACTCGGGCTGGCAGATCGCCGACGCCGACTGGACGGCGGCGGGCGGGACCCGCTTCGTCGCGGCGCAGAACCTGTACTCGCTGCTCGAGCGCGACGTGGAGCGCGAGGTGCTTCCGGCCTGCGAGCACTTCGGCCTGGGCTTCCTGCCGTTCTTCCCGCTGGCCTCCGGCCTGCTCTCGGGCAAGTACCGCCGCGGCGAGGCCCCGCCGGAAGGCACGCGTCTGGCGGCCTGGGGCGCCCGCGGCCAGCAGGCCATGAGCGACGCCAACTTCGACCGGGTCGAAGCGCTGACCCAGTGGGCCGAGGCGCGCGGCCACACGATCCTGGAACTCGCCTTCGCCTGGCTGCTGGGCCATCCGGTCGTGAGCTCGGTGATCGCGGGCGCGACCACCCCTGAGCAGGTCGCCGCCAACGCCGCGACCGCGACGTGGGAACTGACGCCCGACGAGGTCGACGAGGTGTCGAAGCTCGTCGCCTGAGCGGAGCCTGCGGCGACGGCGGCGTTGACTGCCGCAAGGGACATGCACGCCATTCGGCGCCATTCGATCTGGACTCCGGCCTCGCCGGGATAGCCGCGGGGGACTGCGATGTACGACCTGCTGAAGGGCCTGAGGGTGGTCGAGGCCTCGGCCTTCGTGGCGGGACCCACGTGCGGGCTCTATCTCGCGCAGATGGGCGCCGAGGTGATCCGCATCGACACCGTCGGCGGTGGGCCGGACTTCCGCCGCTGGCCCGTCGACGAGAAGGGCGACAGCCTCTACTGGGAGAGCCTGAACAAGGCCAAGAAGTCGGTGGCCATCGACCTCGGCCGGCCCGAGGGCCGCGAACTGGCCCAGCGGCTGGCCGCCGCGCCCGGCGATGACGGCGGCCTCTTCGTCACCAATTTCCCGGTGGACGGCTTCCTGTCGTACGGGACCCTGAGGAAGCTACGCGACGACCTGATCTGCGTGCGGGTGATGGGCTGGGCCGACGGCTCGCAGGGGATGGACTACACCATCAACTCGGCGCTGGGCCTGCCGCTGATGACGGGCCCCCAGGGCGACCCGCGGCCGGTGAACCACGTGCTCGCCGCCTGGGACCTGCTGACGGGCGCCTACTGCGCCTTCGGCCTCGTCTCGGCCCTGCTGGCGCGCATGCGCGGGGGCGGCGGCCGGGAGATCCGCGCGCCGCTCTCCGACATCGGCGCGGCCACAATGGCGAACCTGGGCTTCACGGCCGAGACCCTGATGACCGGCCACCAGCGCCCGCGCATGGGCAACGACGTCTTCGGCGCCTTCGGCCGGGACTTCACCACCAGGGACGGCGAGAAGCTGATGCTGCTCTGCATCACGCCCAAGCAGTGGTCCAAGGCGCTGGACACCCTGGGGATCGCCGGTCAGGTGGCCGAGGTCGAGGCGCGCCTCGGCGTCTCGTTCGCCAGGGACGAGGGCCTGCGCTTCGTCCATCGCGAGCACCTCTATCCGCTGTTCGAGCGGGCCTTCGCGGCGAAGACCGCGGCCGAGCTGACGCCGGCCTTCGACGCCGGCGGCGTCACCTGGGGCAGCTACCAGACGCTCGAGGCCGCGCTCGACGACCCCCGGCTCTACAAGGACAACCCGCTCTTCGAGACCATCACCCACCCCAGCGGCCGGACCTATCCGGCGCCCGGCGCGATGGGGACGATCCCGCAGGACGTGCGCAAGCCCGTGACGCCGGCCCCGCGCCTGGGCCAGCACACCGACGAGGTGCTTTCCGGGCTGCTGGGCCTGTCGGGCGGCGAGATCGCCAGGCTCCACGACGCCGGGATCGTCGCGGGCGCATAGCCGCGGACCGGCGACGGGCCCCCGTCAGTCGAGGATCTTGCCGGGGTTGAGGATGCCCTTGGGGTCCAGCGCGCGCTTCAGGGTGCGCATCAGGGCGATCTCGGGTTCGCTGCGCGACATGGCGAGGTAGGCCTTCTTGTGCAGGCCGATGCCGTGCTCGGCGCTGACCGAGCCGCCGATCGCCTTGAGCGGTCCGTAGACGATGTCTTCGACCGCCTTCTTCACCTCGGGTCCCTTCTCGCCGGTCCAGACCAGGACATGCAGGTTGCCGTCGCCCAGGTGGCCGAAGACGTAGTTATCCACGTTCGGCCAGCGCGCGCGGAGTTTGCCGTCGATCTCGGCGACGTAGGCCGGCATGTCGGCGATCCGCAGCGAGACGTCGAAGGTGACGGCGGGGCCATTGCGGTTCACCTGGCCCACGTCGTCCCGCAGCGCCCACATCTTCGCCCGCTCGGCCTGGCTCTTGGCGATCACGGCGTCGACGATCAGCCCGTCCTCCAGCGCCTTGCCCAGGACCCGCTCGAACCGCTCGGCGTCGGCCGCCTCGTCGCCGCCCAGCGACTCCACCAGGACGTAGAAGGGATAGCCGTGCGGCAGCGGCGGGGTCCCGTTCGCCGGCGGCTTGGTCACCAGGTCGTAGAAGGCCGGCCACATCACCTCGAAGGCCGAGAGGCCGCCGCCCAGGCCGCTCTCCAGGGTCCGCAGGAGGCGCGGGATCGAGTCGAAGTCGTCCGTCGCGACGTAGGCCGTGTTCTGGCTGACCGGCGCGCTGCGCAGGCGCAGCACCGCGCGGGTGACGATCCCCAGCGTGCCCTCGGCGCCGATGAAGAGCTGCTTCAGGTCGTATCCGGTGTTGTTCTTCATCAGCCGGTTCATGGACGAGACGACCGTCCCGTCGGCGAGGACCGCCTCCAGCCCCAGCACCATGTCGCGCATCATGCCGTAGCGGACCACGCGGTTGCCGCCGGCGTTGGTGGAGATGTTGCCGCCGATGGTGGCCGAGCCGCGGGCGCCGAGGTCCAGCGGCAGCAGGAGGCCCTGCGCCTCGGCGGCCTCGCAGGCCACCTGCAGGATGCAGCCGGCTTCCACCGTCATGGTGGCCGAGGCGACGTCGATCTCCTCGATGCGGTTCATCTTCTCCAGGCTGAGCGCGATGGCGTCGTCGGCGGTGGCGCCGCCCGCCAGCCCCGTCTTGCCGCCCCAGGCGGTGACGGGAACGCCCAGACGGTCCGCGACCTTGAGCACCGCCGAGACCTCCGCGGTGTTCCGCGGGAAGACGACCGCGCGTGGCGACCCCAGCCGCATCCACGAGCCCTGCGCCTTCTCCAGCGCGGCCTCCCCGGTGAGGACGGCGGCGGGGCCCAGCGCTTCGATCAGCGCCTCGGCCAGGGGATCGCGGGCGAGGGTCTCGGACATGCGGCGAGCTTACGCCCGCCTCAGGCCCCCGCCAATCGGGCCAGCACGGTCCCCTCGCTCACCTGGGCGCCCACTTTGGCCGTCAAGTCCTCGACCGTGCCGTCGAAGGGGGCGGCGAGGGCGTGTTCCATCTTCATGGCCTCGAGGACGAGCAGGGTCTGGCCCTTGACCACCGTGTCGCCCGCCTTGACCGAGAGCTGGGTGATCTTCCCGGGCATGGGCGCCCGGATTGCGCCGTCGCCGCCCGCGCCGTCCGCGTCGGCCACGGGCGGATGGTCGCGGAACACGAAAGCCTCTCCGCCTTCGAACACGACGACCGCTTCGTCGCTCTCCACGTGCACGAAGCGCGACGGCTCGGCGGGCATCGCGGCCTCGACCGCCCGGTCGCCGTGGAACAGGCGGGTGGTGGCCGCCGGCGGGGCGTTGAGGCGGAAGCCCTTCAGCTCGACCCAGGGCGTGGGCTCGGCCTCGCGGCCTTCCACGCGCTCCCGGAAGGCCCAGCCCGCGGTGGCCGCCGCTTCGGCCGACGGCTCGGCCGGCGCCGTGAGCGCCGCGAGGTCGCGGCCGATCAGGCCCGTGTCGACGCTGCCGGCGATGAACTCGGGGTTCTCCAGGCAGCGCACCAGGAAGGCCGCGTTGGTCTTCACCGGCCAGACCTCGACGTCCGAACAGGCGTCGCACAGCTCGGCGATGGCCTGCTCGCGGTTGGGCGCGTGGGCGATCAGCTTGGCGATCATCGGGTCGTAGTGCGGCGTGATCGCATCGCCCTCGTCGACCCCGGAGTCGCAGCGCACGTTGGTCGGCAGGCTGAAGCTCTCCAGCCGCCCGATCGATGGCAGGAAGCCCGATGCGGGGTTCTCGGCGTAGAGGCGCGCCTCCACGGCGTGGCCGGTGAGGCCGATCTCGTCCTGGCTGAGCGGCAGCGGCTCGCCCGCCGCCACGCGGAACTGCCATTCCACCAGGTCGAGCCCGGTCACCATCTCGGTCACCGGATGCTCCACCTGCAGGCGGGTGTTCATCTCCATGAACCAGATCCGGTCGCCCTTCAGGCCGTCGCTGGCGTCGGCGATGAACTCGACGGTGCCGGCGCCGACATAGCCCACCGCCTTGGCGGCCTTCACGGCGGCCTGGGTGACCGCCGCGCGGGCCAGGTCGCTCATGCCCGGCGCGGGCGCCTCCTCGATCACCTTCTGGTGGCGGCGCTGCAGCGAGCAGTCGCGCTCGTAGAGGTGGACCACATCGCCGTGGGTGTCGCCGAACACCTGCACCTCGATGTGCCGCGGACGGGTGACGTAGGTCTCCAGCAGCACCCGGTCGTCGCCGAAGCTGGCGGCGGCCTCGCGTCGGCACGAGTCCAGGGCCGCTTCGAACGCCCCGGCGCTCTCCACCAGGCGCATGCCCTTGCCGCCGCCGCCCGCCACCGCCTTGATCAGCACGGGATAGCCGATGCGGTCGGCCTCGGCCTTCAGCCGCGCCGGGGACTGGTCTTCCCCGAGGTAGCCGGGGGTCACCGGCACCCCGGCCTTCTGCATCAGGGACTTTGCGGCGTCCTTCAGGCCCATGGCGCGGATCGCCGACGGCGGCGGGCCGATCCAGATGAGGCCCGCCGCCGTGACGGCCTCGGCGAAATCGGCGTTCTCGGAGAGGAAGCCGTAGCCCGGATGGATCGCCTCGGCGCCCGCGGCCTTGGCGGCCGCGATGATCTTCTCGCCCGCCAGGTAGCTCTCGCGCGCCGGCGCGGGTCCGATCAGCACCGCCTTGTCGGCGTCGCGCACGTGGGCGGCGTCGCGGTCGGCCTCCGAGAACACGGCCACGGTCTCGATGTTCAGGCGCCGGGCGGTGGCGAACACCCGTCGCGCGATCTCGCCCCGGTTGGCGACGAGTACGGAGCGGAACATCAGAAAGCTCCGTGGCGCGTCAGCGCCGTTGGAAAGGAACCACGGACCACACGGAGGGCACGGACGCGTCGGTGTGGTCCGTGTGGTCCGTGGTTCCAATGAATCGCGCCGGCGGCGCGGATCGTGGCGGCCATGTCGCGCCTCACATCCGGAACACGCCGAAGCGCGTCTCGGGGATCGGCGCGTTCAGCGCGGCGGAGATGGAGAGGCCCAGGACGTCGCGGGTCTGGACCGGATCGATGACGCCGTCGTCCCACAGGCGCGCCGTGGCGAAGTAGGGATTGCCCTCGTCCTCGTAGGTCTGGCGGATGGGGGCCTTGAAGGCCTCCTCCTGGTCCTTCGTCCACTTACCCGCGTCGCGGTGGACGGTGGCCAGGACCGCGGCCGCCTGCTCGCCGCCCATCACGCTGATGCGGCTGTTGGGCCAGGTCCACAGGAAGCGGGGGCTGTAGGCGCGGCCGCACATGCCGTAGTTGCCGGCCCCGAAGCTGCCGCCGATCAGGACGGTGAACTTGGGCACCTCGGCGCTGGCCACGGCCGTCACCAGCTTGGCCCCGTCCTTGGCGATGCCGCCGGCCTCGTACTTGCCGCCCACCATGAAGCCCGAGATGTTCTGCAGGAACACCAGCGGGATCTTCCGCTTGCAGGCCAGCTCGATGAAGTGCGCCCCCTTGAGCGCGCTCTCCGAGAACAGCACCCCGTTGTTGGCCAGGATCGCCACGGGATAGCCCCAGATGCGCGCGAACCCGGTGACCAGGGTGGTCCCGTACAGCGCCTTGAACTCGTCGAAGCGGCTGCCGTCCACGATGCGGGCGATCACCTCGCGCACGTCGTAGGGCGCGCGCACGTCCTGCGGCACGATCCCGTACAGCTCGGCCGGGTCGTAGGCCGGGGGCTCGGGGACCTCCAGGGCGAGGCCATGCATCTTGGTGGTGTTCAGGTTGGCGACGATGCGGCGCACGATCGCCAGCGCGTGTTCGTCGTTCTCGGCCACGTGGTCGACCACGCCCGAGCGGCGGCCGTGGACGTCGGCGCCGCCCAGGTCGGTGGCCGAGATCACCTCGCCGGTGGCCGCCTTCACCAGCGGCGGGCCGCCCAGGAAGATCGTCCCCTGGCTCTCGTCGCCCGCGCCGCGGACGATCACCGTCTCGTCGCTCATGGCCGGCACATAGGCCCCGCCCGCCGTGCACGAGCCCATGACGCAGGCGATCTGGGCGATCCCCTCGGCGCTCATGCGGGCCTGGTTGTAGAAGATGCGGCCGAAGTGCTCGCGGTCGGGGAAGACCTCGGCCTGGTGCGGCAGGTTCGCGCCGCCGGAGTCCACCAGGTAGACGCACGGCAGGCGGTTCTGCAGCGCGATCTCCTGCGCCCGCAGGTGCTTCTTCACGGTGATCGGATAGTAGGCTCCGCCCTTCACCGTGGCGTCGTTGGCCACGATCACCACCTCGCGGCCCGAGACGCGGCCGACCCCCGTGATGACGCCCGCCGCCGGCGCCTCGTCGTCGTACATGCCGTTCGCGGCGAGGGCGCCCACCTCCAGGAAGGGCGCGCCCGGATCCAGGAGCCGCATCACCCGGTCGCGGGGCAGGAGCTTGCCGCGCGAGACGTGGCGCTGGCGGCTCGCCTCGGAACCGCCGAGCGCGGCGGTCGCGGTGCGCGCCCGCAGCTCGTCGGCCAGGCCCCCGTTGACGGCTGCGTTGGCCGCGAAGGCGGCGGACGCCGGATCGACCGCCGAAGTCAGTTTCCTCATGGCCGCGACTTACGCCGTTCTTTCGATGCTGAGGTCAAGTTCGGCGATCATGGCCTCGCGCATGGCAAATTTCTGCACTTTTCCCGTGACGGTCGTGGGGAAGCCTTCCACGAACTTGATGTGCCGTGGAATCTTGTAGTGGGCGATCTGGCCGCGGCAGAAGTCGCGCACCGCCTCGGCCTCCAGCGCCTCGCCCGGCTTCAGCACGATCCAGGCGCAGAGCTCCTCGCCGAACCTCGGATCGGGGACCCCGATCACCTGCACGTCCTGCACGGCGGGGTGGCGGTAGAGGAACTCCTCGATCTCGCGCGGGTAGATGTTCTCCCCGCCGCGGATGACCATGTCCTTGATGCGGCCGGTGATGTTGCAATAGCCCTCGTCGTCGATGACGCCGATGTCGCCGGTGTGCATCCAGCCTGCGCCGTCGATCGCCTCGGCGGTCTTCCCGGCGTCGTCCCAGTAGCCCAGCATCACCGAGTAGCCCCGGGTGCACAGCTCGCCGGGGACGCCGCGCGGGGTGATCCGTCCTTCGCCGTCGACGATCTTCACCTCCAGGTGCGGCTGGATCCGGCCCACGGTCGAAACCCGCCGCTCGAGGCTGTCGTCGCAAGAGGACTGGAAGCTGACCGGGCTGGTCTCGGTCATGCCGTAGGCGATGGTCACCTGCGGCATGTGCATGTGCTCGACCACCTGCCGCATCACCTCGATCGGGCAGGGCGAGCCCGCCATGATCCCGGTCCGCAGGGACGACAGGTCGTAGGCGGCGAAGTCGGGGTGTGCGAGGGCGGCGATGAACATCGTCGGCACGCCGTAGAGGGCCTGGCACCGCTCTTCGGCCACCGCCTCCAGCACCGCCGCCGGATCGAACGCCTCGGCGGGGTAGACCATCGTGGCGCCGTGGGTCACGCAGCCCAGGTTGCCCATCACCATCCCGAAGCAGTGGTAGAGCGGCACCGGGATGCAGAGTCGGTCGCCCGCCTGCAGCCGAATGGCCTCGGCGACGAACCAGCCGTTGTTGACGATGTTGTGGTGGCTGAGCGTGGCGCCCTTCGGGAAGCCGGTGGTGCCGCTGGTGAACTGGATGTTGATCGGGTCGTCGAACTGCAGGGCGGCGGCGACCTCGGCCAGGGCCGCGCGCTCGGCGCGCTTGGCTGTGCCGGCGATGTGCGGGAACGACTGGCAGCCGCGGTGGGGATCGTCGCCGATGGTGATCACCGCCTCCACCGTCGGCAGCTTCCCGGCCTCGCGCAGCTGGCGGACCATGGCGAGGTATTCGCTGGTCTTGTGGCGCACCGCGATCACCAGGGCCCGGCAGCCCACCTTGTTGATCGCGTACTCGGCCTCGGAGAGGCGGTAGGCCGGGTTGATGTTGACCAGGATCAGGCCCGCCTTCGCCGTCGCGAACTGGGTGATGGTCCATTCGGCGCAGTTGGGCGCCCAGATCCCGACCCGGTCGCCGCGCGTCAGGCCGAGGGCGATGAGGCCGGCGGCGAAGGCGTCCACCTGCGCCTTGAGCTCGGCGTAGGTCCAGCGGATCCCCTGATGCCGCGAGATGAGCGCCGGGGTGTCCGGATGGGCTGCGCAGGTCTCGTCGAAGAGCGCCCCGATCGTCTTGCCGATCAGCGGGCTCGCGCTCGCCCCATGGACGTAGCTCAATCCCGACACCTCGCCCTCCCGCCGTTTTGCGCAGGATGGCTTCCGCGGTCGCTGGTGTCACGGGGTAACGCCACGACGGCAGCGGTGGTCCGGGGCTTAACCACGAACCACACGAACCACACGAACATCACCGGACGAGGCGCTCGATCTGGGCCTTCGAGGCCCCGCCGAAGTTCACGAGGAGGCCGACCCTGAGGCGCGAAGCCCGCAGGTAGTTGATCACTTGGGCGCGGTGTTCAGGCGCGAGTGCGCTCACAGCCTTGAGCTCAACGATCACGGAGCCGAAGCAAATGAAGTCGGGAACATAGACTGCGCGGAGCGCGCTTCCCTTGTAGTCGAGGCTTAGCTTGGGCTGGGCCACGAAGGGCAGATCGCGCCTTGCGAATTCCAGAGCGAGACTCTCCTGGTAAGCCGCTTCCAGGAAGCCCACGCCCAGCACGCGATTCACCTCAAAGACCGCACCCTGGACCGCGAACACCTCCTCGCGGTGCAGCAGTCCTTCGTGGGGTTCGTGTGGTTCGTGGTCCATCTTGCGGCTGTCCGGCTCGCGGTGGAATGGAACAATACATGAACATGGCCGGCGGTCTAGGCTCACGCAGGGTCGGCGTGGCAGAGAGCGGGGGCGATGACCGAGAGCTTTCCTGAAATCCGCGAGGCCGTGCGCAAGCTGTGCGCCCGGTTCCCTGGGGCCTACTGGCGCGAGCTGGACCGGGAGCGCGCCTATCCCACGGCGTTCGTGCAGGCGCTGACGGAGGCCGGGTTCCTGTCGGTGCTGATTCCGGAGGAGTACGGCGGGTCGGGCCTGGGGCTGGGCGCGGCGGTGGCCGTGCTGGAGGAGATCCACCGATCGGGCTGCAACGGCGCCGCCTGCCATGCCCAGATGTACACCATGGGCACCGTGCTGCGGCACGGCACGCCGGCGCAGAAGGAAGCGTACCTGCCGAAGATCGCCACGGGCGAACTGCGCCTGCAGGCCTTCGGCGTGACCGAGCCCGACGCCGGCACCGACACCACGCGCATCTCCACGGTCGCCCGGAAGGTCGGCGACACCTACGTCGTCTCGGGCCGGAAGATCTGGATCAGCCGCGCCGAGCACTCCGACCTGATGGTCCTGCTCTGCCGCACCAGCCCGCGTCGCGACGAGAAGCCGTCGGACGGCATGAGCGTGCTGCTGGTCGACATGAAGGCGGCGGTGGGGAACGGCCTCACCATCCGCCCGGTCCGGACCATGCTGAACCACGCCACCACCGAACTCTTCTTCGAGGACCTGGTGGTGCCGGCGGCGAACCTCGTGGGCGAGGAGGGGAAGGGCTTCAGGTACATCCTCGACGGGATGAACGCCGAGCGGATCCTCATCGCCTCGGAGTGCATCGGCGACGCCCGCTTCTTCATCGACCGCGCCGGTCAGTACGCGAAGGACCGCGTGGTCTTCGGCCGGCCCATCGGCGAGAACCAGGGCGTCCAGTTCCCGCTCGCCCGCGCCTATGTGCAGATGACCTCGGCCAGCCTGATGGTCGACAAGGCCGCCGAGCTCTTTGAGGCGGGCCAGCCCTGCGGCACGGAGGCCAACATGGCCAAGCTGGTCGCCTCCGAGGCCAGCTGGTTCGCCGCCGACATGTGCCTGCAGACGCACGGCGGGTTCGGCTTCGCCGAGGAGTACGACATCGAGCGCAAGTTCCGCGAGACGCGGCTCTACCAGGTGGCGCCCATCTCCACGAACCTGATCCTCAGCCACGTGGCCACCCACGTGCTGGGGCAGCCCAAGAGTTTCTGAGGGCGAGCTTCGCGGCGCGTCAGCGCCGAAGGTGAATTGACCACGAACCACACGAACCACACAAACACGGTCCTGCCGACCAGCCCGGCGCCGAGGTATGGCCGCGCGCATTGTGGTTCGTGTGGTTCGTGGTCGAATTTGACAGCGCCTGCGGCGCGCACGGGGTGAGGCGATGAACTACGAGACGATCAAGGTGACCACGCCCGAGCCGGGGATCACGGTCATCACCTTCGCGCGGCCCGAGGTGGCGAACGCGCTCTCGACGCAGATGGGCCGCGAGCTGCTGGACGTCTGGAGCCGGCTGCGGGCCGACGAGGCGCTGCGGTGCGTGATCCTGGCCGGTGAGGGCCGGCACTTCCAGGCCGGCGCCGACCTCAAGGAGCGCAACGGCATGACCGACGAGGCCTGGGCCGAGCAGCACCGCCTGTTCGAGGCGATGATCCGGGCCCAGCTCGCCTGTCCGGTTCCCGTGATCGCCGCGGTGCAGGGCGCCGCCATGGGCGGCGGCTGCGAGATGACCCTGGCGTGCGACTTCGCCTACGCCGCCGAGGGCGCCCGCTTCGGCCTGCCCGAGGCGGGCCTGGGAATCCTGCCGGGCCTCGGCGGCACGCAACTGCTGACGCGCGCGGTCGGTCCGCGCCGGGCCATCGAGATCCTCACCACCGCCACGCCGTTCCCGGCCGAGAAGGCGCTCGAATGGGGTCTCGTCAGCGACGTCGTCCCGGCGGACGCCCTGATGGACACGGTCCTCTCCGTGGCGCGGCTGATCGCCAGCAAGGCGCCGCTGTCGGTCCGCGGCGCCAAGCGGGTGGTGCATGGCGGCCAGGACCTCGACCTGAAGCAGGCGATGGACCTGGAGCTGACCGTCTACAACCACCTCTTCACGACGCAGGATCGCCGCGAGGGTGTCGCCAGCTTCAACGAGAAGCGGACGCCCGCCTTCCGCGGCGCCTAGGGTTCAAACTCGGTTCGATATCGGCGATTTCGACAGCTTCCGACCGTCCCGGCGAATGCCGGGACCCGGATCCTGCCCGGATCTTGGGTCCGGACCCTAGCGCTTCATCCAGGGTTTCGACGCGCCGGCGGCGATGCCCGAGGCGGGTCGCTTGGCGCCGCGTCCGCCCGGGGGCTGCGGCTTGGCCTGCAGGGCCGCCGTCTTGAGCCGCAGCGCGCGCTGCATCGGGGTCTCGGGCGCGTCGTCCGGGGGCTGGGTCATGCGCCACCTTAGCACGGCGGGCGACGCTGTGCGTCCGCCTCCGTCAGGGCGTCCCGGCCGCGCGTCCCGCCGCGTGGCGCAGCACGTGTTCGACCCCGTCCACGGCCGCGTCGCCGTGGACGAGTCCCAGCATGGTGCGGTGGTTGGCCTCGGGCAGCGCCCGCAGCATGGGGAAGCGCGACGCCCGCGCGGGCGCCTGGCGGACCTCGTCCCACATCGACATCTGCGCGGTGCGAGGGCCGGCGGTGATGACGGCGACGGGCCATTCCGGGCGCAGCGGCCCGGCCGCCGCGGCCTGGGCCGCCGCGGCGCGCCAGCCCTTGACCTCGGCGTAGGCGTTGCGGCTCTGCCGTCCGGAGATGAAGCCCCGCCGCTTCTCCGCGCGTCCCTGCGGCGGCAGGCCGATGCGGTCGCCCCACCAGTAGAGGGGCTTGGTCAGGCCGAGGCTCCCGGCGACGGCGCCGAACTGGGCGATCCGCTCCATGGCCGCGGCGAACCGCTCGGCCTCCGGGCGCTCCACCATCTCGGGCGTCACCGCGTCGAGCAGGACCAGGCCCACGACCTGTTGCGGGTTCGCGGCCGCGAACTGGCGGAGGTACAGCCCCGCCATGGAGTGGCCCATCAGGACATAGGGGCCCGTTTCGCCGGACGCGGCCATCAGCGCCTTCATGTCGGCGACGATCGCGTCGCCGTCCCGGGGCCGGGGCCCCGGGTCCGAGTACCCCATGCCGGCGCGGTCGTAGGCGCACGACCGGAGCCCCCTGGCCGCCAGCTTCTGCTGGATCGCGGCGAAGTCCGCCGCGCCGCTGAACGCCCCCGACTCCATCCAGACGGTGGGGCTGGCGCCCTTCGGGCCCTCGCAGACCAGCCGCAGCTGACGGCCGCCGATGTCGACCATCTCGCCCCGGGCCTTGGGGAGGCGGCTGATCACCTCGGCGGCGACGGCGACCGAGCCCCACGCGACGGCGAGGAGGGCGACAAGCATGAGGATCCAGCGGACGACACGGCGAAGCATGGTCCCTGCCTAGCCTGTTTGCCGGGGCGTGCGCCACCACGCCCCCTTGCCGCCGCGCGCCCCATGGGCCATATGCCGCCGCGGAGATCGGCGGCGGACGAACGCCCCGCCAACCTGGTCAGGGCCGGAAGGCAGCAGCCACAACGGGTCACGGCTCGGGTCGTTGTCCGGTCTCCACCTCAGCTTCCACGCTTTTCTGAACCCTCCCACTTTCGCCGGGACCTGCCGTCCCGTTACATGGCCTGCATGGGCGAAGACTTCGAGCGCGACGATTCCCCGCCCGAGCGGGACCCGAACACCGGGGACATGTTCGGTGACGCGCCCGCGCCGGCGCCCAGGCCTGCCGCCGAGGAGCCGGGCGCGGCCTACACCGTCATCGCGCGGAAGTACCGGCCGCGCAGCTTCGACGACCTGTACGGGCAGGAGGCGATGGTGCGCACGCTGCGCAACGCGTTCGCCCATTCGCGGATCGCCCATGCCTTCATGCTCACCGGCGTCCGGGGCGTGGGGAAGACCACGACCGCCCGCCTGCTGGCGCGTGCGCTGAACTACGAGAGCTCCGCCGTCCACGCGCCGTCTCTGGACCTGCGCGAGGAGGGGATTCACTGCCGCGCCATCATCGAGGGGCGGCATATGGACGTCCTCGAGCTCGACGCCGCCTCGCGCACCGGCGTGAACGACATCCGCGAGCTGACGGACTCGGTGCGCTATGCGCCGGTGGAGGCCCGCTACAAGGTCTACATCATCGACGAGGTCCACATGCTGTCGACCGGGGCGTTCAACGCGCTCCTGAAGACGCTGGAGGAGCCGCCGCCGCACGCCAAGTTCATCTTCGCCACCACCGAGATCCGCAAGGTCCCGGTGACGATCCTCTCCCGTTGCCAGCGGTTCGACCTGCGACGGGTGGAGCCGGAAGTCCTGGTCAAGAACCTGGAGATGATCTGCGAGAACGAGGGCGCGCGCGTCGAGGCCGAAGGCCTGATGCTGATCGCCCGCGCCGCCGAGGGCAGCGTCCGCGACGGACAGTCGATGCTGGATCAGGCGATCGTCCAGGCCGAGCCGGGACAGACCGTCACCGCCGCCTCGATCCGCGACATGCTGGGCCTCGCGGACCGGGCGCAGACCATCGGCCTGTTCGAGCAGATCATGCGCGGGGAGGCGGGTCCCGCCATCGAGACCTTCCGCCAGCTCTACGGCTACGGCGCCAACCCGGACCAGGTGGTGATGGACCTCCTGGACCATACGCACGGCGCCTCGGTGGCCAAGACCGTGGGGCCGCAGGCGCTGGTGATGCCGAAGGACCAGGCCCAGCGGCTGGCGGCGGTCGGGGCCGCGGTCTCTGCGGGGACGCTCGCGCGCATCTGGCAGCTGCTGCTCAAGGCCTACGACGAGGTCCGGCGCGCGCCGGACGCGGCGGCCGCCGTGGACATGGCGCTGATCCGGCTGGCCTATGCGGCCGACCTGCCGGGACCGGAAGAGGCCCTGAAGCGGCTGCAGGCCGGCGAGTCGCCCGCCGGGGGCGGTCCCGGGTCGGGGCGGCCGACGTCCGGCGGTGGTTCCGGCGGCGGCGGGGGGGCCGCATCGGCCGTGGCGCGCGCGGCGATGCCCGCAGCAGCCCAGCCGTCCACCGAGCCGGTCGCCTCGCTGCAGACCTTCGAGGACCTGCTCAAGCTGATCGACCGCCGCCGCGACATCACGCTGAAGCTGGACGTGGAGCGGTTCATCCGTCCGATCAGCTTCCGCCCGGGGGCGATCGAGTACGAGCCGGCCCCCGGCGCGCCCGCCAACCTGGCCCAGCGGCTGGTCGGCCGGCTGAAGGAATGGACCGGCGAGCGCTGGTTCGTGACCGCCCAGGGCGGCGGCGGCGCCGAGAGCCTGTGGGAGAAGCAGAAGCGCGAGCAGCGCGAGGTGCGCGCCGCCATCGAGCAGCACCCGTTCGTGCAGCAGGTGATGCAGGCGTTCCCCGGCGCCGAGATCGTCGGCATCCGAAACCTGGAACAGGCGGCCGAGGCGACCCCTTCGGAAGCGCCGCCGCCGGACGAGGACGGAGACGAGGCGTGACCCGGCTGCGGAAGCGGCGGGAGACTTCGGATCGCCAGGCCGTCCTGGCGCGCTTGGTGATCCTGGCGGTGGACGAGAGCGCTGCGGCGCAGTGAGTGGGTGAGATGAAAGACCTGGGTTCCCTGATGAAGCAGGCGCAGGCCATGCAGCAGCGCATGACCGAGGCGCAGGAGAAGATCGCCGCGCTGGAGGTGGAGGGCACCTCGGGCGGCGGCATGGTGAAGCTGACGCTCAAGGGCACGGGCGAGCTGGCCCGCGTGACCTTCGACGAGAGCCTCATGGCGCCGGGAGAGGGCGAGGTGGTGGCCGACCTGGTGGTCGCCGCGCACGCCGACGCCAAGCGCAAGCTGGACGCCGCCCAGGCCGAGGTGATGCGCGAGGCCGCCGGGCCGCTGGCGGGGCTCAACATCCCCGGCATGCCGAAGTTCTGACTTGGCCGCGTCCGCCGGACCCGAGATCGAGCGGCTGATCGGGCTCCTGTCGAAGCTGCCCGGGCTTGGCCCGCGCTCGGCGCGCCGCGCCGCGCTGGCCCTGCTGAAGCGCCGCGACCAGCTGCTGCTGCCGCTCGCCGACGCGCTCTCCGAGGCGGCGCAGCGGGTGAAGACCTGCCACGTCTGTGGCTCGCTCGACACCCAGGATCCCTGCGCCATCTGCGCCGATCCCCAGCGGGACGCCTCGCTGATCTGCGTGGTGGAGGAGGTGGGCGCGCTGTGGGCCATGGAGCGGGCCGGGGCCTTCCGCGGCCGCTACCACGTGCTGGGCGGGCTGCTGTCGGCGCTGGATGGCGTGGGCCCCGAGGCGCTGAAGGTCGGGCCGCTCGTGAACCGCGCGACGGACGCCGGCGTGCGCGAGGTGATCCTGGCGCTTCCGGCCACGGTGGACGGCCAGACGACCGCCCACTACCTCGCCGACCGGCTGGGCGGCGCCGACGTGAGCGTCACCATGCTGGCCCGCGGCGTCCCCGTGGGCGGAGAACTGGACTGGCTCGACGACGGCACCATCGCTCAGGCGATGCGCGCCCGGCGGCCGGCCTGACGGGGTCCGTCAGGGCCCTAGGCCTTCGCGCTCCAGTCCAGGGGCGCGATGCGGCGCACGATCAGGCCCCAGCTCACGACGCCGGTGAGGGTGACCGCCGCGGCCACCACGAAGGCGCCTTCGAAGCCGCCCGTTCGGTCGACGATGATCCCCGTGATGATCGGACCGGTGATGCCGGCGCAGTTGGCGATGGCGTTCTGGACGCCGATCCACTTGCCCGCCGCCTTGGGCCCGGCCAGCGTCTGGCCGGTGGCGAAGATGTGCGGCCCCACCGCGCCCAGGCCCACCGCGACCACGAACAGGCTGGCGATGGCCGCCGTGGGCGGCAGGACCGCCGCCGCGGCCAGGCCCGCAGAGGCCACCAGCAGGGTGGCGACGAAGAAGAACTTGCGCACCGCGTTGGGCGATCCGCCCGCCTCGATCCTCCGGTCCGAGATCACGCCGCTGCCCCAGGCCGAGGCCGCGTAGACGAGGTAGATGACGCCGCCCAGGGTGGCCATGTGCGTGAGCGAATAGCCGTGCGCCTGCACGAGGTAGAGGGGCATCCAAGAGACGATGAAGTAGAAGCCGAAGTTGACGGCGAAGTGGCCCAGGGCCGCGCCCCAGAGGTCGCGCTGGGCGAAGATGCGGGCCAGGCTCGGGCCGTCGGCGGCGTCCTCGGGCGGCGGCGCGGCAGCCAGGGTCCGCGTGGTCAGGAACCAGGGGACGACCCAGGCGAGCGACAGGGCTCCGAACAGGATGAAGATCCCGCGCCAGCCCAGCTCGGCCATCAGCAGGCCGCCAAAGAAGACGCCCACCGCGGGGCCCAGGGAGACCCCCAGCAGCGTCATGGCGTTGGCCGCGCCGAGGCGGCTGGCCGGCACGTGCCGGGCGATGATGGTGGACGAGCAGGGAAAGGCCGACGCCTCGCCCAGGCCCAGCACGAGCCGCAGCACGAGCAGCACGGCGAAGCCGCTGGCGAACCCTGTGAACAGCGTGGCGAGCGACCAGAGCGCGAGGCCTGCGGCCAGCGTCATGTAGGCGTTGACCCGGTCGGCGAGCCAGCCGGCCAGCACGAGGCCGGGCGTGTAGGTCCAGAAGAACGCCGAGATCAGGACCCCGATCTCGGACGCGCTCAGCGACAGCTCGGTCTTGAGCAGCGGGGCGGCGGTCGCAAGGTTCCCCCGGTCCACATAGTTGATGAAGATCGCGAGCCCCAGCAAGGGGACGACCAGCGGGCTGAACGCCGCGCGCAATGGCGCGGCCTGCGCTTGAGCCGTCATCTGTGTCGCGTCCTCCCCCGAGTGCGGCGGATGCTGGCACGCCCCGCGGGGCGTGGCCAGAGGGCGCGCCGTCGACTCCCGACTCGCCGCGACTCACTCTGCGCGCTAGGAACACAGCATGAACGGTCTGCTTTTCCTCGCCATCGGCTGCGTGCTCCTGGCCGCGGCCGCCGTCGCCTGGGCGCTGCGCGAGCGCGGCCGGGCCAATACCGCCGAGCTGAAGGCCCGCCTCGTGGAGGGTCACGGCGACCTCCTGGCCGCGCAGCTCACCCAGCAGGCCTCCAGCCTCGCCGAGGAGATCCTCAAGCGGAACGAGGAGCAGGTGCGCAGCCGCGAGCAGCTGGCCCAGGCCCGCCTAGAGGCCCAGCTGAAGCCCGTGGCCGATACGCTGCAGAAGTTCCAGGAGCAGGTGACGGCGGTCGAGAAGGCGCGCGCCGAGGAGACCGGCGGCCTGAAGGAACAGATCGCCCAGCTGCTCGCCGCCTCGGCCGCCACGCAGGACGAGGCCCGCAAGCTGTCGGCGGCGCTGCGCCGCGGCGCGGGCGTCCAGGGCCGCTGGGGCGAGCAGACGCTGCGCAACGTGCTGGAGGCCGCCGGCCTCGCCGCCCGCTACGACTTCGAGGAGCAGGCCTCGACCGACACCGAGGAGGGCCGCCGCCGCCCCGACGTGACGGTGAAGCTGCCGGGCGGCGGGCTGTTCGTGATCGACGCCAAGTGCTCGCTGAACGCCTTCCTGGAGCTGCAGGAGGCCACGGACGACCTCGGCCGCGACGCCGCCGGGCTGCGCCACGTGCAGAGCGTGAAGGGGCACATCCAGGGCCTTTCGGCCAAGGCCTACTGGGACCAGTTCGAGGCCTCGCCCGACTTCGTGGCGATGTTCGTGCCGCTGGACTCCGCGCTGGCCGCCGCGCTCGACCGCGCGCCGGACCTGATGAGCGACGCCATGGACCGGCGCGTCGTGATCGTGACCCCCAGCACCCTCTTCGCGCTCTGCAAGGCGGTGGCCTACGGCTGGCGCGTGGAGGAGCAGGCGGTGAACGCGCGCCAGATCGCCGACCTGGGCAAGGAGCTCTACAAACGCATCGCGGTTATGGGCGGTCACGCCGGCTCGGTCGGCAAGGCGCTGGAGGCCGCGGTCTCGCGGTACAACCAGTTCGTGGGCTCGCTCGAGACCCAGGTGCTCACCCAGGCCCGCCGCTTCGAGGACCTGAAGGTGGATCACCAGGGCAAGGAGATCCCCGAGCTGGCCGTGATCGAGACCGGGGTGCGCCCGATCACCAAGCTGCTGGAGGCCGAGGCGCCCACGGTGCGGCTCGCGGCCGGCGGCGAGTAGCCGCAGCCTGGCCGGCCGCCGCAGGCCATGCCCGACCTTGACGCTCAACTATCGCCCGCTTACCTGCCGCCCATGGCCCTGAGAGAGATCCTCGTCGTTCCCGACGCCCGCCTGAAGCAGGTGTCCCAGCCGGTCGCGGCGGTCGACGACGACCTGCGCGCCCTGATGGACGACATGCTGGAGACCATGTACGCGGCGCCGGGCATCGGCCTGGCCGCGATCCAGATCGGCGTTCCCAAGCGTGTCATCGTGATGGACCTGGCCCGGGAAGGCGAGGACCGCCAGCCGCGCTACTTCGTGAACCCCGAGATCCTCTGGGCCTCGGACGACACCGCGCCCTACGAGGAGGGCTGCCTGTCGGTCCCCGAGATCTACGACGAGGTCGAGCGTCCGGCCCGCGTGAAGCTGCGCTACCTGAACTACAAGGGCGAGCAGATCGAAGAGGACGCCGAGGGCCTCTTCGCCGTCTGCATCCAGCACGAGATGGACCACCTCAACGGCGTGCTGTTCATCGACCACCTGTCCCGCCTGAAGCGCGAACAGGCCATCAAGAAGGTCAAGAAGCAGGCCAAGGCGGCCTGACCCCGCGACTCCAAATGTCGGGGCCGTTCGCGCCCGTTCGTCCTCTGGCGAGAGAGCATCAGAAGAGGATCGCGCGGTGGCGGAAGAGCGGATGAAGGGACCGGCGTCCTACTTCCCGTCCATAGAGAAGCGGTACGGGCGCCCGATCTCGGAGTGGCAGGACCTGGTTCGCCAGCGGCTCCCAGCCAAGCACATGGAACTCGTCGCCATGCTCAAGGCCGAACACGGCATGGGGCACGGTCACGCCAACGCCATCGTGGCGCACACGCTGGCCCAGGAGCCGCGGTAGCCATCGGGCTCAGTGGTTGGGGTCGTGCGCGGCTTCCTCGCTTTCCTTCTCCACCTTGGCGACGCCTTCCCGCGCGCCTTCCGCCGCGCCCTTGGCGGCGTTCTTGATGACCTGACCGGCGTCGCCCGCGGCCTCCTTGATCTCGGCGCCCATCTCCTTGAGCTCGGGGCTGTTCACCGCGTCCCGGGTCTCGGCGGCGACCTTGCCCGCGGCGGCCTCGGCGTCGTTGCCGGCGTCGCGGCGCTCGGCCTCGGTGCACGCTCCCACCGCCAGCGCGAGGCCCAGGCTCGCGGCGATCATCAGTTTCGCCATGTCGGATGCTCCCTTGATCGCCCGGGAAACGGCCGCGCTTGCGGCGAAGTTCCCTTGGCCGCCGCGGGCGGCTAAGAGCGCGCCATGCGCCTGGCCTTCCTCGGCACTCCGGACTTCGCCGTCTCCGCGCTCGCCGCCATCCTGGACGCGGGGCACGAGGTCGTGTGCGTCTATTCGCAGCCCCCCGCGCCGCGCGGGCGCGGCCATGAGCTGAAGCCGTCGCCGGTGCACGCCTTCGCCGAGGCGCGGGGGATTCCGGTGCGGACGCCGGCCTCGATGCGCGATCCCGGAGAGATCGCGGCGTTCCGGGCGCTGGACCTCGACGCCGCGGTCGTCGTGGCGTTCGGCCAGATCCTGCCGCGCGAGGTGCTGGAGGCGCCGAGGCTGGGCAGCTTCAACGTGCACGGCTCGCTCTTGCCGCGCTGGCGCGGCGCCGCGCCGATCCAGCGGGCGATCATGGCGGGCGACGCGGTCACGGGCGTCCAGGTGATGCGCATGACCGAGGGCCTCGACGAGGGTCCTGTGCTCGCCACCGCCACCGTCCGGATCGGCCCGCTCGACACGGCCGCGACCCTCCACGACCGCCTGGCGGCCGCGGGCGCCGAGCTCATCGCCCGGACGCTGCCGCACATCGAGGCCGGGACGGCCGTCGAGACGCCGCAGGCCGAGGACGGGATCACCTACGCGAAGAAGATCAGCGCGAAGTTCGCCCGCCTGGACTGGACGAAGCCGGGCCGGGTCCTGGACGGCAAGATCCGCGGCATGTCGCCGTTCCCGGGCGCCTGGTTCGAGCTGCCGACGGAGAAGGGGCCGGTCCGGGTGAAGGCGCTGCTGTCGCGCTTCGAGGACGAGCCCGGCGAGCCGGGCGTGACCCTGGACGACGCCCTCCTGGTCGGGACGGGCGAGGGCGCCGTTCGGCTGCTGCGGGTCCAGCGCGAGGGCCGCGGGCCGCAGGACGCCGAGGTCTTCCTGCGCGGGACGCCCGTGCCGGCCGGGACGCGGCTGGGCTGATGCCCCGCTACCGCCTCCTGGTCGAGTACGACGGCCGGCCGTTCCACGGCTTCCAGGCTCAGGCCGACCTGCCCTCGGTGCAAGGGGCGCTGGAGCGCGCGGTGCTCAGGTTCTGCGGCGAGACGATCCGCGTGGGGGCGGCGGGGCGTACCGACACCGGCGTGCATGCGACGGGGCAGGTGGTCCAGGTGGACCTCGCCAAGGCCTGGCCGGCCGACACGGTCCGCAATGCGCTCAACTTCCACCTTCAGCCCGACCCCGTGGCGATCCTGTCGGCGGAGCTGGCGGAGGAGGGCTGGCACGCGCGCTTTTCCGCCACCGGCCGTCGCTACCGCTACCGCATCCTGAACCGCATGGCGCCGCCCGCCCTGGACCAGGGCCGCGTCTGGCACGTGAAGAAGCCGCTGGACGCCGAGGCCATGCACGAGGCCGCGCAGGTGCTGGTGGGCCATCACGACTTCACCACCTTCCGCGACCTGGCCTGCCAGGCGAAGTCGCCGGTGAAGACGCTGGACGTGGCCGACGTGCGCCGCGAGGGCGGCGAGGTGATCCTGGAGTTCGCCAGCCGCTCGTTCCTGCACCGGCAGGTGCGCTCGATGACCGGCACGCTGGCCGAGGTCGGCGTCGGCCGCTGGACCACCGCGGACGTCGCCGCCGCCCTGGCCGCCCGCGACCGGCGCGCCTGCGGCCCCGTGGCGCCGGCGGAGGGCCTCTACCTGACGCACGTGGGCTACTGAGGCGGTCGTCGCGGTCTTGGCGACGCCAGGGCGACCCTGTCCGGAAACGCGGAGCCTATGGGCCCCTGTGTGTTGAGCTGATCCGGCGCTGGCTTGACTGGTCACGGGCGCAGGCCGTCGGCCGTCTGCGATAGCTCTGCCCTTGCGACGGAGGACGGTGTACGGCGGAGCCATGAACTTCGACCTGATGCGGCTCATCGCGGCGCTGCTCGTCGTGGTGAGCCACGCGTTTCCGCTCGCGGGGGACCCGCCGCTTCGCATCGTGGGTGTCGAGGACCTCGGCGCCCTGGGCGTGTCGATCTTCTTCGTGATCTCGGGCTACCTGGTGACCGCGAGCTACCTGCGGGACCCGAAGACCTACCTGCTGAAGCGCGTGCTGCGCATCGAGCCCGGGCTGATCGCCTCGCTCGTCGTGACCGTGGTGCTGCTGGCCTTCGTGACCACGGCGCCCGCCGCCGAGTACTGGCCGGCGGCCGCGCTCTATGTGCTGCGGAACGCGCTGCTCTACCCCGTGACCTACGACCTGCCGGGGGTGTTCGCCGATGCTCCCATGGCCGGGGTCGTCAACGGCGTCCTGTGGACCCTGCGGCTGGAGTTCACCTTCTATCTCGTGCTGATGCTGATCCGTGCGCGGCCTGCCGCGGTCTACGGCCTGGCGGCGCTCTGCGCGGCGGTGTGGCTCACGATGCGACTCACCATGCCGAACTGGGCTGACGAGACCCTGACGCGGGTCGTCTTCCTCGCGGCGCGCAACGGCCTGCTGTTCTTCGCGGGCGCCGCGATCCTGCTGCGCGACTGGAAGCCGCCGCTGTGGCTGGGCGCGGCGTCTGCCCTGTCGTTTCCCCTGCTGGGCCCTCTGGCCCTGCCGACCGCGGTGCTTGGGCTCGCGCGGCCCGGCAAGCTTCCCGCCGATCTGTCCTACGGCGTCTATATCTACGCCTTCCCGTTGCAGCAGTGGCTGGCCATCCAGGGCCACCTGGGCGTCGTCACTTCCATCTTTGCCGTGACGCCGTTCGCCCTGGCGAGCTGGTTCCTCGTGGAAAAGCCCGCTTTGAAGCTGAAACCGGGCCCGCGACCCGCCTGGTGACCGCTATTTCGCAGTTCCGGTGAACCGATCACGCATTCGTGCGCTCTATGTCGGCAAGCTGAACCGGAGAGACCCCATGCGCATCGCAATCGCCGCCGTCGCCGCCCTGGGCGCCCTGAGCCTCGCCGCCTGCGAAAGCAGCGCCGACAAGGCCGCCGAGCAAAAGGCCGACAGCCTGGAAGCCCAGGCCGCCGCCACGCCCAATGAGGCGCAGGAAACCCAGCTCAACGCCGCCGCCGACGCCGTCGAGCAGCAGGCGGGCAATGCGGACGGTGGGGCCACCACGGCCAACACCCCCGACACCAGCCCGTCCAAGTAAGGGCGAGCGCGGCGTCATCGCCGCGACGATCCGGACGCCCCGGGGCTCAGCCGAGTCTCGGGGCGTTTCGATTCAGGCGCCGCAGATCGTCGGACGCGCGGCGCACGCCCAGCCATACGCCGGTGGCGACCCCCAACCCGCCCAGGGACAGCAGCGCCGTCATGGCGGTGGCCCACGCCGGACCCCGGTCGAACCCGTCGACGAAGTCGAGCCGGTGCGCGCCCTCGAAGGCCCACCGGAAGCCCTGGGCCTCGGCGTCGGCGACGCGGCGGACCTCGCCGCTGCCTGGGTCGATGTAGAGGCGGACGCCGTCCCGGAGGATGACGCGGTAGACCGGCAGGGCGACCGGCTCATGGTGGCCCCGGTAGTACTGGTCCTCGCGGGAGAGCAGGGCCGCCGAACGGACGGGGCCGAGACGTCCGGCCGCCGCCGCCAGGTCCGCCGCCTGGAGGGGCGTCGGACGGGCCAGGGGGTCGAGCCGCACGCCGTCGGCCATGAGGTAGGCGCGGCCGTCGAGCGGCGCGGCGCGGAGACGATGCGCGGCCACGCCCGCCGCTTTCGCCGCCAGGACCGCCTCGCGCAGCTGCCCGACGTCGACGGCGCCCGCCACCCGTGCCGCACGCGCGTCGCCGTCGCTGTCGAGCAGGCCCCACGGGTTGACCGAGAGGAGGCCGCTCGCCACCCAGCTCAGGGTGAGCAGCCCGGCCGCCAGTCCTCCCAGGTGGTGCCAGGCCATCCACCCCCGGTACGGCGTCAGGCGCGCGTCGCGCCAGGGCCGCCAGGCGACCACGCCGAGGTAGAGGCCGGTCACCGTCAGGAAGACGCCCGCCAGCGACGTCCAGATCACCACCTGCGTCCAGAGCTTCACGTCCGCGCGGAGAACCGCCGGGTAGAGCCAGTGTGGGATCGGACCCAGCCAGCTGAGGACCTTTTCGGTCCGGTTCACCGCCTGGGCCACCCGGCCGTCGCGGGCCGAGACATAGACATCGGTGCGCGCCGGATCGTCGAAGCGGAACAGGTAGAAGGGGCGGGCGCGGTTGAAATAGCCGGTCACCGTCCACTGGTCGCGCACGACGGCCTCGGCCGCGCCGGCGTCGCCGGCGACGCCATGGGCCCGGGCGTAGGCGACGGCGACCTGGCGCGCCTCGGCCGAGGTGACGCCCGTGAGCCCGCGACCCGTCGTCAGGTCGAAGACTTCGCCGTCGAGGCGGAGCACCGGGCGGCCGGCCAACGCCTCGACGGCGGCCCGCTCGAAGCGCCGGTCGTCGGGGAGCCCGCCGAAGTCACAGCAGGACTCCCAGGGGATGGGCGCCAGGCCTGCGGCGCGTTCGTGGTCGGTCACCTCGGGCCAGCGCACGAACAGCATCACGACGCCGCTCGCGAACCACAGCAGCATCAAGAGGCCCATGACGACGCCCACGTAGCGGTGGGTCACCACCAGCCACTTCGGCGCCCAGGGCCTGCGGGCGGAGCGGGCCGCCTCAGAAGGAATAGGCGTAGCTCACGTTGAGGGTCCGCGGCACGCCGAGGAACCGGTAGAGAAAGCGCTGGGTGGAGAGGTCGATCCGCGCCGAGTTCACCCGCGTCGCATAGTCCTCGTCGAACGCATTCTCGAGCCGGGCGGTGAGCCGGTGTCGGCGGTCGGCGTCGATGTAGACGTGCGCCGCCAGGTCCACGACCACGTAGTCGCCGTAGTTCACCCGCCCGAAGTCGGTCACCTGCTGGTGGACGTCGCCCGTCCAGAGCAGGCTGGCCGAGGCGCCGAAGGGACGGTCGGCCGGCGCATAGACGACGCCGCCCTTGGCCTGGACTTTCGGGATCCGGTCGAACTGCCGCCCCGCGCCCGCGGCCCGCGTCCGCGTCAGCGCGAAGGAGCCGAAGGCGCGCAGCGCGTCGGTCACCTGGACGCTGGCCTGCCCCTCGAGGCCGCGCGAGCGCACCTTGCCCGGCGTGTTGATGTAGATCCCGTCCGGGAAGCCCGGCTGGACGTAGTCGTCGACGATCAGGTCCTCGATCCGGCGCGCGAAGGCCGTGACCTGCCAGGTCAGCCGCCCGGTGCGCCCGCCGACGGCGACATTCCCGTTCAGGCTCTCCTCCGGCTTCAGGTCGGGGTTGCCGACCGCGCAGCATGGATCGATCCCGAACAGCTGCTCCGCGCTGGGCAGGATGAACGACGTGCCCACCATGCCCTCGAGGTACAGCTGCGGCGTCACGTCCCAATGGCCGGAGACGTTCCAGACCGCCTTCTCGCTCTCCTTCGTGCGGTTGTAGCGGACCCCGGCGGCGAGATGGGCGTTGGCGAAGAGGTCGTCGGTGGTGCGGACCTGGGCCACCAGCGCGTGCACGCGCTCGGTCTGCTGGGCGATCAGCAGCACCTCGTCGCGCCCGTTGAAGTTCTGGTAGTCGTAGCCGAGCTGATACTCGAACCCGCGGTGCAGGTTCAGCTTCGCCAGCACGGCCACGCCGTAGTCCTCGTATCCCCAGTAGGTGAGGTCGTCGACGATCACCGGCGGGGCGGCCGGGGCGCCGGGCACGTTGTTGACCGTCGAATAAACGCTGTCCCAGTCGTGGTAGTAGCCCTTGACCGAGAGCTGGACTGTCTCGCTCGCCGTCCAGTCCAGAGAGACGCTGCCGATCTCCTCGTCGCGGTCGTTGAAGGCCAGCCGCGTGAGGCGCGGGTTCGGATAGTCCAGGTGCGCGTCGGTGTGCTGGTAGTAGAGGTTGAGCACCAGGCCGTCCGAGAGCGTGAGGCCCAGCTTCCCGCCGAAGCTCACGACGTCGTAGCCGCGCTTGCGCGCCGTGGCGCTGGGCTGGAAGACGTCGAAGGTGCGGTAGCCCTCGGCCTCGTCCTTGGACGCCCAGGCCACGAACTTCGCCGGGCCGGCCGGTCCGCGCACCATGAGGTCGGCGTGGACGCCCTCGTTGGTGTGGCCCCCGACGGTGAAGACCCCGCCGAGGTTGTCGCTGTAGGGCCGGGTCACGACGTTGATGACGCCCGCCGCCGCCTGGGTGCCGTAGAACAGGCTCTGGCCGCCCTTCAGCACCTCGATCCGCTCGACCATGCTGGCGGGCAGGGTGTCGGCCGGGCTGGTGGACGTGTAGAGCCGGTTGTTGATCCGCACGCCGTCCACGAGCCACAGCACGTCGCCGGTGCGCGAGCCCTGCAGCGCGATGTCGGCGTATGAGAAGGGGCCGTTGCGCGGGGACAGGAACAGGCCCGGCGTCTGCATCTGCAGCGCCTGCCCCACATCCACGTAGATGTTGTCGCGCAACACCGTGGCCGAGATCACCTCCAGGTCGCTGCCATAGCGTGACAGGTCCTGCGGCAGGGTCTCGTCGAGGCGCGCCCCTGCCACCACCAGTTCGGCCACCTCGGAGTCCGCGGCCATCGCCGCGGTCGCCCACGCCGCCAGCGCTGCGCCCAGCAGCAGCGCGTTCATCGGACCGGTCATCGTCGTCCCCCATCGCGTGCGGCCAGACCGCCCCGCATGGGTGGGTTTGGGCCCGCGCGGGCGCGTCGGCGCGCGTACTTTACGGTTTCCAGGACCGTTACAGGGGGTTACAGGGCGCGGAGCGGGGTCGAAGACCGGGTATGAGCGACGATCTGGCCGGGGCGTTGGCGGAGGAGGTGGCGCGGATCCGCGCCGCCAGCGTCCTCGGACGCTCGCAAGGCCTGGCCCGGCTCTTCGACTACATGGCCGACCCCGCCCGCCAGGGGCGCACCCTGCGCGAAGCGGACGTGGCGCAGGACGTGTTCGGCCGCGTACTCGACCTTTCGGGCGACGCCTCGGTGCGGGTCTACGTTCACCGGCTGCGCAAGAAGCTGGCCGAGTTCTATGCGGGCGAGGGCGCGGCCGCGCCGCACCGCCTGGAGATCCCGATCGGCGAGTATCGGCTGGACGTGGTCGAGGTCGCGCCCGCCGCCGCGCCGCCGGCGCCTGCCCCGGCGGGTCGATCGCGCTGGCTGGGTCCCTTCGCGGCGGTCGCCGCCCTGGTTCTCGCCCTCAATCTCGGCGCCTGGTGGATGGTGGTCCAGCGCGCGCCCTCCCACGAACTGGCCGCCGCGGCCGCGTCGCCGCTGTGGGCGGGGGTGGGGCGGGAGCGGCCCGTCATCGTGGTGGTCGGCGACTACTACATCTTCGGCGACACCGAGAACGGCGAGGCGCCGCGGCGGATGATCCGGGCGTTCGAGATCAACTCGCCGGCGGACCTGGACGCCTGGCTGATGGACAACCCGCAGTTCCAGGGCCGCTATGTCGACCTCGACACCTACTACACGCCCGTCGGCGCGACGCTCGCGCTGCGTCAGATCGTGCCGCTGGTGCGGGAGGCGGCGGGGCGCGGCGACCGCGTGCGGGTGATCACGGCCTCGCAGCTGACGCCCGACTTGATGAAGAGCGCTGACATCGTCTACGTGGGATACCTGTCGGCCCTGCGCCTGCTGCAGGAGCCGGTCTTCGATCGCTCGCGGTTCGCGGTCGGCGACACCTTCGACGAGCTGATCGACCGCCGCACGGGCGAGACCTACGTCTCAGGCGCGGGGCCGGCGTCCGGCGACCGCCCGAACCGGGACTACGGCTACCTCGCGGCGTTCACGGGCGCGGCGGGAAACCGGTTCGTGATCGTCGCCGGCGCGCGCGACATCGGGGTCATGCAGACGGCCGAGATCGCGGCGGACGCCAAGGCCCTGTCCGCGCTGCCGGCATCCTCGCCCCTCGAGGCGCTCTACGCGGTGGACGGCGTCGGGCGGACCAACATCGCGGCCAAGCCGGTGGTCGCCGGGCGCTGAACCCCGGCGGCGGCGACGCGTTCCCCTGCCTCCACCAGCTCGAAGGAGGCGCCGAGATGGCCGCCCAGCCGGAACATCCGCTCATTCCAGCCGACCGCGTGAACGGGACCGACGTGGTCAACCCAGCGGGCGAGAAGCTCGGGAAGATCGAGGACGTCGCCATCGAGAAAGTCTCGGGCCAGGTGGCCTATGCGATCCTGTCCTTCGGCGGCCTCCTGGGGATCGGCGCGAAGTACCACCCGGTGCCCTGGAAGCTCCTGAAGTACGACACCGAGCAGCGGGCCTACGTGGTCCCCATGGACAAGGACGCCCTGGAGACCGCGCCCATGATCGACGAGAGCGAGCTTTCGGGCTGGAACGACGAACTCAGCCGCGAGGACATCCACCGCTACTACGCGGGCTACGGGATCGGACCGTACTGGCTCTAGGCCCCGCGCCTACGGCGACGGTCAGGTTGGGTTCAGGCGCGGCAGGGCCTCTTGCGCCGCCCGTCGTTCGGTCGTCACCTCGTGAGATCCCATGCGTGCATTGCTTTCCGTCACTGCGCTCCTCGCCGGAGCCGCAACCGCCTTCGTCCCCGCCGCTGCGGCCCAGCCGGCGGAAGCCGCGCGCATCGCGCCCGCCTTCGGAAACACGGTGAAGGCGCTCTATCCGGACGGCCGGGCGCAGCGCCTTTGGTTCAAGGCGGACGGCACCTGGGAAGCCATCGGGCGGCGCGGCAAGTGGTCGGCCGGGAAATGGAGCCTGAAGGACGACAAGGTCTGCCTGAAGCAGTCCAAGCCGTTCCCGGCGCCCTTCAAGTACTGCACGGTCTTCCCCGCCAAGGGTGGCCCCGGCGTCGTCTGGACATCCCGCGACATGAACGGCGAGCCGATCCGGCTCACGCTGGTGAAGGGTATCGAACGGCCCTAGGTGGACCTGGGCGCCGGCATTGCCGACCGGAAGCTGTTGAAATCGGTGCTGTCGGATCGTGGCGGGCCCTAGTCGGCCGATCTTGCGTCTCCGTTCCACTCGTCGGCGACGGCGCGCGTGACCGCCTGCATGAGCGCAAGCCGCGCCGGCACCGCCTGTCGGGTGTGGCGCAGCATCACCGCCACGGCATAGGTGCGGCCGTCGGGCGCCGTGATCAGGCCCACGTCGTTGATGCCGACCGATGCGCCGCGGAAGTCCTGCCCGGTTCCGGTCTTGTGGGCGATGGTCCAGCCGGGGGGAAGGCCGCCCTTGAGCCGCCGCGGTCCGGTCCTGGCCTGGGTCATGAGACCGATGACGTACTGCGTGGACGCGGGCGAGAGCAGTTCGCCTCGGTGCAGGGCGGCCAGGGCGGCCGTGATCGCTGCGGGCGAGGCGCCGTCGGGAGGGTCGGCCAGGTAGGCGTCCATGGCGGCCTGCCGGGTCTCCAGCGGTAACGCCTGCCGCGCCGCCTGGAAGTTCCAGCCGAAGCCGTACGAGGCCTGCCAGACGAGGCCCGCGGTGCGCGCCTGCAGGTCGCGCTCGTAGGCGCCCACCTTCACCTGGGTGAGGCCCATGTCCTCCAGCACGGCCGACACGGCGTCCGGCCCGCCCAGCTCCCGCATCAGCCGGTCGTTGGCGGCGTTGTCGCTCTCGACCAGCGCCCGGCGCAGGAGCCCGGCGAGCTGGGTCTGGTAGCCCGACGCGCCGATGTTGTAGGCGACCGGCTGGAAGAAGACCGAGCGGTCCTCGTCGGTGAGCGTCACCCACGCCTCGGTGTCCAGGCGCCCCTCGTCGACCGCCTTCATGATGGCGATGGCGACCCAGAGCTTGGACACGCTCTGCTGCGGGTAGGGCCTGTCCTGGTCGACGCCGGCGGTCCAGCCCGCCTGCACGTCGGTCACGGACACGCCGACCTCTTCCCCGTAGGCCGCCACGAGCTCGCCGAGGCGGGCCTGGAGCGCCGCGGGCGCAGGCGGGGCCTTGGTCTTCAGGATGTCGAAGCGGGTCTCGGTCAGCGCCCCGGACGCCAGCCGCGCCGCCTTGTCCGCCGAGACGAGACCGCCCGCGAGCCCGGCGGCGATGACGGCCGCGGCGACGGCCAGGCCGCGGCCGCCCCGCAAATGACGCCTCCAGCCGGACATCCAAGCTCCTGCCTACTCAGTGGACATGACCATGGTGATGGTCGTCCGGTTCCCCGCTCGTCCGCACCTCGACCGTCACATGCGAGATCCCCGCAAGTCCAGCCAGTCGGGCGCGGTATGTCGCCACGGGCCGCGGTTCGCTGGCGGCGATGACCGCGATCACCGCATGATGCCCCGGTCCGAGGCGCCAGAGATGCAGGTCGATCACCCGTTCGCCCTCATGCGAGAGCCGGCGCCGGACCTCGTCGGTGAGTTCGCGCGAAGGATTCACGTCGAGCAGGGCGGCGCCGGCGCGGCGCACCAGCGTCCAGGCGAACCGAGCCACGAGCACCGCGGCGAGCACCCCGGCCAAGGGATCGGCGAAGCGCCAGTCCAGCCATTGCCCGGCCAGCACCGCGGCCAGCGCCAGGAGCGAGACGGCGGCGTCGGCGGTCAGGTGGAGGTGCGCGGCCGAGAGGTTCAGGTCGCCCTGGGGATCGTTGCGCGCCGCCGCGGCGTCCGTGGGCCGCAGCAGCCAGATGCAGACCAGGTTCACCACAAGGCCGCCGACCGCGATGGGCAGGGCGTCGCCGAAGGCCACCGCTTCCGGCTCGAGCAGCCGGCCCGCGCTCTCCAGTCCGATGAGCGCCGCGGTCACCGCCAGGACCACGCCGTTGGCGAAGCCGGCCAGGTATCCCACCTTGCCGGTGCCGAAGCTGAAGGCCGGGTTCGTGGCGTGGCGGCGCGCCAGGGCGTAGGCGCCCGCGGCGACCAGCAGCGCCACCACGTGGGCGCCCATGTGCAGGCCGCTCGCCACCAGCGCCATGGATCGCGTGGCCGCGCCGCCCACCACCAGCACGGCCAGCGTCGCCGCGCAGATGGCCGTGACGATCCACGTGCGGCGCTCGTTCCGCCGGTGGTCCGCGCCCAGGTAGATGCGGTCCGCCCGGAACGCGTCCAGGGCGTCCGGCGGTTCCGTCCGGTCCGGGCTGGCGGTTGAGCTCAAGGGTCGTCCTGTGTCCGAAGGCCGCGCGTTATCTTGTAACATATGGGGGTGGTCAAGCGTTCTGCGCCGGGCGCCGGCGCGCGCCGGTTCACCCTGGACGGCGGAGCTTGTCGAGTCGAGGCCGGGTTGAACCGGGCCGGTCGGTCGGTCGGGGGCGGCGCGTGTCAGCTCGCGACGGCGAGGGGCAGTTCGGGCGTATTCATCTCCCGCAGGAGCGCCTCCATCTCCCTGGCCGGCATCGGCCTGGCGAAGAAGTAGCCCTGCATCCGGTCGCAGCCGGCGGAGCGCAGGAACAGCGCCTGCCCCTCGTCCTCCACGCCCTCGGCGGTGATGCAGACCCCGAGCGCCCGGGCGGCGTGCAGCATGGAGGCCACCAGCTTGGACACGCGCGGATCGCGCCCGACGTCGTCGATCAGCGAGCGGTCGAGCTTCACCGTCTGGATGGGCAGGTGCATCAGCGCGCGCAGGTTCGAGTAGCCGGTGCCGAAGTCGTCGAGCGCGACCCGCACGCCCTTCGACGCGAGCCGCTCGATGTGCCGCCGGGCGAGGCTGAGGTCCGAGACCAGGAACGTCTCGGTGATCTCGACGCAGAGCGCCGTGGCCGGCAGCGCGGTCCTGGAGAGCCGCCCGATGAGCTTGCGGGAAAAGCCCGGGTCCAGCAGGTCGCGGGGACTGACGTTGCACGCCACCAGCTCGATCAGGCCCTCGGCCACCCACGGCGCCGTGCGGGCGCAGGCCGCCTCGAAGACCGCCTCGTCGATGGCGCGGATCAGGCCCAGCTCTTCGGCCATGGGGACGAAGGACGCCGGGCTCAGCAGGCCCTGGGTCGGATGCCGCCAGCGCGCCAAGACCTCGACGCCCACCATCCGGCCGGTCATCGCGTCCACGATTGGCTGGAACCAGGGCTCAATCTCGCCCGCGGGGATCGCTCGCCGGAGCTCGGCCTCGAGGTTGCGGCGCCGTTCGCTCTCGGCGCGGAGTTCCGCGTCGAAGGCCGACCAGACGCGGCCGCCGCGCGACTTGGCGCGATAGAGGGCCATGTCGGCGAACCGCTGCAGGTCGGCGGCGTCCTGGGCGTCGCGCGGAAAGACCGCCACGCCGACCGAGCCGCCCGGGCTGACCTGGCGGCCGTAGATGGTCTGCTGCTGGCTGAGCGTCGCCACCAGCCGTTCGGCCCGCGTCGCGACCTCGGCGGTGTCGGAGACGACGGCGAACTCGTCCCCGCCCAGGCGCGCCACGAGTTCGCCGGGCAGGGCGTCCTCGTGCAGCCGCCGTCCCAGCTCGGCCAGGAGGATGTCGCCGGCATGGTGGCCGAGGCTGTCGTTGAGGTTCTTGAAGCGGTCCAGGTCGATGACGAAGAGCGAGACGGTCCCGCCGGCGTCCCGCGCCGCGTCCAGCCGCTCGCACAGGCCCGAGGTGAAGGCGCCGCGGTTCACGAGCCCCGTCAGCGAGTCCGTCTGCGCCAGGCGCAGCGTCATCTCGCGCTCGGCCTCGAGCTCGGCCACGCGCGCGGCGAGCTGGTCCAAGGTGGGGCTGGGGTCCGTCACGGAGCGGCGGCTTCGGGGGTTCCTGGTGAAGCCGCCAGCTTGTCGGGGTGCGCCTAACGCCGCGTTGAGCGACGTGGTTTACGCCCCTTAAGCCCTGGCGGGCTCGGCCTGCGGCTCCTGGATCTCCTTCTCCCACTTCGCGACCACCGCGCTGGCGATGGAGTTGCCCACCACGTTGGTGGCCGAGCGGCCCATGTCGAGCAGGTGGTCCACCGCCAGGATCAGCGCGATACCGGCCTCGGGCAGGTCGAAGTAGGCGAGGGTGGCGGCGATCACCACGAGCGAGGCGCGCGGCACGCCGGCCATGCCCTTCGAAGTGACCATCAGCAGGCCCAGCATGGTCACCTGCTGGGCGAGCGAGAGCTCGATCCCGTAGACCTGCGCGATGAAGAGCGTCGCGAAGGTGCAGTACATCATCGAGCCGTCGAGGTTGAACGAGTACCCCAGCGGCAGGACGAAGCTGGCGACCTTGCGGCTCACGCCCCACCTCTGCAGCTCCTCGAGCGTGCGGGGATAGGCGGCCTCGGACGAGGCCGTGGAGAAGGCCAGGAGGGTGGGGGCGCGGATCTGCCCGACAAGCTTGAGCACCCGCGGGCCGATGATCACCACGCCGGCGACGATCAGCAGGCCCCACAGGATGCCCAGCGACAGGTAGAAGCCGCCGACGAACTTGGCGTAGGTGAAGATCACCTCGATGCCGCGCGTGCCGATCGAGGCGGCGAGGGCGGCGAAGATGGCGAAGGGCGCCGTCTTCATGACGTAGCCCGTCACCTTCAACATGATCTGCGCGCCCTGCTCGACGGCCGCGAGCACCGCCGGCGCCCGGTCGTCGATCGCCGAGACGGCCACGCCCACGAACACCGAGAACACCACGATCTGCAGGATCTCGTTGCGCGCCATGGCGTCGAAGATCGAGCTCGGCACCAGGTGGGTCACGAACTCGCGGAGGGTGAACTTCGACATGTCGACGGCCGTCGCCGCCGCCGCCTCGCCGGGGGCCAGGTTCATGCCGACGCCGGGCTGCAGCAGGTGGACCATGACGAGGCCCAGCGTCAGCGAGACGATCGAGGCCACGATGAACCAGGAGATGGTCTTCACGCCGACACGGCCGACCTCGGAGGCGTCGCCCATGTGCGCGATGCCGGCCACCAGCGTCGTGAAGACGAGGGGCGCGATGATCATCTTGATCAGCCGCAGGAAGATGTCGGTGATAATCGTGAGGTTGTCCGCGACCGCCTTCGCCTCGTCGGCCGGGAGGTTCACGTTGATCAGCCAGCCGACGAGGACGCCGAGCACCATCGCGCCCACGACAAGCCAGGTGAAGAGACGGTTCATGCGCACCTCAGGTGAATTCGGGGGTCTTTGTCGCCGGGTTGGGCGCGTCCGTAAAGCGAAGCGGATTCGCAAGCGTCACAAGCGGGCGCTATATACGGGCCGATGAAGAAGACAGAAGCAGCCGGCATCGTCGATCGGCTGGAGACCGAATACCGCAAGAGCGTCGAGAGTCTCCGCACCGCCCTCAAGACATTCCTCACCGGCGGACCGCCGCCCGACCCGGCCGTTCGCCGTTCGGGGGCCTACGTCTACCCCGAGCTCCGGCTCACATGGCCGCCGGGCCTGCCATACCCGCGCACCAGCCGCGCCTACGCGCGCATCCCGTCGCCCGGCCGTTACGCGGTGACCGTGACGCGGCCCGAACTCTACCGCGACTACCTGGTGGAGCAGCTGAGCCTGCTGCAGGAGGACTTCGAGATCGAGCTGGAGGTCGGCCGCTCGCAGCAGGAGATCCCGTTCCCCTACGTGCTGGACGCCGCCGACCTGGCGATGGCCGACGTCAGCTCGGTCGAGATCGCCCGCCATTTCCCGACCACCGAGCTCGCCTACATCGGCGACGAGATCACCGACGGCGCCTGGGTGGGCCTGGAGGACGAGCCGCGCCCGCTGGCGCTGTTCGACGGCCTGCGCACCGACTTCTCGCTGGCCCGCCTCAGCCACTACTCGGGCACGCCGGCCGAGCATACCCAGCAGTACATCCTCTTCACCAACTACCACCGCTACGTGGACGAGTTCGTGGCCTGGGGCTGCTCGCAGCTGAAGGCTGGCGGGCCCTACACCGCGCTGTCGGCCGCGGGGCACGTCTATGTGACCGCCGAGACGCCCGACCCCGTGGCGGCCGTGGCCGCCGGGACATGGCGCAAGCACCAGATGCCGGCCTACCACTTGATGGCCCCCGGCCGGACCGGCATCACCCTGGTCAACATCGGGGTGGGGCCGTCGAACGCCAAAACGGTCTGCGACCACCTCGCCGTGATGCGCCCCCAGGCGTGGCTGATGATCGGCCACTGCGGCGGCCTGCGGGGCAGCCAGAAGATCGGCGACTATGTGCTCGCGCACGCGTACCTGCGCGATGACCACGTGCTGGACAGGGTGCTGCCCCCCGAGATCCCGATCCCGCCGCTCGCCGAGGTGCAGGTGGCCCTGAACGGCGCCGCCGAGCGGGTCACGGGCGAGACGGGCGACGTGCTGAAACGGCGCCTGCGCACGGGCACGGTGGTGTCCACCGACGACCGCAACTGGGAGCTCAAGTACTCGTCGAGCGCGCTGCGGTTCAACCAGAGCCGAGCGGTCGCCATCGACATGGAAAGCGCCACCATCGCCGCCCAGGGCTATCGCTTCCGGGTGCCCTACGGGACGCTGCTCTGCATCTCGGACAAGCCGCTGCACGGCGAGATCAAGCTGCCGGGCCAGGCCAACGCCTTCTACGACCGCGCCATCGCCCAGCACCTGCAGATCGGGATCGTGGCGGTCGACCTGCTGCGGCAGGAGGGGAGCCGGCTCCACTCCCGCAAGCTGCGCAGCTTCGACGAGCCCCCGTTCCGGTAGGCTGCGACGCCCAGGAGCCTCGCGCCGCCTTGCCCTGTCATCCCGGTTTCCGCGCAGCGGAACACCGGGACCCATAGACTCCGCCTTTCCGGATGGAGCGCGGCGCCGCCGCTCGGGGACCGGGCCCCACATCGGGCGCGTATGGGTCCCGGTCTTCGCCTGCGGCGAAACCGGGATGACAGCTGAGGCCGTGTGTAGGCCGATGGCCGCCGCAGGCGCTCGATTGAACCGCGGAGGACGCAGAGAAGACGCAGAGCGCGCGGAGATCTCCGCGCCCTGCGCACCTCCCCGCCGCAACCCGACCGACTTGATGTCAGCCCGGGGGCTTGCGCAGTCCCTGACGTAGGGACCGCCTCGAATTCGTCGCGGAAGGCGGCTAGAAAGACGCCCCATGACCCGGCGCATCGTCTTCGAAGGCATCGACAACTTCCGCGACTTCGGCGACTACGCCGCCGGCCACCGGCGGCTGCGGCCCGGGCTGCTCTACCGCTCGGCCGGCCATGGGGCCGCCACCGACGCCGACCTCGAGCGACTCGCCGCCATGAACCTGCGGGTCATCGTCGACCTGCGGCGCGCCAACGAGCGCGAGCGCCAGCCCAGCCGCCGCTGGCAGGGCTTCGCCGCCGAGGTGATCGAGAACGACATCGGCCAGGACTCCGCCGACGAGTGGACGAGCTTCATCCAGAGCTCGGACCTGACCGTGGCCGCGTTCCACGACTACATGCTCGACTACTACCGCAAGGCCCCGCACCAGGCGCGGCACATCGACCTCTACACCCGCTACTTCCGGGCGCTCGCGGCGACGGACGGCCCGATCCTCGTGCACTGCTCGGCGGGCAAGGACCGCACGGGCATCGCCTGCGCCCTGACCCACCATGTGGCGGGGGTCCACGACGACGACGTCATCGACGACTACATGCTCACCAACGATCCCGAGCGCCTGGAGCGCCGCCTGCCGATGATGCGCGAGGTGATCCGCGAGGCGACCGGGCGCACGGCCGACGACGCGGCGCTGATGGTGGCGATGCGGGTCGAGCCCGAGTACCTCGCCCAGGCCTTCCAAGTGATGCGCGAGGCCCACGGCTCGCTCGACGGCTACCTGGACGAGGTTCTCGGCCTGAGCCCGGCCACCCGCGAGCGCATCCACGACCGCCTGCTGGCGTAGCGTCACCATCGACAACAGGCCTTTGCCCGCTACGGTGTGGCCGAAGGCCGACGAGAGAGCAGCGCCGGGGGAGTCGTCGCGTGCAGGACCCAGTCGCCGCCGAGATCCAAGGCGCCGCCGCCGTGGTGGACCCGCCCCTGGAGGCGGACGTCGTCGGCGACGGAAAGCTCGATCGCGGCGCGGTCTCCTGGGCCGTCTTCGAGGGCGGCCGCGACCCGCAGGTGATCCTGATCACCATCTACATCTTCATGCCCTACGTGGCCGCCGTGATGGTGGGCGACGCCGTGCGCGGGCAGGAGGTGATCAGCCAGTGGAACCAGTGGGCCGGCTGGGCGGTGATGGCCACCGCGCCGTTCATCGGGGCGTCGATCGACAAGCTGGGCGGGCGGAAGATCTGGCTCGCGCTCATCGTCGGCCTGATGATCCCGCTGACCGCCGCGCTCTGGTGGGCCAAGCCCGACGGGACCGGGCTCTCCATCGCGACGACCATGCTCTTCGCCATGACGGTGCAGGTGCTGTTCGCCTACTCCGAGATCCTGCACAACTCGCTGCTGGTCCGCGCCGCGGGCCTGGAGGGCGCGCACAAGGCCTCGGGGCTGGCCCTGTCGCTGGGCAACCTGTTCTCGGTGCTGGCCCTGGCGTTCACGGCCTGGGCCTTCGCCCTGCCGGGGCAGGTGGACTGGTCCTGGGTTCCGTCGACGCCGCTCTTCGGCCTCGACACGGCCATGCACGAGCACGAGCGGGTGGTCGCCTGGATGGCGGCGGGCCTGCTGCTGGTGGGGTCGATCCCGCTGTTCCTGTTCACCCCCGACGCGCCCCGGACGGGCATCCCCGTGGCGCGCGCCTTCGCGCAGGGGGCCGCCGAACTCGGCCGCATGCTGAAGACGATCACCCACTACAAGGATGCAGCGGTCTACGTGGGCTCGCGCATGTTCTTCGTCGACGGCATGAACGGCGTGCTCGTCTACGCGGGCGTCTATGCGGTGGGCGTGATGAAGTGGGGCGCGCTCGAGATGCTGGCGTACGGCATCCTGCTCTCGATGTTCGCCGTCCTCGGCGGGTTCGTGGCCCGCTGGCTCGACGCGGGCCTCGGGCCCAAGAACGCGCTGCGCATCGAGATCCTGATGTCGATGGTGGGCCTGGTGGCGTTCCTCGGGATGCGCCCGGACATGATCCTCTTCTTCTGGCCCTACGACGCGGCGGCCCACGCGCCGCTGTGGAACGGCCCGGTGTTCCAGCACCTGCCGGACGTGGTCTTCGTGATCGTGGGCTTTTCGAACGCCGTCTTCATCACGGCGCAGTACGCCACCAGCCGCACGCTGCTGACCCGGCTCACCCCGCCCGACCAGACGGGCACGTTCTTCGGCGTCTATGCGCTCTCGGGCGTCGCGACGGCCTGGCTCGCGCCCACGATGGTCAACCGCGGCACGGCCTGGACGGGGACGCAGCAGGGGGGCTTCGCGATGCTGCTGATCCTGCTGGCGATCGGGCTCGTCGGCCTCGCCTTCGTCCGGGGCGGCGGGCCTCGGCGCGCCTGAGCCGCCCAGGGTTTACCGGCGTAAACCCTTAATTTCCGTAGAGAATGAACTTGAGTTAGGCATTCGGATTCAGCGCTCCTTAAAGGCGGCGGCCCACTCTCGCTCCTGTGCTTAGGGGCGAGCAGGCGATGAGCTTGAAGCCCCGTCAAAGTCTGCTCGCCAAAGGAGAAAACACCATGTCGAAGTTCGTGACCCGCTTCCTGAAGGACGAATCCGGCGCCACCGCCATCGAGTATGGCCTGATCGCCGCGCTGATCGCCGTCGTGCTCGTCGGCGCCCTGCAAGCTGTCGGCGGCAGCCTCGGCGGCGCGTTCGACACGATCTCGAGCGAAGTCGACGGCGCGGTGTCGTAAGCCGGCTCGCATCGACGAAATCAGGGCCCCCGGCGGCGACGCCGGGGGCCCTTTCGATTCCAGCTTGGCTGCAACGATGTGTTCACGCGCGGGCGGGCATAACGCCCGGCAGGAAGGACTCCGATGTTTCCGCCGATCGCCGCCGCCGCCGCCGCCTTCGCCTTTCCGGCGCTGATGCTCGTGGCCGCCGCCAAGGATGCGACGTCCTTCACCATTCCCAACCGGATCTCGGTCGCGCTGCTTGGACTGTTCCCGCTCGCGGCCTTCGCGGCCGGCCTGCCGCTGGAGACGATGGCCGTGCACCTCGCCGTCGGTTTCGCCGGGCTCGTGGCGGGCATGGTCATGTTCTCGCTCCGGTGGGTGGGCGGCGGCGACGCCAAGCTCTTCGCCGCGGCGGCTCTCTGGCTCGGCTGGCCCGCCGTCATGACCTTCGTCCTCGCCGCCGCGGTCGCCGGCGGCGCCCTGGCGATGGCGCTGCTCACCGCGCGCTCGACCCTGGTGCGCCCGATCATGCTCATGGGGCCCAGCTGGGTCGCCCGCCTGGCGGAGCCGGGCGAGAGCGTGCCCTACGGCGTGGCGATCGCCGCGGGAGCCCTGTGGGCGCTCCAGGCCTCGCCGTTCGCCGCCGTGCTCGCGCGGGCTGGAGGCCTCTAGCTTGCGGCCGCGTCCCACATGGGCGACAGGAGAGGTCGCATGTCGGACGTGATCCTCGACGCCTGGGACGGCCCGTCCGTCCCGGTCCACGCCTTCACCGAGGCCGAAACCGCCGCGGCCCTGGAGGCCGACTCCTTCGCCGCGGCCCTCGCCCGCACCTCCGACTTCAAGGGCAAGGCCGGGCAGCTGCTGCTGGTCCCCGACGCGAAGGGCGACCTGGACCGGGTGCTGCTCGGCCTGGGCGAGGCCGAGCCCGAGGCGGCGTTCCGCGCCCTGGCGGCCCGGCTGCCGGCGGGCGTCTATCGCCTCGCCCGGGCGCCGCAAGGCGCGTCGCCCGACCGCGTCGCCCTGGCCTTCGCGCTCGGCGGCTACCGGTTCGATCGATACAAGAAGCCCGCCGGAGAGCGGCCCCGGTTGCTGGTCGATGGCTGCGCCGCCGCGGAGGTCCGTCAGGTCGCCCAGGCCTGCGCGCTCGCCCGCGACATGATCAACACGCCGGCCAACGACATGGGCCCGCTGCAGATCGAGACCATCGCCCGCGAGATCGCCGAGCAGCATGGCGCGCAGATCACGGTCATCGAGGGCGAGGGCCTGCTCGAGGCCAACTACCCGGCGGTCCATGCCGTGGGCCGCGCGGCCGATCCCTCGCGCGCGCCGCGCTTCATCGAGATGCGCTGGGGCGAGGCGGGCAAGCCGCTGGTCTGCGTCATCGGCAAGGGCGTGGTCTTCGACACCGGCGGCCTCGACATCAAGCCGTCGGCCGGCATGCGGCTGATGAAGAAGGACATGGGCGGCGCGGCGCACGCCCTGGCCCTCGGGCGCATGATCATGGCCGGCCGGCTGCCGGTCAGGCTGGCGGTGCTCGTGCCCGTGGTCGAGAACGCGATCTCGGGCGACGCCATGCGGCCCGGCGACGTGCTCGCCTCGCGCAAGGGCCTCTCCATCGAGGTGGGCAACACCGACGCCGAGGGGCGCCTCATCCTCGCCGACGCGCTGACCCGCGCCTGCGAGCTCGAGCCGGCGCTCACCATCGACCTCGCCACCCTGACCGGGGCCGCCCGCATCGCCCTGGGTCCGCAGCTTCCGCCGTTCTTCACGGAGGACGACGAACTCGCCGCGCAGATCGAGGCTGCGGCCCGGGCGGAATCGGACCCCCTTTGGCGCATGCCGCTCTGGAAGCCCTACGCCGACGCGCTCGACAGCGACGTGGCGGACATCAAGAACGACCCCGACGGCTGGGCCCAGGCGGGCTCGGTGACCGCCGCGCTGTTCCTGCAGCGGTTCGCGCCGCCGTCGCCCTGGGTCCATCTCGACATCTTCGCGTGGAACCCGCGGAATCGTCCGGGATTCCCTGCTGGCGGCGAGGCGCAGGCCGTCCGCGGCCTCTACCGCATGATCCGTGAGCGTTTCGCATGAAGCACGATCCGCGCATCACGCCCTGGCGCGACGGGATCGCCGCGCGCAGCCTGGAGGGCGTGGTCGAGGCCGAGGTCTACCTGGACCCGCGCGCCATGAGCTGCGGCGTCGCGGCCGCGGCCATCCGGTCGGCGCCCGACGCCGAGGCCGAGCAGGTCGATCAGCTGCTGTTCGGCGAGCGGTTCGAGGTCATCGAGGAAGAGGGCGACTGGCTCTGGGGCCAGGCCGCCCGCGACGGGTACGTCGGGTTCGTGCAGGCCGCCGCGCTCGCTCCGGCCGGCGCTGCGCCCACCCACCGCGTCTCCGCGCTGCGGACCTATGCGTTCGCCGGACCCAGCATCAAGTCGCGCGCGAGCGGTCCATACTCGATCAACAGCCTGGTGACCGTCGAAGCCACCGAGGGTCGGCTGGCCAGGGTGGCGGGCGCCGGCTGGATGACGGCCGATCACCTGTCGCCGATCGGGGTCTTCGAGGACGACTGGGCGGACGTGGCGCAGCGCTTCGTCGGCGCCCCCTATCTGTGGGGCGGCCGCGAGAGCCTCGGCGCCGACTGCTCGGGCCTCGTGCAGCAGGCCCTCTTCGCGTGCGGCCGCGCTTGCCCGCGCGACACCGACCAGCAGCAGGCGCTCGGCGCCCCGATCGAGGCCGCCGACTTCGGCCGCGGCGACCTGGTGTTCTGGAAGGGCCATGTGGCCATGGGCGTGGGGGAGGGCCGCATCGTCCACGCCAACGGCTTCCACATGGCCACGGTGATGGAGCCCCTGGCCGACGCCGTCGCGCGCATCGCGGCGGCCGGCTCCGGCGAGCCCACGGCCTACCGGCGGCCCTAGCGCTCTAGTCGCGAACCCACCCCGAGCTGTCATCCCGGCTTCGGCGAAGCCGAAGGCCGGGATCCATAAGCGCCGGCCGGCGGGGGCGGCCCCGCGGGGGGCGGCGCTGCGCCTCTTCCGGAACCGCGGAGTCTATGGGTCCCGGTGTTCGCCTGTGGCGAAACCGGGATTACAGCTTGGAAGTTCGAGGCGCCCAAAACGCAAATGGCCGGGACGAGCCCGGCCACTGCAGTCTGATGTTCAGAGACGCCTCAGCGCTTGGGCTGGGAGTCCGCGCCGGCCGTCGTCGGGGCGCCGGCGGTGGCGCCCTTCTGGACGGGCGCGGCGCCCGGGCCCTGCCCGGCGGCGCCTTGCGTCGCGGGCGCGGCCGTGACGCCGGTGGGTTCGCCAGCCGCGGCCGGAGCCGCAGCATCCGCCGCCGCGGGAGCCGCGGCTGCGGCCGCGCCCGGCTGGCGGGTCGGATCGGGCGCCGGGATCGGCAGGGTGCCACCCTGGGCGCGCAGGTAGGCGATCACGGCGACGCGTTCTTCCTGCTTCTTCAGGCCCACGAACGTCATCTTCGTGCCCTGGATGTGCTTTTGCGGGGCCTTCAGGAAGGCGTCGAGCTCGTCGTAGGTCCAGACCGGATGGGCGCCGGCGTAGGCGGTCATCGCGGGCGAATAGGCGAAGCCGGCGTGGCTGGCGGGCTTGCGGCCGACCACCGCGTGCAGACCCGGGCCGGTGCCGTTCGCGTTCGACGCATCGGCCACGTGGCACGACTTGCACTTGGCGAAGGCCGCCTCGCCGGCGGCGACGTCGGCCGTCGGCAGCAGCGTGCCCCAATCCGGCGGGAGCTCGGCTTCGCCGCCGCCGCCGCCCGCCTCTTCGGCGACTTCCACGGCATAGCCGGCCTTGGTCGGCTTGCTCGGCTCGAACACCCCGATCGAGAGCTCGCGAAGGCCAACGATGGCGAGCCCGGTCGCCAGCACTGCGCCGAAGATCTTGTTCAACGTCAGGTCGCTCATAGTCCCCTGGTCACGCCTCTCAAACGGCCACGGGTCGAAGCCCCGCGCGCGCGCGGGAATCCCGCCCCTTGTTGCGTGCGGCTCTCTTACACGCTACCGGCGCTCGCGCAACCTGCCACGACACCCATGAACCCGATCGTCCTCATCCCGGCGCGCATGGCCGCGACCCGCTTGCCGGGCAAGCCGCTCGCCGACATCGGCGGCACGCCCATGATCGTGCGTGTCCTGCGCCAGGCGCTGGCCGCGGACATGGGTCCCGTGGTCGTGGCCGCCGGCGATCCCGAGATCGTCGCGGCGGTGGAGGACGCCGGCGGCCGGGCGGTGCTCACCGATCCCGGGCTGCCGTCCGGCAGCGACCGCATCCTCGCCGCCCTGGCAGAGGTCGACCCGGCCACACGCCATGACGTGGTGATCAACCTGCAGGGCGACATGCCCTTCGTCGGGGCCTCGGTGCTGCTGGACTGCGGCGCGCTCCTGGCCACCCACGCCTGCTGCGACATCGCGACACTGGTCGCGCCCGAGACGTCGGCGGCCGACCGCGCCAACCCCGATGTCGTGAAGGCCGTCCTGGCCATGGAGCCCGACGGCCGCAGCGGCCGGGCCCTCTACTTCACCCGCTCGACCCTCTATGGCGAGGGCCCGGTCTGGCGGCACATCGGGATCTACGGCTACCGCCGCGGCGCCCTGCAGCGGTTCAACGCCGCCCCGCCGTCGCCCCTGGAGCGGCGCGAGAAGCTGGAGCAGCTCCGCGCCATGGAGCTGGGCCTCACCATCTGGGCGGCCGTGGCCGACGCGGCGCCCATCTCCGTCGACAGCCCCGCCGACCTCGAGCGGGCGCGGGAATTCGCAAGGACCGTGGCATGAGCAAGCAACGCATCGCCTTCCAGGGCGAGCTGGGCGCCAACAGCCATGAGGCCTGCGTGGCGGCGTTTCCCGACATGGAGCCCGTGCCGCACGCCACCTTCGAGGAGGCGTTCGAGGCCGTCCGGGGCGGCGACTGCCAGCTGGGCATGATCCCGGTGGAGAACTCGATCGCCGGCCGCGTGGCCGACGTGCACCACCTGCTGCCCTCGTCGGGGCTGAAGATCATCGGCGAGCGGTTCAAGCCGATCCACTTCCACCTCATGGCCAACCCCGGGGTGACGCTGGACCAGGTGACCACCGCCGTCTCCATGCCCATCGCGCTCGGCCAGTGCCGCCGCACGCTGCGTCGCATGGGGCTGAAGACTGAGGCCGCCGGCGACACGGCCGGCGCCGCGAAGCGTCTGGCCGAGCAGCCGGACCCGACCCGCGCGGCGGTTTCTCCGGCCCTCTGCGCCGAGATCTACGGGCTGGATATCCTCGCGCGCGACATCGAGGACGAGCACCACAACACCACGCGCTTCCTGGTGATGACGGCCGACGCCAACCCGCCGCCGCCGCCGTTCACCCAGCCCTGCGTCACCAGCTTCATCTTCCGGGTGAAGAACCTGCCGGCGGCGCTCTACAAGGCGCTCGGCGGCTTCGCGACCAACGGCGTCAACATGACCAAGCTCGAGAGCTACATGGAGAACGGCGCCTTCACGGCCACCTTCTTCTACGCCGAGGTGGACGGACGGCCCGAGGACATCGGCCTGGCCCGGGCCTTCGAGGAGCTCTCGTTCTTCTCCGAGCGGTTCGAGATCCTGGGCGTCTATCCCGCCGACCCGTTCCGCAGCCGCTGAGCGGCTTGCCTGCCGCCCCGGCAGGGGCGGAGCATGCCGCCATGTCCGAACCCGTCCTTCTCTCCGAGCGCCGCGGCAAGGTCGCGCTCATCACCCTGAACCGGCCCGAGAAGCGCAACGCGCTGAACGCCGAGCTCTCGCAGGCGCTGTGCGACGCGATCGCCGCCGCCCAGGACGCGGGCTGCATCGTCATCACCGGCGCCGGTCCCGCCTTCTGCGCCGGGCTGGACCTCAGGAACCTGGGCGCCGAGCGGCTCGCCGACTTCCCGTCCTACACGCACGCCATGGCGGCCTCGCAGATCCCGATGATCGCGGCGGTGAACGGGGCGGCGGTGACCGGCGGCTTCGAGGTGGCGCTGCTGTGCGACTTCATGATCGCCTCCGAGCGCGCGGTCTTCGCGGACACCCACCTGCGGGTGGGCGTCTACCCGGGTCCGGTGGTCGTCGACCTGCCGCGCCGGGTGGGCGAGGCGTGGGCGCGGCAGATTTCGCTGTCCGGGAACTTCGTCGACGCCCAGACCGCGCTGCGCATCGGCCTTATCAACCAGCTCGTCCCGCACGACCAGCTCATGGTGGAGGTGATGAAGGTCGCCGACGCCATCGCCGAGCAGCCGCGCGACATGGTCGTGGCCCTGAGGGCGGACTGGAACGAGAGCATGGGCGTGCCCGTGGCCGAGGGGCGGCGGGTGCACGCGCGCCACGCCGTCGCCGGCGGTTTCGGGGGCAACCGGGGCGAGGAGATCGCGGCGCGCCGCGAGGCCGTGCTGGCGCGCTCGCGCGAGCAGCGGAGCGGCTGAGCCCTCAGCTCTCCTCGAACGCCCAGGCCTTGATGAGCTGGTGGGCGATGGCCATCGGCTGCGGGCAGAAGGTGTCGGGGATCTCGCCGCGGATCAGGGCGCGGGCCTCGTCGCGGCTGAACCAGCGCACCTCCGACAGCTCGGTCTGGTCGGGCCGCGCGTCCTCGTCCTCCACCTCGGCGATGAGGCCGATCATCAGCGACGACGGATAGGGCCACGGCTGAGTGGAATGGTAGCGGACGGAGACGGTCTTCAGCCCCGCCTCCTCGGCCAGCTCGCGCGCGCAGGCCTCCTCGATGGATTCGCCGGGCTCCAGGAACCCCGCCAGCGCCGAGAACATCCCCTTGGGCCAGATCTCCTGGCGGCCCACCATGCACCGGTCGCCGTGCACCGCCAGCATGATCACGACCGGATCGGTGCGCGGGAAATGCTCGGCCTCGCACGCGGGGCACTGCCGCTTCCAGCCGCCCTCGCGCGGCTCCGAAGGCTGACCGCAGGCGGCGCAGTACTGGTGGCGGCGACGCCACTCGAACATGGACTTGGCGGTGGCCAGGATGGCGGCGTCGGTGTCGGGCAGCCGCAGCGCAACCTGCCGCAGGTCGGCGAACTCCCCCAGCCCCTGTAGCGGCCCGAGCGCCGGGTCGGACGTGCCTTCGAGGTCGACGGCGAAGACCGCCGTCTCCTTCCACAGCCCCATGAAGAGGAGCCGCTCGGGACCACCGGCCAACTCGCCGGCGAGCTTCGCCGGCAGGTAGGCGATCTGGACGCCGCCCTCCTTGGTCTTCTCCACGAACGGCTTGCCGTTCCAGAGCGCCAGGCCGAGCGACTCGGACGACGCCAGGCGCGACGCCAGCCAGTCGGCGTCGCCGCGGCGGTCGGACGCGCGGTCCAGGGGGTTTCCGGCGAAGGTGTTCTGGAAGAAGGAGAGAGCCATGGCCGTGTTCTAAGCGCCAAGCTGCGGACTCGCCAAACCCGTCGTTCTGCCCCACATCGTCAGGTGAAGAGGAAACGGGAGCGCCCACCATGGCCGACGACGCCACACCGCCGCAGAACCACCCCGCCGACTACGTCCCGCCCAAGGTCTGGCAATGGAACAAGGGCAGCGGCGGACGCTTCGCCAACATCAACCGGCCGATCGCCGGGCCGACGCACGAGAAGGTCCTGCCGGTCGGCGAGCACCCGTTCCAGCTCTACTCGCTGGGGACGCCCAACGGGGTGAAGGTGACGGTGATGCTCGAGGAGCTGCTGGCCGCCGGGCACAAGGGCGCCGAGTACGACGCCTGGATGATCAACATCGGCCAGGGCGACCAGTTCGGGTCGGGCTTCGTCGAGATCAACCCGAACTCCAAGATCCCCGCGCTGCTCGACCGCTCCAACCCGGACAAGCCGTTCCGCGTGTTCGAGTCGGGCGCGATCCTGCTGCACCTGGCGGAGAAGTTCGGCGCCTTCCTGCCGACCGAGCCGGCGGCGCGGGCCGAAGTCATGTCGTGGGTGATGTGGCTGATGGGCTCGGCGCCCTACCTGGGCGGCGGCTTCGGCCACTTCTACGCCTACGCGCCGTTCAAGATCGAATACGCCATCGACCGCTTCGCCATGGAGGCCAAGCGCCAGCTCGACGTGCTGGACCGGCGGCTGGCCGAGGTCGAGTACCTGGGCGGGTCGGACTACACCATCGCCGACATGATGGTCTGGCCCTGGTACGGCCTGCTGGCCAAGGGCGGCGCCTACGAGGCCGGCGAGTTCCTGGACACCCAGAGCTACAAGAACGTCCAGCGCTGGACCGACCAGATCGGCGCCCGCCCGGCGGTGAAGCGCGGCCGGGTCATCAACCGCGCGCTGCCCGAGCGCCACTCCGCCGCCGACATCGACAAGTTCCTCGCCGAGCAGGCGGCCTCCAAGGCCCCTTAGACCGAAAACGACAGCGGGCCCCCTGCACCTAAGCCGGGGGCCCTAGCGTGACGTCGAGTATGCGTATCGGTCAGGCCCTTGCGGGCGCCTGACGGCGACGACGGATCATCACTCCGGCCCCGCCGAAGCCCAGGATCATCATCGTCCAGGTCGCCGGCTCGGGCACGACCCCCACCGGGATCGCCTGGACCCCGCCGATGCGGATCTGGCGGATGTCGCCAATCGTCCCGTTGGCGGCGATGCTGAAGTAGTCGATCAGTTGGCCGTCGATGGCCTGAGCGCTGAAGAAGCCGTTCGATGGAATGGTCGCCGCCCGCGTGAAGACCTCGCCCATGGTGTCGACGAAGGTGAGGGTCGCCTCCGTGGCCGTGCCGCCGAAGAAGCGGAACTCCGTTGCGGTGAAGGCGAGGTTGCTGTTCGTCAGGTCGAACCCGGCGAGCTGTCCCGAGCGCCCAAAATAGGTGAACGGTGTACTGATCCGCCCGTCGGCGGTGTCCAGGCGGGCCTGCCCTCCGGCGGCCACGAGCGTCTCACCGCCCGTGACGGTGAGCGAGGTGCTCGTCTGGTTCGTCAGGCCCTCAATCGCGAAGGCCGGCGCGGGGTTGTTGTTGAACAGGACGTTCTCGTCAGGCTGCAAGGCTCCCGGCCCCACGTTGATGACGATGGCCGCCGCAGCGGGCGACGCCATCGCGAGAAACGCGATGCCGGCCAGGACCTGTGTAGCTTTTTTCATCGCGTATTCCCCAGGGCCTCGCCCTCGGTCCCTCAACCGCGCCCTGGCGCGAGTTGTTCCCGAGGCGAACCTGATTTTTCCGCGGAGGGTGGCCGCGGCGACCGGCAGCGGTGTACGTGTCTCGCGAAGACGGGTTGGAGAGCCTCGACTATGGACCTGAAGGACAAGATCGTCGTCGTCACCGGCGCGGCGAGCGGGATCGGGCGAGCGCTGTGCGTTCGCTTCAAGGCCGAGGGGGCGAAGGCCATCGTCTGCGCCGACCGTGACGAGCCTGGCGCCAAGGCCACCGCCGAGATGGTGGGCGGCCGGGCCCTCAGGACCGACGTCTCCAAGGAGGCCGACATCAAGGCGCTGATCGACACGGTCGAGGCCGAGGTCGGGCCCATCGACCTCTTCTGCTCCAACGCCGGCATCGGCGTGGGCGGCGGCGCCGAGACCCCGAACGACGACTGGCAGCGGATCTGGGACATCAATGTGATGGCCCACGTGTGGGCCGCGCGCCACCTCGTGCCGCTGATGGCCGCGCGGGGCGGGGGCTACCTGCTCAACACCGCCTCGGCGGCGGGCCTGCTCTCGCAGATCGGCTCGGCCCCCTATGCGGTCACCAAGCACGCGGCGGTGGGCCTGGCCGAATGGCTGGCCATCACCCACGGCGACCAGGGCATCAAGGTCTCGGTGCTGTGCCCGCAGGCCGTGCGCACGGCGATGACCGCGGGCAATCCCGACGGCGTGGCTTCGATCGACGGCATGATGGAGCCCGAGGTGCTGGCCGAGAGCGTGGTCCGCAGCCTGGAGAAGGAGGAGTTCCTGATCCTGCCTCATGCGGAGGTGCTGCAGTACATGCGCAACAAGACCAACGACTACGATCGCTGGATCGGCGGCATGCGCAAGCTGAACCGGCGGTTCGCCGGCTGACCTGCGGGCGCGCCGGCCGCTGAGCGACCGGCGCGCGTGAGGCTGGCGACCCTGCCCGCGCCGCTCAGTCCGCTCCGGACTTCGCTTTGCCCTTGCCGGCCGGCGCCGCCTTGGCGGCGGCTGCGGCGGCGTCGGCGGCCGCCTTCGCGGCGGCCTCGGCGGCTTCCTTCTCCTTCACCCGCGCGCCGGCGAGGATGCCGGGCAGCGCGTAGTTCCCCTCGTGGCAGGCGTACTCGTAGACGCGGCCGTTCAGGGTGTTGAAGGTGTATTCGCCGCCCCAGGGCGCATCCCAGAGCTCGGGATCCTCGAGCTGGAACCGGTAGAGGATTTTGTCGGGCGCGACCCGGGTGAACCACTCGGTGATCTTGAGGGTCTTCCACGAGCCCATGAACTGCTGCGACTCGGGCAGGTTCGTCGTCTCGACCACCAGGGTGTCGCCCTCGTAGCGGCCGATGGAGTCGCCCATGTACGGCCGCAGGCCGTCGGTCCGGTGCTGCCCGCCCAGGCGGATGATCCGCGCGTCGTGGATCAGCTCGACCTCGATCACCATGGCGTCGGGCGTCTGAATGATCTGGTAGTTGTTGTTGTAATAGCCGTTCGGCAGCATGGGCGGGCCGGTGTTGCGGCCGAACCCCGTGATGCAGCGCTCGCCCAGCGAGCGGGTCTCGTAGCTGGTGTAGTCGTCGCGGAACGACCGCGGCGCCGCCGGCGGCGCCCCGGCCTTGCGGGCCGGCGGCATGCCGTTCGCGGTGGTCAGGATCGAGGTCCGGTACTGGCCGTCGATCTGCACCAGCTTGGTGCCCGGGTCGATCCAGAAGGTGTTGTAGCCGCCGGTGTCGCCGCCTGCGGCGGCGAAGTCTGGCCGGATCTCGAGGAGCTTGGCGAAGGCGGCCGTTTGCTCGACCGTCGCCGGCCCGGCGTTCTCCTTGGTGGGCTCATTGGCCGCGGCCAGGGCGGTCGTCCAGATCTTCTCGAAGGCCTGGGCCTCCTCGGGCGTCAGCGTCGGCTTGTTCGAGATCCGCGGGTTGCGGAAGAGCGGCGTGAGCGTGGCGTTCGACCAGAAGCCGGAAAGGTCGGGCTGGCCCATGGCGTTGCGCGGCGCCTTGTAGGCCTTGGACGCCGCGGCCGCCTTCGCGGCCGGCTCGGCCGACTGCGCCGTCAGGGGCAGGCTGGTGATGGCGAGCGCTGTTCCCAGCGCCAGGACGGTCAATCGACGCATGGCGGCCTCCCAATTCGTGAGTCTCTGAAGGACCCTCGCGCAGAGGATACTACGAGCTGACGGGTGACGTCAGGGCAAGGTTGCGGCCGGCCGGGCGGCTCAGGCGTCAGCCAGCATCCGGGTGACCCGGGACGTCAGTTCCTCCATCGGGAAGGGCTTCGTCAGCAGCTCCATGCCGTGGGCGATGTGGCCGTGGTTGAAGGCGGCGTTCTCGGCGTAGCCGGTGATGAACAGCACCCGCAGGTCGGGCCGGCGGGCGCGGGCGGCGTCGGCGACCTGGCGGCCGTTGAGCCCGCCCGGCAACCCGACGTCGGTGACCAGCAGGTCGATCTCCTGGCCGGCCGGCGATTCCAGGATCTTCAGGGCCGTCGGGCCGTCCGCCGCCTCCAGTCCGGTGCAGCCGATCTCGGCCAGGGCGTCGAGCACCACCATGCGCAGCGTGGGCTCGTCGTCCACCACCAGCACCGTCCATCGGCCCGACGTCGCCGGGCGGACCGGGGGCGGCGCGACGAAGTCGATGTCCTCCTCGCCGAGGTGCCGGGGCAGGTAGAGGCAGACCATCGTGCCTTCGCCCACCTCCGAATATATCCGGACGTGCCCGTTCGACTGGCGCGCGAAGCCGTAGACCATCGACAGGCCGAGGCCGGTCCCCTGGCCGATCGGCTTGGTGGTGAAGAAGGGGTCGAACACCCGGGCGAGGGTCGCCTTGTCGATGCCCGTGCCGGTGTCCGACACGCAGACCGTCACGTACTGGCCCGGGTCGAAGCCGTGCTGGGCGGCCGCGTGCGCGTCGAGCCAGCGGTTGGCGGTCTCGATGGTGATCCGGCCGCCGTCGGGCATCGCGTCGCGCGCGTTGATGCAGAGGTTCAGGAGGGCGCTCTCGAGCTGGTTGGCGTCCACCAGGGTGCGCCACAGCCCCGAGGCGGCGACGGTCTCGAGGTGGATGCCCGGGCCCACTGTGCGCCGGACCAGTTCCACGAAGTCGGGGAGCAGCCGGTTCACGTTCAGGGATCGTGGGGAGAGCGTCTGGCGGCGGGAGAACGCCAGCAGGCGGTGGGTCAGCGCCGCAGCCCGCCGCGCCGCGCCCTGGCCCGCGGCGAGGTAGCGCTCGACGTCGCCGTGGCGGCCCTGGGCCAGCCGCGCCTCGATCATCTCGAAGGCCCCGGAGATCCCGGCGAGCAGGTTGTTGAAGTCGTGGGCGAGGCCGCCGGTCAGCTGGCCCACCGCCTCCATCTTCTGGGCGTGGCGCAGCGCCTCCTCGGTTTCGCGGAACCGCTCCTGCTCGCGCCGCTGGTCCTCCAGCGCCGCCTGGATCCGGGCCTCCAGCGTCTCGTTGAGCTGGCGCAGCGCCTCCTCCGCGCGGTTGCGGGCGGTGATGTCCTGGAAGAGCACCGCCACCTGCTTCAGGTCCGGCGGCTCGATGCGGAAGGCCGAGAGCTCGAGGAAGCGCCCGGTGGCCACCAGTTCACGCTGGAAGCGGATCGGCTCGCCCGTGCGCAACACGCCGCCGTACAGCTCGACCCAACCCTCAGCCTCGTCCGGGACCATCTCGCGGACCTTCTGGCCCACCACGTTCGAAATGCCCGCGTGGCGCTCGTAGGCGGGATTCGCCTCGACATGGATGTAGTCGGACAGGGGGCCGTGCGGTCCGTCGAAGAACTCGATGACGCAGAAGCCCTCGTCCATCGAGTCGAAGAGCGCGCGGTAGCGCGCAAGGTCCTGCGTGACCTGCGCCTGATCCAGGCCTTGTGTCGTTCCGCGCATCGCGTCCCCCGAAGCCAGGACAGGCTTCCGCCTTCCGGAAATGCGCAGCTTGGCAATTGGATGCATGCCGCGCGCACGAACGCGCGGCCGCCGCCGAGGGCGGGCGGCGGGTCGGGGGATCGAAGGGGTGGGCCGCGGTCAGCGGCCGGCGGCGAGCCGGCCGTCCGGGCGGGCGGCAGCCGTCAGTGCTGGCTTTCCGGCATCGTCACGACGAGGCCGTCCAGCGCGTCCGTGACCTTGATCTGGCACGACAGGCGGCTGTTGTCCTGGACGCCCTCGGCGAAGTCGAGCATCGACTCCTCCATGGCCGAGCGGGTCCCGGTCTTCTCCAGCCAGGCCTCGTTCACATAGACGTGGCACGTGGCGCAGGCGCAGGCGCCGCCGCAGTCGGCGTCGATGCCCGGGATGTTGTTCTTCACGGCGCCTTCCATGACGGAGAGGCCCGGCTTCACGTCGATCGTGTGCTCGGTGCCGTTGTGCTCGACGTAGGTGATCTTGGCCATGGACGCCCCTGACTTACCGCCGTTTAGGCGGCGACCTCTTTCATGGAAATGGACGGGTCCGCAAGCTTCGCCTTGTTCACGGGCTTGCGGGAAAGGATGAGCTGCTTGCCCATCATGAACTCGGGCGGCGCGTTGATCGCCTCCACCGACTGAACCTGGTCGCCCTTCAGGTGGAAGACGGCGAACCGGGCCGTGGCCGGGTCGCCGCGCACGACGATCTCGTCCACGTCGAAGGCGTAGCCCGCGATCTGGAGCTTCAGGTCGTATTGGTCCGACCACTGCCAGGGGCATTCGCCCGGCGGCCGCGGCCGGCCGGTTATGGCGCAGGCGGCCTGCTTGGCCTGTTCCAGCGCGTTCGGGACGCTCTCCATCCGGAACATGCGGTCGTAGATCGGCATCGGCCGGTGGGCCACGTCGCCGATGGCGAACACGGCCGGGTCGGTGACGCTACGGGCGTCCAGATCGACCACCACGCCGCGGGCGCATTCCAGGCCGGCGTCCTTCGCCAGTTCGTCGTTGGGCGTCGCGCCGACGCCCACCACCACCGCGTCGCAGGCGATCGTGCGGCCGTCGGCCAGCGTCACGCCGGTGACGCGGCCGTCCCGGCCCTCGAAGGCGGTGACGCTGCAGCCCAGCTCGAACGTGACGCCGTGCGCCTCGTGCTGGCCGGTGAAGAAATCGGACAGCGCCTTGCAGGCGACCCGGGCCAGGATGCGGTCCTCGCGCTCCAGCACCACCACGTCCGCGCCCAGCGCGCGGCCCGAGGCGGCCACTTCCAGCCCGATGTAGCCCCCGCCCACCACGGCCAGCCGCTTGCCCGGCCCCACCGCGGCCTTGAGGGCCTCGGCGTCGGCGGCGGTCCGCAGGAAGAGGATGCCCTCGAGGTCCTTGCCCGCGATGGGCAGCGCGATCGCGCGCGCCCCCGTCGCCAGGATCAGGTGGTCGTAGGGCAGGGTCGAGCCGTCGGACAGCGTCACGGTCTTCGCGCCGCGGTTCAGCGCCGACACGCTGGTCCCGGGGCGGAAGTCGATCCCCGCCTCGGCGTAGAACTCGGTGGGCTTCAGGGCGAGCGAGTCGGCGTCGGCCTCCCCCTTCAGCCAGGCCTTGGACAGGGGCGGGCGCTGGTAGGGCGGAATGGGCTCGTCGCCGATCAGGGCGATGGGACCTTCATGACCGTACTGGCGAAGCAGCGCCGCGGCGGTTCCCCCCGCGTGTCCGGCGCCCACGATCACCACCCTGGCTTCGCTCATGGTTCTCCGATGCCCAAAAGTGACACTGGCGTCAACTTGCGCCGCGGGTTCACGCCCCATGCGGCGCGCAAGAGCGCTTGCGAAACAGCGTTTGGATAGGCCCCATCCTCATCGGGAAACGCCGATGGAGAGCGCTCATGGACGACGGATCGCTGGATTTCAAGCAGGCCGCCGAAGCCGAGGCCTGGTCGACGCCCATCGAGGCCCTGAACCCGGCCCAGGCCGACCTGTTCGCCCATGACGCCATGTGGCCGATCTTCGATCGGCTGCGGAAGGAGGCGCCCGTCCACTGGAGCGGGCCGAACGAGGAGTTCGACGGCTACTGGTCGGTCAGCCGCTACCAGGACATCATGGCCGTGGACACGAACCACGAGGTCTTCTCCTCGGCCGACGGCATCGTCCTGCAGACCCGCGAAGCCAAGATCGAGGCCGACAAGCGGCCGCGCGGCAACAGCTTCATCGGCATGGACCCGCCGGGCCACGACGTTCAGCGCAAGACCGTCAGCCCCGCCGTGGCGCCGGCCAATCTCCAGGCGCTGGCGCCGCTGATCCGCGAGCGCGCCGGCAAGATCCTGGACGGGCTGCCGATCGGCGAGGAGTTCGACTGGGTCGACCTCGTCTCCAAGGAACTCACGGCCATGACCCTGGCCACGCTCTTCGACTATCCGCAGGCGCGGCGGCGGGACCTGACCTTCTGGTCCGACATGTTCACCAACGCCCCGGGCTTCGGGCCGGCCAAGAGCTGGGAGCACAAGCGGGAGCAGGCCGACGCCTGCTTCGCCGCCTTCGACGACCTGTGGGCCGAGCGGGTGAACGCGCCGCCGAAGTTCGACCTGGTCTCGATGATGGCCCACGCCGAGGCCACCCGGAACCTCTCGGCCACCGACTATCACTCCAACGTCGTGCTGCTGATCATCGGTGGCAACGACACGACCCGGAACACCATCTCGGGTTCGGTCTACGCGCTCAACAAGAACCCCGACCAGTACGACAAGCTGCGGGCGAACCCGTCGCTGATCCCGTCGATGGTGTCCGAGACGATCCGCTGGCAGACGCCGCTGGCGCACATGGCGCGCACCGCGACCCGCGACTTCGAGCTCCAGGGCAGGACCATCCGCAAGGGCGACCGCGTCGTCATGTGGTACGTGTCGGGCAACCGCGACGACGCCCAGATCGAGAACCCGAACGCCTACGACATCGAACGCGCGCGGCCCCGCAACCACCTCTCGTTCGGCTTCGGCATCCACCGCTGCGTGGGCAATCGCCTGGCCGAGCTGCAGCTCACCATCATCTGGGAAGAGATCCTCGCCCGCTTCCCCGAAATCCGCCTCGTCCGCGAGCCCCTGCGCACCCACTCGGTGTTCGTGAAGGGCTACGAGACCCTCCCGGTGGTGATCCCGACGCGGAACTGAGCAATCCTCTCCCCGCGCGCCGCCGGGCGCGACGAGAGGGAGAGGGTCGGGAGAGGGCGGCTGGGCGACGCTGTCGGTCCGGCGAGGGCCCGCCTCTGTGCTGCGGAGTTCGCGCCGCTGCCCTGCGGCCGCCTCGGCAGCGCCGCCCTCACCCTACCCTCTCCCTCTCCGCTTCGCGGGGGGAGAGGAGAATTGTGCGGCGCGCGTCAGCCTGACCTATAGTCGCCGCCATGGAAGCGGGTCGGAAGTACCACGTGGGGGAGGTGAAGAGCCGGCTGCTGCGCGAGGCGCGGGGCATGCTCGAGGAGGGCCAGCCGCTGCACCTGCGCGCCCTGGCGGCGCGGGCCGGGATCACCGCCGGCTCCATGTACCACCACTACGAGAACAAGACCGAGCTCCTGGGCGAACTGGCGGCCGGCGGGTTCAGGGAGCTGCGCCGCGACCTGGAGGCGGCCGAGCGCGCCGCGGTCGACGGCCAGCGCCTCCGCGCCTGGGCGGCCGGCTATTTCCGCTATGCGCGCGCGGAGCCCGCGCTCTTCGCCCTGATGTTCGATCCCGAGGTGGCCGAGCTGGAGCCTGTGGCCGAGGCGCGGGCGGCCATGCTGGCCAGCCTTCACGCCCTCGTCGCCGACGTCGCGGCCGCCCTGGATCGTCCCGGCGCCCCGCTCGACAAGATCACGCTGGCCGTCTGGGCCGCCTCGCACGGCGCCGCCTCGCTGAGTCCGGCCGCCCGCGCCCAGTCCGACCTCATCGACGACGTCATCGCCGGCCTCGACGCGCTCTTCAGACCGGAGCGGGGGTCGCCCTAGAGGCGGTTGCACCGGCACTCTCCCATGAGGCGAAGCCTGTTGTCGAAGATCGCTGTTCGATCAATCGTGCCCGCGACACGACGCATCGAGTGGGGATAACCAATGCGCAAATTCGGATTTGCCGCGGTCGCGATCGCGGCCTCGATTCTGGGCGCGGCGCCGGCGAGTGCAGCCGGACTTCTGACGTCCGACGTGGGGTACACGGGGCCGATTCTGGACATCGGCGTCTACGGCGACCAGTTCTACACCTTCAGCGCCGGCCCGCTCTCGCTGCCCGGCGGCATCACCTATTCCGCCCAGAGCCCCAGTTCGGTCCTGGGGATCGGCGGCTATGGGCTCAACAACAACGGCTTCAGCAACACGACGAACATCATCGGCACGAATACGGGCGGTACGTTCGTGACCCTGGAGTTCGACATCGCCGTGGCCATGTTCGGCGGTGGGTTCAACTACGCCAGCTTCGATAACGACGGCACGCCGGGCTACGATCCGGTGATCATGCGCGCGTTCGACGAGGACGACATGCTGATCGCCGAGTACGACATCGGCGCTCTGGCGCCCATCTCGACGCCAAATGCCGCCGACGCCTTCGCCTTCCGCGGGATCGACGGCGAGGGCCGGCTGATCAAGCGGTTCGAGTTCGGCGGCTCGTACGCGATCCTGGCGGGCGAGGCCACGGATACCGCCGTGGTGCCCGAGCCGGGCGCCTGGGCCCTCATGATCCTGGGCTTCGGCGCCGCAGGGGCCATGCTCCGTCGCCGTCGCCTGGCGCCGATGGCCGCCTGATACGGTTTGACGCGGCGGGCCACGCCCGCCGCGTCTGTCGCTATCCGTCTGGCTTGGCGGACGTCTGGAACAAGCGTGCGCGCTTCAGGCGCACCTCGATCGCAGGCCGCGCCTCAGCGGGCGCGGCGGCCAGCGCCTTCTCGTACCAGTCCACCGCCTCGGCCACGACGGCCTGGTCCAGCGACGCCTTGCCGGCGGCGACCAGGGCCGCGTCCTCGCCGTCCAGCTTACGGACCGCCCGCTCCATGGCTTCATCGCCAAGCAGGCTCGCCGCATCGGTGCGCCCGGCGGCATAGGCCACCCGCCAGAGACGCGCCGCGGCGGCCGTATCACGCTTCACGCCATCGCCGTTCCAATAGATCTGGCCCAGCGTGAAGCTGGCGTTCGGGTGGCCGGCGGCCGCGGCTTTCTCGTACCAGCCGCGCGCCGCGACGACGTCCAGCGGCACGATCCGGCCCCGCAGATAGTGGTCGCCCAGGTCGGTCTGGGCGTCGGCGTCGCCCAGTTCGTCGCCCTGCCGGCACAGAGCCAGGCCCCTTGCGGCGGCGTCGCCGCCGGATGCGATCAGCAGGTTCCCTTCGGCGCAGTGCGACTTGGCCATGCCCATGTCGCCGGCCTTGCGGAATGTCGCCATGGCCTTGCCGAGGTCGACCGGTCCGCAGAGCCCGTTCTGCTGGGCCTCACCCAGCGTGTGCATGGCGTCGGCCCGGCTGGCGGAGGCCGCCTCAAGCCAGGCGCAGCCTTTTCGCGTCTGCTCCGGCGATGAACCGGAAAAGACAAGCACAAGGCCGGCGTAGGTCTGGGCGTCCGCCCGGCCGGCTTCGGCCAGGCGCAGCAGGGCCGAAGGATCACCGCGTCGCCCGGCCTCGAACGCCGCGGCGGTCTCGGGGCTGACGGGCGGGGCGCCTGGCATCAGCACCGGCTGCGCCGCCGCGGGTTGCGCCGAGACCCCGATCCCGAGGGCGAGGATCGCGGCGGCCGTGCGCATCAGACCACCCGGTCGACCAGCATCTTCTTGATCTCGGCGATCGCCTTCGCCGGGTTCAGGCCCTTCGGGCACACCTGCGCGCAGTTCATGATGGTGTGGCAGCGGTAGAGCTTGAAGGGGTCCTCCAGCTCGTCCAGCCGTTCGCCGGTGGCCTCGTCGCGTGAGTCGATGATCCAGCGGTAGGCGTGCAGCAGCGCGGCCGGCCCCAGGTACTTCTCCTGGTTCCACCAGTAGCTCGGGCAGCTGGTCGAGCAGCAGGCGCAGAGGATGCACTCGTAGAGGCCGTCGAGCTTCTCGCGGTCCTCGGGAGACTGCTTCCACTCCTTCTGCGGCTCAGGCGTCTCGGTCTGCAGCCAGGGCTCGACCGACGCGTACTGCGCGTAGAACAGGGTCAGGTCCGGGACCAGGTCCTTCACCACGGGCATGTGGGGCAGGGGGCTGATCTGGATCTTCTCGCCGGGGCACTCCTCGTGGCCGTGGGTGCAGGCCAGCGTGTTGCGGCCGGCGATGTTCATGGCGCACGAGCCGCAGATCCCCTCGCGGCACGAGCGGCGGAACGTCAGCGTCGGATCGACGGTGTTCTTGATGTGGATCAGGATGTCGAGGACCATCGGGCCGCACTGGCTGGTGTCGACCTCGTAGGTGTCCCAGCGCGGGTTCTCGCCGGAGTCCGGATCGTAGCGGTAGATCCTGAAGGTCTTGACCTTCGAGGCGCCCGCCGGAGCCGGGTAGTGCTTACCCGTCGGCTTGATCTTCGAGTTCTTGGGAAGGGTGAGCTGGACCATTCGTCTATCCCTTCCTCAGTAGACCCGCGCCTTGGGCGGGAACGGCGCGATCTCGTTGGTCATGGTGTAGTCGTGCACCGGCCGGTAATCGATCTTCACCTTGCCGGTGGGGTCGTCGAACCAGGCCAGGGTGTGCTTCATCCAGGCCTTGTCGTCGCGGTCGGGGAAGTCCTCGTGCGCGTGGGCGCCGCGGCTTTCCTTGCGGTTCTCGGCGCCGACCACCGTGACGACCGCCTGGCCGATCAGGTTGTCGAGCTCGAGGGTCTCCATCAGATCCGAGTTCCAGATCATGGAGCGGTCGGTCACACCGAGGTCCTTGCGCTTGGCTTCGACCGCGGCCATCCGCTTGACCCCGCTCGAGAGCGCCTCGCTGGTGCGGTAGACCGCCGCGTCCTCCTGCATGGCCATCTGCATCTCGAGGCGCAGCGCCGCGGTGGGCACGGGGCCCGACGCGTTGCGGAAGCGGTCGAGGCGGGCGAGGTGGCTTTCGGTGTGGTGCGGCTTCAGCTCGGGCTGGGTCGCGCCGGCCTTGAGCGTGTCGGCCGCGCGAAGCGCCGCCGAGCGCCCGAACACCACCAGGTCGATCAGGCTGTTGGAGCCCAGGCGGTTGGCGCCGTGCACGCTGACGCACGCCGCCTCGCCCACGGCCATCAGGCCGGGCACCACCTGGTCCGGGTTCTTGCCGGCCTTGGTGACGACCTCCGAGTAGAAGTTCGTGGGGATGCCGCCCATGTTGTAGTGCACCGTGGGCAGCACCGGGATCGGCTCCTTCGTCACGTCGACGCCGGCGAAGATCTTGGCGCTCTCAGAGATGCCCGGGAGGCGCTCGGCCAGGATCTTCGGATCCAGGTGGTCGAGGTGCAGGAAGATGTGGTCCTTCTTCGGGCCCACGCCGCGGCCTTCGCGGATCTCCATGGTCATGGCGCGGCTCACCATGTCGCGCGGGGCCAGGTCCTTCACGGTGGGCGCATAGCGCTCCATGAACCGCTCGCCCTGCGAGTTGGTCAGGTAGCCGCCCTCCCCGCGGGCGCCCTCGGTGATCAGGCAGCCCGAACCGTAGATGCCGGTCGGGTGGAACTGCACGAACTCCATGTCCTGCAGCGGCAGGCCGGCCCGCAGCGCCATGCCGCCGCCGTCGCCGGTGCAGGTGTGCGCGCTGGTGGCCGAGAAGTAGGCGCGGCCGTAACCGCCGGTGGCCAGGATCACGAGCTGGGCCTGGAAGCGGTGCAGGCTGCCGTCGTCCAGCTTCCACGCCGTGACGCCGCGGCAGACGCCCTCGTCCATGATCAGGTCGAGGGCGAAGTACTCGATGAAGAACTCGGTGTCGTGCGCCAGCGACTGCCCGTACATGGTGTGCAGCATCGCGTGCCCGGTGCGGTCGGCCGCCGCGCAGGTGCGCTGGATCGGAGCCTCGCCGTAGTTCTTGGTCATGCCGCCGAAGGCGCGCTGGTAGATCTTGCCGTCGGCCGTGCGGCTGAACGGCACGCCCCAGTGTTCCAGCTCATAGACGGCGGCCGGCGCGTTGCGGCACAGGTACTCGATGGCGTCCTGGTCGCCCAGCCAGTCCGACCCCTTGACGGTGTCGTACATGTGCCATCGCCAGTCGTCCTCGCCCATGTTGCCCAGGCTGGCCGAGATGCCGCCCTGCGCCGCGACCGTGTGCGACCGCGTGGGGAACACCTTGGTGATGCAGGCGGTCTTCAGCCCCGCCTGGGCGCAGCCCAGCGCCGCGCGCAGGCCCGAGCCGCCGGCGCCCACGACGACGACATCGAACTTGTGATCGGTGAATTCGTAAGCCGCCATGGGATCAGGCGCCCCCCAGCGCGACCTTGAGGACCGAGAAGATGGCCAGCGCCCCGGCCAGCCATCCGACGAAGAGGTTGAGGAGCAGGCAGGCCGCCTTGTTCAGGTGGCTGTAGACATAGTCCTCGATGACCACCCGCAGCCCCGAGATCATGTGCGTGGTCGAGATGAAGATGGTCAGGATCACCAGGGTGGCGTTCACCGGCGAGCCGATCCACTCGACGGCGCTGTAGTAGTCCATCCCGGCCAGCAGGATGACGCTGTAGACGCCCCAGAGGACCAGCGGAACGAGCGCGATCGCGCCGACGCGTTCGCCGACCCAGTGCCCGACGCCGTGCTTGGCCGAGCCGAGCCCGCGGGCGCGGGAAAGCGGAGTGCGGTAGCTCATGCCAGGGCTCCCGTCATGAAGGCGATCGCCCAGGCCGCCGCCGTGGCCGCGATGGTGAAGCCGAAGACCGTCCAGGCCGAGCTGTTGGCGCTCTTGATGTCCAGGCCGTGGCCGAAATCCCAGACCAGGTGCCGGACTCCGTTGGCGAGGTGGTAGAAGACCGACGCGGTCATCCCCAGCATCACGAGCTTGCCCAGCGGCGAGCCCAGCAGGCCCATGAAGGCCTGGTAGGCCTCGGGCCCCATCGCCAGCGAAACCGCCCAGGCCGACACGATCAGGCCGGCCAGGTAGAGCCCGACCCCGGTGACCCGGTGCAGGATCGAGGTGAGCATGGTGACGTGCCAGCGCCAGATCTGCAGATGTGGCGATATGGGGCGGTCGGCGGGACCGCGTGGAACGCTTGTCATGGCTTTAGCCGTGCCTCCCCAAAAGCCGTCGGCGAACCTGTTCTTAAGCGCCCGACGAAGGGTGTCAACGAACGGCGGCGCTTGGAGGCCGCCTGGGCATGTCGATCCGACCCTACGGGGGCGGCAGGCGCCCGATCGCGCGCCACCAGGGGCGGGCGACGCCTGCCGCCGGCACAGGCCGCCTGCGGCCGGCGGCCCCGCCCGCCGCCCGCGGCGGCGTCACCTGGCGTCGGTGCGGCGTGCATGGGAAACGGCAGGGCTCCAAGCTTCGGATGGCGCGAAGTTCTGCCGAGCTCAGGCGCTGACGACAATGCGTTCTTGCTGTAGCCTTCCTTCGCGAAAGGCGAAGGATGCGCTTCGATCTGACGGACCTCAGGCTGTTCTGCGACGTGCTCGACGAAGGCTCGATCACGGCCGGCGCCGCCAAGAGCGCGCTGGCGCTGGCGGCGGCCTCCACGCGGATCCGCAACATGGAGGCCGCGCTCGGCGCCGAACTCCTGACGCGGTCGCGCCACGGGGTCACGCCGACGGCCGCCGGACGCATGCTGCTCAAGCACGCGCGGACGATGCTCTCGCAGGCGGCGCGGATGCGGGAGGACCTGTCTGCCTTCGCGGGCGCGCTCTCGGGCGAGGTGCGGCTGCTCGCCAACACCAATGCCCTCACCGAGTTCCTCCCCGAGGTCCTGGCCTCGTTCCTCGCGGCCCATCCGCACGTGAGCGTCGATCTCGAGGAGCGGCTCTCGGACGAGATCGTGGGGCTCATCGCCGAAGGCGTGGGCGACGTGGGCATCGTCGCCGGCACGGTGGAGGTGGGCGCGCTCGAGACCTATCCGTTCCGGCAGGATCGTTTCGTCGTCGTGGCGGCCCGCGGCCATCCGCTGTCGCGGCGCACGCGCGTCGCCTTCGCCGAGGTGCTGGACTACGACCTGATCGGCCTGGAGCGCTCGGCCTCGCTGCAGCGCTTCCTGACGGGGAAGGCGGCGCGCCTCGGCGTCCCGCTGCGGCTGCGCGTGCAGCTTCGCAGCTTCGACGCCGTCTGCCGAATGGTCGAGGCGGGCGTCGGGGTGGGCGTGGTGCCCCAGACGACGGCCGCGCGGGCGGCCAGGAACCTTGCGGTCATCGACCTGGCCGACGACTGGGCCCTGCGCGAGCTCACCATCGTTGTCCGCGCCGCGGCGGACCTGCGCCCCTACGCCCGCGAACTGGTCGAGAGCCTCAGGGCGTGACCCGGACGGGCGCTAGGAGCTGCGCCGCATAGAGGAATCGCCGCGCCGGGACTGGGCGTTCAGGACGCTGGCCATGTGCCGCGCGTCCTCCTCGGAAAGTCCGCTCTGCGGCACGCCGCCGACCACGGCAGGCTCGCCGGTGAAGATCAGGAAGGTGGTGTAGCCCGCGGGGTCCCTGCGGACGGCGTAGCGGTCGGTCTTGCGTTCGTCAGGCATGTCGCGGGCGAGATTGCCCGATCCCGGACGCGTGTCCAACCGGAACAAGGACCCCCGCGGCTCGCTTTCCGCCTCACGGAGCGCACATGACCGACAAGTCCTTCAAGCCAGGCGACGCCGTCGCCTGGGACCACAGCCAGGGAACCACGCAGGGCAAGGTCGTGCGCAAGCAGACGTCGCCCACCCGGATAAAGGGGCACAAGGTGGCCGCCTCGCCGGACAATCCGGAATACATCGTCAAGTCCGACAAGACGGGCGCGATCGCGGCCCACAAGCCAGGTGAGCTGCGCAGGCGCTGAGCCTCAGCGCAGGCCGTGGATCTGCGCCGACTCCTCGGCCAGGCTCTTGATCTCCCGGATCGCTTCGTCATGCGCGCCGCTGAGGGCGTTGGCGTGCTCCGGAGGGAGGGGACCCGTCGTGAACTCCAGCCGCGTCCTGTCGTCGACGGACTCGATCTCGAAGACCTCGGCGAAAGGGCCCCGCGGGTCGTCGGCGTAGTCGAAACGAAGCAGCCTCTCAGGCCGAAAGGCCGTGACGGTGCCGCAGGCGCGGGTCGCCCCGTCAGGCGCCTTCCACGCTATGGGATCGCCTTCGCGGAACGTGGTGCGCACCGAAATTCCTTCCAGGTAGGCCGCCGCCCACTCCTGGATCAGCTCTGGCGTGGTCAGCACGCGCCAGACCTCCGCGGGCGGGGCGTCAATCTCGAGGCTGCGTTTGATCAGGGGCATAACAAGCTCAACTGGATGGGAATTTCAGCGTTACGATCAGCAGCCTCACGAGACCGAATGCGTCGCGTCTGATCGCTATGGTTGAGTTCGAACACTGAGACTTCGACCGGAGCCGACGGGTTCCGCAATTCGATTCAACCCTGGGGTAGTCTCGCCCGGGAACAGGGCGACTTTTGGGAGAAGCTCGGCCGTATAGCGGGCTGGCAGAGTGTGGCGAAACGCTGCGGCCGCTGGCGTCGCGCTAGGGTCTGCCGGACGGCGTGAGGGGGCCGCCGTAGCGCCGGCGCGCCAGCGCGATGGGGGCCAGCGCCGCGGCGACGCCCCCGACGTTCGCGGCGACGTCCTTCCACTGGAACGTGCCCGAGACCAGACCGAAGATCTGCATGACCTCGAAGGTCATGGCGACGCCCAGGAAGCCCGCCCCGATCAGCCAGGGGCTCACCCGGGGCAGCGATACCGCGGTGAGCAGCGTCAGCAGGTAGCCGAAGGCGACATGCTCCACCACGTCCGGCGGCGGGGCCATCGCCGCGGCGTCATGATGGGGGTCGATCGCCCCTTTTGCCGCGACCGCCAGAACGACGAGGAGGGCGGCGCGTCCGAGCCAGGTCAGAAGGCTTTGCATCATCGCGTCTTAGGCGAGATCGGCGGCCTATGACCAGGGCCCGACCCGGCGCGTGGCGCCGGTGAGCGGAACGGCCGTCTCGCGACGTCCGCCCAGTCGCGCGGCGTGCTCCATCAGGGCCGCGACGCGGTTCTCGGTCGAGGGGTGGGTCGAGAAGAGATTGTCCGCGCCGCCTCCGGCGAGCGGGTTGATGATGAACATGTGCGCCGTCGCCGGATTGCGCTCGGCGTCCGGATTGTAGACGCCGCCGCGGGCGTAGGCGTCGATGCGGCGGAGCGCGGAGGCGAGCGCCTCCGGGTCGCCGGAAAGCGCGGCGCCCTCGCGGTCGGCCTCGTATTCGCGGCCGCGGCTGATCGCCATCTGCACCAGGGCGGCGGCCATCGGGGCGACGATCATCATCACCAGCATGCCGACGACGCCGGTCGGCCGGCCGTCCTCGTCGCGCCCGCCGAACAGGAAGGCGAAGTTGGCCAGCATGCCGATCGCGCCTGCGATCGTGGCGGTGATGGTCATGGTCAGGGTGTCGCGATGCTTCACGTGCGCGAGTTCGTGGGCCATGACGCCGCGGATCTCGCGGCGGGACAGCATCTGCAGCAGGCCGCGCGTGGCGGCGACCGCGGCATGGCTCGGGTCGCGGCCGGTGGCGAAGGCGTTCGGCTGGTCCTGGTCGATGATGTAGATCTTCGGGGCCGGCATCCCGGCGCGCTGGGCAAGCTCCAGCGTGTCGGTCACGTAGTTGCGGATCAGCGGCTCGGGGTGGGAGTCGTCCACCTCCTGCGCCCGGTACATGGACAGGACGATCTTGTCCGCGTTCCAGTAGCTGACCAGGTTCATCACGCCGGCCAGGGCGAAGGCCACGACCATGCCGGTCGGCCCCCCGATCAGGTAGCCGATGCCCACGAAGAGCGCCGTCAGCGCCGCGAGCAGCATGAAGGTGCGAAGGTGGTTGCGCATGGTCTCCGTCAAGCCGTCAGAACTTGCTGGGAGATATGGTGCGCATCATACGCGTATGCAACCGCGTACGAACGAGCAAAGCCGCAAGCGGCAGCTCGCGGCTTCGTGCGTCCCGGGTGGGGCAAGCGGTTGGATCAGGCGAAGAGATCGCCGTAGCGATACTCGACGCCCCCGCCGAACGCTTTGTAGTCGCGGGCATGGACGAGACCGCCAGTCGGCGTGTTGTCCTCGTCGGTGCTGTCCCCGTCGATGGCGTAGTAGAACTCGCCGCCGCCCGAGTGACCGCGGAACGTGCCGAACTTGATCGCAACGCCGGTGTTCTCGGCGTCCAGCAGCTGGGGATTTAGGGCCAGGATCTCGTTCAGGGCGTCCTGGTACCAGTCGTCCAGATCGTCGGAGACGCTGTCGGGGGTCTCGATCTTCACGAAGAAGAACTCTTCGTCCTCGCCCTGGTCGGGCGTCAGGTCGAAGTAGAAGGTCACGTGCGAGATGTCCTTGGGCATCGTCGCGAAGTGGCCGCCGTCGATTTCGGAGTCCACGGGCTGGCTGTCGAGAGTCGTCTTGGGCATTCACCCCTCCTTGCGTTCACGCCGAGATGTGTGGCCGCATCGGTAAAGGGTCGCGGAAGGGGCGCGGTTAAATCCGCCGTAGGGTTGACGCCCGCCACGCGTTTGCCCGTTCCTATCGTGCGTTCTTGGGACTACATGACCGGCATGAGCGAAGCCGCGACCAAGACCCCCGTCACCGTCCTCACCGGCTATCTCGGCGCGGGCAAGACCACGCTCCTGAACCGTATCCTGTCGGAGGACCACGGCCGGAAGTACGCCGTGATCGTGAACGAGTTCGGCGAGATCGGGATCGACAACGACCTCATCGTCGGGGCCGACGAGGAAGTCTTCGAGATGAACAACGGGTGCGTCTGCTGCACGGTGCGCGGCGACCTGATCCGGGTCCTCTCGGGGCTCATGAAGCGCAAGGGCCGGTTCGACGGCATCATCGTCGAGACCACGGGCCTTGCCGACCCGGCGCCCGTGGCGCAGACCTTCTTCGTGGACGACGACGTGCGCGCGCGCACCGAGCTCGACAGCGTCACCACGGTGGTCGACGCCAAGCACCTGCCGCTCCGGCTCAAGGACTCCCGCGAGGCGGCCGAGCAGATCGCCTTCGCCGACCAGATCATCCTGAACAAGACCGACCTGGTCTCCGAGGCGGAACTGGCCGAGGTGGAGAAGGCCATCCGGACGCTGAACCCCATGGCGCCGATCCGGCGCGCGCAGCGCTCGAACGTGCCGCTCGACGCCATCCTCGGCCGGCACGCCTTCGATCTGGCCCGCGTGACCGAACTGCAGCCCGATTTCCTCAACCCCGCCCATGGCGAGCCGGGGCACGTGCATGACGAGCACTGCGATCACGATCACGGGCACGAGCATCACCATCACGATCATGAGCATCACGACCATGGTCACGCGCACGACCACGGCCACATCCACGACCACGTGGCCGAGAGCGGGATCCGCTCGGTCTCGCTGAGATCGGACAAGCCCATCGACGCCAACCGCGTCACCGCGTGGCTCAACAACGTGCTGCAGACCCAGGGCGTCGACATCCTGCGCGCCAAGGGCATCCTGGACATCAAGGGCGAGGAGCGCCGGCTGGTCTTCCAGGCGGTGCACATGATCCTGGAGGGCGACTTCCAGGGCGAGTGGAGGCCGGGCGACCAGCGCTACTCCCGTCTGGTCTTCATCGGCCGCAACCTCGACGAGGCCGCGCTGAAGGCCGGCTTCGAGAGCTGCATCGCCGCCTGAGTCGGCCGCACGGCCTGGCTCAGGCCGCGATCGGCTCGCTGACGAGGCGCCGCAGGCAGTTCGCCGCGACGACGTCCGGCTTCAGGTGCCCGCACCAGGCGAAGCTGCGGCCGCCGCGCCATTCCAGTTCCAGCCGGCGCCCTTCGATCCGGTAGCGCCCGCGGTGGGTCCGGGGGCCCACCGACACCTCGATCAACTGCCACATGTCCGTGTGCGCCTTCGCGCTCTTTTCGAGGTCGTTCTGACCCCACCTGAGCCGACAAGTCTAAACGAGGGCGGTTACATGGCTGTTAATGCTGAATCTTCGGGTAGCTATAGCGCCTCGCCGACGAGGGCGACCTTGTGGTAGCCGGCCGCCTGCAGCGCGTTCATCACCGCGATGACCTTTCCGTAGGCCACGCCCTCGTCCCCGCGCAGATAGATGCGGCCGGACGTGGGGTTCGCCCCGCCGATCGCGGCGCCCACGGCCGCCGGAAGATCTCCGAGCATCGTCGCGCGGTCGCCCACGAACGCGCGGCCGTCGAGGGTCACCGACACGACCACCGGCGGCGCCGAGACGGCGTTCGTGGATCCCACCGGCGGAAGGTCGACCCTCACCGACACGGTCGAGACGGGAAGCGCCACCATGAAGATGATCAACAGCACCAGCATCACGTCCACAAAGGGCGTGACGTTGATCTCGGCGTTCTGGCGGATCGCGTAGGCGGCGTGGCTGTGGGAAGCGAGGGACGCGGCCATAAGGGGGCCTCCTGTTGCAGACTACAACAGTAATTTATTACACCTATAACTTTCCGCAAGCTGACTCTGTCGTCCGGCGCCCCGGGCACGAAAAAGCCCGCCGGGGGGCGACCCCGGCGGGCGTGTTCGAAGCGATCCGAAGGGCCTAGAGCTCTTCGTTGATCAGGGCCACCTGGTAGAAGCCGTTGCCCTGCAGCGTATTCATCACGGCCATGAAGTCGCCGTAGAGGACGTCCCGGTCGGCGCGGATGTAGACGCGCTGTTCGGTCGGCGGGATCGCCGGATCGTCCTTCTGCAGCTGGACCGTCAGGTCGCCGGTCAGGCGGTCGAGGTTCGTCGGCGCTTCGCCGATGAAGACGCGGCCGCCGCGCTGGACGTTGATCAGCGTCGGCTCCTTCACCTTCGTGCCCGGAGGCGGCGGGATGGCCGGCGGCAGGTCGAGCTTGATCGACACCGTCGCGGCGGGGATCGACACCATGAAGATGATCAGGAGCACCAGCATGACGTCCACGAAGGGCGTCACGTTCATGTCCGAGTTCTGGCCGAGGTCGAACTTGCTGCCGCCCCCTCCGCCAACCTTAGCGCCCATAAGTCCTGGTTCCTTACCCTGTGCGCGCGCGCACCCGCGCTTGTCGTCCGACCATTGGCAAGCCGCCGGGGGCTTGTAAAGCGCGAATGCGCCGAACGCCGGTCCGAGCCGACGCTTGCCCCGCGGGCGCCCAAAGCACTAGGGGAAGCGCATGCTTTCCGCCTTCGACGCCTACGTCACCGCCGCCTTCTTCGACCGCGCCGGCCGCGGCGTCTTCGCCCTGGGCGATGGCACGGTCCGCTTCGAGGGCGGCGAGGTCGTGGAGGCCCATCCCGACGGCGCGGCGCTCTCGGCCTGCCTTCCTCCGGCGGGCGAGGGCGTCCTCACCGGCGGCGACGACGGCCGGGTCATCCTCTCGACGCCTTCGGAGGCGCGCGAGGTCGCCGCCGTCCCCGGCCGCTGGATCGAGGCGGTGGCGGCGAGCCCCGAGTCGGGCCTCGTCGCCTTCTCCGCCGCCCGCGACCTGCACGTGCGCGACCCGGCGGACGCCGCGTTCTCGCGCACCTTCACCCACGAGAAGTCGGTCGCCGGGGTGGCCTTCGACCCCAAGGGCCGGCGCCTCGCGGTGGCGACCTACGGCGGCGTGGCGCTCTGGTACGCCCGCATCGCCGACCAGAAGCCGGTCTTCTTCAAGTGGGCGGGCAGCCACATCGCCGTCTGCTGGAGCCCCGACGGCAAGTTCCTGGTGTCGTCGATGCAGGAGAACCAACTGCACGGCTGGCGCGTGGCCGACGAGAAGAACATGCGCATGGGCGGCTACCCCTCGAAGGTCCGCAGCCTGGCGTTCCTGTCCAAGGGGCGGCTGATGGCGACCTCGGGGGCGAACGGCGCCGTCTGCTGGCCGTTCGCCGGACCGGCCGGGCCCATGGGCCAGCAGGCCGCCGAGATCGGTTACGACGAGGCGGCGCTCACCACCCGCATCGCCACCGCGCCCGACGCCACCTGGCTCGCGGCCGGGCTGGACGACGGCCGCGTCTGGGCGGCGGACGTCACGGGCCAGCGCCTCGTGCCGATCAAGGCCGAGAAGGGCGCCCCCATCTCGGCGCTGGCGATCTCGGCCGACGCCAGGCGGGTCGCCTGGGGCGACGAGGATGGCAACGCGGGCGTCGCGGACGTCGGCTAGGCGCCCGAGGCGGTCTGTCCGCGTCGGGCAATGGGAACGGAGGGGCGTTCATGACGGTGGTGGTGATTGGCTCCATGCGGTTTCCCGCCGACGCCATGGCGAACGTGCGGCCTCACCTCGCGACGCTCGTCGCGGAGACCCGGAAGCACGACGGCTGCGTGGAGTACAACGCCGCCGAGGATATCGGCGACCCGGGGCTAGTGCGCTTCTCGGAAATCTGGCCCAGCCATGATCTGCTGATGGCTCATCTCCAGGCGCCGCATATCGCGCCGTGGCGAGCCGTGGCGGCGCGCTACGGCGTTTCCGACCGCACGTTCACCGCCTTCGACGCCTCGAACCCGCGCGAGGTCTAAGGCCGCAGCCGCCGGCGCGAGGCTAGGCCCAGGCGCCGTAGGGGTCCTTGAAGGGCTTGCCCAGCGCTTCGGCGACGGCCGGATGGGTGAGGTGGCCGTCCAGCACGTTCAGGCCCCGCGCCAGGTGCTTGTTCGCCTTGAGCGCGTCCAGGCCCTTGTCGGCGAGCTGCAGGCCGAAGGGCAGGGTGGCGTGGCCCAGGGCCTCGGACGACGTCCGGGGCGCGGCGCCGGGCATGTTGGCCACGCAGTAGTGCACCACGCCGTCCACGGTGTAGGTCGGGTTCTTGTGCGTGGTGGGCCTGCTGGTCTCGAAACAGCCGCCCTGGTCGATGGAGACGTCCACCAGCACCGAACCCGGCTTCATCTGCGACAGGTGCTCGCGCCGCACCATCTTGGGCGCCGCGGCGCCGGCGGTCAGCACCGCGCCGATCACGACGTCGGCCTTCAGGATCTCCTCCTCCACCGCGTCGATGGTGGAGTAGCGGGTGATCACCCGCCCGGCGAAGATGTCGTCGATGTAGCGCATGCGCGGGATCGATCGCTCGAGGATCACCACCTCGGCCCCCAGGCCGGCCGCCATCACCGCGGCGTTCGCGCCGACGACGCCGCCGCCCAGGATGCACACCCGCGCCGGCGGCACGCCGGGAACGCCGCAGATCAGGAGCCCCATGCCGCCGTTGTGCTTCAGCAGGGTCTCGGCCGCCGAGAAGACCGCGATCCGCCCGGCCACTTCCGACATCGGCGCCAGCAGCGGCAGGCCGCCGTTGACGTCGGTGACGGTCTCATAGGCCACCGCCGCGCAGCCGCTGGCCAGCAGGCCCTCGGTCTGCGCCGGATCCGGCGCCAGGTGCAGGTAGGTGAAGAGGATGTGCGCCTTCGAGAGCTTCACCCACTCGGCGGCCTGCGGCTCCTTCACCTTCACGATCATCTGCGCGCCCGAGAAGACCGCGTCCGCGTCGGCCACGATCCGCGCGCCCGCCCGTTCGTAGAGCGCGTCGGCGTAGCCGGCGCCTTCGCCGGCGCCCCGCTCGACGATCACCTCGTGGCCGTGGGCCACGTATTCCCGGACCGCCGTGGGCGTCAGGCCCACCCGGTATTCGTCAGGCTTGATCTCGCGAGGCACGCCGACGCGCATGACAAGTTCCTCCGAGGCAGGTTATTGCCGCTACGGCAGCCTTTGGGGGAATGGCGTTGCGGGGTCAAGGGCTTCGCCCGGCCAGCCAGGCGTCAAGCGGAGGCCATGCGCTAGGCGCGCCGGCGGCGCCGGGCTTCGGCCTGGACGTTGGCGGCGGCGGGGCGGGCCAGCCGGTAGAGGGGATAGACGCCGTAGCCCTTCGCCAGCGGGGTCTTGCCCACGTAGTTGCAGTCGAACGGGTGGTCCGCCTCCATCTCGAGCACCGCGGCGAAGGGCTCGGTGACGTAGACGCTTCCCGAGGGCGTGACCGGCTCGATCCGCGCCGTCCGCGAGACCTCGGTGCCGTAGTAGGTGGTGCGGCGGCTGACCGGGTCGTAGCCGGCATAGGTGGCGCCGTAGTGCAGCGCGATGCGCATGCCCGTGCCCTCGGGCACGCCCAGGGCCTTGCAGTCCACCTTCGCGAACTGCTCCGAAAGGTCGAGCGCGCAGGCGGCCGCCGAGCGCGCGTCCTCGAAGACGACATAGAGGGCGTCGCCCCAGGTGTTGCCCACGCGGATGACGTCGGAATAGTCCTCGAGCGTCACGGCGGCGCGGTGCATGACCTCGTCCCAGAAGACCGGCAGCACGCGCTCGTCCAGCGTCGTGAAGCCCGGGAAATCGGTGAACATGATCCCGAAGGTCCCGCGCTCGACCTTCGACCGCGGCGGCGGCGGCGGCATCACCGGCCGCTTGAGCGGGCCGTCGCGCACCACGTGGGAACGGCCGCCGGCCGCCTGCCAGGCCGAGATGTCGGAACCCGAGAGGGTGCCCGCCCCGCCGGACTCCAGCACCGCGATCTGCACCGCCTCGCCGTTCAGGTGCCGCGCCCGGAGCCGCGCCATGCCCATGGTCACCTTGGAGCCGTAGGCGAACTGCATCATCTCGCCGACGTAGCTCATGTTGCTGGCGATGGTGAGAGACGTGGCGCGCTGGCGGCAGCTCACATAGCGCCGGACCCAGTCGTCCCCGGCGGGCGCCACCGACTGGGCGATGAAATCGGCTTCGGTGAAGGGCAGCACGACGTCCAGCTCGCAGCCGGCGGCCAGGAGTTCCTCGGCGATGAGGATGTCGCTGCCCGACGCGAGCGCGCCATAGGCGAAGCCCACCTTCTCGCGCTGGATGATCTCGCGGACCTGGGCCGCCACGCGGGCTTCCAGCTCGGGGTCGGCCACGAAGATGTTGCCGCAGAACATGGCCACCTTGGGCGGGCGCACGTGGTGCAGCAGGCCCTCGATCCCCGCGGCGTCGCGGCTCACGGCCTTCAGGCGCTGCAGCTGCAGGAAGGTGGTCGAGCGCGAGCCGACGTCGGCGTCCGGCGCCTCGGTGGCCCGCCGCAGCACCTTGTCGGCGCCTTCCAGGTCGCCAAGCACCACCATCGCCTCGGCCAGGGTGGCGAGCGTGTAGTAGTCCTGCCCGGCCCCGGCGAGGACCTGCTGGACCACGATGCGCGCGAGCCGCTGGGCGGTCGCGGGACGTCCGGCGATCTGCGCCAGCGTGGCCGCGTTGATGGCGGGATAGCTGGACCGTGTCCGACGATAGACCGCCGAATAGAGCCGGCAGGCCTGGAGCAGCTTGCCGCGATTGGGCTCCGCACCGGCGGCGAACGCCTGATCCTTGAGCAGCCGCGCCTTCAGCGACAGCGCGTCGACGTCGCCCTTCGCCTCGAGCTGGTACTCGTCGTAGAGGCGCAGGCCGCGCTCGGTGTCGCCGAGCCGGGCCAGGGTCAGGACCTCGAGGTAGCCCAGCCCCTGATGGCCCAACTTCTTGCCGCGCGTGACTTCGTCGTAGGCCGCGAGAAGGTCTCCGCGCGCGAGTGCGGACCGGATCGAGTCGATAGTCTCGTCGCCGACCATTCCCGCGGCCCCGTGACGTCGGGCCCGGTCTTCCGGCCCTGTCCCCCATGTTCGGGGTAGCCGCGTCCGGGGATGCAGGCAAGTTCTCTCGCCTGCTGCGGGATGGCCCCGTCGCCGCAACCGCGAGCAACCGCGACGCGACACGACTCGTCGGCTCGGCTAGATCGGGCAGGGTGGAGCGGGTGGGTTGCGGCCGGTTCGGCGCGGATCGCGCCCGCTCGAGCTTCGACGATGACGGCGCGGGCCGCCGGAGAGGAGAACGACGTTGGCCCCTGATGGGCGGTCCGGGCGGCCGGGCGAGGAGAGTCCGCTGATCCGCGCCTTCTTCGAGAAGCGCGAGAACCTCGTCCTGTTCCTCGCCGCGCGCACGCGCGACCTCGCCACCGCCGAAGACCTCGTCCAGGACCTCTACCTCAAGATCGCCGCCCAGCCCTCGGAGGACGTGAAGGCGCCGTCGGCGCTCCTCTACCGCATGGCCGGCAACCTCCTGATCGACCACGTCCGGAGCCGCCAGCGGGCCTCGCGGCGCGAAGGCCAGTGGCGGATGGACACGCGCGTGGCCGGCGGCGCGGAGGAACTGGCGCAGGAGCCCGCCGCCGACGAGGTGGTGATCGGCCGCGAGCGCGCCCGCCAGCTGGCGGAAGCCGTCGAGGCCCTGCCGCCCAAGATGGGCCAGGCCTTCCGACTGCATAAGATCGAGGGCAAGAGCCAGGCCGAGACCGCCCAGGCCATGGGGGTGTCGGTGAAGATGATCGAACAGCACATCGCGGCGGCGCTGAAGCACCTGACCCAGAGGCTGCGCGGTTGATGTGTGGAATGTCGGCTCGGCGACCTAGGGGCGTCCCGGCGCGGCGCCGTCTTACCAGCGGTTCGGCGCAATGGGCGTCGTTCGAGGCGAGCCTATGACCAGCTTGGCGACGGACAGGGACGGGCAGGCGGCGCAAGCCAGCGCCTGGCTCGTGCGCCTTTCCGCCGGCGACGGCGGAGAGGCCGAGGCGCTGGCGTTCGACGCCTGGCTGGACGAGACGCCCGGCAACCGCGAGGCCTACGCGGCCGCGCTGGCGACCTGGCACGAGTATTCCGCGGGCGCGGACGCCGTGGGCGTGGCGATCGCCCGGCCGGCGCGCCGGCCCGTTTCGCTGTCCCGCCGGTGGATGGCGGGCGCCGGCGGCCTCGCCATCGCGGCGACGGTGGCCCTGGCGGTCCTGCCGGCCCTCACGACCACGACGGCGACCTATGCGACCGGCAAGGGCGAGCACCGGCAGGTGGCCCTGGCGGACGGCTCGAAGATCGACCTGAACGCCGAGACGCGCCTTTCGGTGAAGTACGGCCTGCTCCGGCGCGAGGTGACCCTGACCGACGGCGAAGCGCTCTTCGACGTGGCTCACGACACGCGCCGGCCGTTCACGGTGGCGGCCGCGGGGCGGATGGTCCGGGTGCTGGGGACCCAGTTCGATGTCCGCAGCCGCTCGGGCGACGTCGTCGTGACGGTGGCCCGCGGGCGGGTCGAGGTGCGGCCCAACGCCGCGTCCACCCAGGCGTTCACGCTCGTGCGGGGCCAGCGGCTCGAGGTCGAGCGCACCGGCCGGGCGCAGCTGCATACGGTCGACCCGCAGGAAGCCTACAGCTGGCGCGCCGGCCGCCTGGTGTACCGCAACCAGCCGCTCGCCGAGGTGGTGGCGGACCTGAACCGGCAGTTCGTCCAGCAGGTCGAGATCGGTGATCCGGCCCTGGCGCAGACCCCGATCACGGGCGTGATCGTCCTCGACGATCCGCAGTCCGTGGTGGCGCGTCTGAGCTTGATGCTCCCCATAAGATCGGTACCTTCCGACCGGGGGCTGCTTCTGCTTCGGAAGTAAGGCCGAAGGACAAGTCGGAGCTAACCATCCGCGTGCGTCGGGACCTGGTGGCCGCCACCACGTGCGTCGTGTTGGCGATGAACGGCGGCGACCCCGCCCAGGCCGCAGGCGCGCGGGTGCAGTTCAAGGTCGCGCCCAAGTCCTACTCCGAAGCCCTGCTGGACATGGCCCAGCAGGCGAACGTCACCCTCATCGGCGCGGGCGCCTGCATCGGGCAGTCGCCGGGCGTGTCCGGGGTGCTGACGATCGAGCAGGCGCTCGATCAGATCCTGGCGGGGGCGCCCTGCACGGCGCGGCTGGTGGCCGCCGGCACGGTGGAGGTGGCGCCGATCCTGCGGCCGGAGGCCCCGCGCCCCTCACCGCCCGTGACCGTCTCGGAACTGCTCGTGACCGCGACGAAGCGGGTGCGCGACCCCCGGCAGATCGCCGTGGCGGTGACGGCGATCCCGCGCGGGCAGCTGCTGTCGACCGGCGCCACCGACGCCGGCGAGGCGGCGGGACAGCTCGCGGGCGTCCTCGCCACCAACCTCGGCCCGGGCCGCAACAAGCTGCTGCTGCGCGGCCTCTCGGACGGGGCCTACACCGGTCGCGCCCGCTCGATCGTGGCGACGTTCCTCGACGACATACCCGTCAACTACAACGCTCCCGATCCCGACCTGCGGCTGACGGATGTCGAGCGCGTGGAGGTCGCGCGCGGCCCGCAGGGCGCGCTCTACGGCGCCGGGTCGCTCTCGGGCCTCTACCGGATCGTCGCGCGCAAGCCCGACCTCGAAGCCTTCCACGCCGAGCTGCGCGGGACCGCGGCGATCACGGAGAGCGGGGATCCGAGCTACGCCGTCGAGGGCTACGCCAACTACCCGCTGACGCTGTTCGGCCAGACCGTCGGCCTGCGCCTCGCCGCCTACCAGGAGGAACAGGGCGGCTACCTCGAGAACGTCCGGCTGATGCGCAGCAACGTCGACCGCACCGTGCGGCGGGGCGCGCGGCTCATCATGCTCTACGAGCCGACGGACGACCTGGCGTTCACCATCACGCTGGCGGGCCAGCACCTGCGCTCGGACGACACCCACTACACGACGCCCGGCATGAAGCTGACGCGGGACACGCGTTCGCCGGAGCCGCACGTCAACGACATCGAGCTCGCCACGGCCACCGTGCGGCGCTCGTGGGGGTGGGGCGAGCTGACCTCGGCGACGGGCGTGGTCCGCCACCGCTACGGCAGCCTGTTCGACTCGACGGCCAGCAAGGACCTCTACACACGCTTCGCCGAGACCGCGGCCTATGCCGAGCGCACGCGCACCACCATGCTGGTGGAGGACCTGGTCCTCACCTCGCGCGGGGCCGGCCGCCTCGAGTGGCTCGCGGGCGTCTACGGCTCGTACACGCGCGTGCACACGCCCACCGAGTTCCTGGCGCAGCTCTCGTTCTCGCCGGTGCTGATCCCGGTCTATGGCGACGACCGGCGCGATCGGATCCGCGAGCTGGCCGCCTACGGCGAGGTTTCCTACGAGGTGCTGCCCGGCTGGACCGTCGCGGTGGGGGCCCGCGCCTTCCAGATCGAGACCCGGACCCGCTCGTCGGTGGTGTCCGAACGCTTCCAGCCCCGCAGTTTCGACCGCGAGGTGAAGTTCAGCGGCGTCTCGCCCAAGCTCTCGCTCCAGAAGACCTTCGGCGGGGGAAATCTGGCCTATGTGGTGATGTCCGAGGGCTACCGGTCCGGCGGCATAAACTCGGGCGGCGCCGTGCCTCTGCTGCCCGAACGCGAGGTCTTCGGCCCCGACCGGCTCACCAACTTCGAGGCCGGCCTGAAGCTCGAGGCGTTCCGGCGGCGGCTCGGCGTGAACACGGCCCTCTTCTACGACCTCTGGGACGACATCCAGACGGACCAGTTCCGGGACTCGGGAATTCCCTTCACCACCAATGCGGGCGACGCCCAGGTCATCGGGGTCGAGACCGAGGTCACCTGGCGCAGCGACTTCGGTCTCACGGCGCAGCTGAATGCCCGGATCAGCCGCACCCGGACGGGCCGGCCGAACCCCGCCTTCATCCGCACGCCCCTTGCCGACGGCCTGCCGGGGGCGCCCCCCATCTCCGCCGGGGCCGTGCTCAGCTACGACACCGCGCTGGGCGACGACTGGACGCTGCGGCTCATCGGCCAGGCCAGCTACGTCGGCCGCTCACGGGTCAGCTTCGAGGCGGCGCAGCCGCGCACCCGCGAGTACGGCCGCGCGAAGCTCTCTGCGGAACTGATCAACGGCGCCTGGGGCGCGCAGCTCTTCGTGATCAATCCGCTGAACGACTACAGCGACACCTTCGCCTTCGGGAACCCGTTCACGCAGAACCAGGCCAAGATCCGTCAGGTGACGCCCCAGCGACCGCGGACCATCGGCATCACCGTGTCGCGGGGGCTGTAGAAAAATTCTATCGGCGACCTGGGGGTTCCGCCGTGCGGCGCCGTCTCCACCGCGACCTTCGATTTATGGAGAGCGCAGGTCGAACAGCAGGCGCGTGTGACGAAGCGCCTCAGTCCGGGTGGCGTGTGATCCCGAGCCCAAGATCGCGCCACGCCTTGGCTCGGCGCGGTTTCGGCCCCTGATGGCGGCCGGGACCGCGCCTCCCTGCTCGCGCCTCGCGAGAACAGATTTGGCCGATCGAAGCTCTGATGCTACCTTCTGCACGTTGACCGCGGTCGGCTCGGGCCGCGATCCACACGCGTCGGCTCTCCAGTCGCTGACACGAGACCACCGCCCCGGTCCGAGGACGTCACACCTCGGCCGGGGCTCCTCGTTTCCGGGCCCCCCTTCCGAGACCCCTTTCCTCGACGCTCGAGACCCGCCGGCGCGCCGCTACGGCGGCCAGGCGCGCGCCAGGAAGGCGGCGATGCGGGCGACCGCCTCGTCCGCCTCGGGCAGGGCGCCCCCGAACATCTGCCAGACGTGGATCATGTCCGGCCAGACCTCGAGCTCGACCGAGACGCCCGCGGCCTCGGCGCGCTGCGCCAGGGTGACGGCGTCGTCGAGCAGGACCTCGTCCGACCCGGCCTGGATGAGGAGCCGCGGCAGGCCCGAAAGGTCGGCGGCCAGGGGCGAGGCCAGCGGGGCGGCCGGATCCTGGCCCTGGAGGTACTGGTCGGCCATCTCCAGCAGGATACGGCGCGTGAGCAGCGGATCGGCGCCGGCCCGGGTCTCGTACGAGCCGCCGGTGCAGGCGAGGTCGACCCACGGGCTCATGGCGACCGCTGCGGCCGGCGCGGGGAGGCCGGCGTCCCGGATGGCGATCAACGCTGCGATGGCCAGCCCGCCGCCGGCCGACTCCCCGCCGATGGCGATGCGCGCGGGCTCCGCTCCGTCCGCCAGCAGCGCGCGATACGCCGCCACCGCGTCCTCCACGGCGGCCGGGAACGGGTGGTCGGGCGCGAGGCGGTAGTCCAGGCTCACCACACGGGCGCCGGTGGCGAGGGCGAGCGCGGTGGTGAAACCGCGGCTGCCGGCCGGATCGCCCATCACGTAACCCCCGCCGTGCAGGTGCAGGAAGACGTTCGGGCCGCCGCCCGGCTCCCGTTCGAGGGTCTCGACCGGCCGTCCGGCCAGCGCGCCGGCGGCGACCCGCAGTCCCGGCGGCGGCGGCTGCGCGGCGGCGAAGAGCGCCGCCTGCGCGCGTCGGTGGGCGATGGAGGCGTCGGGGCCGCCCAGCAGCGACAGCAGCATCGCGCGCACGCCGTCTATGGGGCGCTCGGGGCGCGCGCTCATCCGTTCGGCCCTGCGCCCAGCCGGAAGCCCTCGTACCCGCGCTGCGCCACCTCCAGGCAACGCTCGCGGTAGGCGGCGAACCCGCCCACGTACACGCCGAAGCGGCGCGGCTTTCCGGGGATGTTGGCGCCGAAGTACCAGGACCCGTCCGCCTTCGGGTACAGCGTGTGGGCGACCGCCGCGTCGGATTCGGCCACCCAGGCCGCCTCGGCGGTCTCGGTCGCCTCGACGGTGGCGACGCCGCGCGTGCGCATGTGCTCCAGGCAGTCGGCGATCCAGTCCACATGCTGCTCGACGGCCGTCGGCATGTTCGCCAGGACCGACGGGCTGAGGGGGCCCGTGACGGTGAACAGGTTGGGGAAGCCCGCGATGCCTAGGCCGAGGTAGCTCTTCGGCCCTTCGGCCCATCGGTCGGCCAGCCGGACGCCGCCGCGGCCCCTCACGTCGATGGCGAGCAGGGCCCCGGTGATGGCGTCGAAGCCCGTGGCGACGACCAGGTCGTCCAGCTCGTACGCCGCGTCCGCCGTGCACAGGACGTGGCCCGCAACCTCGCGGATCGGCGCGCTGCGCACATCGACCAGCGTCACGTTGGGACGGTTGAAGGTCTCGTAGTAGTAGTCGTCCAGCGGCGGGCGCTTCACGCCGATCGGATGGTCGTTGGGGACCAGCCGCTGCGCGGTCGCCGGGTCGCGCACCGTGCGCAGGATGTGGGCGCGCACGAAGTCCTGCGCCGTCTCGTTGGCGCGCTCGTCGCTGAAGAGGTCGGTGAAGGCGGTGAAGAACCGCATGCCGCCCTGGTCCCAGAAGGCCTGATAGGCCGCTTCCCGCGCCGCGTCGCTGACCTCCAGCGCCGATTGTTCCGGCGGGTCGAACGGCACCGCGCCGCCCGAGGCCAGGCACCGGGCGCGGATCTCGGCGTAGTTGGCCTTCACCCAGGCGTCGAAGTCCGGGTCGGTCGGGCGGTTCCAGGCCGGCAGGACCCAGTTGGCCGTGCGCTGGAACACCGTGAGATGCTCGGCCTGCTCGGCGATGCGCGGGATCGCCTGCACGGCAGAGGCGCCGGTGCCGATCACGCCGACGCGGCGGCCTCGGAAGTCGACGGGCTCATGCGGCCACTGGGCGGTGTGGAACAGCCGCCCCTGGAAGTCGCGAAGGCCCGGGATGTCCGGCCAGTTCACCTGCGACAGGCAGCCCATCGCCGTCACCAGGGACCGCGTGGTGGTCTCGAAACCGTCCGTCGTGCGCAGCCGCCAACCGCCCAGGGACTCGTCGAAGTGCGCCGCCGCCACCTTGGCGCCGAAGCGATAGCGCCGCCGCAGGTCGAAGCGGTCGGCGACGTGCTTCAGGTAGCTGAGGATCTCGGGCTGCTCGGAATAGCGCAGGCTCCAGTTCCAGTCCTGCTGCAGGCCGTCGTCGAAGGCGTAGCTGTAGTAGTAGCTCTCGCAGTCGCACCGCGCGCCCGGGTAGCGGTTCCAGTACCAGACGCCCCCGACGTCGTCGGCCTGTTCCAGGCCCAGGACGTCGAGGCCCTGCTCGCCGAAGCGGTGGACGGCGTAGAGCCCCCCGAAGCCCGCGCCGATGACGACCACGTCGTACTGCGGTTGCGCGCCCATGGGCCCTCGCTCGTTCGATAGCATAACGGACGTTACGCAGACGCTATCGGCTTCTTCGGGCCTGTGTAAAGGTGCGGGCCGAAACGAGGGGGTCGGAGCGGGAGGATGTCCGTGGGGCGGATGGCAGGCAAGGTGGCGCTGGTGACCGGCGCGGCGGGCGGCATCGGCCGGGCCTGCGCGCTGCTCCTGGCCCGCGAGGGCGCGCGGGTCTTCGCCGGGGATGTGGACATGGAGGGGCTCGCGGGCACCGCCGCGATGACCCGGGACGGCGACGCCGTCGAGACCGTGCGCCTGGACGTCACCTCCGAGGGAGACTGGGCCGAGGTCGTGGGCCGGGTCAGCGCCGCCGCGGGGGCGCTGCACGTCCTGGTCAACAACGCGGGCCTCTGCATCAGCGCCCCGCTGCTCGAGACGACCAACGATGTCTGGCGCCGGCAGATGTCGGTGAACCTGGACGGGGTGTTCTTGGGCACGCGGGCGGCCATGCCGCTCCTGGCGCGGGCCGGCGGCGCGGCGGTCGTCAACGTCTCGTCCGTGGCCGGCCTGGACGGCCTGCCGGGGCTCTCGGCCTACTGCGCCACCAAGGGGGGCGTGCGGCTGTTCACCAAGGCGGTGGCGCTCGAGTGCGCGCAGGCGCGCAACGGCGTGCGGGTGAACTCGGTCCACCCCGGGGCCATCGAGACGCCGATCTGGGTGAAGATGCAGAACGACGGCCGGCTGGACCCCGGCTCGAATTCGGCCGAGGCGCTGATGGACGCCACGCGCCACGCGGCCGCGGAGGCCACGCCGCTCGGCTTCGCCGGTCTGCCCGAGGACATCGCCGAGGGCGTGCTCTACCTGTGCTCGGACGCCGCCCGTTTCGTCACGGGCGCCGAACTGGTGATCGACGGCGGCGTGCACGCGGGCTGACGGTGCGGCGACCGTATTCGGCGCGGCGGCGCTGTGCTAACGCGCCAGTCGCGCAAGTCGCGCGAAGCGTGAGGACGTCATGGCCCGGCAGGCTGACCACGAGCAGAGGAGGCGCCAGTTCGCCGCGGCGGCCCTGGCGGTGATCTCGCGCGACGGCCTGGAAGGCCTGACCATGCGCAACGTGGCCAAGGAGGCCGGCTTCACGACCGGCGCGCTGACCCACTACTTCCAGTCCAAGGACGAGGTGCTGATCGCGGTGTCCGAACACGGCGCCGAGATCGTGCGGCCGATGATGGACGAGGCGGCCACCGGCGTGTCCGCGCGCGAAGCGCTTCGCGACCTGCTGCACACCATCCTGCCGGCCTCGGCCGCCATGAAGGCCCAGTGGCGGTTCTGGGTCGCGTTCTGGGAGCGCGGCGCGCATAGCCCCCAGGTGCAGCGCGTGATGCGCGAGCGGTACTTCGAGTACATGAACCGTGTGGCCAGCGTGATCCGCCGGGCCCAGGAGCAGGGCGAGGCGCCCCGCGACCTGGACGTCGACCAGGTGGCGCGGGAGATCGTGGCGACGATCGACGGGCTCGCGGTCCAGGTGCTGCTCGGCGCGGCGAAGTTCACCGGCGCGGCCCAGCGCCAGTTCGTGGACACGATGCTCGACGCGCGGCTCGGCGCGGTCGCGGCCTCGTCGCCGAAGGCGTCCCGCGCCGCCGGCTGAGCGACGCCTGACGACCGGTCGGTCGGACGCGCCTCCGGCTTCATGCCATTGCAGAACAAGCGTTATACGATCGCTTGCCCATTTTGCAGAACGAGCGTTATGCTCGCCTGCAGAAGACGAGCGCCGGGGCGATCGCGCAGAGCGTGAGGCCGCCGCGCCACATGGGGAGTGTGCGGTCATGTCCGACGCGGAATGGGCGCTGTCGCGCCTCTATCACACCGTCATCAATTGCCGCGATCTGGACGAGTCCGTCGCGTTCTACCGCAAGCTCGGCTTCGAGGTCCTCAACGACCGCCGCAACGTCGACTGGCCCGACTTCGTGGCCGGGATCTTCGGCCTGTCGAAGGCCAAGGGGCGGGGCGTCCTGATGGTGCTCCCCTCGGACCCGGACGGTCCGATGATGGACCTCATCGAATGGATGGAGCCCAAGGCCGCCTTTCCGGATCCTGCGGCGCGCAAGACCCAGGTGCCGCGGATCATCGCCTTCAGGACCCAGAACGTGCATGCCGCCTACGAGGCGCTCAGCAAGTCGGGCGTGGTGTTCACCCAGGCGCCGCACGTGCCCGACGCGGCGCTCGGGATCGTGGGCACGGCCTGCTGCTACGATCCGAACGGCAACATCATCGAGATGATCGAACTCCAGCCGGGCGTCCGGCACTCACGAGCCAACGAGGCGCTGGGCAACAAGGCGTCGAACTGAACTTCGGCCCGCGCGGGGCCGCAGATGACCAACGATAAATCGGGGAGGGATCGGCAGATGGCCAGGATGTTCGGGCGCCAGGCGCGCCTTCTGGGCAGCGTGGCGGCGCTTGCGCTCGCAGGTGGAGCGGCGCAGGCCGCGGACCAGGCGGAAACCGCGATCAGCGAAGTGGTGGTCACGGCGCAGTTCCGCGAGGAGAACGTCCAGAAGGTCCCGATCCCGATCACCGCCGTCGGCGGCGAGGACCTCGAGAAGCAGGGGGTCGTCGGCTTCAAGGAACTGGGCATGAGGGTGCCGTCGCTGCGCTTCGGCGCGGGCGTCACGGGCGGTGAGAACGTGATCACCATGCGGGGTCTGGGCAGCCAGAACACCACCCCCGGCGGCGACTCGCCCGTCGCGTACAACATCGACGGCGTCTACGTGCAGCGCACCACCTCCATCGATCCCGAGTTCTACGACATCGCCCGGGTCGAGGTGCTGCGGGGACCCCAGGGCACCCTCTACGGCCGCAACTCGGTGGGCGGCTCGATCAATGTGATCACCAACAAGCCCACCGGTCAGTTCGGCGCCGGTCTCGACGCCATGGTCGGGAACTACGACGCACGCACCTTCCGGGGCTTCGTGAACGTGCCGCTGGTGACCGAGGGCGACATGCAGATCGCCGCGCGCCTGACGGCGGTGTCGGCCGAGCACGATCCCTACACCAAGAACCTCTCGGCCAAGCCGACCGCCACCAACGAGCTGGACCGGCTCGACTACCAGATGATCCGGGCCCAGATCGCCATCGACTTCACCCCGCAGGCGCGCCTCCTTCTCGCGGCGCACCGCACGTGGGGCGAAGGCGTGGCCGCCACCGCGACCGCCTGGTGGCAGACGCCGGCGCGCTACACGCGGCCGCCGCTCGGCATTCCCGCCGGATCGGCGTGCGACTTCAGCACCGCGGCCAGGTTCGATCCCCGCCGCGTCTGCCACGACTATCCCGACGTCGGCAGCAACGACACCGAGCTCTATTCGGGTACGTTCGACGTCGAGCTTCCATTCGCGAACCTGACGACCGTGACGGCCTATGGGACCAGCCACGTCGACCAGATCAGCGACGGCGACGGCTCGGACCTCCCCATCTCGGTCGGCGAAGCGTGGCGCCTGGATGCGAAGCAGTTCTCCCAGGAGGTCCGCTTCGCGTCCAACCAGGAGAGCGCCCTGACCTGGGTGGTCGGCGGCATCTACTTCTACGGCAAGAACTTCCAGGACTTCGTCTACCGGGACCTGGGCTTCAACGATTTCGGCCCGACAGCGCCCTTCAACCGCTTCAACTTCCTGAGCGAGGGCACGAGCAAGACGCGCTCCTGGGCCGCGTTCGGGCAGTTCGACTACGACTTCGGCAAGAACGGCGGGCCGCCGGTGATCCTGACCGCGGGCCTGCGGTACACCCACGACAAGAAGTCCGGCTTCAACCAGCTCGACTACCAGCTGCCGCTCGCCTGCGGCGGCAGCTGCGGGGTCATCTCGGGGCCCTTCAGCAAGACCTGGAACCGCATCACCGGCAAGGTCGGCCTGAGCTACCAGGCCAGCGAGGACACCATGTTCTTCGTCTCGGTGGCGCGCGGCTATCTGGCCGGCGGCAACATCACCGGCCTGGGCAACATCTACGATCCGGAGACGCTGACGTCGTTCGACGCGGGCGTGAAGTCGCGCTTCCTGGACGACCGGGTCCAGCTGAACATCGCCGCCTATCACCAGCGCATCAAGAACCTGCAGGTGTTCATCCAGAGCGCGACGCAGTCCGGCATCAACAACGTCGACGGCGCCACCAATGTGAACGGGGTGGAGGCCGAGGTCACGGCCGTTCCCGTGGACAACCTGCGGCTCAACGCGACCGTCACGCTCACCGACGCCGAATACGGCCGCTACATCACCCGGGCCGCGCGCTTCGGCGGACCGGGCCCGGGCTGCGATGCGGTGACGCTGCTCTGCAACTTCAAGGGCAACAACCTGAACCAGACGCCGGACTACACGGTGAACCTGGGCGCGGAGTATCGGTTCGAAACCTCCTTCGGGACCATCACGCCGCGCGTGGACATGTACCTGTCGGGGCGGGTCGACTTCCTCGCCGACAACTTCATCACCTCGCGTCAGAGCGCCTACACCACCACCAATGCGCGGGTGACCTGGGAGAGTCCCGACAACCGCTACCGGGTCGAGGCGTTCGTCGCCAACATCGAGGACGACGACGTCATCTCGAACGACGGCCTGCAGTCGATCTCGCTGGGCCAGCAGGTCCTGCAGCCCGACAACTTCGTCTACTATCCGCCCCGGACCTACGGGATCCGGATCGGCGCGAGCTTCTAGGAGAGGGGGCCGGGCCCCCAGGGTCCGGCCCCGCGACGCCCATGTCGATGGAGTGGCCCGTACGCGCCGACTGGTTGGCCCAGGTGCGAGAAGCGCCCCTGGAGCCCGGGCTTCCGATCATCGACGCGCATCATCATCTCTGGAAGCTGCCGCACGACACCTATCTGCTGGACGATTTCCTGGACGACGCCGACCCGCAGCGCGGGGGTCACAACGTGGTCGCCAGCGTCTTCGCCGAGTGCGCGGCCATGTACCGGCCGGACGGCCCTGCGCATCTGCGGTCGATCGGAGAGGTGGAGTTCGCCAATGGGGTGGGCGCGCAGGCCGCCAGCGGCGCCTTCGGCCCGGTCCTGGCCTGCGCCGCGATGTTCGGCTCGGCCGACCTCATGCTGGGCGAGCGCGTGGGCGAGCTGCTGGACATCCATCTGGCGCGCGCGCCCGAGCGCTACCGCGGGATCCGGCCGATCGTGTGCGCCGATCCCCATGGCGTGCTGGATCCCTGGCCCAGTTCGCCCTCGGACATGATGGAGAGCGCCGCGTTCCGGGCGGGCGCGCGGGAGCTGCAGCGGCGCAACCTCTCGCTCGACATCTGGGTGTTTCACCACCAGCTGGACCAGGTGGCCGGCCTCGCGGCCGCCCTGCCGGGGCTGACCGTGATCCTCGATCACATCGGCACCCCGCTCGGGATGGGCTGGTACGCCGGGCGCCGCGAGGAGGTGTGGGCGCGATGGCGCGCGGGGATGGCCGCCGTGGCCGCCTGTCCGAACGTCTTGCTGAAGCTGGGCGGCCTGAACATGCACTTCAACGGCTTCGACTGGCACACGCGGCCGAAGCCGCCGTCCTCCGACGAGCTCGCCGCCGCCAACGGGCCCTACTATGCGGCCGCCATCGAGCTGTTCGGGCCGGGCCGCTGCATGTTCGAGAGCAACTTCCCGATGGACAAACGGGCGTGCAGCTACGGAGTCCTGTGGAACGCCCACAAGAAGATGGCCGCCGGCTTCAGCGCCGACGAGAAGCGCCTGATGTTCCACGATGTCGCGGCGCGCGCCTACCGGATCGAGGGTCTGCCGGAGCCGGCGACATGACCTGACCCCGCGGCCTCGCCCGACCGCGGCGGCGCGATTGACTCGGCTCGGAATGCCCGATTACGTAACGGTCGTTATATAATGAACGGAAGGACGCCCAGTGAAGTTCGACATCTTCTGTGAGATCCAGCGGGCCTTCCCCTGGGAGGGCGGGCAGGACGAGTCCAGCCTGTTCCAGGAGATCCTGGAGCAGGCGCGCGCGGCGGACGCGGCGGGCTTCACCACCTGGTGGCAGGTCGAGCACCACGGCGCCCCCGAGTTCAGCTACTCGGCCGCTCCCGAGGTCGTCCTGACGGCGATCGCCATGTCGACGCGGCGGCTGCGGGTCGGGCACGCGGGGGTCCTCGCGCCCTTCGCCATCAACTCGCCGCTGCGGGTCGCCGAGCGCGGCGCCACGCTGGACGTGCTGTCGGGCGGTCGCTTCGACATGGGCCTCGCCAAGTCGGGCGGGAAGGAGTGGGAGACGTTCGGCGTCGATCCGGACAAGGCGCGCGACCAGACGCGCGACGCCATGCACATCCTGCCCCGCATCTGGACCGAGCCCGAGTTCTCGTGGGACGGGCCGGACTACAAGGTTCCGCCGCGGGAGATCGTGCCGAAGCCGGTGCAGTCGCCGCACCCGCCGCTGTGGCAGACCTGCGGGTCGCCGGAAAGCTTCTACATGGCCGGCGAAATGGGCGTCGGCGCGTTGGGCACCACGCTGCTGAGCCCCGTGAAGTTCCTGGGCGAGATGCTGCGCGAGCACGACCGCGGGCTGGCGGCGTGCAAGACCCCGGCCGGGAAGTTCGTCAACGGCGAGAAGGGCTGCTTCACCTTCGTCCACATCGCCGAGACGCGGGCGCAGGCCATCGCCAACGGCGCCGCCTGGTCGGCCCTCTGGTACGTCAACGCCGCGCCGCGGGTGTTCAAGGTGCCGCGACGCGTCTGGTACGACGTGATCAAGGCGGGTCTCCACCCGAACTCTGCGCGCGACACCGCCGCCCTCGCCAAGCTCGATCCGAACGAGACGGTGATCCACGACGACGATCCGCCGGTGGTGGTGCTGCTGAAGCGGATGGCCCAGGGCGAGGATATCAGCCACGAGGAGGCGCACGAGGTGCTGGAGCCCCTCGACTGCGTGGTCATCGGCGATCCCGACCACTGCGCCGAGAAGCTGAAGGGCTACGAGGCCATCGGGGCGGACCGGATGATGTGCATGATGCAGTACGGCTCGATCCCGCACGCGGCGGTGCTGAAGAGCATCGAGCTGGCCGGCCGCCTGCTGTTGCCCGCCTTCGCCCGCGCAGCCTGAGGCGCGGGCCCGCCGTCAGTTGGCGCCTTCGAGCAGGCGGCGGGCGATGACCTGCGCCTGGATCTCGCCGGCGCCCTCGAAGATGTTCAGGATCCGGGCGTCGGCCAGCACGCGGCTCACCTGGCTCTCGAGCGCGAAGCCGTTGCCGCCGTGGATCTGCACGGCGTTGTCGGCCGCCGCCCAGGCGACCCGCGCGGCGACCAGCTTGGCCATCCCGGCCTCGAGGTCGCAGCGCCGGCCGGCGTCCTTCGACCGCGCCGCGAACCACGTCAGCTGCCGCGCGCCCAGAAGCTCGGCGGCCATCATCGCCAGCTTGTTGGCCACGCGGGGGAATTCGGCGATCGGCTGGCCGAACTGTTTGCGCGTCAGGGCGTAGTCGAGGGCCAGGTCGAGGGCGTTCTGGCCGACTCCGATGGCGCGCGCCGCGGTCTGGATCCGGGCGCTCTCGAAGGTCGCCATGAGCTGGGCGAAGCCCTGGCCCTCCTGGCCGCCCAGGAGGTTCTCGTGCGGCACCTCGAAGCCGTCGAAGCCGATCTCGTACTCCTTCATCCCGCGGTAGCCGATGACCCCGATCTCGCCGCCGCTCATCCCGGGGGCCGGGAACGGGTTGCCGGGTTCGCCCCGCGGCTTCTCGGCGAGCAGCATCGACAGGCCGCGGTGGTCCTTCTTGCTCGCGTCGGTGCGCACGAGCAGCGTCATCAGGTCGGCGCGCGCGGCGTGGGTGATCCAGGTCTTCGCGCCGTAGATCCGCCAGCCCTTGTCCCACCGCAGGCCGCGGGTCTTGAGGCTGCCCAGGTCGGACCCCGTGTCCGGCTCGGTGAAGACCGCCGTGGGGATGATGGCGCCCGAGACGACCCCCGGCAGGAAGCGCGCCTTCTGCTCCTCGGTCCCGTGCGCCAGGAGCAGTTCGGTGGCGATCTCCGACCGGGTCGCCAGCGAGCCGGCGCCGATCCAGCCCCGGGAGAGGGATTCGGTGACCACGCACATGGCCACCTTGCCGAGCCCGGAGCCGCCCCAGGCCTCGGGCGCGGTCAGGCCGAACACCCCGAGGTCGCCCAGTTCCTGCAGCAGCTCCAGCGGGATCAGCTCGTCCTTCAGGTGCCACTGGTGGGCGAAGGGCGCGATCTTCTCCTGGGCGAAGGCGTGGAACTGGTCGCGCACCATGAGCAGCGTCTCGTCCAGGCCGCCGTCCTCGAGGGCGGGAGCCCCTCGCGCCTCGGCCAGAAGCTGCACGATGCGGCTCTTGGCGGCCTGCGAAACGCCCGGCCGAAGCCGCCCCAGGATGTGTGTCAGGCGCTCGGCGGGGGCGAACACGTCCGCAGGGCGAAAGGTCTCGCCCTGGCTCATCGGGATGCCGCCCACGAGCTGGCTCAGATACTCGTGCGCGAGAAGCTGCGCGGGCAGCGCCTCGGCCTCGGTCATCCGTGGGCCCAGGTCGCGCACCCAGGCCGCCACCTGCCGCAGGGTCTCGGCGTAGGACGCCGCCCACGCCAGCCCGTGCGCCACGTGCTGTTCGGCGTCCAGCAGCTGCCGGTCCAGGCGGTCGTCCCTGCGGACGCGGCTCGAGACGGCGGCGCCCACGGCGGACACCAGCGCGGCCGCCTCGTCGGAAGCCTGTTCCAGGAGTTCGGGAAGATTCGGCAGCGCTGGGCTCATGAGTCCAATATGACAGGCTTGCGGTGCATCGGGCGAGGCGGCCCTGCTGTACCCGGTTCGTCAAGCTCTACAAGGGAGACGCCGCATGCTGATGGTCCATCACCTCAACGACAGCCGCTCGCAACGCATCCTCTGGCTCCTGGAGGAGTTGGGCGTTCCGTACGAGATCAAGCGCTACGAGCGAGACGCCACGACCCGGCTGGCTCCGGCGGCGCTGACGGCGGTCCACCCGCTGGGCAAGAGTCCCGTGATCAGCGACGGCGACAGGGTCGTCCACGAGTCCGGCGCCATCATCGACTACATCATCCGCCGCCACGGCGGGGGCCGCCTGGCGCCGCCCGCCGGCAGCGACGCCTACGAGACCTACAACCAGTGGCTCCATTACGCCGAAGGGTCGGCGATGCTGCCGCTGATGCTCAGCATGTACGTGGCTCGTCTCGGCGAGGCCGGCGCGCCCTTGCATCCACGCATCGAGAGCGAGCTGGACAACCACCTGGGCTATGTCGAACAGAGCCTCGCCGGGCGCGAGTGGCTGCTGGACCAGGGGCTGACCGGCGCCGACATCAACATGTCGTTCGTGGGAGAAGTGGCCGGCGTGTTCGGCCGCTTCCCCAAGTACCCCGCCATCCAGGCCTGGGTGGAGCGCTTCCAGGCGCGCCCGGCCTACAAGGCGGCGCTCGAGAAGGGCGGGGCCTACAGCTTCGCGCGGTGACTACTCGAACGGCGGGAACTCGTCCTCGAGCAGCCCGTCCAGGAAGTCCAGCACCGTCGCCTTGAAGGCGGCGTGCGGGATCGCCGAGAAATGGTCGCAGCCCGGCAGGGTGACGGCCTTGCCATAGGGGAACACCCGCGCCAGCGCGTCCGGGTCGCCGGCCAGGTCGTCGCCGACGCCGGCGACGACCAGCACCGGCATGTCCAGGCGGCCCAGGGTCTCGCGCGTCAGGGGCGGGCTCTGGGCCTGGGAGAAGGCGGCCAGCGCCTGGCGGTCCTCGCCCTGCTCGTCGGCGAACTGACGGAAGCTGCGCAGGAACTCGGTCTTGATCGTGGACGGGTCCTCGGCGGTCATGGCGGAGACGATCGTCTCGCCGTTCTCGGGCGCTCGTGGCGGGTCGAACAGCTTGCCGCCCACGCCGCCCAGCATCAGGTTGTTCACGCGGTCGGGATGGTCCAGGGCCATCTGCATCGCCGTGCGCGTCCCCATCGAGTAGCCCAGCACCTCGGGCTGGCGGACGCCCAGGTGATCCAAAAGGGCGATGGCGTCGCGGGCCAGCGTCTCGCGGCCGTAGGCGGCCGGATCGTGGCTCTTCTCGCTTTCGCCGTGGCCGCGCTGGTCCATCGCGATCACGCGGAATCCGCGCCGGCCCAGCGCCGCGTACCAGCCGGTCCGCTTCCAGCCCTCGTTCCGGTTCGAGGCGAAGCCGTGCAGCAGCAGGATCGTGCGCTCGGCCGGGCCGGGCGGGGCGATGTCGTCGTAGGCGATCTGGACGCCGTTCAGGGTCGCGGTAGGCATGGCGCGAACCGTACGGTCAGGGCGGCTCCCCCGTCCACTCCCAGTGCCACGGTTCGAAGGGGTAGTTCACGAAGCCGAAGCGCCGCGCATTGGCCACCAGCCAGCGGTAGGTGGGCGTGCGGCTCATGTGCAGCCGGTTCGCGTCGGCGCTTGAGTCGGGGCCGAAGCCGGGCGCCTGGCCCACGTACATGTCCGCGGCCAGGCCGGTGCGGTGGGCCGAGCAGCGGGCGCGCACGATGCCGTCGCAGTTGCCCTCGGCCTGGCAGCGGGCGGCGTCGGCCGCCGGGCTCCGGTAGCCGGAGAAGATCTTCAGGCTGTTCGGATCCTCGGCGATCGCGGGAACCTCGGCTTTGGCCGCCGCCACCATCTCGCGATAGGCCGCCAGCGCGCCGGGGCGCAGCCAGACCTGCTTGCCGCCGTAGCCTTCCTCGGGCCGTGCGGCGGTGATCCGGTCGGGCGTGTCCGGGCAGCCGCCGAACGAGGTGAAGCGCACGAACTCGCGCCGGGTCTGGACCGTCCCCTTCATGGCCACGAAGGTCGTCTCGCTCAGGACCCCGTCCGCGGCGGCCTGGGCGTTGTCCTCCTGCCAGGCCGCGAGCGCCGCGGCGAAGCCCTCGGAGTTCGCCGGGCAGGCCGTACGGATCTCCTGCTGGATCAGCGGGACGTAGATCTCCCAACCCGTCTCCGCGCGGCCGAACGGCGCCCAGGCCAGCGTCGTGAGCGAGTTCGCGTTCGCCTGTGCGGCGTTGCGCCAGCCCGGGTGGCGGCAGTCGGCGCTGACCGGCCCGGCGACGTCCGCGGCGCCGAGCGGCGCGTCCCGTCCGGGGGGATGCGCGGGCGCGCACGAGGTGACGCGCAGGACGAGCAGCCCCAGCAGCAGCAGGGCCGCCGCCGAGGCGCCCAGGAACCGCATGACGTCTCGAACCTTCATCCACATCTCGCCGCCAGGAAGTCGCGGCGTAACGCAGAGGTCCAGCATGAAGTTCGCCGCTGTCCTGCTCGCCGGCCTGTCAACGACCGCCCTCGGCGCGTGCGACCTGCGCATCACGCCGAAGCCCGAGACCGAGACGGCGGCCGCGGCCGCCCCGGCCGCCCCCGCGCCGGCCCCCGCCACCGAGGCGCCGCACCCGCCGGCGCAGAGGTCGGCCTCCCCGCTGGCGACGGCCATCGACGAGGCGGTGTTCAGCGCCCAGCTTTCGGATCCGAAGGGCAAGCGCGACCTGCTGGTCCGGGCCCAGGTGCTGCTCGACCGGGCGCATTTCTCGCCCGGCGTCATCGACGGGCGCGACGGCGAGAACATGCGCAATGCGATCGCCGCCTACGAGCGGGCGAACAACCTGCCCGAGGACGGCGTGCTCGACGTCGAGGTCTGGGATCGGCTGACCGCCGATGCGGGCCCCGTGCTTACCGACTATGTGATCACGGACGCCGACGTGAAGGGGCCCTTCACCCCGCGCATCCCCGAGGACTACGCCGAGATGGCGAAGCTCGAGCGCCTGGCCTACTCGGGGCCGCTGGAGGCGCTGGCCGAGCGGTTCCACATGGACGCGGCGCTGCTCCAGGCTCTGAACCCCGACGTCGACTTCCGGCGGGCGCGTTCGACGATCGTGGTGGCCTACCCGGCGCGCGAGGCGCTGCCGGGTCGGGTGGCGACGATCGAGGTGGACAAGGCGCGCAAGCAGCTTCGCGCCTTCGACCCGGCCGGCAAGCTGCTCGCCGCCTACCCGGCGACGGTCGGCTCGAGCGAGCTCCCGACCCCGTCCGGCGAGCTGGTGGTCACCACCGTCGCGCCGGCGCCCACCTGGACCTACGACCCGTCGAAGCTGAGCTTCGGGGACCGCAAGGCCGGGAAGCAGACCATCGCGGCCGGCCCCAACAACCCGGTCGGCGCGGTCTGGATCGACCTGTCGAAGGACACCTACGGGATCCACGGAGCGCCCGATCCGCGCCTGGTGGGCAAGGTGGCGAGCCACGGCTGCGTGCGCCTGACCAACTGGGATGCGGTGCAGCTCTCCAAGGCGGTGACGCGGGGCACGCGCGTGGTCTTCACCGGGGAGGCGGCGCCGGCGAGCGCCTAGGTTCCGACCCAAGACCCGGTCATCCCGGCGAAGGCCGGGATCCAGATGGAATGGCTCAGATGCGGGTCTGTGGCTTCGGAGCCCTTCCCATCACGATCTCCCACGTGCATCTGGGTCCCGGCATTCGCCGGGACGGTCGGAAGTTGTTTGCCCTAGCTGCGCCAGCGCAGGAGGGCGGGCTCCACCGGGTTGACGAAGGGCCGGCCCTCGCGCCGGCTGGCGGACCATTCGCGCTTCAGGGCCTGGTACCACTTGGCCTGCCGGTCGGCGTCGTCCACCCAGAGCAGGCTGGGGTCCTGGCGCAGGCCGCGGTTCTGCAGGCGCACCATGTCGGCGTCCTGTCGCAGGAAGGTGCGCGCCATCGCGCCGATGACCGGCTTCAGGAGCGTGAAGGCCGGGTGATCCGACCAGACGATCTGCGTCACCTCGGTGCGCGTTTCGTCCAGTGGCGTGAGGCAGGTGAGCGACAGCACCTGGCGGCGGCCCACGACCACATGCTCCCAGCGCAGGCCCGGGAGCCGGAACGTGATCTCCGTCAGCGGCTGGCCGCCCAGGATGGCGTAGGCCCGGCTGTTGCGGCTGGGCTCATGGCGGACCATGGCGAACCCCTGCTCGCGCGGCTCGAAGCGCTTCTGCTTGTCGTGCTCGCTGCCGGCCGTGCGCCACCACCACTGGCGGTGCACATAGGGACCGTGCGCCGGGTCCATCAGCCCCACCACCGCCTGGTCGATGTGGGCCTCGAAGACCATGCGGTCCACCAGCTTCGGCTGACCTCCGACGACGCCGGGGAACGTCGGCGGCGGCCCGTCGGGCTCGGAGCCGGGCGTGGCGCACACCCAGAGGAAGACCAGCCCCTGACTCTCCGCGACGGGGTAGCGACGCACGCGGATTCGGCCCACGTCCATCGCCTGGTCGGCGGTGAGGGACGGGATCGCGGTGCAGGCGCCGTCCGCTCCGAAGCGCCAGCCGTGGTAGGGGCAGGCCACCGTCTCCGCGCCGGAAGCGTCGCGGTGAAAACGGCCGGCCGACAGCGGGGCGGCGCGATGCGGGCACACGTCGTGCAGCGCGAACAGGCGGCCGCCGGGGCTGCGGCCCAGGACCACCGGCTCGCCGAGCAGCTCCCGGTGGACCAGCCTGCCGGGCCGCAGCTCGCTCGAAACGGCGGCCAGGTACCAGACGTCCGTCAGGTATCCCCGCCCGAATCGGCCGTCCGCTCGGGCCGCGCGGGTCTCGCCGTCAGCCATGGTCGGGTGCGCTCATGCTGAGTCTCAAGTACCCGCCGCGCGCGGGCTGCGTCCACCGTAACACCTGCGGACGAGCTTTCTTTCCGCCGGGGAGGGCGCCTCAGACTGCCGGCGTTGCGGCGGAAAGGGAGAAGACCGATGGCGCGCAAGACGATCGGCGACGCGTTCGGCGGCAAGGTCACGACCCTCGAGGAACAGCGCGCCATCTGGGCCGAGGCGCTGCACGAGGACGCCATCTGGGAGAGCCCGGTCTTCGAGCGCCCGATCCAGGTGATCGGCCGCCAGGCGACCGGCCGCTTCTTCGAGCTCCTGCTCAGCGTGGTTCCGCAGTTCTCGACCACCCTGGTCGCGGCCTACCCGACCCGCGATCCCGACACGACGATCATCGAGAGCCACGGCGGCGGGCCCACCGTCGATGGCGGGCGCTACACCCAGCGCTACTTCTCGCTGATCACCCAGAAGGACGGCCTGGCCTTCCGGATGCGCGAGTACTGCAACCCGTTCCAGACCTACAAGGCCTACGGCAAGGCCCGGTGGGAGGCCGCGGTCGACGAGATCATGCGCGGCAATGCGCCGTGGCCGGCCTCGCAGGCGCCCGATCCGATCAGCCTGCCGCCGACCGTCTGAGGAAGCACGCGGCGTAGGGAGACAGGCCCACGGACTCGCCGCGCAGGTCGGCCTCGCCCGCGCGAAGGGGCAGCAGGTCGACCTCGCTCAGCGTCGGATGGGCAAACACCTGCGGCGCGCCCGAGAAGTTGAAGACGCAGAGCACGTCGCCGCTCTCATGGCGCCTGACGAAGGCCACGAGCGGCTCCGCGACGCCCAGGAACTCGATGTCGCCGACGCCGAGGGCCGGCGTGGCCTTCCGGAGCGCGATCATCTCCCGGGCGAAGCTGAGGACCGAATCGGGGTCGGCGGCCTGCGCCTCGACCGAGAGCTCCCGGTGCTCGGCGGCGAGCGGCAGCCACGGCTCGCCGGTGGTGAACCCCATCTGTTCGCCGGTGGTCCACGGCATGGGCGTGCGGCACCCATCACGGCCGCCGTCGTACGGCCAGTAGAGGTCGCCCACCGGATCGCGCAGCTGGTCGCGGGTCAGCGACGCCTGCGGCAGGCCCAGCTCCTCGCCCTGGTAGATCAGGGTCGTGCCCTTGAGCGCCACGAGCAGGGCGAACAGCATCTTCGCCAGCTCGGGCGAGGCGTCGCGGCCGCCGAAGCGGCTGACCGTGCGCGGCACGTCGTGGTTCGAGAAGCTGATGGTGGGCCAGTGGTCCGGGAACCGCGACAGCGTCTCGTAGTGGCGCGTGACGAAGCCCGACTCCAGCTTGCGCGCCAGCAGCATCACGAAGGTGTAGCCCGAGTGCAGCCCATCGGTCGGGGTGCAGTACGCGCCGCAGCGCTCCTCCTCCTCGGAGAACTCGCCGAAGACGAAGCGGTCGCCGCCGTTGCGCCCGTCGTGCGCCTCCACCCGCCGGCGGATGACGTCGAGCATCGCCACGTTCTCCTCGAGGTTGGAGTCGTAGAGATGCCGCTGCAGGTTGCCCGCGTGGCTCCAGTGCAGGCCGCGCCGCTCGTCCATCGGCACGGGCGGGTTGGGCGTGAGGTCCGCGTCGTGCAGGTAGGTGCCGGCGACGTCGAGCCGGAAGCCGTCGACGCCCTTCGAGAGCCAGAAGTCCAGCACCGAGAGCGCAGCCTCCCGGGCGGCGTCGTCCCGCCAGTTCAGCTTGGGCTGCTGGCGCAGGAACTTGTGGTGGTAGTGCTGCCGCCGCGCCGGCTGGTAGGCCCAGGCCGGACCGCCGAACACGCTGAGCCAGTTGTTGGGCGCGGTCCCGTCCGGCTGGGGGTCGGCCCAGACGTACCAGTTCGCCTTCGGGCCCTCGCGGCCCCCGGTGAGGCTTTCCACGAACCAGGGATGGACGTCGGAAGTGTGGGAGAGGACCTCGTCCAGCACCACCTTCAGCCCGCGCGCATGGGCCTCGTCCAGCAGCGCCTGGAAATCCTCGTGCGTGCCGTAGTCGGCCTGGATCCCCTCGAAGTCGGCAATGTCGTAGCCCCAGTCGCGGTTGGGCGACGGGTGGATGGGCGAGAGCCAGACGCCGTCCACGCCCAGGCCCTGGATGTAGTCCAGCTTCGACATCAGCCCCGGCAGGTCGCCGTGCCCGTCCCCATCGGAGTCGCAGAAGCTGCGGACGTAGACGTGATAGAGGATCGCGCCCTTCCACCACGGATCGGTTGCGGCGCTCATGGGTGCTTCCCCTCTGGGGCGCTCCTTGCGAAGCGGGAGAAGAGGCTGGCCCGCCGGCCCCTCCGCCTCGGATGGAACCCGCTCCGTCCGGCGCCGGCGGCGCGATCCGCCTCCCCCGCGGGGGAGGACCTGGTCAGACCTCGGACGCGTCGGTGATGATCTTGCCGACCAGGCCGTAGTCGACCGCCTGCTCGGCGCTCATCCAGAAGTTCCGCTGGGTGTCCTTGACCACCCGCTCGTAGGTCTGGCCGGTCTCGCGGGCGATCATCCGGTTGACGCGTTCCTGCATCTTGATGATCTCCTCGGCCTCGATCTGGATGTCCGAGGCCTGGCCGCGCACGCCGCCGGCGGGCTGGTGCAGCAGGAAGCGGGTGTTCGGCAGGCAGAGGCGGTTTTCCTTGGTGGCGCCCAGGAAGATGTGCGCGCCGGCCGAGGCCACCCAGCCGGTGCCGATCACCTTCACCTGCGCCCCGCAGAAGCGGATCATGTCGTGGATCGTGTCGCCGCTCTCCACGTGGCCGCCCGGCGAATTGATGAACACGCGGATCGGCTTGTCGCTCTCGGCGGCGAAGGCGGTGATCTGGGCGGTGACGCGCTCGGCCAGGCGCATGTCGATCTCGCCGAAGATGAGCACGGTGCGCGACTTGAAGAGCGCGTTCTGCACCGGCCCCGACGTCATCGGCATGTCGGGCAGGCGGCCCTTGTCCTCGTCGTCGCCGTCTTCGTCGAGGTAGGAGATCCACTTCAGCATCGGTCGCGCGTCCTTCGCCGCCACTGCGGCTCTTGTCTGGTCCCCTGGAGTTATTGGTCCGCGGCGGTTCCGGCAAGTGCGGAGGTCTTCCTTGGGCCGCCGCGGGCTATCCCGCGCTGGTCACGATCAGCCGCGCGTAGAACTGGATCATCTTCTCCAGGTTCCTGAGCGTCAGGTGCTCGTTGGTGCCGTGGATCATCTGCACGTCCGTCATCGAGAACTCCACCGGCTGGAAGCGATAGACGTCCTTGGCGACCGGCGTCAGGAACCGGCTGTCTGTGCCCGCGGTCACCAGGCTGGGCGCCACCGGGGCCTCGGCCACCGCGCCGGCGGTGGCGGCGATCATCTTCCAGCCCCAGGACCGGGTGGACGAGACGGGCGAGGGCTCGTTCGGCGGCGACGCCCACTCCAGCCTGACCGGAAGATCGCCCACGGCGCTCCGGGCCCGCGCCATCACCGTGGCCGAGGTGTCGCCGGGCGCGATGCGGTAGTTGATCCACGCGGCGGCGTCCTGCGGCAGCACGTTCTCCTTGGGGCTGCCCTTCAGCATCGTGGGCGCGATGGTGGTGTGCAGCAGGGCCGCCCCGGCGGGCGTGGCGGCCGCCTGGTCGACCAGCAGCCGCCCGAACAGCCATTCGTTGGCCACCGCCATGCGCACCGGGAACGACGCCTGGGGCGCCACCGTGCGGATCATCGCCGCGCCCGGCCCGCGGAACTCCAGGGGGAACGGCTTGCCGTTGATGGCGGTCACCGCGCGGGCCAGGGTCACGACGCCCCCGCCGTCCGCAGGCGGGGCCGACGAGTGTCCCCCCGGCGCGGGCGCCGTCACCTTCAAGGTGCCGTAGCCCTTCTCGGCCCTGCCGACGACCGCCAGCTTGCCGCCGGTCAGCGGATTGTCGAGCAGCACCGCTAGGCCTTCGTCCAGCACGAACTCGGCCGTGACGCCCCGGGCCTTCAGGTAGTCGGCCGCGGCCCGGGCGCCCTGGCCGATCACCTCCTCGTCACCGCCGAAGACCAGGATCACGGTGCGCTTCGGCCGGAATCCCTGCCGGGCCAGGGTCTCCACCGCCTCGAGGATCCCGATCAGGGACCCCTTGTCGTCGACCGCGCCGCGCCCCCAGACCGCGCCATCCGCCACCGCGCCGCCGAACGGCGGGTGCTTCCAGTCGCCCTCGGTCCCCGGCGTGACCGGCACCACGTCCTGGTGCGCCATCAGGATGATCGGCGCGAGCGCCGGGTCGCTGCCCGCCCAGGTGTAGAGCAGCGTCCGGCTGGCCAGCTCGACGCGGCTCATTGCGCCGTGCGCGACCGGATAGGCGGTGCGCAGGAATCCATGGAGCCGGGTCCACTCGGCGTCCACGTCCTCGGCGCGGTCCTGATGGCGCACGGTGGGGATCTGGATGGCGAGGCTCAGGTGCTCCGCCGCCCGGGCCGCGTCGAGGGCGACCGGCGCGGCGACCTGCACGCCCGAGACGTCGGCTGCGTCCGAGGGTTTCAGGGCCAGGGTCCGTGCGACGACCACGACGACCAGCACCAGGGCCGCGGCCAGGACGCCCAGGGCGATCCGCCCGAGAACACGCATCATCGAGAATCCTCCCGACCCCGACCGAGCTTTGACGCCGGCGCCATTGAACCGCAAGCCGGCTGGGCCATTCCGCCGGGGTGATCCGCCTCAAGCCCGCGTCGCCGGAAGCCCTGGCCCTCGCCGGGTTGCTCGGCGGTCTCCTGGATGTCGCCATCGTCGCGCTCCTCCTCGGAGTCGCCGTGGCGCGCTGGGCTCCGCCCGAGGACCTCCCCTGGACGCCGCTGGAGCTCGCGGCCCCCGTCGGCCTCGCCACCGTCGCCAAGTTCGAGCGCGCGGCGGGCGACCCCGCGCAATGCCGCGCCATCCTGCGCGAGGGCGGCGTCGCGTTCGCCGAGCACCCCGATCGCGTCTCCGGCAGCTGCTCGACGCGCAACACGCTGCGGCCGGCCGGGCCCGTGCCGCTGGCCCCGGCGGCGCCGGTGATGACCTGCCCGCAGGCGCTCGCCTACGCCTTCTGGGCGCGCCACGCGGTGCAGCCCGTGGCCGAGGCCGAGCTCGGCGTCCGCATCGCGCGGATCGAGCACTACGGGACCTACGCCTGCCGCAACGTCTACGGGCGCGCGACCGGGGCCAGGAGCCAGCATGCCTTTGCGAACGCGCTCGATGTCGCCGCCTTCAGGACCGAGGACGGAGAGAGCGTCAGCGTGCTGAACGACTTCGACGACCCCGGCCCCGAGGGCCGGTTTCTCCGACGGGCGCGCGACGGCGCCTGCCGCTGGTTCCGCGCCGTGCTGAGCCCCGACTACAACGCCGCGCACCGCGACCATCTTCATCTGGACCGCGGGCGGTTCGACGCGTGCCGCTGAACTACCTGGGCCGGAAGGCGAGCAGCACGTTCCCGGGCGCCTGGCCGAACATCCCGTAGCCGGACCCCACGAGCACCAGCCCGTTGACGCCAACGATCGAGGCCGCGTCGATCGAGCCCCCCTTGCCGGGCACGCCGTTCAGGGTCGGGAAGTCGCGCAGGGTGTCGTAGGACCACAGCGCCTTGCCCGTGCGCGTGTCGATGGCGAAGAGACGCCCGTCGAGGCTGCCCTGGATCGCCACGCCGTCGATGACCGTCGGCGCGCCCGAGAAGCCGTACAGGCGCTCGCACCGAGGCGCCTTCTTGCCCCGCTCACCGGCGCAGTCGGGGCCGACCGAGTACTGCCACCTGATCGCGCCCGTATTGGCGTCGACGCCGTAGAGCCCCGGGGTCAGCTTCGCGTCGATCGGCGGGCCGCCGGGAAGCTGACGGCCGACCGCGGCCACCGGCACGATCACGGTGTCGTCCAGGAAGGCGATGCCCCAGTGGATGCCGCCGTTCGGCGCGCCCGTGCCTATGTCGGTCCGCCACACGACCTTGCCTGTGTCCGGGTCCAGGGCCCAGACCGTTCCGGACTTCTGGCCCGCCAGCACCAGATCGCGGCCGCTCTTGAGCTTCACCGCCATGAAGGAGGCGCCGAAGTCCACGTCGCGATAGACGGTCTCGGGCGCCTTGACGCAGTTGAGCCGGCCCGCGGGCGGGCTCAGGCCGCAGCCCACGTTGAAGATGTCGTCGGCCGTCGCCTGGTGGCTCCAGGCCTCGGTTCCGTCCTTCAGGCGGATGGCGATCAGGGCGTCGGTGTTGCGGTGGGCAGGCGGCGAGTTGGATTCCCCGGTCCCGAAGAAGATCAGCCCGCGCTTCTCGTCGACCACGGGCGAGTTCCAGATCGGCGCGCCGGACGGTCCCAGAAGCGGCTTGCCGTCACCGCGGTCCCGCACCGGCTGCGCGTCGGGCATGGTGTCGTATCGCCACTGCTGCGCGCCGGTCTTCGGGTCCAGCGACAGCACGTAGCCGTGGTTGGTGCAGCAGGCGACGCTGTTGTTGGCCGCCACCATGATCTCGAACTGGCTGACCGGGACGATGATGCGGTCCTTCAGCACGCGCGGCGTGCCCGTGGTCATCGAGTAGGCGTACGAGCCCACGTGCTTCGTCCAGAGCGCCTTGCCGGTGCGCGCGTCGACGACATGGACCGTGGTGTCCAGGCCGGCGAACGCCAGCACCGGGACGCCGTCGGCGAGGACGCCGTAGGCGGCGCTGGTCCGCAGCGGCGCGCCCAGGGCCCGGTACACCCACTTCACGCAGGGCTTCGCCGGGTCGCTGACGTCGAAGGCGTACAGGGCCGAGGACTCGGCCACGGGGAGGAACACCATGTCGCCCACCACGGCCGGCTGCGCGCGGATCATGGTCGTCTCGGGGAAGCCGATGGCCCACGCCAGGTCGAGGCGCGATAGGGAGGCCTTGCTGAGACCGGTCTGGCGGGCCGACAGGGCCCGGGTCTGCCGCGCGTCGAAGCCGAAGGTGGTGACGGTGGGGGCGCCCTTCAGGTCCACGTTCCGGCCCGGGCAGGCCATCGCCTGGCTCCAGGTCTCGACGGACGCCTGCGAGCGGCCGGTCAGATAGTTGATCAGCTGGCCCCGTTCCTCGGGCGACAGCCCCTCGGCCATCGCCTTCATCTTGCCCTGGGACATGGCGAACTCGAGCGTCTGGACGCTCATGCCTTCCAGCGCGGCCTTTGCGGGGGACCGCGTGGCCTCGGGATTGTCGTGGCAGGCCGCGCATTTGAGCCGGTAGAGCGCCTGGCCGGGATGCGGCATCTGGCTCGCCGTCTGCGCCGACAGCGACGACCCGGCCGCCCACACGCCGGCCGCCGCCAGCATCCCCGCGGCGATGCCCCAAAGACCCCGCATCCACTTCCCCCGACATTCCGGGCGGCTCTGACGCGGCCGCCTCGATTTTTCGAAGATACGGCATCCCGGCCGCGCGTCCAGCCGACGCCGGCTTGACCTGACGGCGCCCGGCGTCGCAAATGCGCGCTCAAATCAAACAAATGTTTGGAGGAGCCCGCGATGGCCGTTCTGGAAGCCCCCAAGGTGAGCGCCAAGGGTCTGTTCGACCTCACCGGCAAGGTGGCCGTGATCACCGGATCCTCCCGCGGCATCGGCCGCGCCATCGCCGAGCGCTTCGCGCAGCAGGGCGCCAAGGTGGTGATCTCGTCGCGCAAGGCCGGGCCCTGCGAGGAAGTCGCCGCCGCGATCAACGCCGAGTATCCCGGCCACGCCATCGCCGTGCCGGCCAACATCTCGTCGAAGGAGGATCTCCAGCGGCTGATGGACGAGACCCGCAAGGCGTTCGGCCAGATCGACATCCTGGTCTGCAACGCCGCGTCGAACCCGTTCTACGGCAGCCAGCTCGACATCACCGACGACGCCTTCAACAAGATCCTGTCGAACAACATCGTGGCCAACAACTGGATGGTCCAGATGGTCGCGCCCGAGATGAAGGCCCGCATGGACGGGTCGATCATCATCATCTCGTCCATCGGCGGCCTGCGCGGCAGCCAGGTGATCGGCGCCTACTGCATCTCCAAGGCCGCCGACATGCAGCTCGCCCGCAACCTCGCCGGCGAGCTGGGTCCCTACAACATCCGCGTCAACTGCGTCGCGCCGGGCCTGGTGAAGACCGACTTCGCCAAGGCGCTGTGGGACACGCCGGCCGGGGAGGAGCGCGCCAGCTCGGGCACGCCGCTGCGCCGCCTGGGCGAGCCGGACGACATCGCCGGCGCCGCCGTCTACCTGGCGTCGCGCGCGGGGGCCTGGACCACGGGCCAGACGATCGTCGTGGACGGCGGCTCCACCTCCTGACGCCCTGAGCCCGTCCCGATTGGCCTGACTCGGGCCGACGGAGGGTTCCTGCGGATGCCTGATGCTCGTGCGGGAAGCGCTCCGGCGGGCGGCTGCAACCGGAGCGGAGTCGCGCCCGACGAAGAGTTCTGCTTTTGTTCTGTTCATGGACAACAAGCGGATGCGCGCCATTCCCCTGGGCGCCGAGGCGTCGGTGGGCGACTTCCAGCGGTACCCCGGCTGCCGGTTCACGATCACCTGCAGCCTGTGCGGCTGGACGAAGGCCTACAACCCGGAACGGGTGGTGCGCCGCCTGCGCGAACTCCGTGCGGGCGGCCACGCCACGCCGCTGAGCCGGCTCGGCGCCCGCGTCCAGTGGCCCTGTCCGGGATGCGGGCGGCTGAAGTGGCGCGCGGGCCTGGCCTGGCCCGCGGGCCTACAGCCCGATGAAGTGCGGCGGCTGACCAACCGGTACCGCAACTAGCCTCCCGGCCGTAGCCGCGCGCGCTCGGGATCACAGGCGGTCTCAGCCGCCCGGTGACTCTCCCCGAGAGAGCGCGGCGAGGCTGACGCGACGTCCGCCTTGTCTCCCCGTCGTCCCGGTCGTCTGATGTCGCCGTCAGGGAACAGCGGGAAGCGCCATGTACGATCTCTCGGGCAAGGTCGCCGTCATCACCGGCGCGGCCAGCGGCATGGGGCAGGCGGCCGCCATCCTGTTCGCGCAGCAGGGCGCCCATGTCGTCCTCGCCGACCTCAACACCGCCGGGGGCGAGGAGACCGCCGCCGAGGCCTCGCGGGCCGGGCCGAAGTGCGTCTTCCAGCGCACCGACGTGTCGCAGGAAGCGGATGTGGCCGCCATGGTCGGGCGCGCCGTCTCGGAGTTCGGCAAGCTCGACATCCTGTTCAACAACGCGGGCATCGGCGGCGCCGTCGGGCCGCTGGAGAACATCGCCGTGGACGACTGGGACCGGACCCAGGCGGTCTGCCTCCGGGGCGTCTTCCTCGGCATCAAGCACGCGATCGGCCCGATGCGGGCGAACGGCAAGGGCGCCATCGTCTCCACCGCCTCCACGGCGGGCATCGACGGCTATTCGGGCCTGCACGCCTATTGCGCGGCCAAGGCCGGCGTCGTGAACCTCACCCGTTCGGCCGCCCTGCAGCTCGCCTGCGACTTCATCCGCGTGAACTGCATCGCGCCGGGCGGCGTCTCGACGCCGATCGTCTGGAACGGCACGGCGAACCGGGATGCAGTCGAAGGCATGCTGCTGAACGCCCAGCCCCTGCCGCAGGTGGGCCAGCCGATCGACATCGCCAACGCCGCGCTGTTCCTGGCCAGCGACGCCGCCCAGTTCATCACCGGTCACACGCTGGTGGTGGACGGCGGGGCCACGGCAGGCGCCCTCGTCACGGCGCCGAAACGGGGCGGTCAGCCCACCGGCTACGGGGCCCAGCGGACCTTCGCCGGTCCCAGCTACGAGCTGGGCTAGCTCGCGAACCCGAGTTCCGGCTGGGTGATCGCCTGCGCTTCCTCGGGAAGGTGGCAGGTGAAGGTGGCTCCGGCGCCCGGCTCGCTCTCCAGCGCCACCCAGCCCCCGTGCAGCTCCGTGAGCGCCTTGACCAGGGCGAGGCCCAGCCCGGGACCGCCCCGCTCGCGGCCGATGAAGCGGTCGAAAATGTGCGCCTGGACGTGGAACGGGATGCCGCGCCCGGTGTCCGAAACCTGCAGCTGGACCTCGCCCAGGGCCTTGCGGGCCGCGAGCGTGACCGTGCCCCCCGGCGGCGTCTGCCCGATGGCGTTCTCCATCAGGTGGTCGAGGATCTGGCTCAGCCGCCGGCGGTCGCCGCGGATGACGCCGACGTCTCCGGGGCGTTCCAGGACGATCGAGACCTTCCCGGGCTCGGCCTCGGACCGCCAGCGCGCGGCGACCTCGATCAGCAGGTCGGCCACGTTCACCGGTCCCAGGTCGAGCGCCATCTCGTCGGCGTCGATCTCCGCCATGTCGAGCACGTCGTCGATCGAGCGCGCCAGCTGCGTGGCCGCCGACTTCACCGCCGCCGCATAGCCGCGGGCGCGCTCCGACAGCCCGTCGCCCGAATGCTCGAGCAGCTCGGAGTAGCCGATGATGGTGGTGAGCGGGGTGCGCAGCTCGTAGCTGACGTTGCCGACGAAATCGCGCTTCAGGCGCTCGGTCTCGGTGAGGGCCTGCTCGCGGTCGGCCAGCGCGCTCTCCAGGCGCCGCGCATCCGTGACGTCGGTGAAGGCGATCAGCGTGGCGCCGTCGGGGAGCGGGCGGGTCCGGTACTCGATGACCCGGTCGTCCGACGTCTGGGACTCGCCCGTGATCGGCATCCGCGCGGCGGGGTCGGGATCGGTGACCCGGCCCTTCAGCTCCTTCCAGAACGCCATGTCGTGCAGCTTGTGGACGCAGAGCTCGACCACGCCCTCGAAGCCGCCGGCCGCCTCGAGCTGCAGCGGCGTGATGTTCCAGAAGCGCTCGAAGCTCTCGTTGTGCAGGCGCAGCCGCCCGTCCGACCCGAACACCGCGACGGCGTCCGAAAGCTTGTCCAGCGTGGCCTGCTGCACCTGCACCAGGGCGCTGAACTGGGCCTTCATGCGCAGCTCGCCGGTGATGTCGGAGAACAGCAGCAGGATGCCGCCGAGGGGGTGGGGCTGGCGCGAGACGCGCAGCGTCCGTCCGTCGGGCGTCGACCACATCTCGTCCGGCGTGGCGTCGAGCCGCTCGTAGCGGTCGAGCTCGGCGGCCTTCCACCTGGCGTAGTCCGCCGTCTCGGGCAGCCGGCGGCGCTGGCGCAGCCGGTCCAGCACCTCGCCGTGCGTGGGTCGCTCGCTCAGCCAGGCCGGCTCCAGGCCCCACAACTCGGCGAAGGCGGTGTTGTGGAAGCTGAGGCGCTTGGCCTTGTCGAAGATCACGACGGCGTCGTCGATCCGGTTCAGGGTCTCGTCGTGGGCCTCGATGTTGCGCTTGATGTCCTCGCGCGCTTCCTCGAGCTCGGTCTGGTCGTCGGTCCACACGCCCACGCCGCCGCCGTCGAGCGGCTGGGCGGTGATGTGGAAGGCGCGACGGCGCCCGTTCAGCGACAGCCAGCGCAGGCTCTCGCGGCGCTGGCCCAGGTTGGCCGCCTCGCTGGCGATGGCGTCCGCGCCCCGGTCGAAGGTCGCGCCGCGCTGCGCCGCCTCGTCGAGCGAGCCGGCGTCCACCGCCTTCAGCCAGGCGCCGTTGACCCAGACCGGCGACCCGTCCGCCGCGGCGATCCAGGCGGGTTCGCTGCGCGAGTTCAGGAAGGCGGCGAAGCGGGGCGCGGTGGGCAGGCCCTGGTCCTCGCCGAGGACGCCGGATACGCGCAGCCACGCCAGGGCCCCGGCGGCGCGCCCCTCGACGGTGACCACGCCCGCGGGCCCCTTCACCTCGAACGCGCAGGCCTCGCCACGCTCGAACAGCGCGCGAAGCCTCCGGGCGTGGTCGGGATCCGCCCGCATCAGAGCGTTCAGCACCACCTGCGGGTCGCAGCCGCTGAGGCCCAGCGCCTCGCAGCAGACGCCGAGGCTCTCCTCGCCCGAGGCCAGCAGCGCCTGGCCGTCCTCCACGGCGAGCAGGGCGGAGTCGAAGGCCTCCGCCGAGGCCTGGGCGGTCTCGGCGCGCGCCTCCAGCTGGCGGATCCTGCCCGCGAGCTCGGCCACGCGGCGATCCGCGGCGCGGCGCTGGGCGAACGCCCAGAGCACCGCGGACAGCGCCAGGCTGACCGCGCCCGCAGCGGCCGCGAGGATCAGGTCTTGCGCGCTCATCACGCCCCGAATCAGTTCCTGCGCAGCTTAGGCCCCGCTTGGCCCCCGGGCACGCGCTACCCACGTTCTAATCCGGCAGATAATCGTCGAGAATGCGCCCGATGACCGCGATCCTCTACCCGGTGGCGACCAATGCGGAGCAGGCCCTGAGCCGCCCGCTGGGCCGCGCCGCGCGCGAAAGCGAGGCGGTGCGCCGCGCGGGCGAGGCGGTGGTCTTCACCAGCGACGCCGTCGGGCCGGCGTTCGCCACGCGCGAGGCGGCGCTCGACGCCTACCGCGGCCGGATCGAGGACGAACGCACGGGTGCGTCGCCCGAAGCCGTGGACCGATACTGCCGGCTCGTCGAGCAGGTCGCCGACGGCGCGCCGCGGCCCAGGCCCGTGGAGCCGGTCTACGCCGACGGGCGGCGCTGGCCCGATCCGCCCAGGGCGGCCCGGACGGTCTGGCGGCTCTCCGTCTCGTACTGGCGGGTGGGGACGGCCGAGCGGCCCCTGGACACGCCGCAGGCGCGGCAGGCGCGCAAGTCGAAACAGGCGCTCGACCCCGACACCCTGCGCGCCATCGCCCGGGCGCCGCTCCGGCCCACCCGGCCGCAGCAGCCGCTCGACATCGGCCTGTTCGAGGTCCGGCCCCCCGAGGCCCCCCACATCGTGATGCCGGATGAGTGAGCCGACCTCCTGGGGCCGCGCCCCCTCCCTGGACGACCTCGCCGAACTCGCCGAGCGCGCCTTCGCCGGACTGCCCGAAGGCTTCCGCACGCTGGCCGGCGACGTGGTCTTCCGCGTGGACGACTTCCCGCCCGACGACGTCCTTGAGGACCTGGGGATCGAGGACAGCTTCGGCCTCACGGGCCTGTACTCCGGCGTCAGTCTCGCCGAACGCAGCGTCTTCGGGCCGGAACCCGAGCCCTCGCGCGTCTTCCTGTACCGCCGCCCGATCCTCGACGAGTGGGCCGAACACGGGGAGATCTCGCTGGAGGAGCTGGTGACCCACGTCCTCGTGCACGAGATCGGCCACCACTTCGGGCTGTCCGACGCTCAGATCGACGCGATCGAGGCGGCGGTGGAATAGGCCGCCGGCGCGGCGTCCCCAGAACCTGACGCGCCCGTCACTTTCCTTGACTGAACGGTGTTAAGACCGCATTTTCTCCGGCCGGACCCCAGCGAGGATTTTGGCATGGCCGCCGACGGCAACATCACCAAGGACGTGATCTACGACGCGGTGTCTCCCGACGACTTCGAGTCGATGCTCGAGCTCGACCGCTACAACGCCCGCTCGACCGCCTTCGACAAGATCATCTCGGCCACCCACGACCACTTCTGGGATCCGCTCGACAAGAAGTACATCGACTTCGACGAGCCCTTCGACATGGAAAACACCATGATCCTCCCCGAGGAGATGGTGATCTCGCTGCAGACCGATTACGTGTCGAACGCGCTGAAGACGCAGAAGGACCGGGTCCGCTTCGTCAACCAGTTCACCCTGCGCACCTTCTCCTCGATCCTGCACGGCGAGCAGGGCGCGCTGAACCTGTCGGCCAGCCTCTGCCACGTGCTGAAGGACCAGGGCGCGCAGGAGTACGCCGCCAACCAGACGCGCGAGGAAGCGCGCCACGTCACGGCTTTCGCCAAGTACATCAAGGCCCGCTGGGGCCGTCCGGTGGAGTGCGGCCCGACGCTGAAGGCGCTGCTGGTCGACATCATCCACTCGCCCGAAGTCTACAAGAAGATCATCGGCATGCAGATGCTGGTCGAAGGCCTGGCCATGGGCGCCTTCGCCACGATCTTCAAGCTGACCAACGACCCGCTGGCCCGCAAGCTGACCCAGCTGGTGATGACCGACGAGGCGTTCCACCACAAGTTCGGGAAGATCTGGGCCGACCGCACCATCCCGCACCTGACGGAGAAGGAGCACGAGATCATCGAGCTCTGGGCCGCCCAGTGCTTCCAGACCCTGCTCTTCAACCTCGTGGGCCCGACGCAGCAGCGCAGCCTCTACGAGGAGTTCGGCCTGGATCCCGAGATCGTCATCGCCGAACTGGGCAAGCTGATCACGGACGACACCCGCCGCGAGGGCATGAAGGAGCAGACCAACATCTTCCGCGTGCTGGTGAAGACCCTGCTCAACGCCGGCATCATCACCGACCGGACCAAGGCGTTCTACGGCATGTACGTCGACATGGACGAGCTGAAGGCCGAGGGCGACAAGATGGTCGGCGACGACATCGCCGAGGAGGGCATCCGCTTCCTCCAGGAGATCAATTTCGCCGACAAGGCCAAGCAGGTCCTGATCGCCGCCGAATAGACGGCCGCCGCACGGACCCGGTTTCGGAGAGGCTCCGCGAAGGCGGAGCCTCTTTTCGTCTGGGCTTTGCCGCCGCTTGCTGCGAGGCGACCGTTCATCCTCCGGTCACCAAAGCTGCGTCCCAATGGCGCGGCTCCGGGATTGGCGTTTGGCCCTCGTTTCGTATATTGCACTGCAACATGCCCCGATCGTTGCTCCCGACGGCGCTTGGCGCCGCCCTGTTGCTCGCTCCCTTCGCCCCGGCCCAGGCTGCGGTCGAGCCCACGGGGCGCATCGAGATCTCCAAGATGATGGGCCGCTGGTACGAGGTGGCCCGCACGCCGAACGCGCTGCAGCGCGGCTGCGTCGCCGGCGCCTCCGACTGGAAGCCGGCCCCAAACGGGTTCGCGGTCGTCCAGTCCTGCCACAAGGGCGGGTCCAACGGCCCGCTCTCGGTCTGGAAGGCGAAGGCCACCGTGTCCGACCCCCGGACGAACGCCAAGCTGAAGATGAGCTTCTTCGGCGGCGTGGTGAGCCAGAACTACGTCGTGCTCGAGCACCGGCCCGACCAGGGCTGGCTCGCGCTCGCCACCGCCGACGGCAAGTACTTCTGGCTGATGGCGCAGCGGCCGGTCCTGCCGGCGGCCGCCCGGAGCCAGGCGCTGGCCCGCTTCCGCCAACTCGGCTTCGACGTGGGCCGTCTTGAGTTTCCGCTGCCGATGGGCAGCTGAGCGCCGGATTCTGTTGACTCGGAACGAAGGCGGAACAAGGTGATCGCATGGACGTCACCGTCGTCGTCTCCCGGCCCGAGACCACCGCCACCGTCACGCGCGGCGCGGCGCGGCTGCTGAGCGCCCTGGGCTATGCGCCGCTCGCGGAAGTGACCCTCCCGAACGGCCGACGCGCCGACCTGATGGCGCTGGGGCCCAAGGGCGAGATCTTCATCGTCGAGGTGAAGTCGGGCGTCGAGGACTTCCGGGTGGACCTGAAGTGGCCCGAGTACCTGCCCTACTGCGACGCCTTCGCCTTCGCCGTCGCCCCGGAGTTCCCGCGCGAGATCCTGCCCGATGAGCCAGGCCTCATCGTCGCCGACGGCTTCGGCGGCGCGATCCTCCGCGAAGCCCCCGCAGCCCCGCTCGCGGGCGCCCGGCGCAAGGCCCTGACGCTGGCCTTCGCGCGCCTCGCCGCCATGCGCGCCGCCGGCGTGGCGGCGACCGAGCTCTAAAGGAACACCTCCGCGCCGACCGGGGTTGTGCTGCCGCTCAACCCATGGAGTCGCAGATGCACAACGAACGCGAACACGCGGTCAAGGTCCTGAACAGCCTGATCGAAACCACCCTCGACAGCGCCAACGGATACCGGGAGGCGGCCGAGAACGCCTCCGAAGGGCAGCTCAAGACCATGTTCGCCGAGCGCGCCGCGCGCCGGATGGAGCTGACGCGCCAGCTTCAGCAGGAGGTGCGTTCGTTCGGCGGGGAGCCCGAAGACGATCAGTCCTTGCTCGGCAAGGCCCACAACAAGTTCGTCGACCTGAAGAACGCCGTCATGGGCGGGCGCGACGACACCGCGGTGATCGACGAAGTGGAGCGGGGCGAGGACTTCATCAAGGGCAAGTTTGAGGCCGCGCTGGACGACGGGGAGCTGCCCATGGAGGCGCGCCAGGTGGTGACGCGCGCGTGCGAGCAGATCCGCCTCGAGCACGACGAAGTGAGCGCCATGAAGCGCGCACGCCACTGACCCCCGACGGCCGGTCCTTTCCCGACGGCGGGGGAGGGCCGGCGCCTACTTCGGGGCGCGCTTGGCGAGGATCCGCTGCAGCGTGCGGCGGTGCATGTTGAGGCGGCGCGCGGTTTCCGAGACGTTGTGGTTGCACAGCTCGTAGACGCGCTGGATGTGCTCCCATCGCACGCGGTCGGCGCTCATCGGATTGTCGGGCGGCGCCGGGGCCTGGTCCCCACGCGCCAGCAGCGCGCGCACCACATCGTCGGCGTCCGCGGGCTTCGACAGGTAGTCCACGGCGCCCGCCTTCACCGCCTGGACGGCCGTGGCGATGTTGCCGTAGCCGGTCAGCATGATGATCCGCGCGTCGGGCCGCGCGTCCCGGACAGCTTCGACCACCTTCAGGCCCGAGCCGTCTTCCAGGCGCATGTCGAGCACGGCGTACGCCGGCGCGCGTTGACGCACGGCCTGCATCGCCTCCTGGACGCTGCCCACCAGCGTTGGCTCGAAGCCCCGCTGCTCCAGCGCGCGGCCGAGGCGCGTCCGCAGCGGCGCGTCGTCGTCCAGCACGAGCAGACTGCGATCGGCGAGGCCCGCGACTTCAGCGGAAAGGTCGGTCATGCGTCGTCCCTCCGGAAGGATGCGTCAGACTGTCGCACCTTGATGGCTTCGTGCAAGCGCTGCCGTGTCTCCAGCATCAAGACGCCTCCACCCGCGACCTGGGCCAGCGCACCGCCACCACGGCGCCGCGCGGCTTCGCATTGTGAAACGTCACTTCCGCCCCAGTTCGTTCCAAAAGCGTCTTGGCGATGAAGAATCCGAGACCCATTCCGACGTGGCCGGTCCGTGATCCCTCGGCGCCCGGGCGGCTCGTGACATAGGGCTCGCCCAGCTTCGCCAGGATGTCGGGCGCGAACCCCGGGCCGTCGTCGCGCACCTCGATCGTGATCGTGTCCGCGTCGAAGCGGGCGGACACCAGGATCTCGGACCGCGCGAAATCCACGGCGTTCTCCAGGAAGGTCGTGAACGCGTGGGTGATCTCCGGCAGGCGGCGGACATCGGGCGCCTTCAGGTCCTTGGCGCCGGTGACGATGGCCTCGACCCGCACCTCCTTGCTCGCATTGGCGTGAGGCTCGATCACCTCCTGCACCAGCTGGCGCAGCGAGAGGCGTTCGTGCACGGCGTCGGAGGCCCGGTCGGGCGTGGCGGTCAGGCGCTTCAGGATCTCGCGGCACCGCTCGGCCTGGGCGATGAGCAGCTCGGCGTCCTCCTTGACGGTCGCCGTCTGCGCCTCGCGCGCCATCTCCTTGGCGACGATGGCGATGGTCGCCAGCGGCGTGCCCAGCTCGTGGGCGGCGGCGGCGGCCAGCGCGCCCAGCGCCGAGAGCCGTTGCTCGCGCGCCAGGACCGTCTGGGTCACATCGAGCGCGAGCGAGATGCGCGCGGCCTCCACCACGGACTGCCGGACGTAGCCGGCGACGAGCGCGATGCCGGCGATGTTCGCGACGCCGGCGATGATCCGGAACTCCAGGCTGAACCGCTCAGAGCCGGGATAGGGCAGGTAGATGATCGCCAGCAGCATCGAGGCCGCCGAGGCCAGGCCCGCCACGAAGAGCAGCGGGCGCAGGGGCAGGGTCGCCGCCGCCAGCGTGACGGGCGCGATCAGGAGCAGCACGAACGGGTTGGCCGTGCCGCCCACGAGGCTCACCACGGCGGAGAGCTGGAGCACGTCGATCGACAGCTGTCCGATCGCCTCGCGGTCGGCCATCACCCGCTGCATCGGGCCGGACACGCGGGTGGCGAGGTTGATCGCGGCGCCCGCCGCGATCACGCCCGCGCACGCCAGGTAGGGCGCGTCGTACCGCAGCAGGAACGCCATGGCGGCCACCAGCACGGCCTCGCCGAAGATCACCATCCAGCGGACGTTCACCAGGGTCCGCACCCGCAGGTGGCCCCTGCGGATGTCGGCGGTGTCCCACACGTCTTGCGGCGCGTTGGGCGCCGCCGTATCGAGGCTGCTGACCGGGGCGTGGGTCATTCCGCGGCCCCCCGCGGCGAGCCCGGCGAAGGAGTGCGCATGTCCAGGCGGATCCTGGCGGTCATTGCGGTCTTGGCTGTCGCGTTGGCCATACTCACCGCTCTCGCCGTCCGCAGGGGCGTACTCGGCCCCACCGACCAGAGCGCGGCCGTGGGCGGACCGTTCCAACTGGTCGACACATCCGGACGTACGGTCGATCAGGACGTCCTGAAGGGCAAGTGGAGCGTGGTGTTCTTCGGCTTCACCCACTGTCCGGACATCTGCCCGACGACCCTGTTCGAGATGGGCCAGGTGGAGCCGCTGCTCGGCGGAGAGGCCGCAAAGGTCCAGACCGTGCTGATCTCGGTGGACCCCCAGCGCGACACGGTGGAGCAGATGCGCGCCTATGTGGCGAACCCGGCGTTTCCCAAGCGGCTGATCGGCCTAACCGGCACGCCGGCCCAGGTGGACGTCGCGGCCAAGGCCTACCGGGTGTTCTACCAGAAGTCCGGCGAGGGCCCCGATTACCAGGTGAACCACGCGGCCTACAGCTACCTGATGAACCCGAAGGGCCGCCTGGCGTGCGTCCTGCCCTACGAACTGACGCCCGAGCAGACGGCGGCGAAGATCAGGACCGCCATGCAGGCGGGCCCCGCCGCGGACCATTGCTGACGCTCACAGAGACCGCCTTGTTCTGCGGCGCCGCATAGCTGTGCTGTTTCGCCGCTTGCGGGATTCGTCTCGCGGCGCGCATCCTTCGCCTTGCGCAAGCCGTTAACACCCGACAGGGTATGTTGCGGCGCACAAGGTTCAGACGATGCTCTACACGCTCTATGAGGCCGGCTACTACGCAGCTTCGCCGCTCCGCTGGGCGGCGCTGGCGGCGCGTGACTTCTGGAGTTCGCCGCTCAACCCCGCGTCCGACACCGAGGTGGGCAAGCGCCTCTACGCCACGTCGGACCTGTTCGCGAACCTGACGCGCCGCTACGGCAAGCCGGACTGGAACATCGGCTCGGTCGCCATCAGCGGCAGCCGGGTTCGGGTGCGCACGCAGGAGGTCTGGTCCAGCCCCTGGTGCAAGCTCACGCACTTCGCGCGCGACATGAGCGACCTGCGCCGCGCCGGGAAGACCGAGCTGGAGCCGGCGGTCCTGATCGCGGCGCCGCTGTCCGGCCACTACGCGACCCTGCTGCGCGGCACGGTGGAGGCCTTCCTCCAGGACCACGAGGTCTTCATCACCGAGTGGACGAACGCGCGCGACGTGCCGCTCGTCGAGGGCCGTTTCGACTTCCACGACTACATCGACCACGTCCGGGAGATGCTGCGCCAGCTGGGCCCGCGCCCGCATGTGGTCGCCGTCTGCCAGCCCGGGCCGCCGGTGCTCGCGGCGGTCTCGCTCATGGCCGAGGACAACGAGGAGTGCCGTCCCGCCTCGATGACCTTCATGGGCTCGCCGATCGATGCGCGCCTCTCGCCCACGGTGACCAACAAGCTGGCCGAGGAGCGGCCGTTCGCCTGGTTCGAGTCCAACATGATCTACAACGTGCCGCCGCCCCACCTGGGCGCGGGCCGGCGCGTCTATCCGGGCTTCGTGCAGCTGGCGAGCTTCATGTCGATGAACCTCGACAAGCACCAGGAAGCGCACCGGCGCTACCTGTCCCACCTGATGGAGGGCGACGGGGACTCCGCCGACAAGCACCTGGAGTTCTACGACGAGTACCTCTCGGTGCTCGATCTCACCGAAGAGTTCTACCTGCAGACCGTGGATGTGGTCTTCCAGCGCTACCTGCTGCCGAAGGGCGAGCTGGAGCACCGCGGCCGGCGGGTGAAGCCCGAGCGGATCACCGACGTGGGCCTGCTCACCGTCGAGGGCGAGAACGACGACATCTCGGGCATCGGCCAGACGCAGGCGGCGCACAGGCTCTGCCTCGGCCTGCCGGTCGAGATGAAGGAAGACTACATCCAGCCGCACGTAGGCCACTACGGCGTGTTCAACGGCAAGCGCTTCCGCGAGGAGATCTATCCCCGGGTGCGCGAGTTCGTGCGCCGGATGGAGAAGGACGTGAAGCGGCGCCCGGCGGCGGCCGCCGCGCGGGCCACCGAGGCCGACGGCGTCGTGCAGATCCGTCCGCGGGCCGCCAAGACCTAGCCGCGTCTGTCGCCTAGCCTGGGCGCGATGAACATCCTGAGTCGCCCCTCGAGCCTGTCCGACGGCGATCATCTCGAGATCGCCGGCGCCCGCGTGCGCCTCAAGGTCAATGTGCGCGCCCGGCGGGTCTCGCTGCGGCTCGACCGCACGCGACGGGAGGTCGTGGCCACGGCGCCCTCCCTGCGCCGGCTGCCGGAAGCCGCCGCCTTCGCCCGCGAGCGCGCCGGCTGGATCGTGGAGCGGATGGCCGAGCTGCCGGCCACGGCGACGCTGGCGCCCGGGATGCTGATCGAGGTCTTCGGCCGGCCGGTGCGGCTGGAGTCCGGCGCAGGCCGTGCGCGCTGGATCGAACCCGTCGACGGCTCGACGGCCCGCATCGCCGCCATGGGCGAAGGCGAGGGGTTTTCCCGCGCCGTCATGCTCGTCCTCAAGAGGAAGGCCGCCGAGGTGCTCACGGCGCGCACCGCGCACTACGCAGCCCGGCTGGGCGCCCCGATGCCGAAGGTGACGGTGGCGGACGCGAAGTCGCGCTGGGGGTCGTGCCGGCCAGGCCCGCGCGGCGGGCCCGGGTCGATCCGCTACTCCTGGCGGCTGGCGCTGGCGCCGTTCGAGGTGGCCGACTACGTCGCGGCCCACGAGTGTGCGCACCTCCTCGAGCTGAACCACGGCCCGCGCTTCTGGGCCCACGTCCGCAGCCTCGTCGGCGACGAACGCCGGCATCGCGCCTGGCTGCGGGCTGAGGGGGCCAGGCTGCACGCCTTCGGGCGCTGACCGGCCGCCCGCCGCGCGGGGATTCCTGCGCGGCCGTCCTAGAAGGGCGGCTCCTGCTGGCGGCGCTCGCGGTCGCGGGCCCGCGGCGGCGGCGCATCCTCGAACTCGGACGGGGGCGCCTCCTCGCGGTCGCCGCGGAAGAAGTCGGTCACCCCTTCCAGGATCTGGTCGATCGGCCCCTCGTCCTCGGGCGGCGGAGCGAGGTCGCCGCCCGGGATCGGGGCGACCTTCAGGCGGGGCAGGGCGGCGGTCATGTAGTCGCGCCAGATCCCGGCCGGCGCGCCGCCGCCGGTCACCCGGCGCATGGGCTTGTTGTCGTCCTTGCCCACCCAGACGGCGGTCACGAAGCCGCCTGTGTACCCCACGAACCAGGCGTCCCTGTAGTCGGACGTGGTGCCGGTCTTGCCGGCCAGGTCGTAGCCGCGGACGCTGGCGCGGGTACCGGTCCCGCCGGTGATCGTCCCGCGCATCATCGTGACCATGTAGGCGAGCGCGGGCTGGCCGATCACCTGGGCGCGGGGCGCCTTGTCCATGTTGTGGTCGTAAAGCACGCGCCCGCCGGCCGTGCGGATCCGTTCGATGCCGTATCCGCGGGCCAGGAAGCCGCCGTTGGCGAACGGCGCATAGGCCTGGGCCATCTCGAGCGGAGAGACTTCAACGGCGCCCAGCGCCATCGAGGGGTCGAGCTGGATGGGCGAGGAGATCCCCAGCCGCCGGGCGGTCGCCGCCACGTTGGCCGTGCCCACCTCGTTGGCGAGCCTCGCCGCGACCGTGTTCACCGACTGCGCAAAGGCCGTGCGGATCGTGATCGGCCCCAGGAACTCGCCGGTGTAGTTGCGCGGCTCCCACTCGCCGATCTTGATCGGCTCGTCCACGACCGGCGTCTCGGGCGTGCGGCCGGCCTCCATGGCGGTGAGGTAGACGAAGGGCTTGAAGGCCGAGCCCGCCTGCCGACGCGCCATCGTGGCGCGGTCGAACTGCGTCTGCAGGTAGCTGGTGCCGCCGACGTAGGCGCGGATCCGGCCTTCCCCGTCGATGGAGACCAGCGCGGCCTGCTCGACGCCCTGGCCCTTGGCGGCGTTCACCCCGGCCAGCACCGACTGCTCGGCGCTCGCCTGCAGCGGCAGGTCGAGGGTGGTCTCCACGACGAGATCCTCGGTCGGCTCGCCCACGAGCGTGCGCACCTGGTCGTCGACCCAGTCCGTGAAGTACTGCGCCCGCTGGTTGGCCAGCACGGGGTTCACGCGGACCTTGGTGCGGATCGCCGCCTCGCGCTCGGCGGGCGTGATGAAGCCGTACTCGACCATCTCGTCGAGCACGATGGTGGCCCGGCGCGCCGCCCGATCCGTGGAGGCCACGGGCGAGTAGCGCGAGGGCCCCTTCATGAGTCCGGCCAGCAGGGCGCTTTCGCCCAGGGACAGCTGGGCGGCCGGCTTGCCGAAGTAGCGCTGTGAGGCCGCCTCGATGCCGTAGGCGCCGGCGCCGAAGTAGACGCGGTTGAGGTACAGCTCGAGGATCTGCTTCTTCGAGAACTTGGCCTCGAGCCAGACGGCCAGGATCAGCTCCTGGGCCTTGCGGCGATAGTTCTGGTTGGGCGTCAGGAACAGGTTGCGGGCGAGCTGCTGGGTGATCGTCGACCCGCCGCGCAGGGGCCCGCCGCTGTCCTTGTTGCGCATGTTGTAGATCTGGCTTCGGACGATGCCCCACGGGTTGAACCCGAAGTGCCAGTAGAACCAGCGGTCCTCGATGGCGATGAAGGCCTTGGGCACATGCGGCGGCAGGCGGTCGAGGTCGATCGGCGGCGCGTACTGGCTGCCGCGCACCGCGATCAGGCCGCCCGACCTGTCGAGATAGCTCACCGACGGCTGGCGCTTCACGTCGTACAGCTTGGACGTGTCCGGCAGGTCCACGGCGAAGACCGCGAAGAAGGCCACCAGGAAGATCAGCCCCCACACGCCCAGCACGAGGGTCCAGTAGATCAGCCCTTGCAGGAACGTGCGCCTGGGGCGGGGCTCACGGCCACCGTCCGGCGACTGCGCATTGGCCATTCGGAGTTTCTTCCTAACCGCTCACGGGCCGTCCGGCCCTGCCTGGTGCCAAAGCCGACGGAACGCCCAACATGCTTGACGAGATATGAACGACTGCCGTCCAACCGCGGCCTTTCGAAGGCGGCGGGGTGACCTTGGGTAACTTCCGGCGGCGCGATCGCAGACCGGCTCTGCATTCCCGCATAGCGACTGAGAACATTTTGCAGTTGCACCTGCGATCTTAACACCGTTATCTTAGCAATGCTCAGTTCGACGCGCGCCAATGGGAGGGGATACCCGGAGGCGGCCAAGACGCGGCGGACCGGGCCGGTACTCAAATCCTTGACGCCGCACTCCCCGAACGCTGGAGGGCTCCTTGAAGCTCCAATTCCTTGCGGCCTGCGCCGCGCTGACCACCCTCGCGGCCGGCCAGGCCTTCGCCGCCGACGCGATCACCGCCAAGCTGGCCGCTCCGGTGGCCGAGAAGACCAAGTTCATCGCCGGCGGGGCGATGTTCAACTGCGAAGGCGACGCCTGCGTCGCGCTGGCTCCGACCTCGCAGACCTTCGCCGCCGCGACCTGCAAGACCATCGCCGACAAGGTGGGTGTCGTCGCCTCGTTCTCCGGCCGCAAGGCGCTGGACGAAGCCAAGCTCGCCAGCTGCAACGAGAAGGCCCTGGCCAAGGCCGGCGCCACCACGCTCGCCAAGCAGTAAGGCCGCAGACTCCCAGCAGCTCCCCAGTCGAGCTTCTGTCGCCTGGCCCGCCGGCTCCCAGCCGGCGGGCCTTTTCTTTTGCTGAACTTCCCTTACGTCGCACCCGGCCCCACTCGGTTGCGACGCACAACGGCGCGTGCTAGTAGGCGCGCGGCTTTGGGCCGGGGGTCGAAGACGACCTGTTGGTCTATGTGCTTTTCTCGAGCGCTTTCAAGCCTTTAGCCGCAGCGGACCGGTCCGCTTGCGGCGCGCGACATACGACCCGGGCGGACAGTAGTGGCAGACGACTCCAGCGCAGCGAACGTGGGCCTCAGATACGCCCAAGCCCTCTTCGATCTGGCGAGCGACGAGAAGAAGGTCGCCAGGGTCGAGGCCGACCTCAAATCGCTGAAGGCCGCGATCGCGGATTCGCGGGATCTGCGGGTCCTGCTGGGCTCGCCGACCTTCAGCGCCGAAGACAAGGCCAAGGGCCTGGTCGGGATCGGCGCCAAGGCCAAGTTCGACATGACGACGCTGAAGTTCCTGGGCCTGCTGGCCTCGAACGGCCGCGCCGCCGCCCTGCCGCAGGTCATCGAGGCCTTCGCCAAGCTTTCGGCCGCCGCCCGCGGCGCCGTCTCGGCCGAAGTGACCACCGCCGTGCCGCTGACCGCCGCCCAGGCCAAGGGCGTGCAGGCGGCGCTTCGGCAGTCGCTGGGCAAGGACCCTGAAATCACGACCCGAGTCGATCCGGCCCTCCTGGGCGGGATCAAGGTGAAGGTCGGTTCCCGTCTGTTCGACGCTTCGCTGCGCTCGAAGCTCGACTCCCTGAAATTCGCCCTCAAGAGAGCGTAACGCCCATGGATATCCGCGCCGCCGAAATCTCGGCCATCCTGAAGTCCCAGATCGCCAACTTCGGCGAAGAGGCCGATGTCTCCGACGTCGGCTCCGTGCTGAGCGTCGGCGACGGCATCGCCCGCGTCTTCGGCCTCGACAACGTGCAGGCCGGCGAACTCGTGGAGTTCCCCTCCGCCGGCGTGAAGGGCATGGCCCTGAACCTCGAGCGCGACAACGTCGGCGTCGTGATCTTCGGCGAAGACCGCGCCATCCGCGAAGGCGACGAGGTCCGCCGCCTAGGCGAGATCGTGGACGTGCCGGTGGGCAAGGGCCTCCTGGGCCGCGTGGTCAACCCGCTGGGCGAGCCGATCGACGGCAAGGGCCCGATCCAGAACGTGGCCGAGCGCCGCCGCGTGGACGTGAAGGCTCCGGGCATCATTCCGCGGAAGTCGGTGCACGAGCCGGTGCAGACCGGCCTGAAGGCCATCGACACCCTGATCCCGATCGGCCGCGGCCAGCGCGAGCTGATCATCGGCGACCGCCAGACCGGCAAGACCGCCGTGGCGATCGACACCATCCTGAACCAGAAGGCGGTGAACGCCTCGGGTGACGAGAGCGCCAAGCTCTACTGCATCTACGTGGCCATCGGTCAGAAGCGCTCGACCGTCGCCCAGATCGTGAAGACCCTCGAGGAGCGCGGCGCCCTCGACTACACGATCGTGGTGTCGGCCACGGCCTCCGAGCCGGCCCCGCTGCAGTTCCTGGCCCCGTTCGCCGGCTGCGCCATGGGCGAGTGGTTCCGCGACAACGGCATGCACGCCGTCATCATCTACGACGACCTCTCCAAGCAGGCCGTCGCCTACCGCCAGATGTCGCTGCTGCTGCGTCGTCCGCCGGGCCGTGAAGCCTATCCGGGCGACGTGTTCTACCTGCACTCCCGCCTGCTGGAGCGCGCCGCGAAGCTGAACGAGGACAACGGTTCGGGCTCGCTGACCGCGCTGCCCCTGATCGAGACCCAGGCCAACGACGTGTCGGCCTACATCCCGACGAACGTGATCTCGATCACCGACGGCCAGATCTTCCTCGAGACCGACCTCTTCTTCCAGGGCATCCGCCCGGCGGTGAACGTCGGCATCTCGGTGTCGCGCGTGGGCTCCTCGGCCCAGATCAAGGCGATGAAGGCCGCGTCCGGCCCGATCAAGGGCGAGCTCGCCCAGTACCGGGAGATGGCCGCCTTCGCGAAGTTCGGCTCGGACCTGGACGCGGCGACCCAGCGGATGCTGGCGCGCGGCGAGCGCCTGACCGAACTCCTGAAGCAGCCGCAGTACTCGCCCCTCGCCGTCGAGGAGCAGGTGGTGTCGATCTACGCCGGCACCCGCGGCTACCTCGACAAGGTCCCGACCGCCCAGGTCGGCCGCTTCGAGCGCGAGCTGCTCAGCCACATGCACGCCAAGCACCAGGACCTCCTGGACGAGATCCGCACCAAGAAGGACCTCGGCGTGGTGGAAGAGCGGCTGAAGGGCATCCTCGCCGCCTTCGCGGACACGTTCGCCTAAGCAAGACGGATGGCCGCGGATCAACCCAAAGCGCTGGGCGCCTGGTCGGGCGAGTTCGGCGATCGGTACACGGAGCGCAATGTCGCTTCGGCCGACGCCGTCCGCGGCCGCGCGCGCGTCTGGGGCGAGGTGTTCCGCAAGATCGTCGGCGACATGCCGGCGAGCGCCATCGAGATCGGTCCGAACCTCGGGCTGAACCTGCGCGGCATCCGGGCGCTCTCCGGCATGGAGCTGTGGGGCATCGAGCCCAACCCGGCCGCGCGCGAGCGTCTGGTGGACGACGGCGTCCTGCCGGCCGACCGCGTGGTCGCGGGCTTCGGCCACGAGATCCCGCTGGCGGACGGGGCGGTGGAGCTCGCCTTCACCTGCGGCGTGCTCATCCACGTCGATCCCAGCCTGCTGGACCGGACGATGCGCGAGATCCACCGCGTCTCGTCCAAGTACGTCTTCTGCGCGGAGTACTTCTCGCCGAAGGCCGAGACCATTCCGTACCGTGGCGAAACCGATCTTCTCTTCAAGAACGACTTCGGGTCGCTCTACCTCGACAATTTCCCCGACCTCGTGCTCGTCGACTACGGGTTCTTCTGGCGAAGGACGACCGTGATGGACGACACCACCTGGTGGCTCTTCAGGAAGGCTTGACGGCGTATGGCCAGCGTCAAGGAGATGCGCAATCGGATCGCTGCGGTGAAATCCACCCAGAAGATCACGAAGGCGATGCAGATGGTGGCGGCGGCCAAGCTGCGCCGGGCGCAGAACGCCGCGCAGGATTCGCGTCCCTATGCCCAGCGCATGGCGGCGGTGATCGCCAACCTCGCCGCGGGCGTGTCCGGCGACGGCGCGCCGAAGCTGCTGGTGGGCACCGGGTCGGACCAGCGCCACCTGGTGCTGGTGGCGACGTCGGACCGCGGCCTCGCGGGCGGCTTCAACTCGTCGATCGTGCGCGCGGCGCGTCAGCGGATCGACCAGCTGCTGTCCGAGGGCAAGGACGTCAGGATCATCACGGTCGGCCGCAAGGCGCGTGACCAGCTGCGCCGGCTGCACGCCTCGCGCACCGTCGATTCCTTCGAGGTCGGCGGCAATCCTTCGCTCGCCGTCGCCGAGACGGTGTCGGCGCGGGTCCGTGAGCTGTTCGAGGCCGGCGAGGTCGACGTCGTCACGCTGTTCTTCAGCCAGTTCAAGTCGGTGGTCACCCAGACCCCCACCGCGCGCCAGCTGATCCCCGCCGAGGTGGCGGACGGCTCGGCGCCGCTGGACCTCAAGGGCGCCTCCTACGAGTACGAGCCCGACGAGGGCGCGATCCTGAACGAGCTGCTGCCGCGGAACATCACCACCCAGATCTTCTCGGCCATGCTCGAGAACCAGGCCGGCTTCTTCGCCGCGCAGATGACCGCGATGGACAACGCCACCCGCAACGCCGGCGACATGATCGCCAACCTCACCCTCCAGATGAACCGAGCCCGCCAGGCGCAGATCACCAAGGAGCTGATCGAGATCATCTCCGGCGCCGAAGCGATCTAGTTGGAAGAACAGCCCCATGTCTGAAGCCGCCACCGCCAAGAAGCCCCGCGCCAAGAAGCCCGCCGCCGCGTCGGGCGCTCCCGCCCCCGCCGCCGCCCAGGGCGTCGCCACGGGCAAGCTCGTCCAGATCATCGGCGCCGTCGTCGACGTCGAGTTCGAGGGTCACCTGCCGGCGATCCTGAACGCGCTCGAGACCACGAACACCGACCAGCGGACGGGCCAGCCCTTCCGCCTGGTGCTCGAGGTCGCCCAGCACCTCGGCGAGAACACCGTGCGCGCCATCGCCATGGACACCACCGAGGGCCTGACCCGCGGCCAGCCGGTGGTCGACACCGGCAAGCCGATCACCGTGCCGGTGGGCCCCGCCTGCCTCGGCCGCATCATGAACGTCGTCGGCGACCCCGTGGACGAGGCCGGCCCGATCAACAGCGCCTTCGCGAGCCCCATCCACCGCGAGGCCCCGACCTTCGCCGAGCAGTCGACGTCGGCCGAAGTGCTCGTCACCGGCATCAAGGTCATCGACCTGCTCTGCCCCTACACCAAGGGCGGCAAGATCGGCCTGTTCGGCGGCGCCGGCGTGGGCAAGACCGTGACCATGCAGGAGCTGATCAACAACATCGCCAAGGCGTACGGCGGCTACTCCGTGCTGGCCGGCGTGGGCGAGCGGACCCGCGAGGGGAACGACCTCTACCACGAGATGATCGAGTCCAAGGTGAACATGGACCCGAAGGAGCACGGCGGCTCGACCGAGGGCTCCAAGTGCGCCCTCGTCTACGGCCAGATGAACGAACCTCCGGGCGCCCGCGCTCGCGTGGCCCTGACCGGCCTGGCCCAGGCGGAGTACTTCCGCGACCAGGAAGGCAAGGACGTGCTGCTCTTCATCGACAACATCTTCCGCTTCACCCAGGCGGGTTCGGAAGTGTCGGCGCTGCTGGGCCGCATCCCCTCGGCCGTGGGCTATCAGCCGACGCTCGCCACCGAGATGGGCAACCTGCAGGAGCGCATCACCTCGACCTCGAAGGGCTCGATCACCTCGGTGCAGGCCATCTACGTGCCCGCCGACGACCTGACCGACCCGGCGCCCGCCACCTCGTTCGCCCACCTGGACGCGACGACCGTGCTCAGCCGCGACATCGCCGCCCAGGGCATCTTCCCGGCCGTGGACCCGCTGGACTCCACCTCGCGGATCATGGACCCGCTGGTCATCGGCGAGGAGCACTATCAGGTCGCCCGCCGCGTTCAGGAGACGCTGCAGCAGTACAAGGCCCTGAAGGACATCATCGCCATCCTGGGCATGGATGAGCTGTCGGAAGAGGACAAGCTGATCGTGGCTCGCGCCCGCAAGATCCAGCGCTTCCTCAGCCAGCCCTTCCACGTGGCCGAGCAGTTCACGAACCTGCCGGGCGTTCTGGTGAGCCTCGAGGACACCATCCGCTCGTTCAAGGCGCTGGTGGACGGCGAGTACGACCACCTGCCCGAGCCGGCCTTCTACAACGTCGGCACCATCGAGGACGCGGTGGCCAAGGCCGAGCAGCTCGCGGCGGAGGCCTAGGTGGCCGGCGCGAAACTCAACTTCTCCCTGGTGTCCCCGGAGCGCGAACTGTTCTCCGGGCTGGTGGACCAGGTGGACGCGCCGGGCTCCGAAGGCGACTTCGGGGTCCTGGCCGGCCACGCGCCGTTCATGACCGCGCTGAAGGAAGGTCCCGTGCGGGTCCACAACGACGGCCGGGTGACCACCTACGAGGTTCGCGGCGGCTTCGCCGACGTGACGCCCGAGGGGCTGACCATCCTGGCGGAGCATGCCCAGGAAGCAGCCTGATCACGGTTGATTTGACTGCCGTAAATTGGCCGTCTTCAGGCCTTGCATAGGGCGTGATGACCACGTTTCATGCCCGGGCTAATCAGGGGTTTAGAGACAGATGCGCCTCGCCATTTCCAGCCTGATCCTCGCCGCCGGCCTCGCGGGCGCCGCCCACGGCCAGGACCCTGCGGCCCAGCCGGCGCCGCCTCCGGCGGCTCCTGCTCCGGCCGAAGCGGCGGCCCAGCCCGCGGCGCCGTCGGCGGCCCCGGCCCCCACGGTGGAGGCGCCTCCGGCGCCCGCCCCGACCCTGCCCACGTCGGGCCCCGGCTTCGACGCCATCCAGGTCATCGAGAAGATCTGCATGCCCGTGGTGCGCGGTCAGTCGCTGGACGTCGTGGCCAAGGCCAACGGCTTCAAGATGAACCGGCGCGAGCAGACCTGGACCCGGCAGTTCAACGCGGACAACAAGGCGTCGCAGGTCATCGTCTTCCCCACGGGCTCCAACAAGACGGTCTGCAACGTCGAGCTTCGCTACGCCATGGGCTCGGACACCGACATCGCCAAGGCGCTGAACGTCTGGGCGTTCGTCCAGCAGCCGCCGCTGGACCCGACCGCGAACTACACCCAGCCGCAGGACCCGGACGGCCTGAAGCGCGTCCGCCGCTCGTGGGAGTACCTCGAGCAGGGCCGCTCGATCGGCCTGAACTATTCGACCGTCCGCAAGCCTGACGACACCCCGCTGTCGGCCAAGTACGACACGGGCACGATGCAGTACCAGGAGCGCACGCTCTAGCGGGCGGTTTCTCCGAAGCGGGGCCACGTCCCCCCGCCGCCGCTGGCGGCGCTTCAAGTCCGGGACGGCCCGGCCCTTTGAAAGGAGGGCCGGCATGGCCTGGATGATGCTCTTCGTGGCCGGACTGCTCGAGGTGGTCTGGGCCTACTTCATGAAGCAGTCGCAGGGCTTCTCCCGCCTGACGCCGACGCTCATCACCTTCGTGACCATGTTCGCCAGCTTCGGGCTGCTCGCCGCCGCCATGCGCACGCTGCCGCTCAGCGTGTCCTACATGGCCTGGACGGGCATCGGCGCGGTGGGCGCCTTCCTGGTCGGCGTCTTCGTGCTGGGCGAGGCCGCCTCGCCAGGGCGGATCGGCGCCGCGGCCCTGATCGTCAGCGGCCTCGTGCTGATGCGCCTGTCGAGCCCCGCCTGACGCCTTCGCCCAGGGCGGCGTCCAGCCATGCGACGACCGTTCCGGCGACCTCTTCCCAACCCTCCTCGCGGACCAGCCAGTGGCTCATGCCGGGCAGGGTTTCGAACTGCGCGCCGATGCGCTCGGCCGTCTGCCGGACGGTCGCCGCCGGGTGCACCACGTCGCGGTCCCCCACCAGGGCCAGCGTGCGGCAGGGCAGGGGACCCAGCCCCACGCTCGTGGTCATGAACGGATCCATCCACCAGTTCAGCACCTCGCGCAGGGCGCGGCTGCTCTCGGGCCGGAGCCGTTCCAGGATGGGGCGGCGGGCTCCCTTGGGAACACGGTCCAGGCTGTGGTGGCGCATCAGGTGCCGATCCGGCGTGACGCTGCCCGAGAAGAACGGGTCCAGCACCTGGACGCCGAACGCGGTGATCGCCTCCTCGAGGCTGGAGCCCGGGACGCCCCAGGGCGGGGACGGGGCCAGCAGCGCCATGGCGATCGGCTGCACCTGGCGCGCCGCGAGCTGGCAGACGAGCCCGCCCATGGAGTGGCCCAGCAGGACCGGCCGCTCGGGCAGCGCCTCGCAGAGCCTCGCCACCGAACGGGCGTAGTCGCGCATCGACAGCCCGGCGGGCGAGGCGCCCGGCTCGTGGCCCGGAAGGTCGGGGGCCAGCACCGTCCAACCCCGCGCCTCGAACGGCGCGCGGAACGACTCGAAGGCCCAACCGCCGCAGAAGGCGCCGTGCACCATGACGACTGTGGGCATCTGTCCTCCCCCGGCCCAACAGACAGTGTAGACCGATGTTCCCCCTTCGCCTGCAGAATTCAGGCCACCGGGCCGCCCCGGGCCGCGAACGGGGCGAACGCCGCAGCGACGGCCTCGTACGCTGCGCGCTTGAAGGGCACGACCAGCCCGGGAGCTTCGGCGAGATAGCCCCAGCGCCAGGCGTCGAATTCGGCCGGCGTGTGCGCCGCGAGGTCGAACTCGGCCTCCTTGCCGTCGAAACGGAGCGCGAACCACACCTGCCGCTGGCCCTTCCAGCCGCGCGCCAGCTCGGCCCGCACGAGCGGCGGGTAGTCGTAGGTGAGCCAGCCGTCGGTGCGGGCGAGGTAGGTGGTGGATCTGACGCCGGTCTCTTCCGCCAGCTCACGCCGCGCAGCGTCCTCGAGGTCCTCGCCGTCGTCGACCCCGCCCTGGGGGAACTGCCAGCAGTACCGACCGTCGGTCTTGGCGCGCTTGCCCAGCCAGACCCGTCCGTCGGGGTGGAACAGCACGACGCCCACGTTCGGGCGATAGAGCGACAGGTCGGCGGCGGTCATGGGCGGTCTTGGCGCGTCAGCGCCTGGCGGTCAGGGCGCTGGCCGGGGTCAGCTGATAGCCCCTCTGTTCCACCTCGACGGCCCAGGATGCAACCTTCTCCAGCGTCACCGGATAGGCGAAGCCCGAGCCCAGGGCCTGGCCGCGCTGCAGCGCGCCGGCCTCCAGGGCCGCGAGCTGACCATCGATGGCCGGGCCCGACAGCTTGTCGTCGATCACCCGCTCGGCCGTCGCCCGCGGCATGCCGCCGCCGCGCCGGGCCGCCGAGCCGTCGTCGATGAACGCCAGGCCCCGGGCCTTCAGCGAGCTGGCGAAGGCGTTGTAGGCGGGGTCGGTGGCGAGGAACCGCGAGCCCAGGTAGTTGGTCAGGCCGAAGTAGCCCGTGGCGCGGCTCAGGATCCACTCCAGCCGCTTGACCGTCTCGGGCGGCTGGCCTGTCGCCATCAGGGTGTAGGGCCCCGCGTCGTTCTCCGGGAAGTCGATCGGCTCCATGGGCGCCTCGATCAGCACCTCGTGGCCGCGGGCTCGGGCCATGTCGATCCAGCCCTGCAGCCCCTCGGCGTAGATGCTGAAGGAGAGGGTGATCTCGGGCGGGAGCGCCTCGATCGCCTGGCGGGTGCGTGCGGCGTTCAGCCCCAGGCCGCCGATGACGAGCGACACCTTGGGTCGGCCGTTCGCCTTGAACGGCCGTGCATAGGCTTCCGCCGGCGTGCGCCCGTCCTGGGCGATGATCGGCAGGGGCCCGCTGGGCCCTGGCGCGTAGAAGCCCGCGAGGGGCGCGGGGGGCAGGCCGGCTCCGGCGACGGGGATCGCGGCCGGCGCGCGGGACCTTGCGGCCGGGGCGCCGGGGGCGAGGGGGCGCTCGGAGAGCCGGACGACGTCGTGGTAGGTGTGCGGGCCGCCGCGCGCGGGCTTCAGCGCCTCGCGCCAGCCCGGCGGCGCGTGGCTCGCGTCGAGCGGCACCCGCACGCTGAGGCCGTTGTCGCCAAAGGGGCCCAGCAGGTTCACCAGGGCGACCACGCAGCCGGCGAAGAGCAGGCCTGCGCCCGCCAGCCGGACCGCGGGACGGGCGAGCAGGCCGCGGACGTCGATCTGCGGCGCCTTCAGTTTCGGAAGCGCGATGCTGGCCACGGCAGGGAGGTCTCCTCGACCTACCGTGGCGCAACATGGTTAACGCCGGCTTGCCTCGCGAAGCGGGCGGCCCGGCGGACCGCCCGGCGTCGGCCTACTTCTGCGTGGTCTGCGGCGGCTTCACCTCGGCCACCTTGGCCTTCGAGACGATCTCGGCCAGGCGGGCGGTGGGCTTCGGCAGCTTGGGCGTCGCGGCCACCGAGCCGAACTTCAGGACATCGACCGCGCGGGCGATCTGGAAGTCCTTCTTCTCGTCGAAGCCTTCCGGCGGCGCCTCGGCGGGCTCGTGGGCCCCCTTGCGGACCTTGCCTTCGTCGGCGTTCAGCGCGTTGCGGAACGACGCCTCCGAGAACTGGTAGGCGCGATTGGCGATGATCTGCGCCTCTTCGCGGCTGGAGGCGACCTCCAGGTCCGGCGTGATGCCGGTCCGCTGGATCGAGCGGCCGCTCGGGGTGTAGTACCGCGCCGTCGTCAGCTTCAGCGCCCCGTCGATGCCGCCGCGCAGCGGGATGACGGTCTGCACCGAGCCCTTGCCGAAGCTGGTCAGGCCCACGAGCTCCGCGCGCTTGCGGTCCTGCAGGGCGCCGGCCACGATCTCGGCCGCCGAGGCCGAGCCCGAGTTGATCAGCACCACGATCGGCATGCCGCTGGCGATGTCGCCGGGCCGGGCGTTGTAGCGCTCGACGTCGCGGGCGTCGCGCCCGCGCTGGGAAACGATCTCGCCCCCTTCCAGGAACAGGTCCGAGACGCCCACGGCCTGGTCGAGCAGGCCGCCGGGGTTGTTGCGCAGGTCGAGGATCAGGCCCTTGGCCTTCGGGTTCTTCCCGCGGATCTCGGCGAAGGCGGCTTCGGCCTCGTCGGTCGTCTTCTCGTTGAAGCTGCCGATCCGCAGGACGATGTTGTCGCCCTCGAGCCGGGCCGTCACGTTCTTCGGCTTGATCACCTCGCGGACCAGCTTCACGTCGAACGGGTCCGACTTCTCGCGCGCGATCGTCAGCGACACGGTCTCGCCGGGCTTGCCGCGCATCTGCTTCACCGCCTCGGTGACGGTCAGGCCCAGCACGCTCTCGCCGTTCACGGCGGTGATGTAGTCGCCGGCCTTGATGCCGGCCCGGGCGGCAGGCGTGCCGTCCATCGGCGAGATGACCTTCACCACGCCGTCTTCGCTGGTGACCTCGATGCCCAGGCCGCCGTACTCGCCGCGCGTCTGGTCGCGCATGTCGTCGAAGTCTTCCGGATCCAGGTAGCCCGAGTGCGGGTCGAGGCTGGTCAGCATGCCGTCGATGGCCGCCTGGATCAGCTTCGTGTCGTCGACCTCGGTGACGTACTGGTTCTCCACCGTGTTCAGCACGTCGCCGAACAGGCCGAGCATCCGATAGGTCTTCGCGCGGGGCTGGGCCGAGGCCAGCGCCTGCTGGCTCACGTAGGCCATGGATCCGGCGCCGAGCACGAACGCCGAGGCGCCGATCAGGAGATACTTCTTCATAGCCTGGCTCAGACTCCCTTTGGCGGTGAGCTCACCGCTTATCAAACAGGCTGGAGCGACCATTTTGCGGCGGCCGCCAGCCTGCCCGTTTTCAACCCCGGCTCTTGTTCAACCACCGCGAGGGATCCACCGGGGAACCCTGCTCGCGGACCTCAAGATAGAGTTCCGATGTCGTACTGCGACCCTCGCTAGCCCATCCGACCGGTTGACCCTCCGCGACGGATTGTCCGACCGCGACGGACGTTCTCTCCAGACCAGCAAGCACGAGATGATATCCCCCGGCTAGTCTTAATATCACGATGACGCCCCAGCCCTTTACAGGGCCCACATACTGAACAAGCCCCGCCGCAGGGCTGACGGCGCGCGCGCCCTTGGCCGCGGAGAGCGTCAGGCCGTTCGACCGGCCGCCTCCGGCGATGGGGTCGCCAAACCGCCGCAGGATCGTCCCGGACGTGGGCAGGATCAGGCGCGTGGGCGGCGTCAGCCCGGTCGCGTCGGGCGACGCATCGCCGGTGACCGCGCCCCGCAGCCGCGCGCCCACGGCGGCGTCCGGCGCGGGCAGCGCCTCGGCGGCCAGGCTGTCGCGCTCGAACAGCGCCTCGCTCTGCACCGCCGCCAGACGGCGCTGGCGCATGACCTCGCTGGCGCCCTCGGCGTAGTGCTGCGCGCGGGCCTGGAGCTCCGGGGTCATGGCGCGGACCAGGATCGCCGCCCGGACCGCGTCCTTCGCGTCTTCCGGCGACACCAGGAGCGCCGGGGGCGGGTCGCGCCTGAGCTGCTCGAGCACCGAGAGCAGCCGGGCCAGCCGGTGGCGGTTCACGCCCTGGTCGACGGACAGCACCGTCTCTGCGGCGTTCAGCCGCTCCAGCTCGCCGGTCGTCGCCGCGACCGCCGCTGCGCCGCCGATCGCGAGCGCGCCCAATCCTGCCAGCCAGAGAATCCGCATCAGTCCCTATGATACGGCGAACCGGCCAGGATGGAGACGGCCCGGTAGATTTGTTCGGTCAACATTGCGCGCGCCATGGCGTGCGGCCAGGTCTGGGGGCCGAACGCCAGGGTCCCCTGGGCGGCCTTCACCAGCTCGGCGTCGAGCCCGTCGGCGCCGCCGATGACGAACACCAGACGTCGAACCCCACGGTCGCGCAGCGCGCCGATCTCCTCAGCGAAGGCGCGGGACGGGCGGGCTCTCCCGCGCTCGTCGCAGGCCACCACGTGGCTGTCGGCGAGATGGCTGCGCAGCGCCTCGGCCTCGGCAGCCTTGCCGGGCTTGCGGCTCTCGACCTCGATGACCTCCACGGGCCCGAGGCCCAGCGCGCGCCCCGACGCCGTCGCGCGCTCGGCGTACAGCTTCACGAGCTCGGTCTCGGGCGACCGCGGGAGCCGGCCGATGGCGACGACGGCGATCTTCAAGCGTCAGGTCAGCGGCGGCGGCGGCCTGAAGCCGCCGAACTCGCGCTCCAGGAGCTCCGCCACGTGGATCGTGGTGCGGTCCTCCAGGTGAGCCCCCATGATCTGGGCCCCGATCGGGAGCCCGGCGCGCGAAAAGCCGATCGGAACCGCGGTCGCGGGCAGGTTCGGCAGCAGGGCCACGGCCGGCCAGGCCAGCTGGTCGAAATAGGGGGTCGACCGGCCGTCGATCGTCAGGGTCCGGGCCGGCATGCTGGACTCGTCCACGTGCGGGAACGCCGTCGTGCCGAAGGTGGGCATGATGACCACGTCGAAGGCCTCGAAGAACGCCGCCCACGCCCGCTGGAAGCCCACCTGCGCATCCAGCATGTTCATGTAGGTGTGGGCGTCGATCGGCGTCGCGCCGGGCTGGCCGCGGCTGATCGCCGTGTTCAGGATCGGCATGTACACCTGATGCTGCGCCGCCAGGTCGGGCATCAGCTCGCTGGACCGGAACACCGCCGCGCCCAGGGCGTCCAGGCGGTCGGCCAGGGTTTCGAGCGCGCCGGCGACCTCGCTGTCGGTGGCGGCGAGCGGGTGCGAACTCAGCACCAGGATGCGGTAGTCGGCCAGCTCGGCGCGCCGGGGCTCGGGCAGGTCGAGCACATAGCCCTTGGCGTCGTGGACTTCCGGCCCCGCGATCACGTCCAGCGCGCGCCGCAGGTCGGCGGGAGCCCGCGCCATCGGGCCGACCACCGCCAGCGGGACCGGCCCGCCGTCCAGCCCGGGCGGGGAGTGGCCCCGGCTCGAGACCAGGCCGTACGTGGGCTTGTGGCCGTAGGTTCCGCAGAAGGCCGAGGGCACGCGGATCGAGCCGCCGATGTCCGAGCCGATCTCGAGCGGCGTCATGCCCGAGGCCAGCGCCGCGGCGCTGCCGCCCGACGAGCCGCCGGGCGAGCGCGAGAGATCCCAGGGGTTGCGGGTGCGGCCGTAGACAGGGTTCGTCGCCTGCCAGTCCGCGAGGAACGGGGGCACGTTCGTGAGGCCCATCACGATGGCGCCCGCCGCCTTGAGCTTCTGGATCACCACGGCGTCCCGGGGCGCGGTCCAGCCGCTGAAGGCGGGGCTGCCCCAGGTCGAGGGCAGTCCCTCGACCTGGTTGGATTCCTTCACCGTCATCGGCAGTCCCAGCAGCGGCCGCCGCTCGCCGCGGGCCAGCGCCGCATCCGCGGCCTTCGCGGCGTCCCGCGCGCGGTCGAAGTCGCGGACCACGACCGCGTTCAGCGCGCGGTCGCGGTCCTCGATCCGGGCGATGGCGGCGTCCATCAGCTCCAGCGCGCCGATCTTGCGCGCGGCGAGCAGGTCCGTCAGCTCGCCGGCGGTCCGGTCCAGGACGTCGCGGCTCAGGGTCTCGGACATGGCAGGTCCCTCCGTCCTGAGGATCGTGCCCATCCGCGCCCGGCGGTGTCCAGCCGCGAGTGAGCGGTCCTCAGGCTACGGGTTCGGCCGCCGGCGCGCTTGACCGCAGTTGCTGCGGGCAGAAAAGCTGCTCGGCGATCTGAACCGCGTTGAGCGCCGCGCCCTTCAGCAGCTGGTCGCCCGAGACCATCAGGCAGATCGAGCGCCCGGTCGGATCGGCCAGGTCGCGCCGGAAGCGGCCGGCGAGCACATCGCCCTGCCCCTGCGACTCCGACGGCATGGGGAAGTGGTTGCCGGCGCGGTCGTCCACGATGCGGACGCCCGGCGCGCCCGACAGCGCCTCGCGCGCCGCCTCGGGGCTGACGGGCTCCGGGAACTCGAGCGTCAGCGCGATGGTGTGCGCCCTCAGCACCGGCACCCGGACGCTGGTGATCCCCACCGGCAGGTTCGGCCGCCCCAGCAGGCGCTGGGTCTCGGCGACCACCTTCAGCTCCTCGCCGTTGTAGCCGCTCTCCTCGTCCACCGCGCTGTCGTGGCTGAACAGGTTGAAGGCGTAGGGGTGCTTCAGCACCTGCGGCGTGAACGCCTCGCCGGCGAGATAGGCGGCGGTCCCCGCGCGCAGTTCCTCCATGGCCGCCGCGCCGGCGCCCGAGGCCGCCTGGTAGGTCGCCATGCGGATCCGCGTCAGCCCGAACGCCTGCTGCAGCGGGTGGATCGGCACCACGGCGATGATCGCCACGCAGTTCGGATTGGCGATGACCCCCCGGTGCCCGCCGATCGTCTCGGGGTTCACCTCGGGCACCACGAGCGGCGTCGCGGGGTCCATGCGGAAGGCCGAGGAGTTGTCGACGACCACCGCCCCGGCCGCGACGGCCCGCGGCGCCCATTCGCGCGACTGCGACGCGCCGGCCGAGAACAGCGCCAGGTCCACGTCGTCGAAGCTCGCGGCGTCCACCGCGTCCACCGTCAGGGCCTCGCCCCGGAAGGACAGGGTGCGGCCCGCCGAGCGCGGGGAGGCCAGGAGCTTCAGGCGCGACAGGGGAAAGTCGCGGGCCTCGAGGCAGCGGATCAGTTCGACGCCCACGGCGCCGGTCGCGCCGAGGATCGCCACGTTGGGGTGGGCTCTGCGGAAGCTGTGGAAGGTCATGGTCTTGCGTCTCCAGTTGGGCGGAGGCGCGGGGTGCTCTGTCCGGTGATCGGGGCCCCGCGCTTCGGCGGGGCTCTCTCCGGGTGTGTGCTCGCTCAGATCACGCGCGCACCCGTCGACGCCCCGCAGGAGCGGGTCGTTTTCCGGGTGATAATCATGGTCGCGAAGGCGCGCATCGGCGGGGCCTCTACGGGAAACGCGGCCGCCTGTAAAGCCGTCCGCCAAACGCCGATCGCCGGAGGCGGCGCAAGAAAAAGGACCGCCCGCCGGAGCGGACGGTCCCTTCGCTTCGGTGGACGAAGACCGCTTAGGCGGCCTTCTCGCCTTCGATCAGGGCGCCCTGGGCGCCGGTGGTGATCTGGACGGTCCGGGGCTTCAGCGCCTCGGGAAGCTCGCGCTTCAGCGAGATCGAGAGCAGGCCGTCGGCGAGGTTGGCGTCGGTGACGATCACATAGTCGGCCAGCTGGAAGCGGCGCTCGAAGTTGCGCTCGGCCAGGCCGCGATGGAGGTACTTGCGGGCCTCGTCATTGGCCGCCTTGCGGCCGGTCACGGTGAGGAGGTTCTCCTTCACCTCGACGTTGAGCTCTTCCGGACGGAAGCCCGCGACCGCGATGTCGATGCGGTAGGCGTTCTCGTCGGTGCGCTCGATGTTGTAGGGCGGATAGCCGGCGGCGCTGTCGGCGGCCGCGGTCTCCAGGAGGTTCGCCAGCCGGTCGAAGCCGACGACGGAGCGATAGAGGGGCGAAAAGTCGATCGTACGCATAGGGGTCACATCCTTCTTTCAAAGCAAGGTTGCGTATGTGCGTTGAACCTGTGGCGACCCGATTGGCGTCGCCGGCAGCCCAAGGAGGCCCGGACATCCAGCGCCTCCGCCCATCAGTTAGTGGCGGGAAAACTGCGTTCAAGGGGCTTGCCGCGGCGCCGCTACGCCCTAGGTTTCCGGCAAGTCCCAGGAGGAATCCCCCGATGCACCGTCTTGCCCCCCTCGGCGCCGTCGTTCTGGCGCTGTCCGTCACCGCGCCGGCCGTCGCCGCCGACGCCAAGCTGCAGGCCGCCGTGGCCGGCACCCAGCGCAGCGATGCGCACAAGGCCCGAGACGCGGCCCGGCGTCCCGTCGAAACCCTGACCTTCTGGGGGATCAAGCCGAAGCAGACGGTGATCGAGCTGTCGCCCGGCAGCGGCTACTGGACCGAGATCCTGTCGCCCTACGCCAAGGCGACCGGCGGGACCTACTACGCGACCGCCGCCGACCTGAACAATCCGAACCTCTCCGAGGCCGCCAAGGCCGGCCGGACCGCCTTCGAGAAGCGCTACGCCGACACGGCGAAGTACGGCGAGGTCAAGCTGGTGAACTTCGGGCCCATGTCGGGTCCGCTGGGCGCGCCGGGCTCCGCCGACGTGGTGATCACCGCGCGGAACCTGCACAACTGGGCCCCGAACGCCGCCTTCCTCGACAAAGTCCTGAAGGACGTGCACGCGGTCCTGAAGCCCGGCGGCGTCTTCGCCGTCGAGGAGCACCGCGCGGATCCGAAGCCGTCGGCCCCCAACTGGTCGACCGGCTACATGACCGAGGCCGAGGTCATCGCGGCGTTGGAGAAGGCGGGCTTCAAGCTGCAGGCGAAGTCCGAGGTCAACGCCAACCCGAAGGATACGAAGGACCACCCGTTCGGCGTCTGGACGCTGCCGCCGTCGCGCTGGACCACCGCGGGCGGACGCGGTTCGGATCCCAACTTCGACCGCACCAAGTACGACGCGATCGGCGAGTCCGACCGCATGACCCTGCGGTTCGTGAAGGCGCGCTGAGCGGCCTGCGGCTTTGACCTCGGCGGCGGGCTTCGCTAGCCCTCTCGCCGGGGGACTGAAAGAGGGGGGCCGCGAAAGGACGCCGCGCGCCCATGATGCCTGTCTCCCGCCGCGCCTGGATGGCCGGCTTGCTCGCCGTCGGCGCCTGCCAGCGCGAACCGCCCAGGCGTTCGCGGGCGGCCGGGACCATTGCCGCGGCGGTCGCGGGGCCCTGGCGCTCGCCGGCGGACCGCGCCCGCGACAGGTTCCGCCATCCCGTCGAGAGCCTGCAGTTCTGGGGTCTTTCGCCCGGCGCCACGGTGGTGGAGTTCTGGCCGGGCGCAGGCTGGTACACCGACATCCTCGCGCCGTTCCTGGCGGCGACGGGCGGGCGGCTCTACGCGGCGCACCTGCAGGCGACCGACGCCGGGGATCCGGCGGCGCGCGACGTGGTCGAGGCCTACAGGGCGCGGTTCGCCGCCGACCCCAGGCTCTACGGCAAGGTCGAGCTCACCGCCTTCGGACCCACCAGCGGGCCCGTGGCGCCGGCGGGGACGGCCGACCTCGCGCTGTTCCTGCGCAACCTGCACAACTGGATGGCCGCCGGCATCGCCGAGAAGGCGTTCCGGGACGCCTTCCTGGCCCTGAAGCCAGGCGGCGTCCTGGGCGTGGAGGAGCACCGCGCGCGGCCGGGCGGCGTCCCCGACCTGCTCGCCGAGGACGGCTACGTGGACCAGACCTATGTCGTGAAGCTGGCGCAAGAAGCGGGCTTCCGGCTGGCCGCGACCAGCGAGATCAACGCCAATCCGAACGATACGAAGGACCACCCCTTCGGGGTCTGGACCCTGCCGCCGGTCCGCCGCTCGTCCCCCCGCGGCGAGGCGTTCGATCCCGCGTTCGACCACACGCGCTACGACAGGATCGGCGAGTCCGACCGGATGACCCTCAGGTTCGAGAAACCGTGCTAGCCGATCACGGTGTGTTTACACGCGCGGCGCGTGCGGCGAAGCTCACCTGATTCACGAGAGCCAATGGGGCGATGGCCACTCTTGAGGAGCTGACCGACCGCATCCGCCGCGCCGCCGCGGCCGGCGGGGGCCTGTCGCGCTCTGTGACCCTCGACCTCAAGGGCGAAGGCTTCATCCATCTCGCCGGCGATGCGGTCACCAACGAGAACGCGCCCGCCGACCTCACGGTGCGCGTCAGCCGGGCTGATCTGGTGCGGCTGGGCAAGGGCGAACTCAACCCGATGAGCGCCGTGATGACCGGCCGCATGAAGCTGTCCGACATGGGCCTCGCCATGACGCTGACGCCCGAGATCCAGGCGCTGTTCGAGAGGGTGGTCTAGCCCGCCCGCGATGTCCGAGCCCGCCCCCCTCCTCGACATCCCCGAAGACCCCACGCCCCCGGGCGCGGAGCCCGACTGGTTCGTCGGCGCCGGCGGCGCGCGGTTGCGGGCAGCGCTCTTCACGCCGCCCGGCCGGGCGCGGGGCTCCGTGGTGCTGTCCGGCGGGCGCACCGAGCCGATCGAGAAGTACTACGAGACGATCCGCGACTTCATGGACCGCGGCTTCGTGGTCCTGGCGCACGACTGGCGCGGACAGGGCCTTTCGGCGCGCGAACTGCCCGACAGGCTGAAGGGGCACGCCAAGGGGTACCGAAGCTTCCTGGACGACTTCCGGCGGCTGCTCGACACCTACCAGGACCGGCTCCCGAAGCCGTGGATCGCCGTCGGGCACTCCATGGGCGGCTGCCTGACGCTGCTGGCCCTGGCCCAAGGCGAGCGGCGGTTCGCCGGCGCCTGCCTCTGCGCGCCGATGCTCGGGATCAACTTCGGCAAGGTCTCGCCCGCCGCCGCGGCGGCCCTGACCTGGCTCAACATGCGGATCGGGCGCTCCGGCCGCTACACCCTGGGCCAGGCCGGCAAGCCCTTCGACGACACGTTCGAAGGCAACGCCCTGACCCACGACGAGCGGCGGTTCGCGCGGCACCGGGCGCAGATCCGAGCCAACCCGGACCTCGCGCTGGGCTCGCCGACCTATGGCTGGCTCGACTTCGCGCTCCGCGCCACCGCCTACCTCGCCCGGCCCGAGCGCCTGAGGGGCGTGACCATTCCCGTCGAGATCGTGTCGGCGGCCGAGGACAAGCTGGTCGACAACACGGCGCACGCCGCCGCCGCCCGCAATCTGCCCCAGGGGCGCCTGGTCACCGTGCCGGGCGCCTACCATGAGATCCTGATGGAGACCGACGACATGCGTAACATCTTCCTCCGGGTGTTTGACGCGCTCACGGGCAAGGCCGCGCCGAAGCCGGCCGAAGCGCCGAAGGCCGCCGCCCCCGCGGCCCCCGCCGCGCCTGCGGCTCCGCCCGCGGCCAAGGCGCCCGAGCCCGAGTCGAAGCCGCCGGCCGAGCAGCCGGCGCCGGCCGCGGTCGCGGCTGTGGCGCCCGCGGCCACCAAGCCTCAGGCGGTCAAGACCCGGCCTGCGCGCAAGCCGGCCGCGAAGGCGGCGTCGGCCAAGTCCGCCCCCAAGCCGGCGGCCAAGCCCGCGGCGGCGAAGGCGCCGCCCGCCAAGGCCGCTGCGCCCGCCGCGGCGTCCAAGCCCAAGGCGGCGGCGAAGGCCGCGCCGGCCAAGGCGCCCGCCGCCGCGAAAGCCAAGCCCGCAGCCAAGCCTGCCGCAGCCAAGGCGTCGACCGCCAAGCCCGCAGCCGCCAAGCCTGCAGCCGCCAAAGCTCCCGCCGCATCGAAGGCTGCGGCCGCCAAGCCCGCGGCGGCCAAGGCGCCGGCCGCCCCCAAGGCTGCGAAAGCCGCCCCGAAGGCGGCCGCCAAGGCGCCTGCGAAGCCGAAGGCCGCGGCCAAGCCGGCTGCGTCCAAGCCTGCAGCGGCCGCGAAGGGCGCCGCGAAGGCGCCCGTGGCCCGCAAGACGCCCGCCAAGAAGGCCTGATCAGGCCGCCGACCGCCGCAGCGCGACCAGGGCCTCGTCCAGGCAGGCCCGGTCCCCGGCGATGGCGATCTGGCCCCCGTGCGGGCCCACGGGGGCGCCGCGCCAGTCGGTGGTGATCCCGCCGGCGCCCGCGATCAGCGGAATCGCCGCGTCGATGTCCCAGGCCTTCAGGCCGGCCTCGACCACCAGGTCCATCGTGCCGGCGGCCACCATGGCGTAGGCGTAGGCGTCGCAGCCCAGGCGCGCCAACCGCGCCGCGGCGCGGACCTGCGTCCAGGCGCCCAGTTCGGCGCCCGTGAAACAGGCCTCGGGATCGGTGGTGGCGATGATCGCGTCGGTCAACCTAGGACAGGGCCGGACCTTCAACGGGCGCTCGCCCTGGGACGTCACCACCCGCGAGCCGCTGGCGTGTCCGATGTAGACCTCGCCCAGGTAGGCCTGGCCGATCGAGCCCAGGACCGGCTTGCCCTGGAAGCGAAGGCCGATGAGCGTGGTCCAGAGCGGGAGCCCGGCGATGAAGGCGCGCGTCCCGTCGACCGGGTCCAGCACCCAGACGAACTCGGCGTCGGGCCGGTCCTCGCCGTACTCCTCGCCGATGACGCCATGGTCGGGATAGCGCGCGGCGATGAGCTGGCGGATCGCCCGCTCCGCGCCCTTGTCGGCCTCGGTCACGGGGTCGAACCCCACGTCGAACTTGTTCACGAGTCCGTGCGCGCCGCGGAACAACGGCAGGATGGCGTCCGCGGCCGCACGATTGAGGTCCAGCAGGAAGGCGTCGAGCTCGCTCAGGCGGGGCTCGGGCAGGCGGGCGTCCGGGAGGGGGGCGGTCATGCGACCGCCATAACCCGCCTGGGCGTCGGGCTTAAGCCTCGACTTCGCCGTTCATGGCCTTGGCGAGGTCCAGCAGGCGGCGGCGGGGCCGTTCGCCGAGCTGGTAGTACGCATGGATCAGGTCCTGCGTTTCCTTGCTGGCCATCGTTTCGTTGCTGGACGCCGTCTCGCGCTCGAGGTGCTCGCGCTGATCGCGGGTGAGGCCCTCGTAGAAGTAGCTGACCGGAACCTCCAGCACCTCGGCGAGTTGCCAGAGGCGGGCGGCGGACATGCGGTTGGCGGCGCACTCGTACTTCTGGATCTGCTGGAAGCGAACCCCGCACGCGTGCGCCAGCTCCTGCTGGGTCAGGCCCAGCAGACGGCGGCGGCGACGCAGGCGCCGACCCAGGTGGATGTCGATCTCGTCCATGGAATCCCCGGCCATGATTTCCCTTCGTCCCGCTTCGGGACTCCGTGGTTGAGACATCGCAAGTGGCACGCCAGCAGCCTCCATTGCCGAACGCGGGCGGCCCAGCCTAGGAAGGTAAATGGCCGCACGTAACCATTCATACGTGGCAGAACTGTTTTGGATGCTTGAAGCGGCGCTATTTGATGCCGTTCGCGCAGCCGCCCGCCTTTTCCCCATAGATTCTGTTTCAGATTCCGGCGCCTGGCTGGCCCGGAAGATCGGCCCCCTGACGCGCGCCCACCGCGTGGCCGAGACGAACATCCGGCTCGCCTTTCCTCGCCTGAACGACGCCGAGGTTAACGATCTCCTCCGGGCGCAGTGGACGGAACTCGGTCGGTCGCTAGCAGAGTTCGTGATCCTCGACCGTGTTGTAGCCGACCCATCGCGGCTGGAGATCGAGGGCGAGCCGGCGCTGCGCGCGGTCGCCGCCGGCCAGGGGCCGGTCGTGTTCATCTCGGGCCACTTCTCCAACTTCGAGCTGATGGCCGCCGCCATGGTCCGCTGCGGCGTCCAGGTGCAGGTGACCTACCGGGCCATGAACAACCCGCACATGGACCGGCGGGTGCGCCGCGCGCGGTTCAGCTACGGCGTGCGGATGTTCGCGCCCAAGGGGCTCGAGGGCGCGCGCGAGCTGATGCGGGCCATCGAGCGCGGCGAGTCCGTCGCGCTGCTGAACGACCAGAAGTTCAACGGCGGCGTCGCGGCGCCCTTCTTCGGCGTGCCCGCCATGACGGCGCCGGGACCCTCCACGTTCGCGCTCAGGTTCGGCATTCCCCTGCAGCCGCTCAGCGTGCAGCGGACGGGCCCGGGCGCCCGCTTCCGCGTGATCGTCCACGAACCGATCAGGCTGGAGAACACCGGCGACCGCGAGGCCGACATCGAGGCCGGCGTCCGCCGCATCAACGCCTTCATCGAAGATCGCGTGCGCGCCCGCCCCGCCGAATGGTTCTGGGTCCACCGCCGGTGGCCCAACGAGGTCTACCGCGGCGCGCCGGCTAGCTCCGCGTCGCCTGCCAGCGCTTGAGGGACTCCGCGGGACCCGCATAGGCCTCCTGGAGCTCGGCGCTCCAGTAGCGCAGCTGCTCCAGCGGGATCTGCTGTCCCGTCACCGCGCAAAGGACATAGCGGCCGGGCTTCAGCACGGCGTAGTCGCCGTCGCCGTAGTGCAGCTTGGCGAGGTCGGCGCCGAGGTTGCGGTCGTGGGCGTTCATGGGCGCCTATGTAGCGCTTCACGCCGGCTCAGAACAGGTCGCCCTGTCCCGGCAAGGGCGCCGCGCCCTTCCGGGCGGGCCGGCGGGCCGGCGCGGGGCTCGCCGCCGGGTCGCCATCGATCACGGCCTGCCGCCGGGTCTTGTCGCCGAAGGTGATGGTGACGCCTTCGCCGCTCGCCAGCAGGCCGCCGTTGACCACCAGCGAGCCGTCGGCTCGGTTCACGCGCGCGAAGCCCCGATAGAGCGGTCGGTCGGGATCCACCGCCACGTACAGCTTTGAGACGCCCGACAGCCGCTCTGTGGCGCGATCGAAGCGGCGCGTGACCGCGGGCGCCAGCCGCCCTGCGAGGCTGTCCAGCCGGTGCCGCCAGACCTCCTGCGGGCGCTTGAGCAGGCCGGGGGACAGGCGCGCGGCCACGCCGACCAGGTCCCGCTCGTGCGCCGAGAGGTTCTTCTGCAGGCTTGCGGTCAGCCGGCCCGAGACGATGTCGAAGCGCTGCTCGGCCAGCCGCACCAGGTCCGGAACCCGCGCCAGCGCCCGCCGGGCGTGTTCGACCCGCCCGCGCCGGTCCTCCACGGCCCGGGCGCCGCAGCGGTGCATGCGCCCGGCCAGGTCCGAGACCAGCGCCTTCAGCTCGGCCAGGACCGGGGTCGCCATCTCGGCCGCGGCCGTGGGCGTCGGCGCGCGCCGGTCCGAGACGAAGTCGATCAGGGTGGTGTCGGTCTCGTGCCCGACCGCGCTGATCAGCGGAATGGTCCCCGCGGCGACGGTCCGGGCCAGGGTCTCGTCGTTGAACGGCCAGAGGTCCTCCACCGAGCCGCCGCCGCGCGCGACGATCAGCACGTCCGGCCGCGGCACGCGCCCGCCGGGCTCCAGGGCGTTGAACCCCTGGATGGCCCTGCAGACCTGCGCCGCGGCGGCGTCGCCCTGCACCACCACCGGCCAAACGATCACCCGGCAGGGCCATCGGTCGCGGATGCGGTGCAGGATGTCGCGGATCACCGCGCCGGTCGGGCTCGTCACCACGCCGACGACGGCGGGCATCTCGGGGATCGGGCGCTTCCGGGCCGGGTCGAACAGGCCCTCCGCCGCCAGCCGCTGCTTCAGCCGCTCCAGCTGCGCCAGCAGCGCCCCGATGCCCGCCACCTCCATCGTCTCGATGACGATCTGGTAGCGCGAGCCCTGCGGGTAGGTCGTGATCTTGCCCGTGACGATCACTTCCAGTCCCTGTTCGGGCCGGATCGAGAGGTTGCGGACGCTGGTCTTCCAGACCACCCCGTCGATGGCCGCCCGCTCGTCCTTCAGCGTCAGGTAGACGTGGCCGTTCGAGTGATGGGTGACCTTGGACAGCTCGCCCCGCAGCCGCACGAAGCCGTAGGCGTCCTCCAGCGTCCGCTTCAGCGCGAACGCCAGCTCCGACACGGAGTAGGGCCGCGCGTTGCCGTCGGCGTCGGTGAGGGGGGCGGCGTCGGTCATGAGTCCCGCAAGGCTAAGGGGGCGCGCGCGGGGCCACAATCACGATCTCCCCCCGCGCCCGCGCTCCCGTCATACCCCGACAAGCCCGGGGATGACGGAGGGGAGCGGACCGAAGACCCCGCCTCCAGACGGAAAGAGACGCGCCCGGGACCTGAGGCTCTAGCGAGCTTCGGTTCCGGTCGCGTCTCCCATCCCCAACGGATAGCGGTTCCGCGCGGGCGCGGAATTCAGATGTAGCGGCGCAGGCTCCGGGCGAGCTCGGCGGCGCTGGACTTCTTCTTCGCCTGGGCCGGCTGGTAGGCCACCTGGGCGTGCTCGTGGCAGTAGGGGCCGTTCTCCTCGGAGCGTCGGCCGCAGAAGGTGAAGTTGTCGAGCGCGGGGTCGCCGATCGGCCACTTGCACATGTGGGCGCCGAGCGTGAGCACGGTCGCCGTGCCCGGCGCTTCGTCGACATAGCGGACCGGAGCCGGGGCCGCGGCGTGGGCGACCGGCTCGGCGATCCGGCGCGGCGCGGCGGGCGGGTGGGTCAGCGCGCGCGCGGGGCGAGGCGCCTTGAAGGTGGTGCGCTGCGGCTTCGAGGGCGTGGCGCGGCCCGACAGGCCCAGCCGGTGGACCTTGCCGATCACCGCGTTGCGGGTGACGCCGCCCAGCTGCTTGGCGATCTGACTGGCCGAGAGGCCGTCCTGCCAGAGCTTCTTCAGAAGTTCGACGCGTTCGTCGGTCCAGCCCATGGTCTCGCCTCCCAACCAGAGGTCCCGGAAGCGCCCCCGCGCCTCGGGATTCAATATGTTGTGGCAGTGGACGTCTTCGTCCCTCACCAACCACTATCAGTAGTAAACAACTCGCTAACGGCCACAATAGGCGCCCCAACTTCCATCCACAGGAACTAGATGTGGGGGTGCGCCGTCCACAATCGGCGCCCAGGCTTGCGTGCGCCGCGCGACCGGCGCACATGGGGACGATGCGAGACCTGCCGATCGCCGAAGTCGTCCTGCCGCCGCAGCCGCGGGCCTACCACGGGGTGAACTGGGAGGGGCTGAAGACCCTCTACCTGCGCGAGGTGCGCCGCTTCCTGAAGGTGGGCATGCAGACCCTCGCCGCGCCGGTGGTGACGGCGCTGCTCTACATGCTGGTGTTCGTGGTGGCGGTAGGCGGCTTCCGCGAGGTCCACGGCGTGCCCTACGGGACCTTCGTCGCGCCCGGCCTGGTGATGATGCAGATCCTCTCCAACGCCTTCGCCAACTCGTCGTCGTCGCTGCTGCAGGCCAAGTTCAACGGCCTGATGGGCGACTTCGTCACGCCGCCGCTGTCGGCCGGGGAGCAGGTCATCGGGTTCGGCGCCGGGGCCGCCACGCGGGGCATCCTGGTGGGCGCGGTGAGCCTGCTGGCGGTCCTGCCGTTCGCGCGCCTCCCGCTCGCCCAGGCCTGGGCGGTGCTCTATTTCGGCGTCGGTGCGGCGCTGATCATGGGCTTCATCGGCATCATGGCCGGCCTCTGGAGCGAGAAGTTCGACCACATGGCCGCGGTGACCAACTTCGTGATCATGCCGATGACGTTCCTGTCCGGCACCTTCTACCTCGTCGAGCGGCTGCCCGAGCCGTTCCAGACGGCCAGCCACTTCAACCCGTTCTTCTACCTGATCGACGGCTTCCGCTTCGGCTTCACCGGCCAGGCCGAGAGCAACCTGTGGATCGGCGCGACGATGACGGCCGTCCTCGTGCTGGGCCTCGCGTGGGCCTGCCTGTGGATGTTCAGGGTCGGCTACAAGATCAAGACCTAGCGGCCGGCAGGTCGGCGACCCACGCCAGGGCCTCGGCCTGCTCCCCCGGCAAGAAGGCGCGCGCCTCGACCTGCGGCACGAGGGGATCGATGAAACGGACCCAGGCGCGCAGCCAGGGCTCGTCCGTCACCACGGCCGCGCGCGGAAACCGGGTCCACTGGCCCAGGTGGCCGAGGTGGTAGCGCAGGTCCTTCATCACGGCCTCGGCGGTCATGGACTCAAAGTCGGTCATGTCGGCGTAGACGCCGACGCGGCCGTGCGCGGCGAGCTTGGCGTCCAGCGTCCCGACGATGCGTCCGTAGTCGGCGGCGTCGAGGGTTCCCGAGATCCGGTAGGCCAGGACATGGTCGGGGGCATCGAGCAGCTGCAACATGGCGGGCTCCTTCTGATCCAAGCCTGCCACCCGGCCCGCCCCGCGACCTTGCGCCTCGTCAAGGGACGCCCCTTGCGGAGGAAACATTGACTTGACCGGTCCTTGAGAGGAAAACGCCAAGCCTTCCGGTCCCCGTCGCGCACCGCGGCGGGGATGTTCCTTTTCAGGAGGGTACTCTCGTGGCCGAGACGACCGCCACCGCTCCCGTTCCCAGCGACCACATCATGGGCGTCTACGCGCGCGCCCCGCTGGCGTTCGAGCGAGGCGAGGGGTCGCGTCTCTACACCGCCGACGGAGAGGCCTACCTCGACTGCATGGCCGGGATCGCGGTCACCGCCCTGGGCCACGGCCATCCCAAGCTCGTCCAGGCGGTGAAGGACCAGGCCGAGCAGCTCTGGCACACCTCCAACATCTTCCGCATCCCGAACCAGGAGAAGCTGGCGAAGCTCCTCACCGACAACACCTTCGCCGACGTCTGCTTCTTCACGAACTCGGGCGCCGAGGCGATCGAGTGCGCCATCAAGACGGCGCGCAAGTACCACTGGTCCAAGGGCCACGCCGAGCGGATCGACATCATCGGCTTCGACGGCTCGTTCCACGGCCGGACGATCGCGGCCATCTTCGCGGCCAACAACCCGAGCTACGTGGAAGGCTTCGGCCCCCCGCTGCCGGGCTTCGTGGGCGCCAAGTTCGGCGACATCGAAGCCCTCCGGGAGCTGGTCGGCCCGACCACGGCCGCCATCCTGCTCGAGCCCGTGCAGGGCGAGGGCGGGGCGCGCTCGTGGACTGAGCAGCAGCTCAAGGAGATCCGCCAGCTCTGCGACGAGACCGGCACGCTCCTGATCTACGACGAGATCCAGTGCGGCCTCGGCCGGACGGGCCGGCTCTTTGCCTACGAGTGGGCGGACGGCCAGGCCGATCCCGACATCATGGCGGTGGCCAAGGCGCTGGGCGGCGGTTTCCCGGTCGGCGCCTGTCTGGCCACGGCCGAGGCGGCCAGCGGCATGACGCCCGGCAGCCATGGCTCCACCTATGGCGGCAACCCGCTGGCCATGGCGGTCGGCGTCGCCTCGGTCGAGGAGCTGGCGAAGCCCGAACTCCTGGCCCACGTGCGCGAGGTGGCCGGCTACCTGACGCAGCAGATCGCGGGCCTGAAGGACCGCTATCCGGACGTCGTGGTCGACATCCGCGGCAAGGGGCTGCTGATCGGCGTGAAGCTGGCGACCCCCAACCGCGAGTTCATGCAGCACGCCCGCGACCAGCACCTGCTGATCGCCGGCGGCGGCGACAACTGCGTGCGCCTGCTCCCGCCCCTGACCCTCAGCCTCGACGAGGCGCGGGAGGCGATCGAGCGGCTGGAAGGCGCCTGCCAGGCGGCCCGGGCCAAGGCTGCGACGGCGGTCCCGGCATGAGCCGGCCGGTCCGCCACTTCCTCGACCTCTGGAAGCTGGACGCCGCCGACCTCCGCGCGATGCTGGAGGACGCCAAGGCCCGCAAGTCGGCCCGCGCCGGCTGGCCGCAGGGACGCCCCGACGCCGACGCGCCCGCGCGCGAGCGGACGCTGGCGATGATCTTCGAGAAGAATTCCACCCGGACGCGCTTCTCGTTCGACGCCGCCATGCGCCAGCTCGGCGGCGATGTGATCATCTCCAACGCGGTCGACATGCAGCTCGGCCGCGGCGAGCCGATCGAGGACACCGCGCGCGTGCTCAGCCGCATGGTCGACGCGGTGATGATCCGCGCCAACGTTCACGAGGAGGTGGAGCGCTTCGCCCACTGGGCGGCCGTGCCGGTCATCAACGGCCTGTCCGACAAGGGTCACCCCTGCCAGATCATGGCCGATCTCTTGACCTTCGAGGAGCACCGCGGGCCGGTGGCGGGCCGGACGTTCGCCTGGGTCGGCGACGGCAACAACATGTGCTCCAGCTTCATCCAGGCGGCCGCCAAGCTGGGCTTCCGGCTGAACATCGCGACGCCGGCGATCTTCCATCCCGACATGATGGACCTGGCGCGCGCGGCCGAGCTGCAGGGCCAGGTCACGACCACCGACGACCCGCGCGAGGCGGTCCGCGGCGCCGACTGCGTGATCACCGACACCTGGGTTTCGATGGGCGACACCGACCACGACGAGCGGATCGAGGCGCTGGAGCCCTACCAGGTCGACGGCCGGCTGATGGCCGAGGCGCACAAGGACGCGGTCTTCCTCCACTGCCTGCCGGCGCACCGCGGCGAGGAGGTGACGGACGACGTCATCGACGGCCCGCAGAGCCTGGTCTGGGACGAAGCGGAAAACCGCATCCACGCCCAGAAGTCGATCCTGGCCTGGTGCTTCGGCGCGATCTGAGAATCCTCCTCTCCCCTCGGGCTTCGCCGCGGGGGAGAGGAGTCACGCCGCGAAGTATCGCGCGATGATGCGGGCGTAGACCTGCTGCAGCCGGCGGATCTCGTCCACCGGCGCGCGCTCGTCCACCTGGTGCATGGTCTTGCCCACCAGCCCCACCTCGATCACCGGGCAGAGCGCGCGGATGAAGCGGGCGTCCGAGGTGCCGCCGCTGGTCGAGAGCTCCGGGGGCTGTCCCGTCACGTCGGCCACCGCCGCGGCCACCAGGTCGGTGAAGTCGCCGCGCTCGGTCAGGAACGCCTCGCCGCTGATGGCCGAGGTGACGGTGATCCTGCCCTTGAAGTCGGCCGAGGCGCGCCAGGCCTCCAGGTCGAACCAGTCGGCCAGCTGCTTGCCGGTGTGATTGGGGTTGAACCGCACGTTCAGCCGCGCCCGCGCCACGCCCGGGATCACGTTCGTCGCCGTGTTGGGCATGTCGATCATGGTGACTTCCAGGTTCGACGGCTGGAACTCGGGATAGCCCTCGTCCAGCACCCGCGACTGCAGCGCGCCCAGCATCCGGATCAGCGCCCGGGCCGGGTTGGCGGCCCGGTGCGGATAGGCCACATGGCCCTGCACGCCCTCGACCGTGATCTCGGCGTTGATCGAGCCGCGCCGGCCCACCTTGACCATGTCGCCGAACGTCTCCGCCGAGGTGGGCTCGCCCACCACGCAGTGGTCGATGACCTCGCCCTCGGCCATGAGCGCGTCCACCACCTTGGTGGTGCCGTCCGTGGCCACGCCCTCCTCGTCGCCGGTGATGAGGAACGAGATCGATCCCGTGACCTGGCCGGCCGCGATGGCGTCGGCCGCCGCCGCGGCGAAGGCGGCGATGGCGCTCTTCATGTCCACCGACCCGCGCCCGATCAGCACCCCGTCCACCACCTCGGCGGCGAAGGCGTCCTTCGACCAGGCGCCCGCCTCGCCCACGGGCACCACGTCGGTGTGCCCGGCGAAGCAGAGGTTCGGCCGCGCCGTCCCGTAGCGGGCGTAGAGGTTCTCGATGTCGCCGAACCTCATCCGGCGGCACGCGAAGCCGAGGCCCTTCAGCGTCGCCTCGACGATGTCCATCGCTCCGGCGTCGGTGGGCGTCACCGACGGGCGGCGGATGAGGTCGCGGGTGAGTTCGACGGCGTCTATGGCGGGCGGCATTCCGGCGCTCTACCTAGAAAATTCAACCTGCGCGAGGGACTGATGCCCAAGATCGAACTGGAGGCCGTCCCCGAGACGACCGGCTGCAGCTACCCCGACCCGTTCCGCGCCGTATGCCTGGGCGCGCACTGGCGCAAGCTCGGCGACGCCGTCGGCCTGACGGACTTCGGCGTGAACCTCGTGCGGCTCCCGCCCGGCAAGTGGTCCAGCCAGCGCCACTGGCACACCGAGGAGGACGAGTGCGTGTGGGTGCTCGAGGGCGAGGTGACCCTGGTCGAGGACGACGGGGAGACCGTCCTGCGCCCTGGCGACTGTGCGGCCTGGAAGGCCGGCGAGCGCGCCCATGCGCACTGCCTGCAGAACCGCAGCGGCGCCGAGGCGGTCTATCTGGAGATGGGCTCGCGGCGGCCGGCGACCGACGCCTGCGACTACCCCGACATCGACATGATCGCCCGGCCCGCCGAGCCGTTCTATCGCCACCGCGACGGAACGCCCTATCCGGCGGCCTGAGCCCCGCCCCGCGGGGCGCGAGACGGTGGGGCGTCGCCGCGCCGGCTCTAGTCGCGCAGCAGTTCGTTGATCGAGGTCTTCGAGCGGGTCCGCTCGTCCACCGTCTTCATGATGACCGCGCAGTAGGTGGACGGCAGGGTCGGGTCCACCGGGTTGGGCCGGCTGCCCGACACCACCACCGAGTAGGGCGGCACCTCGCCGGTGAAGGTCTGGCCGGTCTTGCGGTCGATGATCGGAGTCGTGGAGGTGATGAACACGCCCATCGAGAGCACCGAGCCCTCGCGCACGATCACGCCCTCGGCCACCTCGGCGCGGGCGCCGATGAAGCAGTTGTCCTCGACGATCGTCGGGTTGGCCTGCAGCGGCTCCAGCACCCCGCCGATGCCGGCGCCGCCCGAGATGTGGCAGTTCTTCCCGATTTGGGCGCACGACCCGACGGTCGCCCAGGTGTCGACCATGGTGCCCTCGTCCACATAGGCGCCGACGTTCACGAACGACGGCATCAGCACCACGTTCCTGGCCACATAGGCGCTGCGCCGCACCACGCACCCCGGCACGGCGCGGAAGCCGGCGGCCTCGAACTGCGCCGCGCCCCAGCCTTCGAACTTCAGCGGGACCTTGTCCCAGAAGGGGCCGGGCTCCATCACGGTCGACGCGTTCAGGCGGAAGGAGAGCAGGATCGCCTCCTTGGCCCACTGGTTCACGGTCCAGGTCCCGTCCGCGCCGCGCTCGGCCACGCGCAGGCGGCCTGCGTCCAGCAGCGACAGGGTCTCGTTGACCGCGTCGCGGACCTGCCCCCGGGTGGAGGTGTTGACGGTGTCCCGCTCGGCCCAGGCGGCCTGGATCACGGACTTCAGTTCGCCGAAGGCGTTGGTCATCAGGCGGCTTCCTTGAGCTTTGCGGTCGCGAGGAACGGCGCGAGGCGGTGCGTGCGGTGCTGGACGAAGGCGGCGGTCGATTCCTGCGCGTGTGGGCCCACCAGCACGGTGGTCATGCCCAGCTCGGCCGCCGGGGCCAGGTTGCGCGCGGAATCCTCGAAGAAGGCGGTGGCGGCGGGCTCGATCGCATGCGCCGCGCCGATCGCGGCGAAGGCGGCGGCGCTGGGCTTCGGCTCGTAGCCGGTGGAGGCGATGTGGAAGACGTCGTCGAACAGGTGGCCCAGGCCCAGCCGCTCCAGCACCCGTTCGGCGTGGCGGTCGTCGGCGTTGGTGAAGATCAGCCGCCGTCCCGGCAGCCGCTCCAGCGCGGCCAGCAGCTCCGGATCGTGCGCCAGCGCCTCGAGCGACAGGTCGTGGAAGATGGCGTGGAACTCGTTCGGGTCCACGCCATGGTGCAGCATCAGGCCCTTCAGCGTCAGCCCGTGCTCGGCCAGGTACGCCTTCTGCACCTTGAAGGCCTCCGCGCGCGGCAGGCCGGTGACCCGCTCCACGAAGTCGGTCATGCGGTCGACGACGGCGTCGAGGAAGCCGCACTCCGCCGGGTAGAGCGTGCCGTCCAGGTCGAACAGCCAGGTGTCGATGTGCGTGAGGTCGGCGCTCACGCCTTCACCAGGGTGCCCGAGCCGTGCTCGGTGAAGAGCTCGACCAGCATGGCGTGCGGCCGGCGACCGTCCAGGATGACCACGGCCTCCACGCCGCTTTCCACCGCGGCGATGGCGGTCTCCAGCTTCGGGATCATCCCGCCGGTGGCCACGCCGTCGGCGATCGCCTGGCGCGCCTTGGCGATGGTCAGGTCGGTGATCCGCTGCTTGTTCGCGTCCAGCACGCCCGCCACGTCGGTCAGCAGCAGCATGCGCTTGGCGCCCAGCGCCCCGGCCAGCGCGCCGGCCACGGTGTCGGCGTTGATGTTGTAGGTCTGGCCGTTGTCGTCCACGCCGATGGGGGCGATCACCGGGATGTAGTCGTGGTCGGCCTTGATCAGGGCCTCGATAAGGGTGGTGTCGATGTGCTTCGGCTCGCCGACGAACCCCAGGTCGACGATCTTCTCCTCGACGCTGTCCGGCGCCCGCTTGGTGCGCTTCACCTTCTCCACGGTGATCAGCTTGGCGTCCTTGCCCGACAGGCCCACGCCGCGCACGTCGGCCTCGGCGCCGGCCTGGGTGATCCAGCTGGCGATCTCCTTGTTGATCGCGCCCGAGAGCACCATCTCGGCCACTTCCATCGTGGCCTGGTCGGTCACGCGCAGGCCGTCGATGAAGGTCGACTTCACCCCCGCCTTCTCCAGCCAGGCCGAAATCTGCGGCCCGCCGCCGTGCACCACCACCGGATGGACGCCCAGCATCTTCAGCAGCACCACGTCGGCGGCGAACAGCTTGGCGACGCTCTCCTCGCCCATGGCGTGGCCGCCGTACTTGATGACCACGGTCTCGCGGTCGTAGATTTGGATGAAGGGCAACGCCTCCGCCAGCGTCTTCGCCGTGGCCCAGCCCTGCTGCCCTTGGGTGTCTTCGCTCAACTCACCGTCCTCACGCCCGCGGCGTCCCGATAGCGGACGGTCGCCCGGCTGTCACGGCCCCTGAGCGGGCGCAGGGGCGGGACTTCCCCGCATCCCCGGGCGTGCTAAGCCAGGGCTGAAACAGAGGGACCTGCGATGCGCAAGCTGCTGGGAGCGATGCTGGCCGGACTCCTGGCGGCCGGCGCCGCCCAGGCCGATACCGTGGCCGTCACGGCGGACCGGCTGCTGGACGTGCGGACGGGGAAGTATGTGGAGCGTCCCCTGATCGTCGTCACCGACGGCCGCGTGGTCTCCGTCGGTCGGGCGGGGGACGCGCCGCCCCCCGGCGCGCGGCAGGTCGACCTGCCTGGCGTCACCCTGCTGCCGGGCCTCATCGACATGCACGTGCACCTGACGAGCACCGGCCGATACGGCGGCTACTCCGCCTACCAGTTCACCGACACCTTCTGGACCGCGCTGGCCGTCGCCAACGCCCGCGCGACGCTGGAGGCCGGCTTCACCACCGTGCGCAACGTCGGCTCGGCCTTCTACGCCGACGTCGGCGTGCGCGAGGCGATAGACGAGGGCTGGGTTCCCGGTCCGCGGATCATGGCGGCGGGCTACGCGCTCAGCGCCACGGGCGGCCACTGCGACGAAACCTTCTTCCCGCCCTCGATGCAGCAGAAGAGCCCCGGCGTGATGGACGGCCCTGAGGAGGCCCGGCGGCTGGTGCGCGCCCAGCGCAAGTACGGCGCGCGCATGATCAAGATCTGCGCCACGGGCGGCGTGTTCTCCCGCGGCACGGCGCCCGGGTCGCAGGAGCTGTCGGTGGAGGAGATGAAGGCGGTGGTCGAGGAGGCGCACATGGCCGGCATGACGGTCGCCGCCCACGCCCACGGCGCGCCGGGCATCAGGGCCGCCATCCAGGCCGGCGTGGACACCATCGAGCATGTGAGCCTGATCGACGACGAGGGCGTCCGGCTGGCCGTGGAGAAGAAGACCTGGCTGGGCTTCGACATCTACAACACCGACTACACCCAGGCCGAGGGCCGGAAGAACGGCGTCCTGGAGGAGAACCTCAAGAAGGACCGCGACATCGGCGACATCCAGCGGGAGAACTTCCGCAAGGCGCTCCGGGCCGGCGCGCGGATGATCTACTCCACCGACGCCGGCATCTTCCCGCACGGCTGGAACGCGAAGCAGTTCGCCGTGATGGTCCGCTACGGCGCGACGCCCCTGCAGGCGATCCAGTCGGCCACCGTCAACGCCGCCGCTGCGCTGGCCTGGGACAAGGACGTGGGGCAGGTGGCCCCCGGCTTCTGGGGCGACATGGTCGGCGTCAGGGGCGACCCGCTCGCCGACGTCACCCTGCTGGAGCGGCCGGTGTTCGTGATGAAGGGCGGCGAGGTGGTCCGGCGCTAGCGCCCTCGGCGCCGCGAGGTCTCCCGGCGGGGGAGGGGCTCACGCGGGCACGCTAGACGTCCACCTCGGGCAAGAGGGCCGCGAAGTGGTCCTCCACCGCGCGGTAGCACTCGCACGACGCGCGCTCGAGCCCGGGCCTGTCCACGATCTCCACGCGGCCGCGGTGCGTGCGGATCAGGCCCCGCGCCTGCAGGCCGGCGGTCACGGCGGTCACCGTCGTGCGCTGCAGGCCCAGCATCTCGGCCAGGCTCTCCTGCGTCAGCTGGATCATCCTGTCGCCGGCGCGGTCGTGGGTGGCGAGCAGCCAGCGGCTGGCCCGCTCCTCGGCGCTGTGGAGGGCGTTGCAGGCCACCGACTGCATCATCTGGGCGAGCAGCGCGTCGGCGTAGCGCGAGAACAGGTCGCCGAAACGGGGCGAACCGATCTTGGCGGCCTCGAGGTGACTGGTGGGGATCGCCAGCGCCTCGCCGCCGATCTGCACCACGGCGCGCCCGAACGCGGGCTTGTGGCCTTCGGACACGATGCCGCCCACGGCGCCTTCGCGCCCGATCGTCGCCGCCTCGACCTCGCGCCCGTCGCGCGTGACGACCAGCAGCGAGGCCATAGTGCGGTGGCAGGGGAAGTGCGTCGTGGCGACGTCGTCGCCCGGCTCGAACAGCACCTGGCCGCGTTCGAGCCGAACCGGCTCCAGGTGCGGCTCCAGGACCGCGAAATCCCGGCCCGAGAGGGCGCCGAGCAGCCGGTTTCCACGGCGGTCGACACGGGGCCGGGCATCGGCGATGGACGGCACGAACCCGGATGCACTCATGCTGGCCCCCGACACACTGGCCGGGAGTCAACGCGGCAAGGCGGCGCTTGTTGCATCCGGCGCCGGCCGGATGGGCCCTAGATGGTGCGGGCGACCACTTCCTTCATGATCTCGGACGTGCCGCCGTAGATCCGCTGCACGCGGGCGTCGCGCCACAGCCGCGCGATCGGGTACTCGTTCATGTAGCCCGCGCCGCCGTGCAGCTGCAGGGCCGCGTCGCAGACCTCCCACTGCAGCTCGGTGTGGAACAGCTTCGCGGCGGAGGCCTCGGCGGCGGTCAGCTTGCCCTCCAGGTGGCGCGCTATCGCCCAGTCCAGGTGCGCCCAGCCCGCCTGCATCTTCGCCTTCAGCCCCGCCAGCGTGAACCGCGTGTTCTGGAAGTCGAACACCGTCTGGCCGAACGCCTTGCGCTCCTTGGTGAACTTCACGCCTTCGTCGAAGGCGCGCTGCGCCGCCGCCTGCGCCTGCGCCGCGATCCCCAGCCGCTCCTGCGGCAGCTGGGTCATCAGCTGCGCGAAGCCGCGGCCCTCCTCGCCCAGGATGTTGGTTACCGGCACGCGCACGTCCTCGAAGAACAGCTCCGAGGTGTCGGCCGAGTTCTGGCCGATCTTGTCCAGGTTCCGGCCGCGCTTGAAGCCCTCGCGGGTGGCCTCCACCAGGACCAGCGAGATGCCCTTGCCGCCCTGGGTGGGATCGGTCTTGGCGACCACGATCACCAGGTCGGCGCTCTGGCCGTTGGTGATGTAGGTCTTGCTGCCGTTGACCACGTAGTGGTCGCCGTCGCGGAGGGCGGTCGTGCGCACGGCCTGCAGGTCCGAGCCCGTGCCCGGCTCGGTCATGGCGATCGCGGTGACGGCCTCGCCCGAGACCATCTTCGGCAGCCACTCGCGCTTCTGCGCTTCCGACCCGTAGTTGACGATGTAGTCCGCCACGATGTCGCTCTGCAGCGTGATGCCCGAGGTCGAGCCGGCGTAGAACAGCTCCTCGCTGATCACGGCGTTGTACCGGAAGTCGAGCCCCAGCCCGCCGTACTCCGCGGGCACGCCGGGACACAGCAGGCCCGCCTCGCCGCACGCCAGCCAGAAGTCCCGGCCGATGATGCCCTCCTCCTCCCAGCGGTCCAGGTTGGGGATCAGCGCCTTCTCGTAGAACTTCCGCACCTGGTCGCGAAACAGGTTCAGCTCCTCGTCGAAGACGGGGCGGGCGGACATGTCGATCATCGGCGGCATCCTCGGAACGTTCGGCCGCCAGTTAGCCGCCTGACGCAACGGGCGCCTAGCTCGCGGCGCCCGGGCCGTCGGAGCTGAAGACCGCCCCTCGTCCTCCCCCGCAGGGGGAGGGGGACCGCCAAAGGCGGTGGAGGGGGCGATCCGCGGCGCCAGCGACCCCTCCACCCCGCTGACGCAGGGTCCCCCTTGTTTGTCGGAAGAGGTCTACTGTGGGGTGTCTTCCGGGACGCCCGCCTGATGTTCGCAGCACCAGGCGGGCTGTCGGTGGAGGGGCCGCGTCCCCCTGAGCTTTGTGAGCTGCAGGGGAGCTGGGCCGCCGCCGACATTCCATGACCCGGATGGTTGCAGGGACTTTGAGGTCCGGAGCCACAAGGAGGGGTCGAGTGGAACAGCGTCAGTCTAGCACGAAGGTGGCAGGG
>NZ_JBXVWA010000006.1:0-283490 GCF_057219735.1 Phenylobacterium sp. T106 | reverse complement strand
TCACGCGGCCGGCTCGTACCAGATGGGCGAGGACCAGGCGCGTTCCATGATGGTGGGTGCGAGCTTGGGGTTGGGGGGCGTGCCGTTGCGCAGGGCGTCCCAGGTGGACCAGCGGCAGGAGGGGTTCTCGAGCACGCGGACGTAGTAGAAGGCCCGCTGCCTCGGGTTGAACTCCGGATCCTTCCAGACGGTGCGCAGCTCGACGTCGCCCTTGAAGCGGTCGGGCTGGCAGGTCTTGAGGTCGACGCTCGCCCCGTTGTCGGGGCAGCGGCCGTTGGCGCCCACCTTCAGGCCGTCGGAGCAGGCCACGTCGAAGACCTTCTCCTTCGCCTGGCCGTTCTCGATCCAGCCCTTCACCACCTGGGCCCGCTGCAGGTAGCCGGCCCGGGGGTCGCGCACCGCCCACACCAGGAACTGCGGAGCCTTGCCCTTGGCCTCCAGCAGATCGCCACCCATGGGCACGCCGCGGGCGTAGGCCTGGCGCACGGTGTCGGTGCGGCTCAGGAGATCGGCCGGGAAGTCGTAGCTGGCGAAGAACCGCACCTTGATCCGCGGACCCGAGGTGGCGAACGTCTCCTTGCGCCGCAGCGCCGCATAGATCGCATCGCGGCTGTTCTCTTCGGCCCAGACGCCCGCCAGGCCCGAGCCGCCGCGCGCCGAGTACTGGATCGGACCCGGGCTTGGCCAGTCCGAGGCGCTCTTCGGACGCACCGAGCCGCGCTGTTCGGGCGCGCCGTCGCGCAGGCCGGAAGCGCCGGCGTAGGTCGCCTCGTCCGTGAAGCCGGGCGTCGCATTGTGATTGTCGGTCGAGCCGATGAACCCCAGCTTGAACGGGTTCACGCCCAGCTTTTCCCGCTGCAGGATGCCGTCCTGGAGCGCCCGGCGGACGTAGCTGCCCGGGAACCGCGTCACCATCTTGTTGACGGCGATGTAGCGCTCCCAGATCTCGAAGTTCGCCCACTCGTCGTTGGGCGACAGCGTGGGGTGGGTCTCGGACGTGCCCTTCGTCTGGGTGATCTCGACCAGGGGCTCGTTCCGTGCGCGCAGTTCCGCATAGGCGCGGTCGACGGGCTTGCCGTTCAGCCGGACGCTGTCGAACATGATCCCGTCCGAGCCGTTCGAATTGTGCGGGATCGCCAGGGCCTCCATGCCCTTCGCGCGCCAGGCGTCCATGGCCTGCCACAGAAGCTCGGGATCGTAGACGCTGGTGGCCGAGAACGGCGCGGCGGGGACTCGGGCGCCCTTGAAGATGACGTTGCGGTGCAGGTTGCGCCCGTCCAGCGAGGCGGTGAACTCGTAGCCCACGAAGGTCGTGAACCGACCGGGCTGGTTGTGGCGCTGGGCGGCGTCGCGGACCTCGCGCCAGCCCTCGGTGACGATCGCGGGGTCGTCGTACTCCTTGGGCATCGTGCCGTCGCGTTTGGCGCTGGTGAAGGCTTCGAAGCCCTTCTGCGCCTGGGCCGGATCCGTGGCGATGAGGTTCTGGCTGAACGGCAGCTTGCCCAGCGGATGGCCCGGCCGCGCCGCGGCGCTGACCACCGCCAAGTACTCCGCGTGGTCGGTGACGGCGGTGAAGTCCAGCGGGGCGCCCGCCAGGCGCACGGTGTAGCCCGACGGATGGCCGATCGGCTCGCCGCGCGCGAAGCGGTAGGCGTCGTCCGGGGTGCGGCGGACGTTCGAGATGTAGGCGTCGTTGGACAGGTAGGTGTGGACGTGCAGGTCGCCGAAGTAGGCGTTGCGGTCGGCGTTGTAGCCGGGCAGCCGCGCGGGGGCGGCGGCCTTGGCGGCAGGACGCGCGGTCGCAGCCGCCGCCGGCTTCGCGGCGGCCTTCGGCGGCGCCTGGCTCACGGCGACGCCCGAGGCGACGAGCACGCCAACGGCCGCCACCGCGGCGACCGGTCCGATGCGGACCCTCACGCCGAGGCTCCGGCGGGGCGCACCGGGCCTTCGCCGCCGGTGGGGACGTTGGGGAATCTGGCCACGCTTTCCTCGTACTCCCGCTGGATCCGCGCGATGGGACGGCGCACCCAGATGTTGGTGGTGTAGATGTTCCAGAGCTCCTTGGGGTCGTTCTCGAGATCGAAGACCCAGGGGCTCGGCAGTTCCTCCAGATAGGACGTGGTGACGGCCTGGCCCGAGGCGACGACCGCGCCGCGCGGCGGCTCGCGCACGGCGAAGTGCATCTTGAAGTTCTTCCACTTCACGGCCAGCAGGCGGTTGTTGTGGAAGATCATCAGGTGCTCGCGGTTGGACGCGGCCTTGCCGCCGAACAGGAAGTCGGTCTGGTCGATCGAATCCACCGCGCGGTCGGTGGGGACCCGTCCGCTCGCGCCGGCGAGGTTGGCGAAGGTGCGGTAGAAGTCCTGGATCGACACCATCTGGTTGCTGACCCGGCCCGCTTGGGCGCGGCCCGGCCAGCGGATGACGCAGGGCGTGCGGATCGCGCCCTCCCAGCCGCTGGGGAACTCGCCGCGAAACGGACCGGTGTCCGATCGCCCGCCGAAGTCCACGCCGACGCCCTGGAAGCTCTGCGGCCCGTTCTCGCTGCAGAAGATGACGATGGTGTCGTCCTTGAGGCCGGCCTTGTCGACGGCGTCGATCACGCGGCCGGCGTTGTGGTCGATCTCGACCAGGGCGTTCTGGTGGTTCGAGCGGCCCGGCTTCACGAAGTCCGGGTGGGCCAGCGGCGGCTCGTGCGGCAGGGTGAAGGGCAGGTAGAGGAAGAAGGGCCGGTCGGCCTTGGACTGGCGGCGGATGTAGGCCTCGGCCCGCTCGGTGATCTCGCGGTCGATCAGCGGCCGGGCTGCGCGGTCGTAAGTGCGCAAGGGGCGGCTCGGCTCGCCGCGGCGGCCTTCCATGATCGACTGCAGCGTGTACTCGCGGGGATCGAAGCCGGGCTGCAGCGGCCAGTTGACCTCGCCGCTGCTGCGCGGAATGCCGAACCACTCGTCGAAGCCCTGCCGGGTGGGCGCGCGCTCGTCGCTGGAGCCCAGGTGCCACTTGCCGTAGCAGGCTGTGGCGTAGCCGGCGTCCGACAGCAGCTCGGCCAGGGTGTACTCCCAGGGCGCGATCCCGTCCTTCAGCCCGCGGGACTCCACGATCGAGGTGCCGGTGCGGATGGGCATGCGGCCGGTCAGCAGGGCCGAGCGGCTGGGCGTGCACTCGGGCTCGACGTTGAAGTTGGTGAGCCGCAGGCCCTCGGCGGCCAGCGCATCGATGCGGGGCGTGGGGGCGCCGCGCAGTTCGCCGCCGCCGTAGCACCCCAGGTCCCCGTAGCCGAAGTTGTCGACCATCATGAGCACGATGTTCGGCGCCCGGGCCGCGCCGCGCCGCGCCGGCTGAGCGGCCGCGGCGCCGGCGGCGGCCGCGAGGCCTGCGGTCCCGGCCAGCAGCGCCCGGCGGGTGGTCGGCGCGGGGGACGACGGGCGTGACGGCATGGACGACTCCGGAACGACGGGACTGACGGGCGGCGGGGGGCTCAGGCCAGCGCCACGGTGAAGCTGCGGTCGAACGCCTCCAGCACGCCGGGGACGTCGTCCATCGACAGGCACAGCGGCGGCACCATCCGAAGGACGCTGCGATGCGGGCCGGATTTGGACACCACGAGGCCCTGCCTTCGCGTCTCCTCGAAGACCGCGGCGGTCTCCTCGGTGGCGGGCGCCTTGGTCTTGCGGTCCTTCACCAGCTCGACGGCCATCATCAGGCCCAGCCCGCGGACGTCGCCGATGATCGGGTGACGCGCCTGCAGGGCGACCAGGCCCGACTTCAGCGCCGCGCCCACGGCCTTGGCGTTCGCCTGCAGGCCCTCCTCCCGGATGATCTGCAGCACGGCGCGTCCGGCGGCGCAGGCGACCGGGTTGGCGCCGTAGGTGTGGAACAGGAACTTGTCGGCCATGCACTCGGCGATGTGGCGGTGGGTCACCACGGCGCCCAGCGGGATGCCGTTTCCGATGCCCTTGGCCATCACCACGATGTCAGGGACGATGCCGCTGGCCTCGAAGGCCCAATAGTTGTCCCCGGTCCGCGCGAAGCCCGACTGGACCTCGTCGATGATCATCAGGCCGCCCGCGGCGCGCACCCGCTCGGCGGCGCCGGCGATGTAGGCCGGCGGGATCTCCACGATGCCGCCGTAGCCCTGGACGCTTTCCAGGATCATCCCGGCGAGCCGCCCCGACGTGGAGCTCTCGATCGCGCGTTCGACCTCGTCGAGATAGGGCTGCAGCTCCTGGCCGAACAGGCCGCGATAGGCGTTCGGCTCGGGCAGGAAGGCGACGCCGCCCAGCTGCGGCACGTTGTGGCGGAAGCCTGCGATGCCGGTGAGCGCCTGCGCGCCGAACGTGGCGCCATGGTAGCTGGTCCGGAGCGACAGCATGTCGATCGCGCCGGTGTGGGCCCGCGCCATCAGCAGGGCGAGGTCGATGGCCTCGGCGCCGCTGTTGGTGAAGTGGACCACCCACTCGTGGCCCGCCGGCATGGTCTGGGTCAGCTCCTCCGCCAGGTGCGCCGGCGTGGGGTGGTAGAACATGGTGGTGCAGTGGGTGAGCATGGCCGCCTGGTTCTGCACCGCGGCCACCACCGCCGGATGGGCGTGACCCACCGAGATGCAGAGGTTCATGCCCAGGAGATCGACGTACTTCCGGTCGTTCTCGTCCCAGAGGTACTGCATCTGGCCGCGGCGGAAGATCAGCGGCGTCTTGTAGGGCACGAACCGCCGCTGCGAGGCCGCATAGTAGCGGTCGCGCCGGGCGACTATGCCCTCCGTAGACCAGTCCGTGGGCAGCGGGGCGAGAGCTGGGCCGGAGTCCACGGGATCGTCTCCTTGCTAGTAGGTGGCGGCGAGGTCGCTCTTGGCTTGGGTCGCGCGGACCTCGGCAATGCTGGCGGCCATGTCGGCCAGCCAGGCCTCGCGGGCCGGCGCGTGCTGCATGGCCAGCATGGTGTGCATGCCGCGCGGCTCGCTGGTGAGCCCCGGGATCCAGCCGCGGGTCTTCATCCGCTCGGCCACGGCGTAGATGTCGACGACCCTGGACCCGAAGTTGAGGATGGTGACGTCGGGCTGCGCCCAGAGCTCGAGTTCGGGGATCGCCCGGATCCCGGCCACGTAGGCGTCGGTCATCGCGGCGAGATCCCGGGCGGCTCGCTCGTAGCCCGAGGTTCCGAGGTGGTTCAGGACCGCCCAGGCGCCCGCGACCGCGCCGGCGGGGCGCGAGCCCGAGAGGGTGGCGGTCGTGTAGAGCCCGCTGGGCCAGTAGCCGAGGCGGAAGGTCGAGCGGTCCAGGTCCTCGCCGTCGCGGAAGAAGACGGTCGACGACGGCTTCGGCGCGAAGCCGAACTTGTGCAGGTCGGCCGAGATGGACCGCACGCCCCCGTTCCGGAAGTCGAACGCCGGCGTCCCTCGGCCGATGCGCTCGAAGAACGGCGCGACCCAGCCGCCGACGCAGGCGTCCACGTGCATCCAGACGTCGCGCTCGAGGGCCAGCGCGCTGATCTCGGCGATGGGGTCGATCACCCCGTGCGGGAAGCAGGGCGCCGAGCCCATCACCATGAAGGTGTTCTCGTCGATCAGCCCGCGCATCGCCTGCACGTCGCAGCGGCGGTCGTCGCGCAGGGGCGCTCGCCGGACCTCGACATCCATCAGGATCGCCGCCTTGTCGAAGGCCGGATGGCCGGTGACCGGCATCACGATGTTCAGCGGCTGGCCGGCCTTGCCCCGGCCCAGGGCGCGGTGGCGCTCCCGCGCGGCCTTGACCCCCAGGAGGATGCTCTCGGTCCCGCCGGTGGTGAAGACGCCGCGCGCCCCGTCGGGCGCGTGCAGCAGGTCGAGGCCGTAGTCGACGACATCGCGCTCCATGGCCCCGATGCCGGGGTAGGCGCGGCCCGCCCCGAGCGCGTTCTCCGAGAAGTGCTCCATGTAGGCGCGCTTGCCGACCTGGTACGCCTCGTCGTCCGCCAGGAAGAAGAAGATGGCCGTCCGCCCGCCGCGCCAGTCGGCGTCGCCCGCGGTGCGGGCGGCCATCTCGGCCTGGAGGTCCAGCCAGGACCGCCCGCCGGGAGGGAAGGCGGCGCGGGAATGCTGGGTCATGTCGTGGGTCCCTTCCCTGTCGCCGGCGTCAGAAGCGGGCCTTGAGCTCGACGCCCACCTGGCGCGGATCGTTGAGCGTGCAGCGCAGCGCCGTCGCCCCCGTCGTCGCATTGTTCAGCCCGAAGGCGGCGTTGTTGGGCTGGTTGAAGATGCCGGTGCAGAAGGTCTCGTTGGTCAGGTTCTGGCCGAACACGGCCGCTTCCCACTTCTGCTCCGGTCCGCGGATCGCGAAACGCGCGCTGAGCTGCTGGTAGCCCTTCTGGTCGGCGTCGGGATTGTTGTCGCCCGACGAGGCCAGGTTGATCTTGCTCGAGAAGGAGAGGTCCGCCCGGGCAAACCAGCTCCAGCCGTTGGCCAGGTCGCCCACATACTGGCCCGACAGCGTCCCCTGCCACTTCGGCGAGTACGGCAGCCGCTGGCCGGTGAGGTCCTGCGACCCGCCGAAGCCCGGCAGCCCGGGCGCGCCCCGGAAGTCCAGGTACTCGGAGTCGAGGTAGGTCCCGGCCAGGCTCAGCGTGAGCGGCGGGATGGGCCGGGCCGTGGTCTCGAACTCGACGCCTTGCTGGCGCGCCTTGCCGTTGTTGCGGGTCCGGAACTGGAGCCCGTCGAAGCTGCGGAACTGCAGGTCGCTGATGTCCGACCGGAAGAGCGTGACGTTGGCCACCACCCGGCGCTCGAAGAGCTCGGACTTCACGCCCAGTTCCCAGTTCTCGACCGTCTCGGCCAGGAAGCTCCGCGCGGCGGCGCCGACCGCGGCCGTGGTGCCCGGGGCGGAGTCGAAGCCGCCCGACTTGAAGCCGGTGGAGAAGCTGCCGAACACCATGATGTCGCTGTTCGGCCGGAAGGTCCCGTTCAGGCGGTAGGTGACCTTGTCCTCCTTCAGCGCCATGTCGGTGACCTCGGCGGCCTGGGCGGCGGCCGGGTTCCGCGTGATGCCCCGGTACTTCGCGGTCTTGTCGTCCTCGGAGTAGCGGATGCCGCCGGTCACCTCGAACTGCTCGGTGAGCTTGAAGCTGGCCTGGGCGTAGGCGGCCACCGACTCGGTGTCCTGGGTGAAGACGTAGTACGAGGCGCCGGTCTTGGTGTTGGCCCGGCACTGGGCCAGGCGCGCGGCGGTGGAGGTGTTGCGGATGAACACCTCGCAGTACTCGTTGGTCAGGTCGATGTTCTGACCGATGTCGTAGGCCTCCTCGTAGTAGTAGAGGCCGGTGACGAAGTTCAGGCGTCCGTCCAGCAGGGTGTCGGGCGACAGCAGCTGCAGTTCCTGCGAGTGGTTCTGGCTATCGGCGAACGTCGTGCGGCGCTGCAGTTCAAGCGGGATGTTCCCGTTCGAAGCCTGGTACTGGATGTTCTTCCAGTCGCGGTAGCCGCTGATCAGCTTGAGCTGGTAGCCGCTGGCCATGTCCCACGTCAGCTCGCTGGCGAGACCGGTCTGGTAGTCGGTCACGTCGCCCTCGGTCGACTGGCGCACCCGCCGGGAATAGGTGTCGGCCACATAGGGAAGCAGACCCGTCTGCGGCCCCGCCCCGTCGGGATCCAGCCGCGTCTGCCAGTTGGCCAGGGTCTGAGGCGTCACCGTGCGGGTGACGACGGTGATGGTGTTGTAGCCGTCGCCGCTCAGGTTCTGGTGGTCGCCGCGCAGGGTGAAGGTCAGGTCCGGGGTGATGTCCCACTGCACGGCGCCGCGGATGCTGAACCCGTCGTTGCGGCCCATGCGCTTGCCGTTGAGGTCGTTGCGGCCATACCCGTCCGCCTCATAGCCGAGCACCGACACGCGGGTCTTGACGGTCTCGCTGATGGGCAGGTCGGCCATGGCCGAGACGCGGCGGACGCCGTAGGTGCCGTAGGTCGCCGCGACCTCTGCACCCATGGTGTCGCCCGGGGGCGTGGTGCGGATCAGCACGGCGCCCATGGAGGCGTTGCGCCCGAAGAGCGTGCCCTGCGGCCCGCGCAGGACCTCCACCGATCCGATGTCGTTGAGACCGGCCAGCATCGAGCCGATGCGCGGCACATAGACTCCGTCTACGAAGGTGGCGACGCTGGGCTCGACCGCGGTGTTTCCGCTGGTGCCGATGCCGCGCATCATGATGCGGGTGTTGCTCGTGTTGGACGAGGTGGCGAGGTAGAGGCTGGGCGTGATGCGGCGAAGGTCGCGGATGTCCTGCACGCCCGCCGCTTCCAGCGTCTCGCCGCTGAACGCCGTCACCGAGATCGGCACGTCCTGGAGGTTCTCGGCGCGCTTCTGCGCGGTCACGACCACCTCTTCGACGCCCACGCCTTCGTCCTGCGCCTGTGCGGCCAGCGGCCCACAGATCGCCACGAGCGCCACGCCAAGAAACAGCTTGCCACGAGCCATGTCGTTTCCCCCTGAGCCGGCGGTGAATCCGCACTTGTTCCGACCCGGTAACAGTGCGCTCACGTTGCCCGGCTGTCAATTTATGCTACGACTTGGTTTCATATCGCATCGCCCTTTGTGCGTCGGGCGCGGGCGGCTAGACCAGATCCCTGCATCGGAGACGGAGATCGAGTTGGCAAAGGCGAGCGCCGCAGATGGCGCACGGCCCCGCAGCGGGAGGGGTTCCAAGCCGCGGGTGAACGTCCCGGAACGACGCGAGGCGTTCCTGCTGGCGGCCTGCCGCGTCTTCCTGGAGCGGGGCGTCGGCACCGCCACCATGCAGGATGTGGCCGACGCGGCCGGCGTCCCGAAGATCCTGATCTATCGGATCTTCCGCTCCAAGCAGGCGCTGCTGGACGCAATCCGCGACAGGGTGGTCGCCAAGATCCACGAGGTCTGGGCCGTGCCGGGCCACGAGTACGGCGCCCGCCTGCGCGGCATGGCCATGGCCGCCCGCGAGCAGCCCGAGCCCTTCCTGCTCGTGTTCCGCTACAGCCAGGGCGGCGTCGAAGGGCTCGACTGGCGCAAGGCGCTCGAGGACGCCATGTCGGCCTATACGCGGGAGCGCTGGTTCCAGGTCGGGCCCGACGCCCCGCCGGGCGCGGAGGCGCGCGCCGAGTACGCCTCACGGCTGAACGTCGGCCAGTTCATCGACATGATGATCCGCTGGATCGAAGGCGCGGACGGCCTCGACGACGAGGCCCGCTACCTCTGGTGCGCCCGCATCCAGCGCGAGTTCCATCTGGCGACCCGCGCCGCCTTCCAGCTCGGCACGGTGCCGATGAAGTACCACCTGCCGGGCGAAGCGGACGGCGGTTGATCCGACCTGGTAACATATTCTAGGCTCGGCTGACCCGACGCAGTCCGCGCCGGCCGCACAGGCCCCCCATGTCGCAGCCCCGCCTCAGTTCGTCTCCGCGGGCCATGGGCCTGCCGACCCTCGCCGCGGTCGGTGTGAACAGCATCATCGGCGCCGGCTTCTATCTGCTGCCGGCGCAGTACTTCGCCACCGCCGGCGCCTGGGCGCCCGTCGTGCTGCTGGTGGTGGGCGTGCTGATGTTCGCCATCGCGCTCTGCTTCGCCGAGGTCGGGAGCCGCTTCCGGGAGAACGGCGGCGCCTACCTCTATGTGCGCAGCGCCTTCGGGCCCCTCGCCGGCTTCGAGATCGGCTGGATCCTCTACGTCTCGCGGGTGATCTCCACCGCGTCGATGTTCGCCGCCCTGGTGATGCTCGTGGAGGTCACCACGGGGCGCACCCTGGGCCTCGGCGCCACGGCCGCCATGGTCGTCCCGCTGGCCACGGTCATCGCCGCGTTCTCGATCATCGGCGGCAAGGTCAACGCAGGCCTCCTGACGGCTCTGGCGATCATCAAGGTCACGCCCGTCGTCCTGCTCATCGTCCTCGCCGTCCACCGCCTGGACGTCTCGACCCTCGCCCCGACGCAGCCGCTGGGCCTGTCGGCCGCGGTCGCCGCGGCCACCATGGCGATGTTCTCGTATGCGGGCTTCGAGAACCTCGCGATCCCGGCCGGAGAGGCGCGCGACCCGCAGCGGGACGTCCCGCGCGCCCTCTTCGCCTCCCTGGCGGCCGGCGTCGTCCTGCTGGTGGGCGCCAACGCCGTGGCCATCGGACTGGTCCCGAACCTCGCCGACAGCCGCCTCGCGCTGGGCGACGCCGCGGGCGTCGTGCTCGGGCCCGCCGGCTGGTGGGCCATCGCCGCCACCGCGATCCTGGCGGTCGCAGGCAGCAACGCCGGTGCGGTGCTGGCGAATTCGCGGCTGCTGCAGGGTCTGGCCGACCAGGGCGACACCTGGGCCTGGTTCGGGACGCGGTCGGCGCGGTTCGGCACGCCCGTGGTGGCGGTGGTGATCAGCTCGGTCCTGGTCGTCGCCCTGGCCCTGACCGGCACGTTCCAGTCGCTGGTCGCCCTGGCCGTGGGCACGCGGCTGGTGGTCTACCTCAGCGTCGCCCTGGCCGCGATGCGGCTGCGGCGGGCCGAGCGCGCCGGCGCGGCTCCGCCCGCCGCCTACCGGATGCCGGCGGCGCCGCTGGTGCTGGCGGTGGTCGTCCTGGGCTGCGCCGGCATCCTGGTGCAGATGACCGCGGTCCAGGCGGTGGCGATCGTGTCCGGCCTGGCGGTGGGGCTGGTGCTCTTCCTGGCCCGCGGCCGCCCCGCTCAGGCGCCGGTCACGGACAGGCCAGCACCCGAAGGCTGACGTCGTACGTCGCCGTCTCGCCCGGCGCGAGCCAGGCCATGCCGGTGTCGACGTCCCGCGGCCAGACCGCGCCGAACGGGTCGGCGAGGTTGAACTGCGGCTCGATCACGACGAAGGCCTGATCCGGCGGCGCATAGACCTGCACAGCGCGCACCCGGGACGAGGTGGAGGCGATGCGCAGCGCCAGCCCGGCCGCGGGGTCGGCCACCTCGATGCTCAGGGGGCCAGGCTCCAGGCCGGTGAAGCCGTCGTCGAGGTAGAGATCCCCGAGCGCCCGGCCGGCGCGGAAGTCGTACGGGGTCCCGGCCACGGACAGCAGCCGCCCCGTCGGGAGCACCTCGTCGTAGTTGTTCACCTCGGCGCGGAGGTTCGCGGGAAGGCGCAGGCGGACACGGCGACGGTCGCCACCGGGGAGCCGGAAGTACGGATGCCAGCCCGCTCCGAAGGGCGTGGGCCCGGTTCCCGTGTTCCGCGCCTCGAGCCGCAGCGCGAGCTCGCCGTCGGCCAGCGACCAGCGGAACGAGAGCTCGAGCGGCCCGGGCCAGCCGGCGAGCGCGTCCAGCCGTCCGTTCACCGCACCCGGGCCGTCGCGTTCGAACGCGATCGGGCGGGCCAGGATGAGCCCGTGCATGGCGTAGGCTTCCGCGCCCGGACGCTTGCCGCCCCAGTTGCGCGGAAGCCGGACCGGCCGGCCGCCGATCGTCGTCTCGATCTCGCGGGTTTCCGCCAGGGCGCGGCCGCGGATCCGGTTGGCGAAGGGCGCGAGGATCGCGCCGCCGAAGGCGAACGCGCGGTTGCCGGCGAAGTCGTCCGGGCCGCCGTCCAGCTCGGCCGCCGCGGCGGCGGGCTCGGGCGCATGCAGCAGGTCGATGACCTCGCCGCCCGGCCGTCGCGCGCGGGCCTGGAGGAGCATGAAGCCGCGGCCGGGAAGCACCGTCGCCTCGACGATCCCAGGGCCGTCCGGCGGCCGCTCGGCCACGAGGGTCACCATCGGCGCCCCGCCGATGAGCGGCGACGGATCCATCAGCCCGGCGCGCTGCCGGCGCTCCCGGTGGCCAGTTCGGTGGCGCGCAGCTCGCGGGCCTCGTCCGCATGGCGCGCGGCCGTCTCGTGCCCGTACTCCGAGGGCGGGACCACCGGCACGGTCAGGCAGACGCTCTGGGTGGGCAGCACGGTTCCCCAGTCATGGATGAGCTGCTTGTACGAGCGCCCTACCGGCCGGATGTTGCGGTTCAGGTCGTAGAGACCCACGGGATGCACACGGTTGTTCTGCTCGCGAAGGCCCACGTCCCAGTCGATCTGGTCGGTCAGCGAGTACCAGGTGAAGCCCACCGTCGGGACGCCGTCGTTGCGGACCCGCAGGACGTTGGCCCACTCCTTCCACAGCCAGTTCACGGCCTCGTCGCCGTTCGGGCCCTCGGCGATGTTGGTCTCGGTGTGCATCACCGGCAGCCGGTAGCGCGCGTAGTACTGCCGCGTGATCTCGGAGTAGCCGAAGATCTCGCCCGAGGCGCGGGTCATCCCGTTGGCGGCGACACGGTGCTCGTTGGTCCAGTAGTAGTCGTTGCCGAGGATGCAGTGGTGACGGAGCGAGTGGCCGAGGAAGAAGTGGTACTCCGCCTTCGTCATGCCGTTGTCGAAAAGGTACTCGTACATCTCGGAGTCCACGCGATGTCCGTAGTTCAGGTCGAGGGACAGGAACCGCTTGGAGTTCTCGATCTCGGCCGGCTTGATCGCGGCCGGGTTCTCGGCGTGGAAGTACTCCGACGACTCGCTCTGGATGAAGATCGCGTCCGGCCGGACCTTCAGGATCTCGTGCATGGCCAGCACGTTGGCCTTCACGATGTGCTTCAGCGCCGTGACGAAGGTCCGGTCCGTGGTCCCCTGCTCGTTCCACCAGCCGTACTTGGCCGAGAACTGGGCGCAGATGAACATCTCGTTGACCGGCGTGTAGAGCTGGACCCACGGGAAACGCCGCGCGAAGGCGCCGGCGTAGCGGGCGAACTGCTCCGAGAAATCCGGGTTCTGGAAGTCACCGATCCAGTCGGGGACGCCGAAGTGGCAGAGATCGACGATCGGGCTGATGTCGCGCCGCCGCAGGTCGGCGAAGGTGACGTCGGCGAACTCCCAGTCGTGACGGTCGGGCCCGAGAAGGGTCGTATGCAGAGGCGGGCCGTAGCGCAGGTAGGCGAGGCCCAACTCCTCGACGAGGTCGAAGTCCTCGCGCCAGCGCGCGTAGTGGCCGCACGCCTCCATCTGGTCGATCCGAAGCCGACCGTTCTGGATCCGCGGAATCGAGTTCTCGATCCCGGTCGCAAACATGAAAGCCGAAATGACGCATCCTCCCGCTGCCCGGCGGTTCCCCCGGATACAACTCCGGCGGCGATGCGCGGTTCAGTCGGAGCCTACTCGGCGGCCATCATCAGGGACGGGGCGATCTTCCGGCAGCGGGCCAGGAGGGCCAGGCTGTCGGCCCCGTTCTGCACGTTCCGGACCCAGGCCTTGTCCCCGTTCACCGCGACGACCTCGTAGTGCGGGTGGTAGTTCTCGCCCGTCCGGACGAGATCTCCCGGGTGGATCTCCTCGTGATGCTCCCTGTCGTGGGAGATCGAGAACACGTCGGAATAGCTGGACAACGTCATGACTCTGCGGGCCCCCGCCCGGGTTGCTTGTGGGGAAGATAGTCGACTCGAAAGGTTGAACGGAACCAAAACGCGGCCGTCAGGTTGTCGCAGACGACCGCCGGTCGGGATGCGCGCGCCCTGGCGACGAACGGCCCGGCCCGAGCCGGGTCGCCACCCCCACAAGTTGCTGAAATTTCTGGATAATGTACGGCGCCGTGCGAGCCCGGACGAGCCGCTCGGTCGCGGCGCGCCGGACCCACGGGCCCTCGTTTGGCGCGGCGCGTGGCCGCAGCCGAGGGCCGCCAGGCCCGGGGCTGCGCGCAAGCGTCGCAGTCGACCGGCCGGCGCCGGGCTGACCGCCCCCGGCCGCCGGCCGGCATTCCCGGACTGCCCCTCGCGGTCTTCGCCGGGTATGGACAGAACCTGCATGCCCGCTTGGGGGTTTAGCCCCAGGGATCGAGAAGGGGACGCCAGGTGGCGGACAGGAAGCTGCGCAGCCAGAGAAGCTACGGCAAGCTGGACCGGGACGGCTTCATCCACCGCAGCTGGATCAAGGGCACGGGGCTTCCCGACCACGTCTTCGACGGCCGGCCCATCATCGGGATCTGCAACACCTGGTCCGAGCTGGTCACCTGCCAGTTCCACCTGCGCGACCTCGCCGAATACGTGAAACGCGGCGTCTGGGAGGCCGGCGGCGTGCCGATCGAGTTCCCGGCCATGAGCCTGCCCGAGACCCAGATGCGGCCCACGGCGATGCTGTTCCGCAATCTGCTGGCCATGGAGGTCGAGGAGTCGATCCGCGCCAATCCGATCGACGGCGTCGTACTGCTGGGCGGCTGCGACAAGACCACGCCGGGCCAGCTCATGGGCGCCGCCAGCGTGGACCTGCCCACCATGGTCGTCTCGTCCGGCCCGATGCTGAACGGCAAGTGGCAGGGACGCGACATCGGCTCCGGCACCGACGTCTGGCGGTTCTCCGAGGCCGTGCGGGCCGGCGAGATGACGCTGAAGGACTTCCTCTCGGCCGAGAGCTCGATGAGCCGCAGCCACGGCGTCTGCAACACCATGGGCACGGCCTCGACCATGGCGAGCCTGATGGAGGCGCTGGGCGTCTGCCTGCCGAACAACGCGGCGCTGCCGGGCGTCGACGCCCGCCGCAAGACGCTGGCGCACCTCACCGGCAACCGCATCGTCCAGCTCGTGAAGGACGACGTCCGCCTGTCGCAGATCCTGACCCGCGAGGCGTTCGAGAACGCGATCCTGATGCACGCGGCCATCGGCGGCTCGACCAACGCGGTGGTTCACCTGCTGGCGCTCGCCGGACGCGTCGGCGTGGAGCTCAGCCTCGAGGATTTCGACCGGCTGGGCCGCGAGGTCCCCCTGCTGGTCGACCTGATGCCGTCCGGCCGGTTCCTGATGGAGGACTTCTGCTACGCCGGCGGCTGTCCGGCGGTGATGCGCGAGATGGCCGGCGCCTTCCGCCGCGACGCGATGACGGTGTCCGGGCACACCCAGGGCGAGATCGCCGACGCCGCCGAGGTCTGGAACCGCGAGGTCATCGGCTCGATGGCCGAACCCGTGGGGCCCTCGTCGGGGGTCTGGGTGCTGCGCGGCAATCTCTGCCCGGACGGCGCGATCCTGAAGCCCAGCGCCGCTTCGCCCGAGCTGCTCACCCACCGCGGGCGCGCGGTCGTGTTCGAGGACATCGAGGACTACAAGGCCCGCATCGACGATCCCGATCTCAAGGTCGACGCGACGTCGATCCTGGTGCTCAAGGGCTGCGGGCCGAAGGGCTACCCGGGCATGCCCGAGGTCGGGAACATGGCGCTCCCTCCGAAGCTGCTGCAGCAGGGCGTGCGCGACATGGTGCGCATCTCGGACGCGCGCATGAGCGGCACCGCGTACGGCACGGTGATCCTGCACGTCTCGCCGGAGGCCGAGGCCGGGGGGCCCCTGGCGCTCGTCCGCACCGGCGACGAGATCGCCTTCGACGGGCCCGGCCGGACACTGGACCTTCTCGTCGATGACGCCGAACTCGCCCGCCGGCGGGAGGCCTGGGAGGCCCAGCGCCGGCCCTCGGACTTCACCCGCGGCTGGTACAAGCTCTACATCGACACCGTCCTGCAGGCGGACCAGGGCGCCGACCTCGACTTCCTGGTCGGCAAGTCGAGCGCCGACGTGACGCGCGAGTCCCATTGAGATGGACGTGGCCGCCTACCCCAGCCTGAAGGACCGCGTCGTCTTCGTGACCGGCGGCGCCTCGGGCATCGGCGCGAGCTTCGTAGAGCATTTCGCCGCCCAGGGCTGCCGGGTGGCGTTCGTCGACCTGCAGCAGGAGGCCGGCGACGCGCTGGCCGCGCAGGTCGGCGGCTGGTTCCGCCGCTGCGACGTCACCGACGCCGCGGCGCTGCAGGCGGCGATCGGCGACGCCGCCGCGGCGCTGGGTCCGGTGACGGTGCTGATCAACAACGTGGCGAACGACACCCGCCACGCGGCCGCCGACCTGACACCCGACGCGTGGCGCAAGGCGCTGGCGGTCAACCTGGACCCCGCCCTGATCGCCTCGGTGGCGGTCTATCCGATGATGAAGGCGGCGGGCGGCGGCGCGATCGTCAACGTCAGCTCGATCAACGCCCTCTGGGGCCCGGCGGGCATGTCGGCTTACGTGGCCGCGAAGGGCGCGATCAACAGCCTCAGCAAGGGCCTCGCCCGCGAGTGGGGGCCGGACCGGATCCGCGTCAACGCGCTGTCGCCCGGCTGGGTGGTCACCGAGCGCCAGCTCGAGCTGTGGCTGACCCCGCAGGCCGAGGCCGCCTGGGCCGACCAGGTGGCGCTGAAGGACCGGATCCTGCCGCAGGACATCGCCCGCGCCGCCCTGTTCCTGGCCTCGGACGAGAGCCGCATGATGACCGGCCAGAACCTGGTCGTCGACGCGGGCCGGGTCTGATGGCGGAACCCGCACTCCTCGCCTGCGACTGGGGGACCACCAATCTGCGGGCCTGGACGCTGGATGCGTCGGGCGGCGTCCTCGTCGACCGGGACCTCCCGCTTGGAGTCTCGCGGCTCGCGGCCGGCGAGGCGCCGCGGGTGTTTGCCGAACAGGTTCGCCCCGCCCTCGGCGCCGAGGGCCTTCCGGCGGTCCTTTGCGGGATGGTCGGGTCAAATCTGGGCTGGACGACCGTGCCCTATCGCGACTGTCCGGCCACCCTCGCCGACCTCGCTTCGGCCATGACGGAAGCCCCCGGCTCGCCCGACGTGCGGATCGTGCCCGGGGTGCGATCGCGCGGGTTCGACGGCCAGGGCGACGTGATGCGGGGCGAGGAAACCCAGCTGTTCGGCTGGCTCGCGCAGCACCCGGACCACGCGCGCGGCCGCCGCCTGGTCTGCCATCCGGGCACGCATACCAAGTGGATGGTCGTGGAGGAGGGGCGCCTGTCCGACTTCGTCACCGCCATGACGGGCGAGCTGTTCGCGGTGCTGTCGAAGCACAGCGTGCTCAAGAGCGACGCGCCGCCGGACGACAGCGGGGCGTTCGACGCCGGCCTCGCGGCCGCCGGCGACGGCGACGCGCTGGCCGCCCGGCTCTTCACCGTGCGCGCCCGGGTCGTGGGGGGCCGCGCGGCGCCCGAGACCTCGTCCAGCTACCTGTCCGGTCTGCTGATCGGCGCCGACGTGGCGGCCACGCCGCAGCTCCTGGGCGCGGGCGCCGGCGGACTCGCGGACGAGGTCGTCCTGCTGGGCGACGCCCGGCTTTGCGCCCTCTACGCCCGCGCCCTGCAGGCGCGCGGCGTCGCGACCCGCGCCTTCGACGGCGAGGCCGCCGCGGTGGCCGGGCTCAGGGCGCTTCATCTGGCAGGGAGATCGCCTTGAGGCTCGAGGACGCGCTGGCAGCCTGCCCGGTCGTGGCGATCCTTCGCGGCGTGACGCCCGACGAGGCCTCGGCGCACGCCGAGGCCCTCTTCCAGGCCGGCGTCCGGGCCGTCGAGGTCCCCCTGAACTCCCCGCAGCCCCTGGAGAGCGTCCGGCGCATCGCCGAGGCGTTCGCGGGCCGGATGGCGGTCGGCGCCGGGACCGTGCTGTCGCCCGCGCAGGTGGACGAGGTCGCCGCGGCCGGCGGCCGCATCGTCGTCTCGCCGAACACACGGCCCGACGTGATCCGCCGGACACTGGATCTGGGCCTCGAACCCGTGCCCGGTTTCGCCACCGCCACCGAGGCCTTCGACGCCTACGAGGCCGGCGCGCGCCGGTTGAAGCTGTTCCCGGCCGCGACTTACGGGACCACGCACCTTCGCCAGTTGCGCGCCGTGCTGCCCGCGGACGCCGACGTCTGGGCGGTGGGCGGCGTGGGGCCCGACGCCATGGCGGCGTGGTGGGAGGCCGGCGCCCGGGGCTTCGGCCTGGGCGGGGAGCTCTACCGCCCGGGCCAGGACGCGGCGCAGACGAGAGAGAAGGCCCAGCGCGTCGTCGAGGCCGCCCGCGCCCTCGGCTGAACGATCGCGCGGTTCACGTGTTCTCCCTGCCCCCACGGAGGACCGCGCATGAACAGCCTGGCCAAGTTCGAGATCACGCCCCGAGACGGCGACTTCCTGCTGCGGTTCGAGGACGACGAGGGCGGCGCGGTCTCGCTGACGCTGACCGCCGAGCAGCTCGATGCCCTGATCGATGCGGCCGACGAGCTGCTCGACGAGGACGACACCGCGTTCGAGGCGGACGAGGACGACGACTCCGGGGTCCCCGGCGCGAGAAACTGAGGCTCAGCGCAGGCGCGCGGCGGGCGCGCCGCCGCGACGCTCGAGCGCTTCCTCCGCATGGATCAGTCCGCACTCGCCGACCCGCTGGGCGTAGCGGCGGATGGCGTCGTCGAGCGAAGGCAGCACCTCGCCGCGCTCCGTCGCCAGCGCCACGGCCGGCGGCCGGGCGGCGGCCCAGCCGAACGTCGCATGCGGGACGCCGACCACGAGCCGCTCGTCGAGGTCGAGCGCGCGCGCCAGCCGGCCGGCGAACTCCGCCCAGGTGACCGCGCCGCCGTTGGCGAGGTGCCGGATCCCCGTGTCCCCGTCGATCAGCAGGTTCAGGCTGGCCTCCACGAGGTGCGGCACATAGGTCGGCGAGACCACGAGGTCGTCCGCCGCCTGGAAGCGCTCGCCGTTCATCAGCGTCAGCCGCACGTGGTGGGCGAAGTTGTAGGCGTCGTGCGGCGAGAAGAACGCCGACGTCCGCAGCACGAGGGCCGTATCGCAGGCCTCCATGACGCCCCGCTCGGCCTCGGCCTTGCTGGCGCCGTAGACGTTGAGCGGCGACGGCGCGTCGGCTTCCACGTACGCCTCGCCCTTCCGGCCGTCGAAGACGAGGTCGCTGGAGTAGGTCACGTAGCGGAGACCGCGCCGGGCGCAGGCGCGCGCCAGGTCGATCGCGCCCCTCGCGTTGGCGGCGAAGCACGCGTCCCGCATCGTCTCGGCCTCGTCCACGCGGACCCAGCCGGCGGCGTTGATCACGCCCCAGGCGCCCGTGTCGTCGAGCCGGCGGGCGATGGCGTCCGGGTTCTCCAGGTCGAGTTCGCGCCGGTTGGTGAGGTGATAGGTGATGCCGCGCAGTTCGCAGGCGTGCGCCAGAGCCTGTCCCAGGGTGCCTGTGGCGCCGGCGATCAGGAGAGGCCGCCCGTCGCCGGGACCGGAGCGCCATTCGCGCCGGGGCTCGGCGCCGTCGGGGGTGCGGATCACGGGCCTGTACTCCAGCCGGACGTCACGCCGCCACCAGCCGGGGCCGGTGGTGGCCGGATGCGGCGCCCCGCCCTGTCTTGCGAGGCGCTTCAGTTCCTGGGCGACGGCGGTGGGCCTCGGCACGCCGCCACGCACGTCGAAGGCGCCGACCTCATAGGCCCCGTCGGCGCGGGTCAGCAGGCTCTGCCAGTCGTGCGAGCCCAGAAGGGCCCAGGCCGTCACGGCGCGCACGTCCACGCCGCGGGCTCTCAGCCGTTCGGCGATGTCCCAGGCCTCGCGCACCCAGCGAACCTGTTCCTCGCGCGTGCAGCCGTTGTGGCTCTCGGTCACCGCGAGCGGCAGGCCGTAGCGCGCGAAGGCTTCCTCCAGCGCGCCCTCCAGACCGCCAGGCGCGGGACTCGCGACACGGATCGCTTCCACGTCGGCGAAGGCCATCCACTCGTTTCCGCCCCGGACAGCCGGCGGATAGTCCTGGACGCGGTGATCCAGGAACCGGTCGCTCGTGAGGTAGTGGTTCACCCCGACGACGTCCGGCGCGCACGGGCGCTCCGCGAGGTCCGCGAGCCGGTCGCCCAACCCGAACGCCGCCAGCCGCCCGTGCAGGAAGTGGCCGGGCGTGACCCGCCCGCAGAGCAGGTCCCAGGTCATCCAGCGGCGGGCGTTGTCGTAGGCCACCTGGTGGCCCACCGGCCGGGTGCCGTAGGTGCGACCGAGGTCTTCGGTCTGGATCAGCCGCGCCGCAGGATTGACCGCCCGGATTTCGCCCATGGCGAGGCAGGTCGCCTCGATCTGGTTCAGCAGCGCCGTCCAGAACGCCGTCTCGTCGCGCACGTGCGGATACCAGAGCCCATACAGGGCCGCGAAGCGCGCGGTGGTCAAAGGCTCGTTGATCGGCGTCCAGTCGTCGACCCAGGGGTACCGCTCCGCGGCGGCCCGGGCGTAGCGGGCGAAGCGGGCCGGAAAGTCGGGGTCGAGCAGGCTTGTCCCCGGCGGTCCGCTGCCGTGGTGGAGCAGGCCCACGATGGGGCGCAGGCCCAGGGCGCGGATGCGGTCGAGCCGCGCGTCGGACCAGCTCCAGTCGGCCGCCGCATCGACGTTCGCGCACGCGCGTTCCCACAGGACCGGGTACCGGAGCGCCTTCACCCCGAGGTCCGCGAATCGGTCGAGGTCTCCGAGGCGGGTCTCATGCCCGGAGCGGAGCGTCTGGTCGAAATAGACCTCGCCCACGCGATTGACGGTGCACTCGTGCCCGCCCCACAGCTCCAGCATCACGCGGCATCCCTGGCGATCTAAGCCAATGCCGCACCAGCGATTTTGTTCCGGGGGTCCGCGTTCGGGGTCACGGGAACGAGACGCCCTCCCCGGCCATTTACCAATCCATGGATCGGGGATCGCGGCATGTCGTCCTTGGCGCCGGGGGCGCGGCTTACATCGACGTGCAAACGGCGAGACCGTTGTACGAGCGGGGCCATCAGCCTGTCGTCTACGACAACCTGAGCTCGGGTTTCCGGGACGCGGTTCGCTGGGGCCCCTTCGTCCATGGCGACACCCGCGACCGTGCGCGGCTGACCGCCGCCATCGACGTCCATGGCGTCACTGCCGTCGTCCACTTCGCAGCTCGGGCGCTCGGTCGCGCGGCCGGACCTCCGGGCTCCACTCGTCGCGGACGCGGCAGAGTGAGCCGGCTCCCCATTCGCTTCACGCCCGCCTCCGGCGGGCGTTGCTCGTTTCCGCGTCCCAAACTCAGGAAAACCTCGTGATCGCGTCCCGCCGAAACCTCCTGGTCTGCTTCTCTCATCTTCGGTGGGATTTTGTTTTCCAGCGCCCGCAGCACCTGATGACGCGCTTCGCGCGCGATCGGCAGGTCATCTTCTGGGAAGAGCCGCTGCCCTCGGCCCCCGGTTCACCGCCATCGCTCGACGCCCGGGTCTGCGCCCAGAGCGGCGTCACGGTCGCCACCCCGCGCCTGCCGGACGACCTGCAGGGCCCTGCCCGGGAAGCCGCCCTCAAGGCCCTGCTGGACCAGGCCCTGCCCGCCGAGCACCAGCTGGTCCGCTGGTACTACACGCCCATGATGCTGCCGTTCTCGCGGCACCTGTCGTCCGCCTGCACCGTCTACGACTGCATGGACGAGCTCGCGAACTTCAAGTTCGCCCCGCCCGAGCTCGTGACCCTGGAGCAGGAACTGCTGTCGCTGGCCGACGTGGTGTTCACCGGTGGCTACAGCCTGTGGGAAGCCAAGCGCGACCGACATCCGAACATCCATCCCTTCCCCTCGAGCGTCGACCGCCAGCACTTCGCGCAGGCCCGCAAGGGCGACCACTCGCCCGAGGACCAGGCCGCCATTCCGGGGCCGCGCCTGGGCTTCTACGGGGTCGTCGACGAGCGGATGGACCTCGACCTCCTGGCCGCCGTCGCCGACGCGCGGCCCGACTGGCAGCTGGTGATGGTGGGACCGGTCGTGAAGATCGACCCCGACACCCTGCCGCGCCGTCCCAACCTCCACTTCCTGGGCGGCAAGACCTACGCCGAGCTGCCGGCCTACCTGTCGGGCTGGGACGTGGCGCTGATGCCCTTCGCCGTGAACGAGGCCACGCGCTTCATCAGCCCCACCAAGACGCCCGAGTACCTTTCCGGCGGCCGCCCGGTGGTCTCGACCCCCATCACGGACGTGATCCGGCACTACGGAGAGCTGGAGGCCGTGAGGATCGCCGACACGGCGCCGGCGTTCGTGGAGGCCTGCGAGGTCGCGCTGCGGCTGGCCCGCCAGCCCGGCCCCTGGCTGGACGCCGCGGACACGGCCCTCGCCGCCATGTCCTGGGAGCACACCTTCGAGGCCATGTCCGCCGAGATCGCCAAGGTGCTCTCGGCGCACGCCGCCGCCGCCCGGGTCATGCTCGGCGCGCCGGTCGCGCGCCCGTCCGACCGCAGGCGCCCCTTCGACTACCTGATCGTCGGCGCGGGTTACGCGGGATCCGTGCTGGCCGAGCGCCTCAGTTCCCAGCTCGGCAAGCGGGTGCTGCTGGTGGACCGGCGCCCGCACATCGGCGGCAACGCCTACGACGAGAAGGACGCCGCGGGCGTGCTCATGCACCGCTACGGCCCGCACATCTTCCACACCAACTCCGAGGAAGTGTTCGGCTACCTGTCCCAGTTCACCGGCTGGCGCCCGTACGAGCACCGCGTCCTGGCCCAGGTTGGGGACCAGCAGGTGCCCATCCCCATCAACCGGACGACGCTGAACGCCCTCTATGGCCTGCAGCTCGCCACCGACGCCGAGGCCGAGGCCTACCTCAAGAGCCGCGCCGAGCCGGTGGAGCGGATCCGCACCTCCGAGGACGTGGTGATCAGTCAGGTCGGGCGCGAGCTCTACGAGACCTTCTTCCGCGGCTACACCCGCAAGCAGTGGGGCATGGACCCGTCCGAGCTCGACAAGTCGGTCACCGCCCGGGTGCCGACACGCGTCAACACCGACGACCGCTACTTCACCGACAGGTTCCAGGCCATGCCGGCCGAGGGCTACACGCGCATGTTCGAGAACATGCTGGACCGGCCCGGCGTCACGATCCAGACCGGCGTGGAGTTCGAGGACGTGCGCGACGAGGCCGTGTTCGACCGGCTGATCTTCACCGGTCCGATCGACGAGTACTTCGACCACCGCTACGGGAAGCTGCCCTACCGCAGCCTCGCCTTCCGGCACGAAACGCTCGAGCAGGAGCAGTTCCAGGCGGTCGGCACGGTGAACCATCCCGACGAGTCGACGCCCTACACGCGGATCAGCGAATACAAGCACATGACGGGGCAGGTCTCGCCGCGCACCACGATCACCTACGAGTACCCGCGCGCCGACGGCGACCCCTACTATCCGGTCCCGCGGCCCGAGAACCAGGCGCTCTTCAAGAAGTACGAGGCGCTCGCCCAGCGGACCCCCGAGGTCCTGTTCGTGGGTCGCCTGGCCACCTACCGCTACTACAACATGGACCAGGTGACCGGCCAGGCGCTGGCCACCTTCCGCCGCATCGCCCAGGCGGCCGGCCGCACGGTGGAGCCCACCGTCGCCACCGAAGCCCCCACGCTCACGCGCACGGCCTAGAAGCGACCCGGCCGCCTGCCTCCGCAGGCGCGCCGGCTCTTCCAGCACCGGCGTTCAGAGCCCTGCGAGGAGGGCCGTGCGGACCAGTTCGGAGAGCGTGGTCACGTTCAGCTTGAGCATCAGGTTCGCCCGGTGCACCTCCACGGTCCGGGGGCTGATCCCGAACTGGCGGCCGATCACCTTGTTCGTGTGCCCGGCGACCACGCTCTTCAGCACCTCCACCTCGCGGGGGGTGAGCTTCGCCACCAGGTCCTTGTAGGGCTGCGCATCCGCCTCCCCGTTCAGGCTCACGCCGCGCCGCGCCGCGCCCAGGGCCGCCAGCAGGACCTCGTTGCTGAACGGCTTCTCGATGAAGTCGGCCGCGCCCAGCTTCATCGCCTCGACCGCGAGGGGCACGTCGCCGTGGCCGGTCATCACCACCACCGGGAACGTAACGCCCTGGGCCCTCATCCGGCGCAGAAGCTCAAGGCCGTCCATGTCCGGCATCCGGACGTCGGTCAGCAGGCATCCTCGCCCAAGGTCCTTCGCGTCCGCCAGGAAGTCTGCGGCGCTGTCATAGGTCCGCACCAGGAAGCCCGCGGCCCGCAGCATGAAGTTCAGCGACTTCCGGACGGCTTCGTCGTCGTCGACGACGTAGATCTCGAGCCGGTCAGGCAAGACTGGCCTCCTCGATGTCGCGCGTCGGCATCGCGCGGAGCGTGAAGTTGAAGATCGTGCCGCCCGCCGGATTGGACTCGACCCAGATCCGGCCGCCGTGGGCTTCCACGATCGTGCGCGAGATGGAAAGCCCCACGCCCATACCGTCGCGCTTGGTGGTCATGAATGGCTGGAAGAGGTGCTCGGCGATCTCCGGGCTGATGCCGGGCCCGGTGTCCTTGACGATGATCTGCACCATCTCGTCCGGCGCGTCCCTGGCGCCCACGGTCAGTTCGCGGCGCTCGGCCTCCGCCATCGCTTCCACGGCGTTGCGGATCAGATTGAGCAGCACCTGCTGGATCTGCACCCGGTCCACCAGCACGAACTTCGCCGCGGCAGCGACGTCGTAGCGGAGGCGGACGCCGCGATCCTTGGCGCCCACCATCGCCAGGGCGCCGGCTTCCTCAAGCAGCTGCGACAGGTTCTCGATGGAATGCTCGGTCTCGCCCTTGGCCACGAATTCCCGCAGCCGGCGGATGATCGAGCCTGCCCGCAGCATCTGCTCGCGCGCGTCGCTCAGGGCCTCGTGCGCAAGGTCCCGGTCGAACTCGGGCTGGTCCAGGAGAAGCATGGCGCCCTGGATGTAGTTGGTCGTGGCGGCGAGCGGCTGGTTGAGCTCGTGCGCGAGGGCCGAGGCCATCTCGCCCATGGCCGACAGCCGGCTGACGTGGGCCAGCTCCGCCTGCACGTCCTGGAAGCGGCGCTCGGCGGCCTGGCGCTCGGTGAGGTCCCGGACGAAGCCCGTGAAGAACCGGACGCGACCGGTGCGCATCTCGCCGACGGCGAGCTCCATCGGGAACGTGGATCCGTCCTTGCGCTCGCCGACCACCACGCGCCCCACCCCGATGATGCGCCGCTCGCCCGTGGCCAGGTAGCGGCTGAGGTAGCCGTCGTGCCCGCCGCGGTAGGGCTCCGGCATCAGGCGGTTGACGTTGACCCCGTCCATTTCGGCGGCGGTCCAGCCGAACAGCCGCTCGGCGGCGGCGCTGAAGGACTGAATGGCGCCGCGCTCGTCGATGACGATCATGGCGTCGGGGATGGAGGCCAGGATCGAGCTCAGGTGCGCCTCGCGCATCTCCAGGTGCGCGATGGTGTTGGCGAGCTCCGCGCGCGTGGCGAAGGTGTCGGTGATCTCGGTGCTGACGCCGCCGACGCCCACCACCTCGCCCTCGGCGTTGCGCAGCGGGAACTTAGTGACCCGGTAGAAGCGGTCGATCCCGTCGGGCGTGGTCCATTCGAGCTCCGACCGATGCTCCTCCCCGGTCGCGAGCACCCGCAGGTCCGCTTCGATCTCCTGGGGGTTGAAGTCGTTGGTGATCTCCTCACTGGTCCGGCCGACCGTCTCCTCCCAGCTCTTCCCCAGGACCTGCAGCGCCGCCGCGTTCGCGTAGATCACGCGGCGATCGCGGTCCTTGGCGTAGATGAGGTCCGGCGTCGCCGCGCCGATCCCGGCCAGGAGTTCCGCGTTGTTGCGCGCGTCGCGCGCCGCGGCCGCCAGTTCGGCTTCGACCGCCCGGCGGCGCCATATGAGGGCCGTCGTGGCCATGCCGCCCGCCACGAAGCCCGCCCCCATGGCGGCAATGGCGCTGTAGAGGGCCCACTCCCGCCGCGCCTCCGAGCCGGCCCGTGCGGCCATGATGCGCCGCCGCTCTTCACGCCGGAACTGGACCACCGTCGCTTCGGCCGCGGCGATCGCGGCCTGGGACGCCAGGAAGCCCTCGATGGCCAGGACGGTCCGCACGCGCGCAAGCCGGGACCTCTGTTGCGGATCGCCCCCCACCACTCGCTCCAGCGTCGACAATCGCGCCGCAGCGGTCTGACGCGCGCGCGCGTACGCTTCGGTCGACGCTGCGCCTTCCTCGACCCGGCCGCTCTCCGCGTGAAGGGCGGCCAGCGACAGAGCCAGCTCGTCGGACAGGCCGATCCGCTCGAACGAGCCTGCGATCTCGCGGGCGATGACTTGATCCGTGTGCGCGGCCTGAAACACCCCAAGCCCCGCAGCCGCCACCAATCCCAGCGACGCTGTGATGAGGACGCCCGGCACGAAACGTCGAATTGCTGCGCGGGTCATGGTGTGACGCTCAGGACGACTCACGCTTGGGGTACATGAGGCGACACGACAGGGGGCATGAAAGCCTAGCCGACCTGTTGCGGCGTTGGGAAGCCGCCGTCGCGATCTACGGGTTTCTACGTACGCAACCGCCTCAACTGTGCGCCCGGAGCGCGCGGTGTTAGCGGTGCTGCGGCCTCCTTCTGGCCCAGTACTCCATGTCCACCGGAACGGTCGATGCCTCGCCTCGCTGCCGCCCGTCCGCTCGTCCTCCTCGTGGAAGACGACATCGCCGTGCGCGAAGCCCTGCGCTTCGGCCTGCGCGTGCGCGGCTGTGAAGTCGAGCTGGCGAGCAGCACGGACGACCTCCTCGCACACGTCGCGGCGCGTGCGCCCGCGGTCCTCATCGTGGACGCCAACATGAGGGGGGCGTCGACCATCGACGTGGTGGAGGCGCTGCGGCGACAGGGTGACCCGCTGCCCATCATCCTGATGGCGACGCTGCCGCCGCGACAGCTCAGGCGGCGGGCGAACCGCGCGGCCGCCCTGCTCCTGGAGAAGCCCGTGCTGGGCGACCGTCTGGCCCAGGCCGTCTCGGATCTGCTGGCGCGCAACCAAGGGTCGGAATTGCCGTAAGTAATTGTCCCAGGGTGAAGTTTTCCACCCGCTATGACTTTCTTGTCTGGACGGCCGCAGGAAGGCGGCGGGGGGAACCAGACGTGACGCAGAGCATCCTGATCATCGACGATGACATCGTCTGCCAGACCCTGATCGCCGAGATCTTCCGCGACGCCGGATATCAGGTTCAGCAGGCCGACGACGGCCGCGCGGCCATGGACCTGTTCAAGGTGGAACCCGCGGATCTGGTGGTCACCGACATCTTCATGCCCGAGCAGGACGGGATCGAAACGATCATCGCACTGCGCCAGGAGATGTTCCCGCCGAAGATGATCGCAATCTCGGGCGGCGGTACGCAGTGCGGCATGGATGTCCTGAGGCTGGCCAAGCTCCTCGGCGCCGACGTCGCCCTCTCCAAGCCCATCAACCCCGACAGGTTGCTGGACGTGGCCCGGACGCTGCTGGAACAGCAGGCCCGGGAACGCGCCGACGCCTGGCGCTGGGCGCCGACGTCCATCCGCGCCGCCTGACGGCCCGAGCATCGCGGTCGGCCAGTTGGCGCCGCGGGATCCTCCATCGCCGGCCGCCGCGTTCGCCGGCCAGTTTCACGAAGGTTTGTCATGAGTGGGTTACGGGCAGCGGCCCCTGAGGCAGGTTCCGGCGATGGCGCCCTGATGGACGCCCTGTTCCAGGCGGCGCGCCGGATCACCGAGTCCTTCAGTCGCGACCTGGCGCCGCAAGGCCTCTCCTTCGCGGCGATGCGGGCGCTCCAGGGCGTGGCTCACGAGGGGCCGCGCGGGCTTTCGCAGGGCGCCCTCGCGGCGCGCCTGCGCGTCTCGCCGGCCTCGGTCACCCGGCTGGTCGACGAGCTCTCGATGCACCGCCTCGTCGAGCGCCGGCAGCATGTCCACGACCGGCGCACGAAGATGGTCGCGATCACCGACCGGGGCCGCGATGTGCTCGGCCAGGCCCAGCAGCGCCTGGCGCGGCTGGAAACCGACTTCGCCGCCACCCGCGGACACATGTCCCTGCAGCAATTGGTCGAGGCCCTCGACGGCATCGGTGGCGCGCGCTGAAAGGTCGCGCCCGGCACTACAGCAACCTGCCGTTGACTTGGTCGCCAACTAGGGGAATCAGATCGGCAATTACCCGTAGCGGGTAAACCTTGGCCGGGTCTCCGGTGTGCTTGCGGGGCGCGGAAGGATGGATGCACCAGCGGATCTCCGGATCCTGGTCGTCGATGACGATGACGGGATGAGGTCGTCCCTCCGGACCTTGCTGGACGCCGTCCTGGGCATCCCGACCGAGACCGCCGAATCCGTCGACGCCGCCCTCCAGAAGGTCGCCGACGACGAGGACGTCTGCGTGCTCACGGATCTCCGGATGCCGGGGCGCGACGGCTTCAGCCTGCTGTCCGATCTGCGGGCCCGCGGCCGGACCAATCCGGTGATCGTGATGTCGGCCTATGGCGAGGTCGCGATGGCCGTCCGCGCCATGAAGGAGGGCGCCGACGACTTCATCGAGAAGCCCTTCGAACAGGACGATCTGCTCGCGGCCTTGACGCGGGTGCGCGCCCGCCGCGACGCCCGGCAGCGCACCGCGGCGCGGATCAGCGCAACGCACCGCCTCGCCAGCCTCTCGCCGCGCGAAGGCGAGGTCTTGTCGGCCCTGATGGCGGGCGGCAACTCACGCACGATCGCCGCGCAGCTCGGTATCAGCGCGCGCACCGTGGAAGAATACCGCCGCCTGCTGCACGTGAAGACCCAGACGCGCTCGCTGCCGGAACTGCTCCGCCTGGCGATCGCGGCGGATTGGCGCCCCGACGCTGCGCCCTGAGGGGACGGCTCCAGGTTCAGGCCCTGCGAGATCGGCTGTTCCGACAACCGATACCCGGTCATCCCGGCGAAGGCCGGGATCCAGATGGAATGGCTGAAATGCGGGTTCCTAGGCTTGGAGCCCCTCCAACCAAGATCTCGCACGTGGATCTGGGTCCCGGCATTCGCCGGGACGGTCGGAAGCTGTCGAGATCGCCGATCTCGAAATGACCCCTGAAACCTAGGCCGCCGCCGCGCGGCTCAGGCCCGCCAACAGATCCTCGAGGCCGCCCAGCAATGTGTCCAGGGACAGCGGCTTGGGGATGAAGCCGTCCGCCCCGGCCTCGTGGGCGGCGCGGTGGTGCGCATCCGAGGTGTTGGCGGTCATGACCGCGATCGGGGTGCGCGCGCGCCGGTCGGCCCGTTCGCGCATGCGGATCCGTCGGATGGCCTCGATGCCGTCCATCACGGGCATCTGCAGATCCATGAGGATGGCGTCGTAGGCGCCGATGGCGGCCTCGCGGACGGCTTCGGCGCCGTCCGGCACGATCGTGAGCTCCACGCCCAGCGGTTCCAGAAGGCCCTTCACCACCAGCTGGTTCACGGGGTGGTCCTCGGCCACCAGCACGCGCACGCCGGCGGCCGCCACGTCGTCCGACCCGGGGACGGGCCGCGTCAGGGCGCCGGGCGGCGCCGCCCTCGTCACGGGGATCGTCAGCTGGAAGCAGCTGCCCTCGCCCGGACGGCTGCGCGTGGTCACGTCGCCGCCCATGAGCTGGGCGAGGTTGCGGGCGATCGGAAGGCCCAGCCCCGTGCCGCCGAACTTGCGCGCGGTGGACTCGTCCGCCTGGGCGAACCGGTCGAACAGCCGCGCCGCGGTGTCCTCGTCGAAGCCGATGCCGGTGTCCTCCACCTCGATCGCCAGGACGAGTCCTCCGTCTGTCTCGTCGAGGGTGACGCGAACCTGCACCGAGCCGACCTGGGTGAACTTGATCGCGTTCGAGATCAGGTTCGCGAGGACCTGCCGCATGCGCAGCGGGTCCGCCGATATCCAGCCCGAGGCCTCGTCCGAGAAGGCGATGTCGAACGCGAGCCCCTTTTCCACCGCACGGACGCGGTGAAGCTCGGCGGCCGAGACGACCTCCTCGCGCAGGTCGAACGGCTGAAACTCGATGGAGAGCTCCCCCGCCTCGGCCTTGGCGAGGTCCAGCACGTCGTCGACGATCCGGCGCAGCGAGTGGCTGGAGTCCATGATCAGGTCGACCATGCCGCGCTGCTCTGCGGTGAGCGGCGTGCGCGCGAGCACCTCGGCCAGGCCGACGATGCCGCTGAGGGGAGTCCGCACTTCGTGGCTCATGTTGGCGAGGAACTGGTCCTTCGCCGAGCCCGCCCGCAGCGCCGCCTCCTTCGCCCGCTTCAGGGCCTGGAGGGCGGCCACGTGGCCGGTGACCTCGGAGCGGATGGCGATGTAGCCCGTGATCGGACCGTCGCCCTCGCGCTCGGGCACGATGGTGGTGTCGACCCAGTAGAGCTCCCCGTCCTTGCGCCGGTTGCAGACGGTGCCGCGCCAGGTCTCGCCCGAGGTGATCGTCCGGTACATCTCCTGGAAGAACGACTTGGGGTGCGTCCCGCTGTTGAGGATGTTGTGGTTGCGGCCCAGCAGCTCGGCCTCGGCGTAGCCGCTGACCTCGATGAAGCGGGCGTTGCAGTAGATGATGCGGCCGGCGCCGTCGGTGGCGGCCACGATGGCCGACTGATCGAGAGCGGCGATCAGCGAGCGTCCATTCGGCGCGTTGGCGAGTTTCATTCTCTACCTCGACCTGTCGAGAGCCTGCGAGAAGGCTAGGGCTAGCGGCCCTAACCGCCGCGGTAGAACCTTTTCCGGCTGCAACGAATGCGGTTCAGGCGGTGACGCCCTCCTCCTCCGCCCGGTAGCGCGCGATGCAGGCGTCCAGCGCGTCGAGCAGCGGGCCGACGTGCGCCTCGGGAACCTCGCCGCGCCGGCAGAGCAGCGCGAGCTCGATCGCCGGGTCGAGCGCCCCGGCGACCCAGTAGCGCGAGGCCAGCAGGCTGTCCGTCATCTCGCAGAGCTTGGCCAGCACCCGCGCCACGCTCGGCAGCGGCTGTTCCATGCAGCAGGCGATGATGGAGCTGGCGGTCCGGCGGACATGCTTGAGCTCGTCGTCGCCGGGACGCTCTGCGCGGCCGTGCCCTATCACCCGGACCAGCTCCTGCAGGCCTTCGTCCAGCGCCGCCCACCGCACGCCGGCCGTCCGCTCCAGGTTGGCTTCCGCCCGGGCCAGGGCTTCGCTCACCCTGACCCCCCGCGTCCCGCCGACCATGTCGCGCAGGCGGTAGCGCACGGGCCGCAACTTGACCTTGCTCACAGGCCCAGCCTCTGAGGCTTCAGCATGCCGTCGATCTCGTCCTGGGACATGTTCGCTCCGATGGGGTGGCCGACGGTGACGGACAGGTCGCCTGCGCGGCGTCCGCCCGTGTCGGACGGGATGCCCGAGTTCTTGAACCGCCGGTCCGGGCCGACGTAGTTGGGGCTTTCCACGAAAAGCCGGTCGTGGCGCCCGAGCCAGACGATGCGGTCCAGGAGGACGCCCGCGCTCAGCGGCTTGGCCACGACGAAGTTGGCGCCGCAGTCCCGGGCCGCGACGACCCGCGACTTCGGGAGATAGCCGCTCACGCAGACCACCGGGACGACCCGGTTCGCCTCAGGCGCGCTCGTGCGGAGGGCGCGGATGAGTTCGAAGCCCTCGTGGTCGCCGATCTCGGCGTCGACGATGATCAGGTCGAAGGTCTTCTTCTTGATCCAGTCGCGGAACTCCTGCGGGCCGCAGGCGCGGACGACCTGGGCGACCCCGAAGCCGTGGAGGATCTGGGCGATGATATCGAGCCCGATCGAGGTGGAGTCGGCGCACAGGACGTGCGCCGAACGCAGGTCCAGCCGCAGTTCCGGCTTGTCCGCGGGCGCTACCACAGCTCGCACTCCCCCGTGGACGGGCCGGCGGTCTGCTCGCCGCCGAGCCGCCGGCGAAGGTCGCAGAGACGGATCCGGTCCAGCGCCTCGGCGTGCGCGCCGTCGGCCAGGCCCGGCAGGTCGCTGGCGCCCAGTCCGGCGCAGAGCGCGCCCAGCTCGTGCAGGTGCTGGATGAGGCTGTCGAGGCCCTGCAGCGCCTCGACCTCCTCCCGCGAGAGCACGTGGCGCTCGATGACCGGGGCCAGCACCAGCTCGAAGGCCTCGCCGAACCGGGCCCAGCGGACGAGTTCCTCGCCGACGGACTGCAGGAGCTGCGGCAGGTCGGCGGTGTCGGCGGCCGTCATCAGAAGAGCTCCAGCTCGCCCGCGTGCGCCGCCGGCGCCGGCCGCAGCAGCACGTGCTCGCGCTCGGCGACCGTGCGATCCTCGACCTTGTGCTGGCGTGCGCGCCCGCTGGCCGGCCAGAACTGGATCCGGCGGGCGGCGGCGCCGCCGAGGCTCTCGGCCACCAGCGGAATGGCCTCGTCTCCGAGGAAGGTCCGGATGAACTCCGCGTTGCGGGCGCCGATGTCGACCATCCGGGCCGCCATGCGGGCGCCCCCGAAGGCCTTGGCGCGCAGCCGGTCGCGGCGCGCGCCGCGTTGCAGGAGGCCGTTGATCAGCACCTCCATGGCCTGCACGCCGTAGCGCCGGTCGCCCACGGCCCCGTCCGGCCGCTCGGGCAGCAGGAAGTGGTTCATGCCGCCGACGCCGGCCACGGGATCCCACAGGCAGGCGGCCACGCAGCTTCCCAGGATGGTCGTCAGGCAGACGTCGGCGTCGCTGCAGATCGCATGGCCGCCCTGGACGACATGCAGCCTGCGACCGGCGTCGAGGACGGCCGTGGCCCCGCTCACGTGAGCGCCCCGTAGACTTCCTCGATCTTCTGCCGAAGGCTGGCGACCGTGAACGGCTTCACCAGGTAGTTGTTGACCCCGAACTGCGCGGCGCGCTGGACGAGGTCGGTGTCGGCGCGGCCGGTGAGCATGATGAAGCCCACCTTGCCGAGCTGCGGCGCCGCGCGGACCGCCCGCAGGAGGCTCAGGCCGTCCAGCTTCGGCATGTTGTAGTCCGAGATCACCAGGTTCACGGACTTGTTCAGCAGCTGGCGCAGGCCGTCCTCGCCGTCCACGGCCTCGTCGATCTCCTCGACTCCGATGGACTTGAGCCCGTTGCGCACCAGCGTGCGCATCGTCAGCTGGTCGTCGACGATCATCACCTTGAGGGCGGCGGCGGCGGGCATCAGGCGGCTCCTTGAAGGGGTTGTGCGGCGGCGCGCAGGACGGCAGGTCCGATGCGGTGCAGCGGAAGCACGCGCTCGACGGCGCCCAGCTCCTCCGCCGCCCGCGGCATGCCGTAGACGATCGACGTGGCCTCATCCTGGGCGATGGTCGTCGCGCCGCGGCGGCGCATCGCCAGGAGGCCTTCGGCTCCGTCCCGGCCCATGCCGGTCAGGATCACCCCCACGCCGCGCGCGCCCACGGCCGCGACCGACCGGAACAGGACGTCCACAGAGGGCCGATGGCCGCTGACGGGGCCTTCGGCGGTGAGGCGGCAGGCGAGGCGCCCGCCCGACCCGGACTGCAGGGTCAGGTGGGTCGCGCCGCCGGGCGCCAGGTAGATCCGCCCTGGAACCACGTCGGCTCCGTCCTGCGCCTCCGAGACCTCCGGCGCGCAGACGCGGTCGAGCCTCGCCGCGAAGCTGGCGGTGAAACTCGCCGGCATGTGCTGGGTGACGAGGGTGGGCGGACAGTTGGCCGGGAAGCAGGCCAGGACGTGCAGCAGCGCCTCGACGCCGCCTGTCGACGACCCGATCGCCACGACGCGGTCGCCGGCCACGTAGTCGGACGCCACGGCGGCGGGAGCCTCGCGCATGCGCGGGTGCGCCCCGGCCGCCACCACCAGGATGTCGGCCAGGTCGTCGAACGCGTCGGCGCCGGCCGGGCCGCCCTTCGCCACGCAATCGATGGCGCCGAGCTCCAGGGCCGCCAGCGTCAGCTCGGCGCCGCGGCTGGTGAGGCTCGAGACCATCACCACCGGCATCGGCCTCAGCCGCATGAGCCGCTCGAGGAAGTCGAGCCCGTTCATCCGCGGCATCTCGATGTCGAGGGTGATCACGTCGGGATTCAGCGCCTTGATGGCGGCGCGCGCGGCGTCGGCGTCCGCCGCCTCGCCGACGACCAGCAGCCGGGGGTCCGCCGCGATCCGCGAGCGCAGCAGCGCCCGCATCGTCGCCGAGTCGTCCACGATCAGGACCTTCGCGGGGCCGCTCATGACGCCGCTCGCCGGTAGATCGTGAGGCCCGCGCTGGTGAGGCCGGGGACGTCCGCGCGCTCGGAGTGGCCGATGTAGAGGCGCCCCTTCGGGCTCAGGCGCTCGGCGAACCGGCGCCAGAGCTGCGCCTGCGCCGCCTCGTCGAAGTAGATCGCCACGTTGCGGCAGAAGATGGCGTCGAAGTCGCCCTTCATGGGCCACGCGCCGTGGAGGTTCAGCGTGCCGAAGCTGATCAGCGCGCGGACCTCGTCGGCCATCACCGCCTGGCCGTCCACGTCCTGGCTGTAGCGCTGCCGAAGCGCGGACGGGACGGGCTGAAGCTCGGCCGGGTCGTACTGGCCGAGGCGGGCCCGCTGCACGACGACGGGGTCGATGTCCGTGGCGAGGATGCGGACATCCAGCCGGCGGGCTTCGGGCAGCGCGTCGAGAAGCGTCATCGCCATCGAATAGGGCTCGTGGCCGTTCGAACAGCCGGCGGACCACAGGCGCACCCGGGCGCCCGCCCGCGCCGCGGGCGCGAGGGTCGTGACCACTTGCTCGCGCAGGGCCTCGAAGTGGTGGGGTTCCCGGTAGAAGCGGGTGACGTTGGTCGTCAGCGCGCTCAGCAGCGCCGCGCGCTCCTCGCGGCCTTCCGGGCTCTCGATCAGCTCGCAGTAATCGCGGAAGCGGGTCAGTCCCAGGGCGCGCAGGCGCTTGCTCAGCCGCGAGTAGACCAGCGAGCTCTTGCCCTCGCCCAGACGGATGCCGGAGTCGCGATGCAGGATGTCCGCGATGAACCGGAAGTCCTTCGGCTCGAGGACGAAGGCCGCCCCGGCCGCGGAACTCGCCGCGTGTGCGGCCTGAGCGCCCATCAGGCCGCCTCCTCGACAGGAACGTCAGGCAGCACGCCGTCCAGGCTGATCACGCTGATCAGGCGCCCCTCGGAGGGGATCAGTCCCCGAACGAAGGCGCGGTTGGCGTCGCAGCCCACGTCCGGCGCGGGCTGGATCGTGTCCTCGTCGACCGTCAGGATGTCCGAGACCGCGTCCACCAGCAGCCCGATGGTCCGCTGCCCGATCTGCACGACGATGATGACGTGCCGTTCGGTCGGGGCCGACGTCTCGATCTCGAGGCGGCTCCCCAGGTCGACGACGGGCAGCACCGCGCCGCGCAGGTTGATGACCCCGCGGATGTAGCCGAGGGTGTTGGGCAAGGGAGTCGCAGGCGTCCAGCCGCGGATCTCGCGCACGGCGCGGATGTCGACGCAGAATTCCTGCTCGCCGATGCAGAACGAGATCAGTTCGCGCCGGTCGGCGACGTTCGGGCTGCTCATGTGGACCTCAGCTCGCTTGCAGGAAGGGTTCAGGGGCGACGGCGGGCTGCCCCCGCCGCCGGGCCGCGACGATGCCGTCGACGTCCAGGATCAGAGCCACGCGGCCGTCGCCCAGGATGGTGGCCGCCGCGATGCCGTCGACCTGCCGGAAGTTCTGCTCCAGGCTCTTGATGACGACCTGGCGCTGGCCCTGGATGGCATCGACGCCGAGGGCGATGAGACCGCCGACCTCGCTCTCCACCAGGAGGGTGACGCCGGCCGCCGCCTCGGTGGACGCCCGCCGCCAGTTGAAGGCCGTCGCGACGTCGACGAAGGGGATGGCGGCGCCGCGGACCGTCAGGACCCGGGAGCTGCCGAACGGCCTGACATCGGCCGCGCGGGGCTGGAGCGTCTCCACGATCACGCTGATCGGGATCACCAGGGTGTGGTCGCCGATCGTGACCACCATCCCATCCAGCACCGCCAGCGTGAGCGGCAGGCTGAGGGTGAACGTCGAGCCCTCCCCCGGGCGCGAGCTGATCGAGATGCGGCCGCCGAGCGCCTGGATCGAGCGCTTGACCACGTCCATGCCGACGCCCCGGCCCGAGATGTCGGACACCGCCGGCGCCGTGGAGAAGCCGGGCGCGAAGATGAGGTTGTCGACCTCCTCGTCGGTGAGGGTCGCGTCGCGGTCCACGATACCGCGCTCGACAGCGATGTCGCGGACGCGGTCGCGGTTGATGCCGCGCCCGTCGTCGGCCACCTCGATGACGATCCGTCCGGAACGATGCATGGCGCTGAGGCGCACCACCCCCTCGGCCGGCTTGCCCGCCGCCACGCGATCCGCCGGCGACTCGAGGCCGTGGTCGATGGCGTTGCGGATCATGTGGGTGATCGGATCGCTCAACCGCTCGATGACCGTCTTGTCGACCTCGGTGCCCTCGCCTTCCGTCACGAGGCGCACCTGCTTGCGGGTGGCCGCGGCGACCTCACGGACCAGGCGCGGCATCCGCTGGAAGACCGACTTCACCGGCTGGGCGCGGATCGCCATGACGCTGTCCTGGATCTCGCGCGTCAGCTGCTCCAGGTCGTCCAGGCCCACGGCCACGGTGCTCGATTTCGCAAGGCCCGCTTCCACCACGCGCTGCCCGAGCATGGCCTGGTTGATCACCAGTTCGCCGACCAGGTTGATGAGGCGGTCCACACGGTCGAGATCCACGCGGATCGTGGCCTGGACGTCGCGCCGCTCGCCGCCCTGGGCGGCCGGCGCGGCCGCGGGCGCGGGGGCTGTGGCCGCCGGCTCTTCCGGCGCTGCGGGAGGCACGGCCTGCTCGGACGGCGCGGTCTCTGCGGCGATGCGCGCGAGCACCTCGGCCACGGCGTCGTCCGGCCCCGCGTCGGCAAGCGGCTCGGGGACGGTTTCGGGGGCGGCCTCCTGGGTCACGGTGACGTCGCAGTCGTCGCCGACGAACTCGAACACCTCGCGAATGCGCGCCTCGCACAGGTCGTCGCCCGTCAGCCGCACGCGCCACGCCAGGCGCGGACGCTCGGGCTCGAGCTCACTCAGGTCGGGCAGGCCCGAAACATCGGCCGTGACCTCGGCCGCGCCCAGGCGCTCCAGCTCTCGCAGCAGGAGCAGCTCGTCGTTGGCGGCGGCGTACATCCCGTCCAGCGGGCGGAAGCACACGATCCAGGCGCAGGGCGGAGCTTCCGCTTCGAGCGCGATGTTGACCGGCGTGAAGGCGAATGACGGAGCCCCCGGCGCGGGCGGCTCGACCGGAAGCGCCGTGAACGTCGGCGACGGCGCGACGGGATCCTGGACGGTGAGAAGGCCCTCCAGTTCATGGACGACCTCGGCGCCGAACTCCTGCGGGAGCGCGCGATCGTCCCGCGCCGCCGAGACCAGGTCGGCCAGCACGTCGGATGCGCGCAGCAGCACCGCGACGACCTCGGCGCCGGGGCTGAGCCTGCCCTTTCGCAGCTCGTCCAGCGACGTCTCGAAGGCGTGCGAGAAGCCGACCAGCGCCTCGAGGCTGAAGGCGCCCGCACCGCCCTTCACGGAGTGCACGGCGCGGAACACGGCGTTGACGGTGTCCTCGTCGACGGCGCCGGCCTTCAGCGCCAGAAGGCCCGCCTCCAGGTCGCCGAGAAGGTCCTCGCACTCGGCGAAGAACGTTGCGCGGATGGCTTCCATTTCGTCCATGGCGCGCCTCAGTCCGTGACGCGCCGAACGGCTTCGACGAGCTTCACCGAGTCGAAGGGCTTGACGATCCAGCCGGTCGCGCCGGCGGCCCGGGCGCGCTGCTTCTTCTCCGCGTCGCTCTCGGTGGTGAGGACGAGGATCGGGATGGTGCGCCGCGCCTCATCCCGCCGGACCGCTTCGATGAAGCCGAACCCGTCGAGCCTGGGCATGTTGATGTCGGTGATGATGGCGTCGGGGGCGCAGTCTTCCAGCACCTCGAGCCCGTGCTCGCCGTCCACCGCCTGGACCACCTCGAACGAGGGGGCCAGCGCGAGGCGCAGCATGTTCCGCATGGTGCGGGAGTCGTCGACAGTCAGAATAGTCTTGCTCATCTATTCTTCCGTTGTCTCGAAGGCCTCGGGGATGCGGGCGAGCGCGGCGGCGAGGGTCGTGGAGGGGTCCGCAATGACGAGGCGTTGGCCCGCGGCGCGTCGCGTGAGGGCCGCGGCGGCCAGCAGCTGCAGCCCGAGCCCGTTGATCCGCTCCACACCGGCGCCTTGCAGCGTCAGGTCGGACCCGCCGGCCTCCAGGAGCTGGAGGCGGAGCGGCGCCAGGGCCGCGCCTTCCAGGCGCGCGGGCAGCTCAAGCTGCGCCTCGCTCATCAGAATTCCTCCCAGTCCGCGTCGAACGAGGCTTCGACCGCGGCCGCGCCGACCGTGGCGTGCCGAGCCCTGGGCGGGAGCGTCTTGGCGAAGGCGGCGGCCCGGGCGCGGGCCTCCTCGATCCGGGGATTCCCGGCGACGGCCCGCGGCCGGCGCCGCGCAGGCGCCTCAGCGGCCTCGGCCCCGGAAGCCGCGCGAACCCTGAAGCGGCCGACGAGCTGGTTCAGCTGGAGGGCTTCCTGCGTCAGGCTGTGGCTGGCGGCCGTGGACTGCTCGACCATCGCGGCGTTCTGCTGGGTGGTCTGGTCCATCTCGTTGACGGCCGTGTTCACCTGCGAGAGCGCCGTGGCCTGTTCCTGGGCCGAGGCGCTGATCTCGCCCATCAGGCCGTTGATCTCGGCCACGCGCTCCACGATCGCGGTGAGCGCCTCGCCGGTCTGGCCCACCAGCATGACGCCCGTCTTCACCTGCGAGGTGGAGGCCGAGATCAGCGACTTGATCTCCTTGGCCGCCTCGGCCGAGCGCTGGGCCAGCGCCCGCACCTCGGACGCGACCACGGCGAAGCCGCGCCCGGCGTCGCCGGCGCGCGCCGCCTCGACGCCCGCGTTCAGGGCCAGCAGGTTGGTCTGGAAGGCGATCTCGTCGATCACGCCGATGATCTGGCCGATCTGGCCTGCGGACTCCTCGATGGCGTCCATCGCCGCCACGGCCCGGCCCACGACCTCGCCGCTGCGCTCGGCGTCCTCCTTCGCCGAAAGCACGACGGCGCCGGCGCGGGAGGACCCCTCTGCGGTCTTGCGGACCGTCGCGGTGATCTGGTCGAGGGCGGCCGCCGTCTCCTCGAGGGTCGCGGCCTGCTGCTCGGTCCGGCGGGAGAGGTCGTCGGCGGCCTGGCTGATCTCGCCCGTTCCCGAGCGCATGGCGGCCGCGTTGGCGGCGATCTCCGAGAGGACGGACTCCAGGCTGTCGAGGGCCTGGTTGAAGTCTTCCTTCAGCTTCAGGTAGTCGCCCTGGAAGTCGGCCGAGATCCGCTTCGTCAGGTCGCCCGACGCCAGGTCGGCCAGCGCCGCGGCCGTGCATTCGACGACGCGCTTCTGCTCGGCTTCCGCCTCGAGGCGCTTCCGGTCGGCGTCCGCTCGGGCCTCCTCCAGGGTGTCCAGGTAGATCGAGATGGACAGGTCCATGTCGAGCATGGCCGCCTTCATGATGGCGCTGAGCGAGCGGCTGAGCGCCTGCGCGTCCGGCCCGGCCGACCGGCCGCGGCCCCACCACGACTTGCCGTCCTGGGCGCCGCCGGCGTTGGCGAAGTGGCTCTGGATGATCCCGTCGATCAGGCCGTCCAGCACCATCGCGTAGCCGCCGATGTACCAGCGGGGCTCGAGCCCGATGCGGGCGTGGGTGAGGCCGATGCGGCGGACGTTGGCGACGTACTGGCCGTCGAACTGGCCCGACGCCATGCGACGCCAGTGCTCGGCCTGGGCGCTCTTGGCGCCGGAGATCTGCTGGGGCGTCGAGAAGAAGCGCGCCGTCGCGGGGAAGCGCCGGATCTGCGCGTAGAACCGTTCAAGGCTCTCGTCGATCGCCTTCTCGATGACGGGGCGGGACGCGACGAGCGACTCCCGCGCCTCGGCGTCCAGTTGGATGAACGACAGTCGTTCGTTCAAGCTGTTGTCGTCGGACATGTATCGGCCCCTGACTTTCCTGTTCGTCGGGACCGTTGTTCCACGTCTGGATTTACTCGTGCTTTGCAATATTCCGGGCCGGATAACGTCTCGGATCGAGATGTTTTCAGGCCGAAAGCAATACTGCGTTCGCCTTGATCTTCGCCGCCGCGCGCCGCAGGTGCGGCGGCCGCGGAACGGCTGCATCCTCGGCGAGCGGGCCGAGCTTCGCCTTGGCCTTGACCCCTCGGCCCCGGCGCCCATCTAGTCCTTCGAAGTCAGGTCCGGGCCCCTCTGGCGTGCGTGGCGGCGCGCGCGATGTCGGACTTTCCTCACGGCCCGCCTCCGGCGGGCTGGCGCGGACGCGGCGCCGATCGCGAGGAGCCTCGGGGTGGGACGTCCGACATTCGCCCGATCCATGCACGTGGTCCGGCCGAGCTCTGCGCGCGGCCCGCGAAAATCGGCGCGCGGCCTGGCGGCGCGCCCACGGCGGAGCTGACGCGGTCGACCCACCCCAACCAGAACCCTACACGGAGGACGCATGACGCAGGCGGGGCAGGCGGAGCCGCCGAAGCTCTCGGTCTGGACCAAGTTCGTCTACGGGCTGGGCTCAGCCTCGGAGATGGTCACCCTTGCCGCCATCGGCGGCTACGCCATGTTCTTCTACAATCAGGTCGTGGGGCTGCCCGCCACCTTGGCCGGCCTTGCGATCACGGTCAGCCTGGTGCTGGACGGCATGGCCGAACCGATCGTGGGCTCGCTGTCGGACCGGACGCGCAGCCGCTGGGGCCGCCGCCACCCCTTCATGTTCGTGGGCGTGATCCCGGTGGCGATCTGCGTCATCGCCATCTTCAACCCGCCCAAGGACCTGCCGCACCTGTGGCTGTTCTTCTGGTTCGCGAGCTTCGTCGTCACCCTGCGCATCTTCATGGCGGTTTGCCACGTGCCGCACATGGCGCTGGGGGGCGAGCTGGCGCACGGCTACACCGAGCGCAGCCAGGTCATGGCCTGGAACAACCTGCTCGGCATGATCGGCCGCGCCTCGACGTCCTTCATCGCGCTCAGCCTGTTCTTCCACGCCACCGAGGAATATCCGCGCGGACTCCTGAACCCCCACGCCTACACGCCCTTCGCCCTGGCCGTGGCGGCGGCCGGCCTGCTCATCCTGATGATCTCGGCCTGGTTCACCCGCGACCGCATCCCCTACCTGCCCAAGCCGCCGCAGGACCTGCCGCCGTTCAGCCCCTTCGAGTTCTTCCGGGACATGAAGGGGGCCTTCTCCAACATCAACTACGTGTGGCTGCTGGTCGGGTTCTTCTTCCTGTCGCTGATGCTCGGCATGCGCGAGGGGCTGAACCTCTACATCAACACCTTCTTCTGGGGCTTCACCTCGGAGCAGATCCGCTGGTTCGTGATCGGCACGCTCAGCGGGTTCTTCGTGGGCTTCTTCCTGACCGCTCGCGTGCACGCGCGGTTCGACAAGAAGATCGCGGTGCTGGTGGCCGGCGCCTTCCTGGCCGTCACGCCGGCCGTCCCGCTGGTGCTGCAGCTCGCCGGCCTGATGCCCGCGCCCGACGACCCGCGCCTCCTGCCGCTCGTCATCGCCTTCGCGGGCGTCTCGGCCGCGGCGGGGAGCGTCATGAACATCTCGGTGATGTCGCAGCTGGCCGACATCGCCGACGAGAACGAGCTGCGCTACGGCTACCGCCAGGAGGGCGTCCTCTACTCGACGCGGTCCTTCTTCGCGAAGCTGGACACCGCGATCGGGCACCTCTTCGCGGGCATCGCGCTGGACCTCGTCGCGTTCCCGGAAAAGGCCACCCCCGGCCAGGTGCCCGAGGAGACGCTTCGCAGCCTCGCCATCGTCGACGGCCCGCTCGCCGCGGTTCCCGGGCTGATCGCCCTCGTGTTCTATGCCCGCTACAGGATCACGCGCGCCAGCTACGAGGCGACGCGCGCCCGGCTGCTCGAGGCCCGGGACGCACGCGGCGGACGGCTGGCCGCCGCGGCCGCCGACTAAAGGCTGCGGAGCGCAGACCGCGCTGGAGTTCGGCGCCGGGCGCCCAACTTCGCGGCATAAGGCGCGCCCGGGGCGAAAGGATGAGCGGCCGTCGCCGCGCCGTCTTGCCAACGGCAGATCCGGCTCGCCCTCCTCGCGCCGGGTCACGGGCCAACGGGGGGCTGGCGTGAGTGAAGCGAAGCGACGCGCGGATCGGGCCGCGCTGGGCGAGAGGGTCGCGCTGGCGCTGGCGGCCGTCCTCCTGATGACGGGCGCCGCCCACGCCGCGCCGCCTGCGGCGCAGCTCAAGCAGGAGGGCTACAGGCTCATCGACCGCTCGGCCGAGCGGATCGGGCGGCTGGGCGACGCGATCTTCTCGTACGCCGAGATCGGCTTCCAGGAGACGAAGACGATCGCCCTCGTCACCCGCGAGCTGAAGGCCGCCGGGTTCGACGTGCAGACCGGCGTCGCGGGCATGCCGACCGCCTATGTGGCCCGCTACGGCTCGGGCTCGCCCGTGATCGGCCTGATGTCGGACTTCGACGGCATCCCCGGCGCCTCGCAGAAGCCCGCCGCCCTGGTGCACGATCCCATCGCGCCCGGCGCGCCCGGTCACGGCGAGGGGCACAGCACCCACCAGCCGACCCTCATCGCCGCCGCGATCGCCATCAAGACGCTGAAGGACCGCCACGGCCTGCCGGGCACGATCGTGGTCTACGGCGGTCCGGCCGAGGAGCTGCTGGGCAGCCGCGGCTACATGGTCAACGCGGGGCTCTTCAAGGGCGTGGACGCGATCATGGACGTCCACATCGGCTCCGAGCTCTCGACCAGCTATGGCCTGGGCAACCTCGCGATCATCTCGGCCCAGTGGACCTTCCATGGCCGGCAGGCCCACGCCGCGCGGGCCTGGGAGGGCCGCAGCGCGCTCGACTCCGTCGAGGTGATGAACGCCGCCACCAACTACATGCGCGAGCACATCGATCCGCCCGCCCGCATCCACTACGTCATTCCGGAGGGCGGCAAGCAGCCCAATGTGGTCCCTGCTGAGGCGGCGGTCTGGTACTACTTCCGGCACACGACGGCCGACAATGTGTGGGGCCTGTTCGAGCGCGCCCGCGCGGCGGCCAAGGGCGCGGCGCTGGCCACCGGGACCACCGTGTCCGAGCGCATCCTGTCGGCCTCGTGGCCCTTCAACGGCAACAAGGCGCTCGCCGAACTGGTGCAGGGCAACATCGAGGCGGTGGGCATGCCGGCCTGGTCGGCGGACGACCAGGCGTTCGCCCGGGCCTACCAGGTCTCCATGGGCGCGAAGGTCACCGGCCTGCCCGACAAGGTCCGGGCGCTGCGCGAGACGCGCCAGATCTCGAGCTCCTCCGACGCCGGCGACGTGACCTGGCAGGCGCCGTACATCCGGCTCACCATCCCGGCCAAGCCCGAGGGCGAGCTGGCGGCGCACCACTGGTCGGCGGCCATCGCGCCGGCCACCCCGCTGGCGCACAAGGGCATGGCCGCCGCCTCCAAGGTGCTGGTGGCGAGCGCGGTCGACCTGATGACCGATCCGGCCAAGCTCGCCGGCATCAAGGCCGACTTCGCCGCGCAGCTCGCGCGCTACCCCGCCTGGAAGAGCCTGATCCCGCCCGACGCCGAACCGGCCACCTTCCTCAACGTGCAGGAGATGGCGCGCCATCGCGCGGCGCTGAAGCCCTTCGAGTACGACCCGAACGGCAAGCCGAGCTACCTGGAGTTCCTGAAGATCAAGTACCCGCCGCCCATGCCGGACGGCGCCGTGGGCAAGGCCTCGAACGCCGTGGGAGGCCGCGATGGCGAATAGGATCACCCTTCGCCTGGTGGCCGCGCTCGCCGGCCTGGCCGTCGCCGGCGCGGCGTCGGCCGAACCGCGCGCCGACATCGCGCAACTGAAGTCCGAAGCCTTCGCCGTGGTGGACGGCAAGGCCGACCGGCTCGGCCGGCTCAGCGACGCGATCTTCTCGTACTCCGAGATCGGCTTCCAGGAGACCAAGACCATCGCCCTGGTCACCCGGGAGCTGAAGGCGGCCGGATTCGCCGTGGAAACGGGCGTGGCCGGCATGCCCACCGCCTATGTCGCCCGGTACGGCTCGGGCTCGCCGGTGATCGGCCTGATGTCCGACTTCGACGGGGTGCCGGGCGCCTCGCAGAAGCCGACGGCGCTGGTCCACGATCCGATCGTCGAGGGCGCGCCCGGCCACGGCGAAGGCCACAATACCCACCAGCCGGCGCTGATCGGCGCCGCGCTCGCCATCAAGGCGGTCAAGGACCGCCACAAGCTGCCGGGGACGATCGTCGTCTACGGCGGGCCGGCCGAGGAGCTCCTCGCGAGCCGCGGCTACATGGTGAACGCCGGCCTGTTCAAGGGCGTGGACGCGCTGATGGACGTGCACGTCGGCAGCCAGTTCGGCGTAAGCTACGGCCTCAACAACTTCGGCAACGTCTCGGTCCAGTGGAGCTTCAAGGGCCGCCAGGCGCACGGTGCGCGGCCGTGGCAGGGCCGTTCGGCCCTGGACGCCGTGGAGCTGATGGACGCCGGGATCAACTTCATGCGCGAACACGGCTACGACCCGGCCGACGCGCGGATCCAGAACGTCATACCCGACGGCGGCCGGCAGCCCAACGTCGTCCCGGGCGAGGCCACCAACTGGTACTACATCCGCGCCAAGTCGCCCGAGCTGGTCCAGTCGATCCTGGCGTGGATGCGCGACATCGGCAAAGGCGCGGCGCTGTCCACCCGCACCGAGGTGACCGAGCGGATCCTCTCCGGGTCGTGGCCCTACAACGGCAACAAGGCCCTGGCCGAGGTCGTCGACCGCAACATCCAGCTCGTCGGCATGCCGAAGTGGTCCGCTGACGACGTGGCCTTCGCACGGGCGGTGCAGACCTCCATGGGCCAGCCGGTGACGGGCCTTGCGACGGCGCCGACCCCGCTGCGGTCGGACGGCCAGGGCTCGTCCACATCGGACGCCGGCGACGTGTCGTGGCAGATGCCGCTGGCGCGCCTCTACATCCCGACCACGACGCCCGGCGCGCTCGCGGGCCACCACTGGTCGGCGGCGCTCGGTCCGGCGACGCCCATCGCCCACAAGGGGATCGCCGCGGGCGCGAAGGCGGTGGCGGCCACCGCGCTCGACCTGATGACCGACCCGGCGCTGCTGGAGGGCATCCGCAGCGACTTCGCGCGCCAGCTGGCCGCCTACCCGACGTGGAAGTCCTTCATCCCCGCCGAGGCGAAGCCGCCGACCTACCTCAACGTCGAGGAGATGGCGCGATACCGCGCCGCGCTCGCGCCCTATGAGTACGATCCGGACGGCAAGGCGACCTACCTGCAGTTCCTCAAGGTCGCCTACCCGCCGGCCATGCCGCAGAGCGCCGTCGGCCGCGCCTCGAACGCGCCGAAGACCACCTTCGAGAAGTCGTCCATCGACTGGGACTGGCGCAAATGACCCTGCACCTCGGCAAGCTCTCCGAGCACGCCGAGGGCGTTCAGCTCGCCGATCCGGCCGCGGGCGGCGAGCGGGTCCGGGAGCCCACCAGCGCGCGCGGCATCCCCCCGCTGGCGGCGATCCGCGCGTTCGAGGCGGTAGGCCGCCTGGGCGGCATCCGCAAGGCGGCGACCAGCCTGACGCTGGATCACTCGGTCGTGAGCCGGCACCTGCGCCAGCTCGAGGACTGGGTCGGCGTGGCGCTGTTCCAGCGGACGGGCGGCCAGGTGAACCTGACCGAGGCCGGGGCCCGCTACCACGGCCGCATCTCCGCGGCCCTGGCCGAGCTGGCGCTGGCGACCGCCGAGATCAGCGGCGGCGGCGAGGAGCGCAAGGTCCTGGTGTGGTGCGTTCCGGGATTCGCCGCCCAGTGGGTGTCGGACCGCCTGGCGATCTTCGAGAAGCTGAAGCCCGAGTTCAGCATCGAACTGCGCCCGACCGACGTGAAGGCCAACCTGCTGACCCACGAGGCGGACGTGGACATCCGCTTCTACCTCGACGACTGGCCGCCGGACCCAGGCGGTCGCGGCCTGCAGTACGTCGAGCTGGCACGGCCCCAGATCATGATCGTGGCCAGTCCCTCGGTGGCCGAGCAGTGGAAGGGCGCGACCGTCGACGAGCTGCGCCAGGCGCCGCTGCTCCACGAGGAGCACGACCAGCAGTGGCGGGCCTGGCTGGCCCTCAACAACGTCAGCAGCCTGCCCGATGTGCTTCCCGGCCCGCTCCTGTGGCATGCGCACCTCGCCATCGCCGCCGCCCGCAACAGCCGCGGCCTGGCGCTCGCCAGCACCTTCCTGGTGGGCCAGGACCTCGCCAACGGCAGCCTCGTCGAGGTGAGCCCGCCCGGCACCCGTCCGGTGGTGATCGGCGCCTACGCCTTCGTCACGCGCGAGGACCGCTGGTCGATGGACGGCATCCTCCAGTTCCGCCGCTTCCTCCAGGGCGAGGTGGCGCGGTTTGCGGCCGTGACCGCGCGCGGCTGACCGTCCCTGCCTGTCCGGAGCGGTGCGCGCGGCGCACCACCTGGGCGCTGATCGCACTTGCCCGCGGGCTCGGCGGGGGCGGACTGTCCGGAGCGATGAACGCGACCATCACAGCCGCCGCCGCACCCCAGTCCGCGCCCGCCCGGGACCTCTCCGCGTTCTGGATGCCGTTCACGGACAACCGCTACTTCAAGGCCAACCCGCGTCTGCTCGCGTCCGCGGACGGCATGTACTACCGCACGCCCGAGGGACGGGCCGTGCTGGACGCCACGTCGGGCCTCTGGTGCGTGAACGCCGGCCACAACCGGCGGCCTATCGTCGAGGCCATCCAGCGTCAGGCGGCGGTGATGGACTTCGCGCCCACCTTCCAGCTGGGACATCCCCTGCCCTTCGAGCTGGCCGAGCGGCTGAGCCGGCTGCTGCCGGCGGGCATGGACCGGATCTTCTTCACGAACTCGGGGTCGGAGTCGGCGGACACCGCGCTGAAGATGGCGCTGGCCTACCACCGCGCACGGGGCGAGCCCGGCCGCCTGCGCCTGATCGGCCGGCAGCGCGGCTATCACGGGACCAACTTCGGGGGCACCTCGGTCGGCGGCATCGGCGGGAACCGCCGGGGCTTCGCCGCCCAGGTGTGGGGGGTCGACCACCTCGGCCACACGCACGGCGCGGCGCCCGCCTTCAGCCGCGGGGTGACCGCCGTGAACACCGACCTCGCGGGCGAGCTGGAGGAGCTGGTCGCCCTGCACGGTCCCGAGACGATCGCCGCGGTGATGGTCGAGCCGGTCGCCGGCTCGACGGGCGTGCTCGTGCCGCCGGCCGGGTACCTGCAACGCCTGCGGGAGATCACCCGAAGGCACGGCATCCTGCTGATCTTCGACGAGGTCATCACCGGCTTCGGGCGTCTGGGCGCGGCCACGGGCGCGGAGTTCTTCGGCGTCACGCCCGACATCCTCACCCTGGCCAAGGGTCTGACCAACGGCGCGGCGCCCATGGGCGCGGTGGCGGCGAGCCGGGCGGTGCACGACGCCATCGTCGAGGGCGCGCCGCCGGGCATCGAGTTCTTCCACGGCTACACCTACTCAGGGCACCCGCTTTCGTCCGCGGCGGGTCTCGCCTGCCTGCAGCTGTACGCGGACGAGGGCCTCTTCGGCCGCGCGGCCGCCCTGGCGCCGCTCTGGGAGACGGCCGCCCACAGCCTCGCCGACGCGCGCCACGTGATCGATGTCCGCAACCTCGGCCTCGTGGCCGGCATCGAGCTCGAGCCCCGCCCGGGCGCCCCGGGCGCACGTGCGATGGACGCGTTCCGGCGCTGCTTCGACGACGGGCTGCTCATCCGCGTGACCGGCGACATCATCGCGCTGTCGCCGCCGCTGATCGTCGAGGAGGCGCAGATCCACGAGATGTTCGGCCGTCTCGGCCAGATCCTGAAGGACGTCGAATGAGCGCAGTCCCCGACGACGCCGTGGCTCCGGCGGCCGCGCCGCTGGGCAAGGCGCTGGAAGACCGGCACGTCGAGATGATCGCGATCGGCGGGATCATCGGCGCCGGGCTGTTCGTCGGCAGCAGCGCCTCCATCGCCGCGGTCGGACCCGCCGTGATGGTCAGCTACGGCCTGGCCGGCGCGATCGTGCTGATGGTCATGCGCATGCTGAGCGAGATGGCGGTCGCCCTGCCCGGCGTGCAGTCGTTCGCCGATTTCGCCCGGCTGGGCCTGGGGCACTGGGCCGGTTTCGTGAGCGGGTGGCTCTACTGGTACTTCTGGGTCGTCGTCGTCGCGATCGAGGCGATCGCCGGGGCCAGGATCATCCACGAATGGCTGCCCGCCCTTCCGGTGGGCGTCATCGGCGTCGGCCTGATGGCCGTGCTGACCGGCGTGAACCTCCTGTCCACGCGCAGCTACGGCGAGTTCGAGTTCTGGCTGTCCTCGATCAAGGTCGCCGCGATCCTGGTGTTCATCCTGGTGGCCGGGGCGTTCGTGGCGGGCCTCACCGCCCCCAACGGACCGACTCTCGCCAACCTGACGGCGCACGGCGGCTTCATGCCGAACGGCGCGACGGCGGTGATCGGCGGCGTCACCAGCGTCATCTTCGCCCTCACGGGGGCCGAGATCGCGACGGTGGCCGCCGCCGAGTCCGCGGGCGGCGCGCGCACCGTCGCCCGGATGACCTACACCGTCGCGCTGCGCATCCTGATCTTCTACGTGCTGTCCATCGGCCTGATCGTGGCGGCCATTCCCTGGACGCAGATCACGCCGGGCGTGTCGCCGTTCGCGACGGCCCTGGGCGTCATGGGCGTGCCCGGCGGCGAACTCGTCATGAACGCCATCGTGCTGGTGGCGGTGCTGTCCTGCCTGAACTCCGGCCTCTATGTGACGTCCCGGGTCCTGTTCGGACTCGCGGCCCAGGGCGACGCCCCGCCCTGGCTGGTGGCCGTGGACCGCCGCCGCGTGCCGGCGCGCGCGATCCTCATCGGCAGCGTCTTCGCCTATGCGGCGCTTGGGGCGTCCGTGATCTCGCCCGAGCGCGTCTTCGCCTTCCTGGTCAACGCGTCCGGCGCGCTGATGATCGTCATCTATGGGATGATCGCCGTCGCGCAGATCCGTATCCGCAACCGCCTCGAACGCAGCGAACCGGACCGGCTGGTGCTGCGCATGTGGCTGCATCCCTGGGGCGCGCTGGCGACGCTCGCGGCCATGGCGGGCGTGCTGCTGGCGATGGCGCTGACGCCCGAGCTCGCCTCGCAGGTCTGGGCCAGCCTCCTGATCGTCGCCATCGCCGGCGTGGCCTGCTTCGTCGCCGCCCGGCGGCGCCGCGCGGGGCCCTGAGGGCTCCGGGGCGGTGCGCCCCGCGCACCAGGGGCGGGAGTTTCGCACCTTTCGCACCACCCGCCGCACCGACAGGATTTTTCACAGGAAAGCCCGGCCGAAGACCCTGCAGGGGACAGGCGGCCGGCATTCCCCGAGGGGTCCGATCGATGTCGAAATTCGCCGCCGCCTGCCTGAGCGTCCTCGCCGTCGCCTCGGCCGCGTGGGGCAAGGGCTCGGTCCCCGACACGATCTACGTCAACGGCAAGGTCGTGACGGTCAATCCGGCCTTCGACATCCGCGAGGCGGTCGCCGTCTCGGATGGGAAGATCCTGGCCGTCGGGACGACCGCCCAGATCCGCGCCATGGCCAAGGGCTCCACGACGGTCATCGACCTCGGCGGCAAGACCATGCTGCCCGGCTTCAACGACAACCACATCCACCTGGGCGAGCCGCTGCAGCCCTGGAAGTACAGCAGCATGATCGGGCGCGTGGAGCCCTGGCTCCAGGGCGTCGACACGATCCCCGAGCTGCTGGCCGCCATCAAGGGCCAGGCCGCGACCCTGCCGAAGGGAACCTGGATCATCGGGGAGATCCCGCGCGAGGAGTGGCCCAACGGCACGCTGCCGAACCGCTGGGCGTTCGACGGGGCGGCGCCGGACCATCCGGTCGCCATCGCGCGCGGCCCCCACACCCTGATCGTCAACTCGAAGGCGCTCGAAGCCGCCAAGGTGACGCCCGAGACGAAGCCCGAGGGGGGCGAGATCGTCCGGGACGGCAAGGGCGAGCCCACCGGCATCGTCCTGGAGTCGGCTCGCCGCGTCATCTGGAACGCCATGCCGCCGGGTGCGCGCGAAGGCGCGGGCGATCCCGAGAAGCGCCTGGCCGACTGGCGAGAGCTGCTGCACCAGCTCGAGAGCCTCGGCATCACCAGCGTCAATGTGGCCGGCGTCCGGCCCAACGAGCTCAAGCTGGTGGACACGCTCTACGCCCGCTGGGGCGACGAGCTGCCGCGGATGGTGGTGCAGCTGCGGGTGTCTCCCGGCTACGACCAGCATGACGACGTCGCCGAGGGCGTGAGGGTCTCGATCGCCGAGCTGGACGCGCTGGGCAAGGACCGCAGCAAGGTCTTCAAGCACCCCAAGCTCAAGCTCGGCGCCGTGAAGATGAGCATCGACGGGGGCCTTTCGGCGCCGATCTTCTGGTCGATCAAGCCCTATCGCGGCCGGCCGGGCTTCCACGGCGAGCAGCGCATTCCGGACACCGCCTTCTACGCCGTCGCCAAGCGCGCGGCCGAGCTGAACTGGCAGGTGGGCATCCACACCATGGGCGACGCGGCCGTGCAGATGGTCGCCAACGAGATGGAGAAGGTCCGGGCCGCCGTGCCGCCCAAGTCGGACCCCCGCGACTACGTGCACCACGTGGCCGCGCCGCTGCCGGAAGAGACCATGCAGAAGATGGCCCGGCTGAAGCTGAATGTAGCGAGCCAGCCGGGCTTCCTGCTTTCGCTGGGATCCTACGCGGATGAGGCGCTCGAGCCCGAGGCGGCGGCGCGGCAGGATCCGTCCCGCAGCCTGCTCGATCGCGGCATCCGCGTCTCCTACGGCTCGGACGCGGGCCCCTACGGCCCGGTCGCCGCGCTCTATGCGGCGGTCACCCGGGTCGGGTGGAACGGCAAGGTCCACGGGCCCGAGGAGGCGGTGACGGTCAAGGAGGCCATCACCATGCACACCCTGGAGCCCGCCTGGTTCACCTTCGACGAGAAGACCAAGGGCTCCATCGAGCCCGGCAAGGTCGCCGATCTCGTGGTGCTGAGCGACGACCCCCTGACCATCCCGCCCGAGCGGCTCCAGGACATCAAGATCGAGAGGACGGTCATCGGTGGCCGAGACGTCTTCGTGAGAGGTCAGAAGAACTAGAACCATAAACAACAAGGCCGCCGGCAGAGTGGCTCAAGAAGAGAACGTCCGAGTAGGGAGTATCGAATGGAACGAATGCAGGACTGATGACGCCGGCTCGACTGCGTCGTCACGAATTGAGGGGGCAGTCATGGATCTTCATCAGCAACGCGCGGCTCAACCCAGGGCTGGCCGAAGCGCGCGCGTCTACAGGCTCGCGACGGCGAGCGTGGCCGCGCTGCTCATCGGCGCCCAGGCGGCGCAGGCCGCGGACGCGGCCGAGGACGCCGTGGCCACCGCCGAGTCCGAGGTCGAGGAGATCACGGTCACCGGCTCGCGGATCGTCCGCGACGGCTACAATGCGCCCACGCCGGTCAGCGTCGTCGGCACCGCCGAGATCAAGGCGCAGGCGCCCGCGAACCTCGCGGACTTCGTCAACACCATCCCGGCGATCGTCGGGAGCACCACGCCGGCCAGCAGCTCGCCGTCGCTGAGCGCGGGCTCGGCGGGCATCAACGCCCTGAACCTCCGCGCGCTGGGCATCACCCGCACCCTGGTGCTGATCGACGGCCAGCGGTCGGTCGCCTCGACCACCACGGGCGCCGTCGACATCAACACCATCCCGCAGGGCCTGGTGGAGCGGGTGGAGGTCGTGACGGGAGGCGCCTCGGCCGCCTACGGCTCGGACGCGGTCGGCGGCGTGGTGAACTTCATCCTCAACAAGAAGTACGAGGGCCTGAAGGCGAAGATCGAGTACGGCGAGACCACCTACGGCGACGGCGCCAACTACAAGGCCACGGTCACTTTCGGCGACGCGTTCATGGGCGGGAAGCTGCGCATCCTCGCCAACGCCGAGTACGCCCGCACCGAGGAAATCCCCGACGTTCCGCGCGACTGGAACATGAAGGGCTACTTCAACATTCAGAACCCGCTGTACGCGCCGGGCAACGGCCAGCCCGAGAAGTTCGTGGGCTACGGCATCGGGCCCGCGCAGGTCACCCCCGGCGGCCTCGTCACCTCGGGCCCCCTTCGCGGCACCTACTTCGGGCGCATCGATCCGGCGACGGGCCGGGCGACGGTGGGCCAGCTCGCTTACGGCCTGGCGCTGGGCCAATGGATGATCGGCGGCGACTGGCAGTACACCGGCAGCAACTATTTCGGGAGCGAGTCCCTCCTCCCCGGCGAAATCCGCACCGGCCTGTTCGGCCGCACGTCGTACGAGGTCTCGGACAGCATCGAGCTGTTCGCCGAGGCGTCCTGGAACCGCTACTCGGGCTCGAACCACTACATCCAGCCCACCAACATCGCGAACGTCACGATCCGGTCGGACAACGCCTACCTGCCGACCTCGGTGCGCAACCAGATGACGGCCCTGGGCCTCACGACGCTGCAGATCGGCACCACCAACTTCGGCATCCCGGTGGGCGGCGCGCGCAACCGCCGCGAGGTCTACCGCTACGTGGCCGGGGCCAAGGGGAAGTTCGAGCTGATGGAGAAGCCCTGGAACTGGGACTTCTACGTGCAGCGCGGCCAGGCCCGCACCCGCGAGCAGCTGTTCGGGAGCTGGAACAACGCCAACCTGGCGCTGGCGCAGGACGCCGTGTTCGCGCCGGCTGGCAACGCCGCGGGCATCCCGGCGGGGACCATCGTCTGCCGCTCGACCCTGACGGCCCCGACCAACGGCTGCGTGCCCATCAACCGCCTGGGCATCGGCGGCGTCACCCAGGCGGCCCTGAACTACATCATTCCGGCGGACCCCTACCGCAAACAGAAGCTGACGCAGACGGTGGCGGCGCTGACGTTCTCGGGTCCCGTCTTCGACCTGCCGGCCGGCTCCGTGCAGGCCGCGTTCGGCGGCGAATGGCGCCGCGAGCAGGTGTCGGGCTTCGTGGAGCCGCGGTTCAACAGCGGCTGGCTGTACGGCAACTACCTGCCCAACTTCGGCAACTACGAGGTGGAGGAAGGCTTCGTCGAACTGGACGTCCCGGTGATCGAGGGCCTGAACCTCAACGCCGCCGGTCGCTACACCCACTACAGCACCTCGGGCGACGTCCAGACCTGGAAGATCGGGGGCACCTGGGCGCCGATCGAGGACATCAAGTTCCGCGGCAACATCTCGCGCGACATCCGAGCGCCCAACCTGGACGAGCTGTTCGCGGCGGGCACGGCGCGCAGCAACAGCGTGCTGATCAACAACCGCTCGTTCGCCTACGTGCAGAACGCCACGGGCAACCCGAACCTCGATCCGGAAGTGGCCGACAGCTTCACCGTGGGCTTCGTGGCCTCGCCGCGCGTGATCCCCGGCTTCACGGTCGCGTTCGACTACTACGAGATCAAGATCAAGGACGCGATCGGCCAGCTGCAGCCGCAGGACGTGGCCGACCTCTGCTTCCTGCAGAACGTCCAGGCCCAGTGCGCCAACATCATCGGGACCTATGTGAACGGGGTCCTGCAGTCGATCAGCACGATCAAGCTGCAGCCCTTCAACTTCGCCAAGCAGAAGGAACGCGGCTTCGACATCGAAGGCGCCTACCGCCTGCGGCTGGACGACGTGATGGCGGACCTGCCGGGCGACCTGACGTTCCGTGGCATGATCACCCACTACATCGAGAACGTGACCGACCGCGGGATCGGCTTCCCGACCGACGCCGCCGGCGCCACCGTCCAGCCCAGCTGGATCTACCGGCTCAGCGCGACCTATTCGAACAAGCCCTGGACCTACAACCTCGTCGCGCGCGGGGTCAGCTCGGGCAAGCTCGATAACTCCTACATCGAGTGCCAGACCAACTGCCCCGCGACCACCGTCCAGCACCCGACCATCAACGACAACAGCATCCCCGCCGCGGTCTTCTTCGACTTCACGGTGGGCTGGGAGTTCGAGGTCGGGGGCAAGAAGGGCGACCTGCAGCTGTCGATCCGCAACGTCTTCGACAAGGACCCGCCCCTGGTGGCGAACCTGACGTCGAGCAACAGCACGGCGGCCTTCCCGCAGACCGTGCGGATCTACGACCAGCTCGGGCGGATCATCAAGGCCAGCCTCGAAGTGCAGTTCTAAGGGGGAAACGGACATGACACGGCAGACGATGGGCCGCGGCCCGGCGGCAGCGGCTTCGGCCGACGGCTTCGCCCGGCGGGCGCTGGTGATGGGGACGGCGCTGGCCTTGGCGGCGGCGTGCCTCGCCGCGCCGCGGGCCGCGTGGTCGGCGCCGCCGGCGCCGCAGAGCTTCGACATCCTGATCAAGGGCGGCCACATCATCGATGGCACCGGCAACCCCTGGTACGCGGGCGACGTGGGCATCCGCGACGGCCGCATCGCCGGCCTGGGCGAGCTTCCCGGCGCGACCGCCAAGCGCGTGATCGACGCCACGGGCAAGGTGGTGACCCCGGGCTACATCGACCTGCACACCCACACCGACATGTCGATCCTCGCCGACCCGCTGGCGCAGAGCAAAGTGCGGCAGGGCGTCACCCTGGACGTGATCGGCGAGAGCCAGTCGGTCGCCCCGCGCGACGGCCTGCCTCAGACGCGGGAGAGCGGCCCCCAGCCCGACTGGACCACCTTCACCGGCTACTTCGACCGGCTGAAGCGCCAGGGCGCGTCGATGAACATCATCTCGCACGCCGCCTTCGAGCAGATCCGCCTGGCCGCCACCGGCTACGGCGCGGGCGCCACCACGCCGGCCCAGCTCGAACGGATGAAGATGCTGATGGCGCGATCCATGGAGGAAGGCGCCTGGGGGATGGTGCTCCGCTTCGAGAGCGGCGGTCCGCGCTATCCGGAGGAGGTGATCGAGCTCGCGAAGATCGTCCATCAGTACGGCGGCAACGTCACCGCGCACATCGGCAGCGAGGGATTCGAGCAGGACCAGGAACTGGACTTCATGTTCCGCATGGCCCGGGAGACCAAGGTCCCGATCCACATCTTCCACTACAAGATCCGCGGCGAGGTGAACTGGCCGAAGCAGCAGCACTACATCGACCGGATCAACGCGGCTCGCGCCGAGGGGATCGACGTCACCGTCAACCAGTACCCCTACACGGCCATGAACCACGGCTGGAACGTCTTCTTTCCCGTCTGGGCGCGCGAGAAGGGCCCCGAGGCCTTCGCCAAGATGCTGAAGGACCCGAAGACCGTGAAGAAGATCAAGGCGGATCCCGATTTCCGCGACTGGGTGATCGAGCACGGCGGCTGGCAGGGCATCGTGCTCGCGCGCACCACCGTGGAGCGGCAGAAGAAGTACGAAGGCATGCGTCTGGCCGAGATCGCCAAGCTCGAGGGCGACGCCGATCCGGCCGACACCTGCCTCAAGCTGATGGCCGAGGCCGAAGGACGCATCGGCGGCATCTTCCACACCATGTCAGAGGACAACGTCCGCCTGGTGATGAAGCAGCCCTGGGTCGCGATCTCGAGCGACGCCGGCGCGATCAACACCGAGGAGTCGGGCTTCCCGCATCCGCGGGCCTTCGGCACCAACGTGAAGGTCCTGGGCTACTATGTGCGCGACACCAACGTGCTCACGCTGGAAGACGCCGTCCGCAAGATGTCTGGGCTGCCCGCACAGATCCTCGGCCTGCAGGACCGCGGGCTGCTCCGCCAGGGCCAGTGGGCCGACGTCGTGGTGGTCGACCCCGCCACGGTGAAGGACACGGCGACCTTCGAGAAGCCCAAGTCCTACGCCGTCGGCGTGCCCTATGTGGTCGTGAACGGCGTGCTCGTGATCGACAACGGCCAGCATACCGGCGCCAAGCCGGGGCTGCCCCTCTACGGCCGGGGAACAGCGACTCCGCACTGAACTCCGCCGACCGGAAGCTGCCGCGGCCGGTCCCCTCGGGCCGCGGTAGCTGAAGGTCCTGCTCTCCCGGAGCCCTTCGATGACCGCGCCTCCGCACAGCCGCCGCCATTTCCTGAGCCTGACCGCCGGAGGCGCCGCCCTCTGGGCCACCCGCGCCTTCGGGGCCGACGCCCGGCCCGACCTCGTAGTCCACAAGGCCCGCGTCTACACGGTCGACGACCGCTTCCCGCGCGCCCAGGCCTTCGCCGTCAAGGACGACCGGTTCCTGGCCGTCGGCTCGGACGCCGAGGTGCGCGCCCTGGCGGGCCCCTCCACGAAGGTGCTCGACGCCAAGGGCATGACCGTCGTGCCGGGCTTCATCGACTGCCACATCCACGCCGACGGCAAGTCGCTGCTCTACGAGGTGGTCGTTGGCGACCCGTACGGCACCGGCTTCTCCAGCATCGACGACATCGTGGCCAAGCTGAAGGCGCGCGCCGACAAGACGCCCCCGGGCGTCTGGGTCACCGGCTACTTCTACGACGACGTGAAGACCAAAGACGGCCGGCCGCTGAACGTCCGCGACCTCGACAAGGTCTCGTCGGTCCATCCCGTCGTGGTGAGGCACAGGGGCGGCCACACGTCGTTCTACAACTCGGTGGCCCTCCGGATGGCGGGCCTGAGCCGAGCGACGTCCGACGTGCCGGGCGGCACCTACGACCGGTTCCCCGACGGCGAGCTGAACGGGCGCGTGACCGACAACGCCCGGCTGGTGTTCGACAAGGTCGGCAAGCCCATGACCTGGCCGCCCGAGGAGGCGGCGCAGCGTGAACGCGAGGGCGCGGCCTTCCTGTCGAAGAAGTTCGCCGAGTTCGGGCTGACCGGGGTCTGCCACCAGGGCGGCAGCCTGCGCGCGCTGCAGGAGATCCGCGCCGAGGGTCGCCTGAAGCATCGGGTGAACTACGAGTGCTACGTCGACGTCTGGGAGCCGATGATCGCCGCCGGGATGCGGACCGGCCTCGGCGACGCGTGGATCCGGCTGGGCGGAACGGCGGAACGGTCCACCGACGGATCGCTGTCGGAACGGACCATGGCCATGAGCGTCGCCTTCCCCGGCACCAGCTACAAGGGCAACCTCAAGGAAACCCAGGAGGCCGTGAACGCCTGGGTCGAGAGGATGCACCGCGCCGGCATCCGGGTGAACGTGCACGCCAACGGCGACGTGACCATCGCCCAGGCGCTGACCGCCTTCGAGCGGGCCCAGTCGCTGTGGCCCCGCAAGGACCCGCGTTTCAAGATCACCCACTGCAGCCTGGTGGACGAGGCGCTGGCCCGCCGGATCAAGGCCGCCGGGGTCACCCCGGCCCTGTTCAACACCTACCTCTACTTCAACGCCGACAAGTTCAGCTTCTACGGCGAGGACCTGATGGGCCGGATGATGGCCTACCGGACCCTCCTGGACGCCGGCGTGCCGGTGTGCGCCGGCTCGGACTTCGGCGCCGGCGTCTTCCCGCCGCTGATGGGCATGCAGGGCGTGGTGACCCGGACGGGCTGGGACGGCAAGACCTGGGGCGCGGGCCAGCGGATCACCGTGGCGGAGGCCCTGAAGGTCCACACGCTGAACGGGGCCTACGACACGATGGAGGAAGACCTGAAGGGGTCGATCACGCCCGGAAAGCTGGCCGACTTCGTGGTGCTGGGTGACGACCCCCACACGGTCGAGCCGAACAGGATCAAGGACATCCGGATCGAGCGCACCGTGGTCGGCGGCGCCACCGTCTACCAGGCTTGAGGCCGGCGGCGGCGATCCTGGCGCTGGCGGCCTTCGCCGGGGCCGCCCGGGCCGACCCCTGCGCGCCGCAGCAGATCCGCTGGCTAGAGGACTGCAGCGCGCTCGCCGGCCAGCCGCTGACCGGCGTCGACCGCCTGCGCTATCTGGCGGCGGGCGAGGGCTGGGTGACGATGGGCGGAGAGGCCCGCGTGCGGATCGAGCGCATCGACCCCGCCGACCTGGGCGCCGCGGGCGGGCCCAGCTTCCTGCAGGTGGGGCGCCGCGCCATGCTGCACGCCGACTACCACCTGAGCCCGGACGGCCCCCGCGTCTTCGGGCAGGTGATGGCCCTGGGTCAGGATGGACGCAAACCGGGCCCCAGGGCGCAGGACGAGGACCGCTTCGACATCGCCCAACTGTTCGTCGAGGCGCCGGCGCGGCTGGGCCCGGCCACCCTGCGGCTGCGGTATGGGCGTCAGGAGGTCGACCTCCGCAACCGCCTCGTGAACACCCGCGACGGCGTCACGGTGCGCCGGACCTTCGAGGGACCGCTGGCGACGCTGGCGGTGGGCGGCGCGACGCTCACCGCCTTCCGCCTGCACCCCACCGCGCCCCGGCGGGGCGTTCTCGACGATCGCGCCGACCGGAACGAGACCTTCGAGGGCGTGACCCTCGACGGGCCCGCCCCCATCGCAGGTCAGGCCGGGCTCTTCCTGTTCGAACGGCGGCGTCCAGCCACGCGCTGGCTGTCGTCGAACGCGGCCGAGCGGCGCATGAGCGGCGGGCTCCGCTACGCCGCCGAGACCGAGACCTGGTCGCTGGAGGCCCAGGCGACCGCCCAGTGGGGGGACGCGGGCGCGCAGAGCATCCGCGCCTTCGGCCTCACCGCCGACGCGGCCTGGAGGGTCGACGCGCGCCACGACCTGAGGGTCGGGCCCGTGATGGCCTACGCCAGCGGCGACCGCCGGCCCGGCGACCACCGCCTCGGGACCTTCGATCCCACCTACCCCAGCAACAACGGCGTCACCGATGCGCCCTTCCTGTTCCAGACCAACTATCTCGCGCTCGGCGGGGACGGGTCCTTCCAGGTGGGCCCGGCCGAGCTGGGGCTGGCCGGCTTCCGGATCACGCGCGCCTCGACAGGCGACGCGGTCTATGCTCAGGGCCGACCCGTGGCCGGCCTGTCCGGCGGCGGCCGCGCCACCGCCCGGCTCGTCCAGCTGCGCGCCCGCATCCGGCCGACGCCGCATCTGGAGGCGTATCTCTCGGTCACCCATGCCTGGGTGGGCGACACCGTGCGCGCCGCCGGCGGCCGCAACGCCACCTACGCCCGCGGACAGTTCACCGCCTACTTCTGAGGCTCAGTGGAATCCCAGCGCCTCGCGCACGGCGGGGTGGACGATGCGGCCGTTCACCACGTTCAGCCCGGCGGCCAGATGCGGATCGTCGCAGGTGGCCTGCCGCCATCCCTTGTCGGCGAGCGCCGCCACGAACGGCGCGGCGGCCGCCGTGAGCGCCTGGGTCGACGTCAGGGGCGCGGCGCCCGGCATGTTGGCGACGCAGTAGTGCAGGACGCCGTCCACCTCGAAGGTCGGCTCCACATGCGTTGTCGGCCGCGAGGTCTCGAAGCAGCCGCCCTGGTCGATCGCCACGTCCACGAGCACCGAGCCCTTTCGCATCCGGCCCACGTCGGCGCGGCTCACCAGCCGGGGCGCCGCGGCGCCGGGCGCCAGGACGCACCCGATCACCAGGTCGGCCCCGGCCACGGCGTCGGCGATGGCCGCCGGCGTGGCCACGCGGGTCGACACGCGCCCGCCGAAGTGGGCGTGCAGCGCATCCAGGCGCGGGATCGAGATGTCGAACACAGTGACGCGCGCGCCCAGGCCCAGCGCGACCTCGGCCGCGTGGAGCCCGGAGACGCCGCCGCCCAGGGTGACCACCTCGCCCGGCGGCGTGCCCGGGACGCCGCCCAGCAGCAGACCTCGCCCGCCCGCCGGACTGAGCAGGCAGGCCGCCCCGACCTGGGCCGCCATCCGGCCCGCGACCTTGCTCATCGGCGCCAGCAGCGGCAGGCCGCCGCCGGCGGCCGTGACCGTCTCATAGGCGATACAGACGGCCCCCGACTCCATCAGTCCCCGCGCCTGCGCCGGGTCGGGGGCGAGGTGAAGATAGGTGAACAGCACGTGGCGCGGCGCGAGGCGGGCGATCTCCGCCGGCTGCGGCTCCTTGACCTTCACGATCAGGTCCGCGGTCTCGAAGAGGGCGTCGGCGTCCGGCACGATGGCCGCGCCCGCGGCCGCGTAGGCCTGGTCGCTCAGGCCGATCCCGGCGCCCGCGCCGGCCTCGACGAAGACCTGGTGGCCCCGCGACACGAGCAGGTGCGCGACCTCGGGCGTCAGGCCCACGCGCGCCTCGGCCACCTTGACCTCCTTCGGCGTCCCGATGCGCATGTCCGCCTTCTCCCGTTCAGTTGGCGGGCTCGGCGAGCCCGGCGTAGGCGACGGCGAAGACCAGTCCGTGCTTGGCCGCCGCCCACAGGCCGTCGATCGGCGCGCTCGCCGTCGGATCGTGATTGCGGGTCTTGCGCCGCACCTCAGACTTAAGCGGCTCGCCGCGCTCGGCCTTGATGTCGAAGCGGCCGTCCCCGTAGTCGATCACGTTCCCACGCAGCGAAAAGGCCGGCATGCCGTTTCGGTAGGCGCGTGCGCAGTCCCCGCAGCCGCCGATGGGGTTCACGGCGCCCACATTGCCGTAGAGGACGTTCGAGGCGGCCACTGCCATCCGGGCCGGCGCGTTGTTCACCGCGTCGAAGCCGGGCAGGCCGCCCTCCAGGCCGTTCTTGCTGTTGATGGCGTAGTGGACGGTGCAGCCCGCCTTGGCGCACTCCTCCTTCGCGATCCGCTGGATCTGGTCGTGCACCCGCCAAAGGTCGGCCTCGCGGAGCGCATGCAGGTTGAAGCGGATCGAAGCCTCGGTGGCGGTCTGGTTGAGGGTCTCGCCCGCGGCGATCTGCGCCATGTTCATCATCACGAGGTCCTTGGGCCGTCCGGCCGACGTGCGCTCGGAACTGGACGCCCGCGGATCGCGCACCTCGGCGCTGAGGCGCGCGATGATCGGCCCCAGGGCGTCGACCGCGTGCTTGCCCCACTCGCTGCGGTCCAGCGGCACGAAGATGCGCAGCTGCGAGCGGTGGCGCACCTCCACGCTGCCGGTGCTGACCCCCGCCCCGCCGCCGCCGTGGAGCTGCATCAGGATGTCGCCGCGCTTCCAGTCGAAGTTGTGCGGGTAGTTGGAGCTGACGAACAGGCCCGCCCCGTTGCTCGCGTTGTCCTTCAGCGGCTCCTCGCCGGTGAAGAAGGCGAACCAGACGTCGCCCTTCGTGCGGATGTCGCCGGCGTTCATGGCCCGCAGGATCGTCAGCACCTGGGTCACGCCGGCCAGGTCGTCGCCCGCCGCCGGGCACCACATCCGGCCGTCCGCCACGAAGGCCTCGATCGGCTGCTCCTTGGGCCAGCCCTGGGCGTTGTCGTCGAAGTGGGCGTTCAGCACCACGGTCGGGCCGCCCCCCGACCCCCGCCGGATGCCCATGACGTTGCGCTGGTCGTCGATGAAGACGTTCTCGAGGCCGTAGATCCGCAGCAGCTTCCAGATCAGCCGCGCGCGGAAGATCTCGTCGCCCGACGGCCCGTGCGCGTTGCACAGGCTCATCCACTCGCGGATGGTCTCCTCGTCAGAGGCGTTCACGTAGTCGAGCGCCTTCTTCATCTGGGGCGCGGCCAGGACCTTGCGGACGACGGCCTCCTCCTGGGGGACCTTGAGCACGATCTCGCCCGGCTCGAACTGGGCCTGCGCCGGCGCCGCCGCCACCGTCGCGGCGAGCACGCTCCCCATCAGCCGTCCCAGCCAGCGTCCCATGCCGCCCTCCCCGCTCGGCGCAAGACTTTCATGGCCAGGAGCCGCGGCGGCGGTGCGAAAGCCGCGCCTGTGGTGCATGCGCAGCGACGGTCGACGCCCACGTTCGGGGCCTCGGGGGCGCCCCCGTGGAGCTAGCGCCTGACCACGAGGTAGTGGACCACCGGCTTCGGCTGGCTCTGGCGACGCTGGAGCGGGATCAGGACGTCGCGCCGGGCGGCCACGGCGCGGCTCAGCGACGTGGGCGGCTGCATGAAGGCGTCGCCCTGCGGCGTCCCCTGCTGATCCAGGAGTGCGCCTTCGCGATCCGCGCGCGGCACGCGCGCCGCCGCGCGGCGACGCGGCAGTCGAAGGTCGAACGGCGCCGCCGCGACGCCGTGGAGGTGGAGCTTCGCCGCGCCCGGGACGATCTGCTGCGGCTCAACCGGGTGTCCGTGGTGAACGCCATGGCGACCACCCTCTCGGCCCAGATCCGGCCGCCGCTGGCCGCCGCCGCCGAGAGCGCACGCGCGGCCGGGACGGCGCTGGAGGACTCCCCGCCCGACCCCGATCGCGCCCTCGCCTGCATCGCCGCGGTGGAGACGCAGGCGCAGAAGGCGTCGGATGTCATCGAAGGCGTCCGCGCCCTCACCCGGCGCCGGGCGGTGGAGCTGTCGGACGTTCCCGTGGACGCGCTCGTCCGCGACGTCGCCCGGCTGGTCGAGCGCGACTGCGTGCTGCGCGGGGTCAGCATCCGGATCGACGTGCCCGACAGCGTCGGCTCGGTCCGTGGGCGCGGCGTGCAGCTCCAGCAGGTGCTGCTCAACCTGCTCAACAACGCCATCGAGAGCTTCGACGGCCGCCGCACGCCGGTGATCCAGGTGCGGGCCGACCGCCCGCACCCCGCGCAGGTCCGCCTGCGGGTCATCGACAACGGCCCCGGCATACCCGAGGACAGGCTCCCGGCGCTGGACCGCGACCTCTTCAGCGACCGGCCGGACGGGAGCGGACTGGGCCTCGCGATCTGCCGCCAGATCGTCCAGGCGCACGACGGCTCGATCGCCCTGGAAACCGGCGCCCGCGGAACCACGGTCACGGTGCTCCTGCCCGGCTAGAGCGCGTTCCCGAAAGTGGGACCGGCATTCGGATCCAGACGCCCTCGAGCCCCTGACCTAGCGCAAGCGGAGCCGGGCCGAGCCGCCCGCGACCTCCACGGCCCCCCCGAACCTGGCGGACTGCGCGGCGAGCCGCCGGAGGATCGCGGCGCCCTCGCGCGGCCCTGCGAGCGCCGGCAGCCCGCGCGTCGCCATGTCGCCTGGCCCCCCGAGGCCCGCCTCGTTCAGGACCAGCGGCGTCAGCGCGACGTCGACCGCGGCGCCGGCGCGGAACACGCACTCGGCGACCACGCCCTGCCAGGCCTCGGGCGGGTAGGCGCCGGGCGGCTTCTCGGTCTGGAACACGAAGTTGCCCAGTCCGTGGAAGAGCGGCGCGCCGCGATAGACGTCGAGGCCCTGCAGCAGCGGAGCGCCATGGCCGACGAAGGCGGAGGCCCCGGCGTCGACGCAGCGCCGCGCCAGCCCGCGCTGCCAATCCGGCACGTCCGCCAGGTCCGGCTCCCAGTCGTGGTTGTGCTGGCACGCGATGACCACGTCGGCCGTTCGGCGCGCGGCGGCGATGGACGCCAGGACCCGGGCGAGGTCCTCCGGCGAGAGCCGACCCTCCCCATCCCGGCGCAGCTCGTTGACGCCCGGCCGCGAGGCGGTCGCCGCCCCGCCCTCGCGCACCTTGCCCGTCGCGAACGCCACCAGCGCCACCCGGCCCGCAGGGCTGACCAGGACCGCCGGCGCGGCGGCCCGCGCGAGGTCCACGCCCGAGCCGGCCGACACGATCCCCGCCGCGGCGACCGCCTCCAGAGTGTCGAGGACGCCCCCCGCCCCGAGGTCGAAGGCGTGGTTGTTGGCGGTGGTGACGAGGTTCACGCCGACGGACCTGAGGGTCGCCAGCACCGCAGGAGGCGCGGCGTGCAGGGTCAGCGCCTCGCGCGTCGGCGCGCCGCCGCGGGACCCGAGGACCACCGTCTCGAGGTTCGTGAACACCACGTCGGCGCGGCCGAGGCGCGCGGCCAGCGCGGCGCGGCCGGGCCAGGTACGCGTGTCCTGCGGATGCTCGAGCAACGCCTGGCCGAGAAGGCTGACGCGGAGACCCGCCGGCCGCGCCGCGGACGGCGCGGCCCACGCCGAGAGGCCCGCAGCGATGAGACGGCGTCGATCCAAGCGGCCCCTCCGGGAGTCCCGGGCCCTATTCATGCGTGCGAGCCCGGACGACGCCAAGGCCATGCGCTGAGCTTATGGGCGGATGCGGCCAACCTATGCCGTTGCGCGCGCTTCGAGGCCGGACCTAGCGTCGCCGTCAATGCGGCGTTCGAGGGGGCAGCGCGCCGACAGGACGACAAGAGGGGACCAGCCTTATGACCGTGTTCAACCTGCGGCGGCTCATGTCGGGCTGCGCACTCGCCGCCCTCATGGCCGGCGCGACGGCCGGGGCCGCGTGCGCCCAGACCGGAGCCACGGAGGCCGAAGCGGCGGGGGTCGAGGAGGTCATCGTGACCGGCTCGCGCATCCGCCGTCCGGACGCCGACTCGGTCGGGGTCATCACCACCCTCACCGAGGAGGACATCCGCAACTCGGCCGCCGGCTCGGTTGGCGAACTCCTGCAGAAGCTGCCGTCCGCGGGCGTCAGCCTGAACAGCAACGGCACCCAGGGCACCTCGTACGGCGCCAGTTCGATCAACCTGCGATACCTGGGCGGCGCCGAGGGCAGCGGCAACCGAGTCCTGGTGCTGGTGGACGGCCACCGATGGGTGGACGGCGTGGGGCAGCGCGGATTCCGCGACTTCGTCGACCTGAACACCATGCCGCTGGGCATGATCGAGGGCATCGAGGTGCTGAAGGACGGGGCCTCGGCCATCTACGGCGCCGACGCGATCGCCGGCGTGGTGAACATCAAGACCGCCGCCGACTTCGACGGGATCAAGGTCCAGGCCAAGTACGGCCAGACCACGCACGGCGACGGCGAGACCTATTCGGGGGTCTTCAACTTCGGCAAGCGGTACGACGGCGGCGCGCTCCTGCTGTCGGTCAGCTATGTGAAGGACAGGGCGATCCTCACCGCCGACCGCGACCGCACGCGCCTGACCCTGGTCCCGGTGACGACCCCGGGGACCAGCCCGAACGGCCTCTACATCCTGCCGGGCTTGGCGAACAACGCGTTCTTCGGCACCCCGGCGGGCTTCGCATCGTCGGCCGCGCCCATCGCCTTCAACGCCGGAGCCACGATCGGCGCCGGCGCCCAGGCCGACGCCGCGTTCCACACGGCCGCGCTCCCCGGCGACTTCTACAACACCCAGGCGCAGGGCGTGTATTCCACCGGCCCCAGCGAGCGCTACGGCGTCTACGGGCGCTGGACCGCCGACCTGGGCGAGAGCGCCCGCTTCAAGGTCGAGGCGCTCTGGAACGAACGCAAGTCGGACCAGCTGTTCTCTCCCGTGCTGCTCGACATCGGCGGCACGGCGGGCACGATCCGCGGCTTCGCCATCCCGGCGAACCAAGCCTTCAACCCGTTCGGGACCGCCAACGGCGTCCCCGCCGCCAACGCCCTGGCGTTCGCCGCGAACTCCGCCTGGCGGATCCGCAGGGTGATGAGCGACGTCGGCAACCGCGACAACATCCAGGACGTGGAGACCTGGCGGATCGCGGCGGGCCTTGATGGCGAGATCGCGTTCCTGGGCCGCGACTGGAAGTGGGACGCCTACGCCCTCTATTCCAAGAACCGGATCGACTCGAAGGCGCTCAACGGGATCAACTACGACAGGCTGGCGCTGGGCCTGGGCGCGGCCTGCGGCACGACCGCCGGATGCGTGCCCATCAATCTGTTCTCGGGCCTGACTCCGGCGCAGGCCGACTACATCCGCTACACGACGAACGAGTCGAACCGGACCGAGATCCTCGACGTCTCGTTCAACATCACCGGCGACGTGCTGCAGTTGCCCGCGGGCCCCCTCTCCATCGCCGCCGGCTTCGAGCATCGCGAGAACAGGGCCAGCGACAGCCCCGACCCGTTCGTCAACGCCCTGCCGACCACCATCCCGACCCCGGCGGCCGGCACGGCGTTCGCCAGCAACACGACCACCACGGCCCAGACCCGCAGCGCCACCAAGGGCGACTACAGTCTCAACGAGGTCTATGCCGAGGCCGCGCTGCCTCTCCTGAAGGACGCGCCCCTGGCCCGGAGCCTCGATCTGAGCCTGGCGGCCCGGTACTCGGACTACAACACCGTGGGCGGGGACAGCACCTTCAAGGTCGGCGCAGGATGGCGACCGATCGAGGACGTCCTGGTGCGGGCCACCTGGGCGCAGGGCTTCCGGGCTCCGTCGATCCTCGAGCTCTACCAGGGCGCCCGGCAGACCAGCTTCCAGGGGACGGACCCCTGCAACGGCGGCGCGGCCGCCCACGCGAACCTGCCCGGATGCGCCGGCGTCCCGGCGGGCTACAACCAGGCCAACTTCAACCTGAACGGCCTCATCGCCGGAACCATCTCGGGCAACACCCGGCTCAAGCCCGAGACGGCCGACACCTACAGCGTCGGCGTGGCCATCAAGCCCAGCTTGGCGCCCGGCCTGACGCTGACCGTGGACTGGTTCGAGATCACCGTGCACGACGCGATCGCCAGCCAGTCGGCCACTCAGATCCTGAACCTCTGCGCCCAGCGCGGCGGCGTCTTCTGCGACCTGGTCGCCCGCGACCCGGGCACCGGCGCCATCCTCAACCTGCTGCAGGGCGTCCAGAACCTGGCCGAGATCAAGACCTCGGGCGTCGACGCCACGCTGCGCTACGAATTCGCGACCGACCTGGGCCGCTTCGCCGCGGTCGTGGACGCCTCGTACCTCGACAGCTTCAGGACCACGAGCCCGAACCCGCTCGGCGGAGCGCCGATCGTGGACGAGCGGGCGGGCAAGGGCGACCAGCCGCGCTCCACCTACCCGCACTGGAAGGGCCAGGCCTCGTTCAGCTGGCGCAACGGCTCCTGGAGCGCGCTCTGGCGCGGCCGCTATATCGGCCCGACCACCGACGTGGCCAACGCGGTGAAGGACGCGCGCACCCGCGCCATCCTCTACAACGACCTGGAGGCGGGCTTTCAGTTCGACCGCTACGAGACCGCCGTCAGCGTGGGCGTCAGCAACCTCTTCGACAAGGCGCCGCCGGCCTCGTACGCCAATGCGCCGATCAACTACGACATCTACACCTACGATGCGCGGGGCCGGTTCGTTTACGCGCGGCTCTCGGCCCGGTTCTAGGCCCTCCCCGGCGCGCCCCGGCTGGCGGCGGACGCGCCTCAACCTCCAGATCAGGCGTCTGTCCAGGGCATGAGCCACTCCACCGACCCCCACGCGTCCCGGCCGGGCTCGCGCCTGCACCCCACCCTCGTGATGGTCTGGGTGCTGCTGCTGGCCGCCCTGCTCACCCACCTCGTCCCCGCCGGCCGCTTCGAGCGGGAAGGCCGGCTGGTGGAGCCGGGCAGCTATCAGGCGGTGGAGAAGGTGAACGGCTGGCGAGCGCTCGTCGCCCCCGCCCCGCCGTCGATGACCGAGACGCCGGCGCGCGCCGCGAGCGTCGTCTCCCTGGTGACGGTCGTACCCGCAGGCCTGATCAAGACAGCGCCGCTGATCGTGATGGTCGTCTTCGTCGGCGGCATGTTCGCGGTCATGCGTGCGACGGGCGCGATCGACGCCGGCATCGACCGGCTGCTCCAGATCACCTCCGGGAACCTCTACATCCTCACGCTCGTGCTCATGCTGGCGGTGGCCCTCGGCAGCACCTTCCTGGGCTTCATCTCCGAGTACCTGGTGATCATCCCGATCGTGGCCGTGATCGGCCAGCGCATGGGCCTGCCCAACATGTTCGCCATGGCCGTGGTCGGCGTGGCGGCGAAGATCGGCTATATCGGTTCGGTCACCAATCCGGTCGCGCTCGGCGTCGCCCAGCCGCTGGCCGGCCTGCCGGTGTTCAGCGGAATGCTGCCGCGCCTCGCCGTCTTCACGCTCTTCCTGGCGCTCGGCGTCGCCTATGTGATGCTCTATCTGCGGCGGGTCGCGCCGCGCGACATGGCCGGCGCCGCCGACGCCCTGCCCGACCATCGCCTGTCGACCCGGCACGTCGTCGTGCTGACCACCCTCGCGGCCGGATGCGTCGCCCTCATCGTCGGCGCGCAGATGTGGGACTGGGGGAACCTCCAGCTCGCCGCCTTCTACCTCGCGCTGTCCGTCGCCATCGCGGCGGCGGGCGGCCTCGGCGCCGGCCAGACGGCGGACCTCTTCGTCGAGGGCATGAAGTCGATGACCCTCGCCGGCCTCCTGATCGGCCTGGCGGCGGCCGTCGAGATCATGCTGCGCGACAGCCAGGTCCTCGACACCATCATCGCGGCCGCCACCAGCCTGGCCGAGGGCCACTCGCCCGCCGTGGTGGCCAGCGCCCTGATGGCGGTGGAGGCCGGCCTGGGCGTCGCCATTCCCAGCGTGTCGGGCAAGGCGACCCTTTCCATTCCGATCCTGGCGCCGATCGCGCAGGCCGCGGGCGTGAACGGCCAGACGCTCATCATGGCGTTCCTCATGGGCAGCGGCCTGACCAACATGGTGACCCCGACATCCGGGATGCTGCTGGCCTATCTGGCCACAGCGCGGGTCGGCTACCTGGAGTGGATACGGTTCATCGCGCCGCTGATGGCGGTCCTCGTGGCCTTGTGCGTGGGCGTCCTGGTGCTCGCCAGCGTCAGTCTTTGAGGGGGCGAGGATGGCTGAGGCCCAGCCCTTTGCGCCGCCGGACGACGTCCACGTCACGCAGGACCTGATGATCGGCATGCGAGACGGCGTGCGGCTGGCGACCGACGTGTACCGGCCCGCCGCGAACGGCCGGCCGCTGCCCGGCTCCTGGCCCGTGCTGCTGGAGCGCACGCCCTACGACAAGCGGGGGGTGAACCACGGGGACCGGACGCGGGACGATCCTGTTCCGCGGTCCAAGCCCCGGATCGCGGTCGATTTCGTGCGCGGCGGCTACGTGGTGGCGTTGCAGGACTGCCGCGGCCGCCACGGCTCGGAGGGAGAGTTCGAGAAGTACCTCAACGAGGGGCCCGACGGCGTGGACACCCTGGCCTGGCTGCGCGCCCAGCCCTGGTGCGACGGCCGCGTCGCGACGCTGGGCCTCTCGTACGGCGCGCACGTGCAGAGCGCCATGGCGTGCCTGGCCCCCCCGGGACTGGCGGCGATGTTCCTCGACTCCGGCGGCTTCTCCAGCGCCTACCATTCCGGCATCCGCCAGGGCGGGGCGTTCGAACTCAAGCAGGCCACCTGGGCCTACAAGCACGCCTTGCTGAGCCCCGCCACCGCGGCGGATCCCGGGCGCAAGGCGGCGCTGCAGGCGCAGGACCTGAAGGCCTGGTTCAGGGCCATGCCGTGGTCCGAGGGCCGCTCGCCGTTGAGCGCGGCGCCCGAATACGAGCGCTATCTCCTTGAGCAGTGGCGCAACGGGCGGTTCGGCCCCTACTGGCGCCGGAACGGGATCTATGCCCGAGACGCCTACGACAGGTTCGCCGACGCGCCGGTCGTCTGCATGAGCAGCTGGTTCGACCCCTATTCGGCCACCGCGATCGAGAACTTCCAGGAACTCTCCCGGCGGAAGCGCTCCGCCGTGAAACTGATCCTGGGTCCCTGGACCCATGGACAGCGCTCGGTGACCTTCGCCGGCGACGTGGACTTCGGTCCGCAGGCTCCCCTCGACGGCAATCTCGCCCCCGACTACGTGGCGCTGCGCCTGAGCTGGTTCGACGCGTGGCTCAAGAACCCGCAGGCGCCGGATCCGCTGCCGCCCGTGAAGCTTTTCGTGATGGGGGGCGGCTCCGGACGCCGCCTGCCCGACGGCCGGCTCGACCACGGCGGTCGGTGGATCGAGGCGGCGCAGTGGCCGCCGGCGGACGTGGCGACCCGCAGCTACTTCCTGGATGCGCAGGGCGCCCTATCCTTGGATCCGCCGTCTGCGCCGGACGCCTTCCGCGAGTACGTGCACGATCCTGCGCACCCGGTCCCGACGGTCGGCGGGGCGCTGGCGTCCGGCGCGCCGATCATGGACGCCGGCGCCTTCGACCAGCGCGAAGGTCCTGAGATCTTCGGCTGCGAGCCGCCGTTCCGCGCCCTGGCCGAGCGCGATGACGTGCTGGTCTTCCAGACGCCGCCGCTGTCGCATGACGTCGAGGTGGTCGGCGCCGTCCGCGCGGAGCTGCATGTCGCCTCGGACTGCGTCGACACGGACTTCACGATCAAGCTGATCGACGTGCACCCGCCCTCCGCGGACTACCCGCAGGGCTACGCCATGAACCTCGCACACGGGATCCTGCGCGCCCGCTACCGCCTGGGGTTCGATCGCGAGACACGCCTGGCGCCGGGCGAGGTGTACAAGATCACCGTCGAGGGCTTCCCGACCGCGAACCGGTTCCTCAAGGGACACCGCATCCGGCTGGACGTCGCCTCCAGCAACTTTCCCCACTTCGACGTGAACCCCAATTCGGGCGAACCCGAGGGTCGCGGCGGCTCTCCCCGGCCCGCGCGAAATCGTGTCTATATGGACGCGGCGCGTCCCTCGCGCCTGCTGCTCCCGGTCGTGGAGCGGCGCCCGGAAGGTCACGGGGACGGCGATGAAGCTGAGCCTGCGTAGTCTCGAGGCGTTCCGCGAAACGATCCTGAGCGGCTCGGCCACCGCGGCCGCCGCGCGGATGGGGCTGACGCAGCCGGCCGTCAGCCGGCTCATCGCGCAGCTCGAGCAGGACGCGGGCTTCGATCTCTTCTACCGCGAGAAGGGCCGGCTCACGCCCACGCCGGAGGGCCTCATCGTCTACCAGGAAGTCGACCTCGCCTTCGGGGGTCTCGAGCGGGTGGAAGGCCTGGTCCATGACCTTGCGACGCACAATGCGGGGACGCTGAAGGTCGTGGCGCCGCCCAGCCTCTCGGAAGGCCTGCTGTCGGCGATCGTCACGAAGTTCATGGCACGGCATCCGAACGTTCGCCTGTCCATCGATTCGCGCAGCGCCGAGACGGCGCGCGGCATGGTGGCCAGCCGCGCGGCCGACTGCGGGTTCGTGAAGCTGCCCCTGGACCGGACCGACATTTCCACCGTGCTCCTGTCCTCCAGTGAGACGGTGTGCGTCCTGCCGCACGATCATCGCCTGGCCGCCTGCGAGACGCTCAGTCCCGACGAACTTCGCGGCGAGCCGCTGATCCTCCTGGGCTACGGCACCCGCACGCGCCGCCAGATCGAGGACGCGTTCCACGCGCGCGGCGTGCGGATGAGCGTGAAGCTCGAGACGCACACGGTGGGCTCGGCCTGCGCCCTGGCCGCCAACGGGCTGGGCGTCGCCATGGTCAACGCCCTCCTGGCCGGCAACTTCGCGCGGGACGGCCTGACGGCCCGGGTGTTCCGGCCGCAGATCCTGCACGACTACGCCTTCATGACCTCGGCCCTGTCGCCGCCCAGCCGCCTCGCCCTGGCGCTTCTCGACGAGGCAAGGCCGTTCTTCGCACCTTCCGAGGCGGTCCCGACCCCCTAGGGCGCGGCGCGACGGCCGTTCCGCACGGCCCCCACCAAGCTCAACGCCCGAAGCACGACCCGCCGAACGCGCGCTGGTGGGCCCGGCAGGACTCACATTTCCGAGGAGGCTCGGCTGCTTCACACCCGTGAATACCAACAATGGTACCAGCAGGTCTGTGGTCGAGGATTAAGGCTATGACGCTCGTGGTTTGAGCTCCGGGCGCAGGAAGTTTCAGAGACGCCCGTGGGAGTTCATCGCCTCCCCCCCGGCAACTCTCAATGGATCGTGTGCCACCGTATAGCGTAGCTTCAGATTTGCATCCCTGGATGCTCCGCGACCCGGTGGCTATCGCCCCGCATCGGGGGAGCGCCGGAACGGGGTTCGGGCAACGTCGTTCCGCCGATAGGCTGTCCGGGCGACGGTTTGCCGCCTCCTAAGGGAGGCACGCCCTCCGGACGCCGGAGCTGTGAGCCGGCGGCAAAGAACCGCCGCAAGAATCCTTTTACAACGTAAATTCTACCCCCTACGGTGGGGACTGGTCCATCGGTCTCGAGCGCGCCGATCACAGAGGTTCCAGTATGCCGAAGCTTGCCGAACAACCTATTCATCTCGGACGCGGCGCGCGTTCCTACGTCGAGCCGCCGTTTACTGGCCCTGACTGGTTTCACGACTACGCCCATCGCAGGGGCGGGGATGGGGTGGAGGGCCGCCTCGTATCGCAGTTCGACTTCTCGCAGAGTTGGGATGCCTGGGAGCGGCATCCGCACGGCGCCGAGGTCGTGATCTGCGTCAGGGGGCAGCTCACGCTGATCCAGGCATCGGAAGAGGCCGGCGAGCGCCGGGTTGTTTTGGCTGAGGGAGACTACGCGGTGAACCCCGAAGGGGTTTGGCACACCTTCGATGTCGAAGAGGGCGCCCAAGCCACGTGCATCTTCATCACTGTGGGCCAAGGCACCGAACATCGACCAAGGTAGGGTCCCGCATGGGCAGGGCCGCGCGGTGCATCGTCAGCTTCGACGGCGCAACGCGCGTCTCGAAGCGGAACCTTGGCCTCGCGCTCCGAGCGCCGATCGGAACGCCCTGCTGTCGAGCGCCCACCTCCGCAACAATCGCCGGCGCGGAAGCCCGTCTCCCGGCGACTTAGACCTTGAACGAGAATTGAGGCTTCGATGCTGTACGTTCATCACCTTGAGGACTCCCGGTCGCAGCGCGTGCTCTGGCTGCTGGAGGAGCTTGGCCTGACCTATGAGGTCATCCGATATGCTCGCGACAAGAAGACCTTACTCGCGCCGCCGGAACTCAAGGCGGTTCACCCGCTCGGCAAATCGCCGGTAATCAGCACGGACAGCGAGACCATTGCCGAAACCGGCGCCATCTTCGACTGGCTTCTTGAGCGTCATGGGTCGACCGACCTCTGTCCACCGCCTGCTACGGCCGAGTACAACCGGATGCGGTTCTGGTTGCACCACGCCGAAGGGTCGGCGATGCCGCCGCTGCTTCTGAAGCTGGTTATGAGACGCATGCCGAGTTCATCACCCGCCCCGCTGCGTCCTCTGGTGAAAGCGATCGCAGCGCGGGCGCAGGCCGGCTTCATCGATCCTCAGCTCGCCAGTCTATTCGATTTCTGGGAAGCCGAGCTCACGCGCTCGGAGTGGTTTGCAGGAGCGCGGTTCTCGGCAGCGGACATCATGATGAGTTTCCCCGTTGAAGCCGGCGCCGCCCGGGGCCAAGCGCTGCGCGCTCGGCCGCAGCTTGGCGCCTTCCTGGCCAGGATCCACGCTCGCCCGGCCTACCTGCGTGCCCTAGCTCGCGGCGGACCGTACGCCTATGCTGTCTGACAAGCGCGTAGCAGCTCAAGGCAGCGAGGCGCCGCGCTGAGCGGCTGAGCCCGTACTGCGTAGCAAGACGGCGGTCTCGGGTGCTCAGGCCAGCGCGTCGCTCCGGCGGGACGTGCGCCTGCAATATCGTTCAATACGGCCGGCCCACGCCACGCGATGCTCGGATCCTGAGAAAGGAGACCGCTATGCAGAGCCCGCGCTCATGTCTTCCAGAAGACCGACCAGCGATCCTCAGCGTCATCAACGAAGCGGCCCGCAGGTACGAAGGGGTGATCCCCAAGGACTGCTGGCGGTGGCCCTACATGCTCGCCGACTACCTCCAGCAGGAGATTGACGCCGGCGTCTCGTTTTCGGGCGTCTGGGCCGACGATCGCCTTTGCGGGGTCATGGGCGTTCAGGACCGCGGCGATGTTGTGCTCATCCGGCACGCCTATGTCGTGCCCGCCGTCCAGGGCGCAGGGATCGGCGGCCGTCTGCTCGAGCATACCTGTAAGGGCGCGGTCAAGCCCACGCTGGTCGGCACCTGGGCCGCGGCCGACTGGGCGCTCCGCTTCTACGAGCGCCACGGCTTTAAGCGGTCAGAGACCCAAGAAGCGCCCAAGCTTCTCGCCGCCTATTGGTCCATCCCGGCACGTCAGGCGCAGGCGTCGGTCGTGCTCTCCCGCGGCAGAAGAGCCGCCGCAGCGCTCCCATCTTGAGAACCCCGGAAATGCTCCGCATCGTCACCTCAGCCCTCGCGACCGCCGTCTGCATGGCCGCGGCGCCAGTCCAAGCTCAGCCGGGCGCCGAGACCTCTCCCGAGGCGGTCGTCCGCGCCTACGCCGATGCGGCCAGCCGCAACGACGTCGACGCGTTCTTGGCTTTCTACGCACCGGATATCCGCAAGTACCGGTTTCCTGCCGAATTACGGGGGGAAGGCGTTCAGCGTTACCGCGAGGCCTATGTCAAATCCTTCGCGGCCAACCCCGGCCTCAAGGTGGAGATCGTCCACCTCATCACCTTGGGCGACAAGGTCGTCTGCTATGATCGCGTCACCGGCCTTGCCGATGGACGCACAGCTGATGAGATCACCGTCTATCAAGTCCGAAACGGAAAGATCGTGAACATCGTCGCCGTAGAGCGGCTCATACGGTAGGCGGAGACATGCCGAAACAAGAGCTTCATTCTGCGGTCATTCACCCCTCCTCGATCCGCGGCCTCGAAGTGGCGCACCTCGTCTCAGGGCGCTCGTTCCCGCGGCATGCTCATGACCAAGTCGGCGTGGGGGTGCTCATTGCGGGAGCGCAACGCTCATGGAGCGGGCGGGGTCCGGTCGAGGCGGTGGCCGGCGACGTCATCACGACCAATCCCGGCGAGATGCACGACGGCGCGCCACAACACGGGCAGAGCCGAGCGTGGCGGATGATCTACCTAAGTCCGTCGGCGACAGCGCTCGCCGATGGCGCCGCGCCGGAGATTTCCGAGCCCGTCATCCGTGATCGGCAATTGCGCGAGGCGGTCTTGGCGTTGATCGCCCGAGCGAAGGTCACGCAGAGCAGCAGCGTTCTGGCGCTCGAGGAGAGCCTGGCGCGGATGTTCGCCCTTATTCAATCCCGCTATGCCGTTCGGCGCCGAGAGGCCGCAGAAACGTGCGGTCGGATCGGGCGAGCGCTTGCGCGGCTCGAAGGAGACCCCGCCAGCGAGGTCAGCCTTGGAGAACTCGCCGAACTCGAAGGCCTTAGCCGGTTCCAGCTGCTTCGAAGCTTCGTCCGCGAGCTCGGCATCTCGCCGCATGCCTATCAGACGCAGCTTCGAGTGAGGCTTGCACGCCGGCTGCTCGCGCGCGGTCAACCGCCGGCCGACGTGGCTCTCGCCGCCGGATTCTCCGACCAGAGCCACCTCAATCGCGTGTTCCTGCAGCAGGTCGGCGTCACGCCCGGCCGATATCGCACGGTCGTCGCCTAGCGGCCCTGACCCGTAAGTCGCGGAGCGAGCCCCTTGCGCGCCTCTGGCGTTCAGCATGCCCCGGGGGCGACATTGGTCGGCCGGACTCGTTCGCCGCGCCGATCGCTCGCGAGCGCCCGCACAAAGCCGGCCGTCGAGCGAACGCCCGTGGATCTCGGTTACGATGGATACAGCGAGCGTGTCTCCCGCTCGCCTGTCGTGGCGCCTGGCGGCGTGCTCTGGCCCAGGAAGTCGCCGTGCCCAATCTCGCAGGCCGTAGGGAGTTCGAAAGTTAGGGCTGACCGCGCACTCACGGGCTCAGGATTGTGACCGCTCCAACGCACAGGCATTGTCTTCGGCATGTTGGGCGAGACTGTCGCCGCCGCCATGAACGGTTGTTGGATCCGTCTCTAATCGTGGGCTCCCTTGACGACAGGAGCATGCATGGGCGGCGAGGAGTTTGCGCAGGCTGTAGCAAAGGGTGGGTGCTGTATGGGCTCGCCGTCGCCTTCGCGCTGCTAAGCGCCTGAGGCCCACTTCACCCGGAGCCTTGCGACGCCCATCGACCAGATGCGAGCCGTGCTGCAGCACCCCGACTACCGCCAGGGACGCGCGGAGCGCGCGCAGCCTTCGCGAGACCCGATGCGGGCCGTGCTGCGGCGATCGCGCGATCGCGACCAGCAGGCGGATCCAGGCTTAACCGTGAGCGATGATTGAAGGGACGCAACGAGAACGCATCGGACGCACCCCTACCTCGCCTGTCTCGACGCCCAGTGCGAGGCGCCACCCGCTGCCCGCCAGACGCGCTGTCGTCCGAGCGTGCTTGTCATTGCAGGGCCGCGGCCGTTAGAGCGGGGCGTTGCGCCGCGCGCGTACGACAGCCGGACAAGACCGTCTCATGCACGAGCCTGGAACCCTCCTTCGCCTGAGCCCGGATCCGCGGCCAATCCGGGTCCTCGTGGCGGATCAGCACGAAGTGCTTTTCGACGAGCGCGGCCCCGACGGAGATTGGCTCCTCTCCGGCAGCCGCACGGCGATTTATTACCGGGCGCCCACCGCCGTGTTGCGGGACCGCGCCGAACGCCTCGGGTCCGAAGCTCTAACGGCCGCGGAGCGCGCCAAACATCGACCCGACCTGCCGATCCGCATGCTCCGCTCCAGCACGGGCGATTGGCAGACCCCTTGGCGGCTCTGGCCTGAAGCCCTCCCGCACTTCGAACTCGATGCCACTCACATCGCCCTCATCGGCTTCGGCGCGAGGGGCGCAATGCTCAAACCCGTTTTCATCCAAACCGTTAACGGCCGGTCCTTATCCTCCGCCGCTCTGCTGGACGCCGCTCAAGCCCTGCAGTCCGCAAGCTGCCCTGACGTCCGGGGCGTCGGCCTCTACAGATCCGGGTTGGCGGAGGGCGCGCCCTCCTTCTACCTCTGGGGCTCCGTCGATCGCGCCGGCCACGCGCCATAGCCGCGTGCGGTCTGCCGCGGGCGTGGCATCCACTCTGCGCCAGCCTCGGCCGACCAGGCGCATCGACCTGCGAGGTAGTGCGACTCCGTCATTTGTCACCGAATAGGGGGGTTCGAGGAATGCTGATCGAGCTCCCGCATATCGGCGACGGCTGGCGTTGGCCGACGACGACACGGGAGACCATCCGCTCTCTACTCCGGAGCCGTGTTGGACGTTGTCGCCGAATGAGCTGCTGAGCGTGGTTGATCACCTCCGCGCGCGGATGGCCCACACGCTTCACGAGCAGGCGGTCTGAGCGATCGGAGCCGGCCTGCCAACGGAACGCTCAACCGATCTGAGCGGAGACCGCCTCCCGCGGGGCGGCTGAGAATATCGCCTTGCTCGGCATCGCGCAGCTGACAGGCGACGGCAAAGCGGACGTAGAGGGCTGCAGACCGATGCGCCTTGAGGATGTCGGACACCCTCGGCCCCGCCAGGGTAAGGCTGTCCACAGCGGCGCACAGCTACCTCGGGCCCTGACTTCAGCCGTTTAACAACGAGGATACTGCCGGCCATCACGGGCAACGACGCAGGATCCGCACGACGGAACCGATCCTGAGCTCCCGAAGCATCCAGCACATCCATGAGCTCGCTCATCCAATGGGCGATAACGGCGGCTCGATCGAGCCGCACGGCCCGGCCTCCCTCCTCCTCCTCTTCCTCCTTTTGCGGGGCGTTGCGGGGGCGAGCCCCCGGCTCGAAGGGGTCGGCCGAGACTGGGCTCGGCCGGAGGGGAAGGCCTTCCCCGCCGCAGGCACGATGCAATTGGCCAAGCCGAGGACCATCCTCAGTGATCCGCTGCGCTAGACGCCACCTCCGCAACGTGGTCACGGAGTTTGCGGAGCACCGCGCGAGGCGGCCGCGGCAATCGGCATTGCCGGTCCGAACCGGAGACGTCTCCTGCGCCTGTGTGTGAGGAACATTCCTGAGATCAAGGATCGGCGGCCGGCGAGGATCCGCTGAACGATCAGCCGCGAACGCTGCCGGCGTGCGCTGCAGCCCCTGTACGAAGCGTGGCCGCTGCCGGGAAACGGCACTTGAAATGCGGAGGGCCGGACAGGCTGAAGCCCGGCCCTCCAGGTCGCCGCATGGGGAGGAGGCTGCGGCGGGCCGTTTCGACGGAACCGCGCCGGGTTGCAAATCCCGAGCGCGGTCCGGGCCTGACCGCGAGAACTGGAAGGAACCGGCGACAGGCGGCCTGAACATACAGTTTTGTATGGTTATGTATAGCCGAAGCTAAACGCCGTCTTTGCGTATCTTCTCCCTACTGGCGCTCATGTCCAGGTCGGTTTACAGACAGCAATGTACGTACCCAGGACAATACCCAGCCAAGGGCGCAGCACCCATGAGCCGAACGATGCAGGCCTGGAGGATGAATGAGGTCGGCGAGCCATCGGCGCTGCGGCTCGAGGAGATCGGCGTCCCCACGCCCGGTCCTGGTGAAGTCCTCGTGGAGGTCAGCCGCATCGGGGTGAACTACGCCGACGGCCTCAGCCTGCGCGGGAAGTACCAAGTCCGCACGACGCCGCCCTGGACGCCGGGCCCCGAACTCGCCGGCCGCGTGGTCGAGGCCGGTTCCGACGACCGGGGGTGGCTCGGCCAGCGCGTGATGGCCAATGTCCCGCACGGCGCGGCGGCGGAGTTCGCCGTCGTCCGATCCGAGCACCTGCGGCGCGTCCCCGACAACATCGGCGACAGCGAAGCCGCGGCTATCCCGGTGGTGTTTCCCACCGCTCACATCGCTCTCTTCCACGCACGCCCTCCACAGGCGGGCGACGTCGTCCTCGTGCTCGCCGCGAGCGGCGGTGTGGGCACGGCGGCTATTCAGCTCGCCAAATGGAAGGGAGCGACGGTGATCGCCGCCGCCAGTTCAGCTGCCAAGCTGGAGCTGGCCCGCAGCCTCGGGGCGGACCTGACGGTCGACTACGGCGGCGACGGCTGGACCGACACCATTCGCGCCCATTTCGACTTACCGGCGGTGGACATCCTCGTCGATCCGGTCGGGGGATCGCGGGCGGAGGCGGCGATGCGGCTGCTGAAATGGCGCGGCCGGCACGCGATTGTTGGGTTCGCCTCGGGCGAGTTCCCCACCCTGCGCGCAAACCGCCTCCTCGTGCAGGCGATCACGACGGTCGGGGTCTACTGGTCGCAGGATAAGGAGCCGGAGCTGCTGGCGGAGATCCATGCCGACCTCCATCAGGCGCTGAGGGCCGGCGCCTTGCGCCCGGTGATCGGGGCAGAGCTACCCTTCGAGCAGTATCCGGATGCGATCGCGGCGGTCGAAGCTGGGCGGACAACCGGCAAGACCGTGGTCAAGGTGAGAGACTGACTGCGCGCGCCGTGCAGTTAAGATCGGCGCGGATGAGCTGGCTCTGAAATTCCGCGAGATTTCCTCAACTCAGCAGCGGCCGCTCTGAAGACTCAGAACCGAGATCCCAGAATAATCGAAATGGGAAATTGATCGGGTCAGCACTGGACTCAGCGCGGGGCGCTCCCTCGTCCGGAATGTTGCGAACCAGCGGCCTGGCTCGCCCCACGCGAGCGGCGGCTCTGTCCTGAGCAGGGCGCGGAGTTACACGCCGCAGTCCGAGTCGAGGTTGTGGTTGCAATAGTCGCGCCGAACATCCCGCAGGGCCGCGGCCTGACCGCCCATCAGCAGGTCTGCAGACGCTGCGCATTCACGCCGGCGACAATCGCGCAGACCTTCGGTAGGTCCCGATCCTTGAGGCCCGCCAAGCCGCGCCCATGCACGACCTCCGGGCGCCGGCGGCCTCGGCCCGCGTCGCCGCTTCGATCACGACGGCCGTGTCCAACAGCTGGGCGGCGAGGTTCAGCCGGGCCGCTCAGGCCGGCGCAGCTCGAACGGCACCACCCTTCGTTCGTCAGTGGGCACCCGGATGGCTTGGTCCACAGGGGGAAACGCCCGTTGAGGGCAGGCGTCGCGCTCACAGATCCGGCAGCTTACGCCGATCCGCGCCAGAGGCCCTTCGAGATCGATGCCCGCAGAGTACACGAACTCTCGCGCATGCTCGCGCTCGCACCCGAATCCGATGACGTACCGCTGCTCAGGCGCCAAATAACTGTCTGATTTCTTTACGATGGCCCGTGCCACGCAGAGATAGCGCACGCCGTCGGGCATTTCCGCCAGCTGAACCAGGAACCTGTCTGGCGCGCCTACCGCCTCATGAACGTTCCAGAGCGGGCACGCCCCGCCGAAGCGGGCGAAGCGGAACCGTGTCGCGCTATGTCGCTTGGTGATGTTGCCCGCGTAGTCGAGACGGACGAAGTAGATCGGAATACCGCGGTCGCCAGGGCGCTGAAGGGTGCTCAAGCGGTGGCAAACCTGCTCCACGCTCGTCCCGAACAGGCCGCACAGGCGCTCCACGTCGTGACGGTGTTCCCGCGCAGCCTCGCGGAAACGGCGGTAGGGCATCAGCAGAGCGCCAGCCGCATAGTTGCTGAGCCCGACGCGACAGACATCGACGGCTTCGGGAGTCCGGAAGCGCGCACCGTCGAGTTCCCGCTCGATGATGTCGGCCAGCAGCACGGAGGTGAGATGATAGGCGAGTTGGAAGGACCGGGACGCCGGCGGCAAGTTGGAGTTCAGCCACAACTCGCTTGCGGCCGAGTCGTACCGCCTCAAGAGGTCTCCCATCCGCTTCTGCCGCACGTTAAGACCAAGTCTTTCGCGCACGTACATCTCGACGCCGATATGGGAACGATCATCCACGCCAGCGCCTACGTGGCGGGCTAGCTCCTCTGCTGCTCGATCAAGCTGATCGATGTAGTTGTCGCGGAAGTAGAAAAAGTCGCGAACTTCTTCGTACGGCAGAAGCGAGCTCGCCGCGGCGATCTCATCGAGAGCAACGGCCTGGTCGGCCAACAGCAACCGCTCTCGCAAGCGGTTGTTCTCCCGGTGCAGTTCCAGGAGACGATGGGCAACGCCTGGCGAGCTGAGAACGACCTGGCGGACTTGCGCCAGAGAGACAGGCGCTTCTCCCGGCCCAGCCTCCGCCATCGCTTCCCGGAGATCGGACATGAGCCGGTCGCTGGTGTCGGAGGCGAAGTCTTCGAGGTTTGCCTCCAGCATCTGCAAAAGGCGGCCGAGCACGCGGTCGGTGACTGGCCGCTTGTTGGCTTCGATCTGCGAAAGATAGCTCACGGAAATCCCAAGCCGCCGAGCGCACGTCTGGAGCTTTAGGCCTTGCCGCTCCCGCAGGGTGCGCACCTTCGGACCCACAAAAAGCTTCCGCCTCATGTTTGCAGTTTCACAAAATCGCTCCCGTCCCTGCCAAGACTTGGCATGATCTCGCTTGTATCGACAAGATAACGCCGCTCTCCTCCGCGTCATCCCCGCTTGTGTCATTTGCGAACGGGAGAACGAAGGAGCCCCCCATGACTGTCCACCACATGCCGCGCCTGGGCATCTCCGGCGCGATGCGGATCTATGGGTTCACGGCCCGGGCGCTGCGGTTCTACGAGGAGCGCGGCCTCATCCAGGCCGGGCGAGATCGCCTCAACTCCCGATTCTACGATGCCAGGGCGCGCGCCCGGCTGGACTGGATCGTCCTACTCCGCAAGGCAGGCCTCTCCCTGCCCGATATCCGAGCCGTGCTGGATTGCGCCGATGAGGCGCAACGTCAGATGGCGACGCGTTTGGTCGAGGCTCGTCGCTCCAAACTCGAGGCGGAGCTTGGCGGCGTGAAGGAGGTGCTCGAGAGCCTAGGTGTCGCTTCGGCGCGTTCCCAGATCGCCAGGAGCTGAGCTCATCCGATCAGGTCTCGCGCGCCGCTCTTCGCCGCTGCGGAGCGAAGGCGTCATCAGCCCCTCCAGGCGGCTGCGGCGCGCTCAGTCTACGATCGGCAGGATCGGCCGCACGCCGAGGCCGCCGTCGCTCATCAGCAGCTCACCCGTGATCGCGCGGGAGTCCTGACGGCTGGCGAGCAGCACGTAGAGTCCGGCGTGGTCCTCCGGCGCCTGGGCGAGGCGCAGGGGATTCGTCGGGGCGATCTGTGCCGCCAAAGCGTCGGGATCGGCCCCGAGGGAGCGGGCTTGATGGCCAAGGCTGGCAGCCCCGCGCAGTTGGGTGATGGTTCCGCCGGGGCCGACCCCGTTGACGCGCACCTCGGGCGCGAATTCCAGGGCCAGGCGGCGGATAACGCCGAGCACCGCGTGCTTGGAAGCTGTGTAGAGCACCCCACCGCCGCCAGCCTGCACGCTGGCGACCGACGCGGTGAAGATGAGTCCGCCGCGACGCCGCCGCAGCACCGGATAGGCCGCCTGGGCGAGCAGCAGGTAGCCCCGCACGTTGACGGCGAAGATCTCGTCCATCGCCGCGATCAGCTCGTCGGGTTCGTACCGGTCCAGGGGACGATGAAAGTCGAAGACGCCGGCATTGCCGACCGCCACGTCCAGACCGCCGAACGCCTGCTCCGCCGCCGACACCGCTGCGGCGTGGGTCGCCGGCTCCGTCACGTCGCCCCGGACAATCCGCACCGCAACACCGAACGCCGACGCGAGGTCGGCCAGGGCGTCGGCGTCCCGGTCCACCGCCACGACCCCCTTCGCGCCCTCGTCCAGGTATCGCGACACCACGGCGCGGCCGATGCCGCTGGCGGCTCCGGTGACCAGGGCCACATCGCCGTCCAGCCAGCCGCTCACGGCGGCGACCTTCGCACCGATCGCGTCCGGTTGGGTCCAGCGCTCGAGGCCTTAGGGGTCACGGGACCGACTCCTCCGCCTGCGCCGCCGAGAGGTCTGCATGGATCGCACCGTCCTCTTCGCGCACGGGGAAGGTGCGCAAAGCGATGGCGGCCGGGAAGCACAACGGGCGGCCGTCACGAATGTCGAAACGTCCGTCGTGCACTGGGCAGGAGATCTCATGATCCTCCAGCCAGCCTTCCGAAAGCGAAGCCTTGGCGTGGGTGCAGCGGTCCTGGATCGCATAGACCGCGCCGCCGACCCGGAACACCGCGACGGCCTCCAGGCCTTCAGGCTGCACACGCCGCCCGTCACCCTCCTTCACCTCATCCGCCCCGATCAGCCGCACCCACGTCCCGGACACGTCGAAATACCCCGTTACCATACAGTTCTGTATGTTCTAGGATTGCGCGCCGCGCCTGTCAATCGGCGGCGGATCGGCGCGCCCTCAGCTGACGGAGTCGCGGCGGATCGAGCGCGCCGCCAAGAGGAACAGCGTCACCGAAAACACCGTGCTGACACTCGCGGCGACCTGCGCCCAGCGCAGGCCCTCGCCGGTCCCCATGCCGAACGGACCGGCAAGCAGGTCGCTCAGCGCGCCCAGGGCCATGGGCCCAAGCCCCAGGCCGAGGAGGTTGACGATGAAGAGGAAGACGGCCGCCGCGGTGGCGCGCGTGTGCGGCTGCACCAGTCCCTGGATGGACGCGTAGACCGGACCGAACCAGGCCGACATGAGGCCGGTGGGCGCCGCGAGCAGCAGAATGGCCACCACCGCGGAGGGCGAGAGCATCGCGGCGATGAAGAACGGCGCCGCCGCACCGGCGAAGACCGCCGGGAGCACGGCGAACGCCCGCAGGTCGCGCGCGGCGAACCGGTCGCTCAGCCGGCCGCCGAGGATCGCACCGGCGATCCCGGCGAGCGCGCCCGAAAGGCCGAGCGCCAACCCGAGGAAGCCCGCCGGCCCGAGCCCGACAGCGCCAGCCATGGCCTCGAGGGCCGCCGCGTGGTTGCGGAAGAAGAAGACGGCGGTGAAGGAGGTCTGGCCATAGATGATGAAGCCTTGGACGGCGCCCCCCAAGGCGACGAGCCAGAAGGTGCGCTTGCCGGCGAGTTCCCGCATGGCGTCGGCGAAGGTGGGGCCGGAGGCCTTGGCCGGACGGGGCCTCAGGGCGCGCGGCTCCCGGAGCGTCGTGGCGGCGATCAGGGCCGCGAGGATCCCCGGCGCGCCGGCGACCACGAACGCGGCGCGCCACCCCCAGGCGTCTGCGACGATGCCCCCAAGCGCCATGCCGAGCAGCCCTCCCAGAGGGGTGCCGAGGGCATAGAAGGCCATCGCCGAGGCGCGCTGGTCGCGCGGCGTGTAGTCCATGATCAGCGAATGGGCCGGCGGCGTGCAACCCGCCTCCCCCACACCGACGCCGACCCGCGCCAGCAGCAGCTGGACGAAGTTGACGGCGAAGCCGCAGAGCACGGTGAACGCGCTCCAGACCAGCACGGCGGCGGCGATGATCCGCGGGCGGTGTCCGTGCTCGGCGTAGCGTGCGATCGGAACGCCCAGGGTGCTGTACAGCACCGCGAACGACAGGCCGGTGAGGACCCCCAGCTGCCAGTCGGCGAGCCCGAGATCCTTCTTGATCGGCTCGGCCAGAATATTGACCACCTGCCGATCCAGGAAGTTCAGGGTGTAGATCAGCAACAGCACGCCCATAACGTAGCGGCGGTAGCCCGGGGTGACCGCCACCGGCGGCGGCGCCCCCTCCGGCGCGGCTGCGACCTGGACCATAGGCGACCTCCAAACGAACGGCGCCCTGGTGCGCGGCCGGCATCTCACATACGGTGCTGTATGTCGTCAATCGTTGAACGAGGGGAGCGCCTGGCTTCTTGATTGCAGCAGAGTATCTCGGGCTGTGAATACACTGTCGTATGGACTGGTGCAGAGGTTTAAGCGGCGTTCACGGCGATTGCGCTTCGGCGCCTCGCCACGGGGAAAGCTGGCCGACGGGACACGCGCGCCAAGCCCTGCACGTTACGCGCGACAGGAAGCGCCGCGGGAATGATCAGATTTGCGGCCCGGCCTAAAGCCGTTTAGCTCGAAGGACCGCGCAGACGGGGCCTCTAGGACCAGCCGGAGGTGAGGGGATGGCGAGCGAGAACGAGGGAAAGCGGCAGCTCACCCGGGAAGACTGGGTGGAAGCCGCCATGGAACGGCTGGTCACCATGGGCGTCGACGCCGTACGCGTCGAGCCGCTGGCCGCCTCGATCGGAGTCAGCCGCGGCAGCTTCTACTGGCACTTCAAAAGCCGCCAGGACCTGCTCGAGGCCATCCTCCTGCGCTGGCGGGACACCCAGACTCGCCGCATCGTCGATCGGATTAAGGAAGATCGAAGGCTTGGCCCACGCGAACAGCTCGGCCGACTCCGCACTCTACCCTCCCGCACCCGCCGGTCCGAGGACGCCGCCAGCGTTGAGCTGGCGATCCGGGCCTGGGCGCGACGGGACAAGATGGCCCGGCGCATGGTGCTGGAGGTCGATCGTGAACGCGTCGGCTTCAGCAGCAGCCTCATGCTGGAGGGCGGCGCGACCGCCGAGCAAGCCGAGTATCTCGCCTTCCTGGGCTACGCCTACAGTCTGGGCGAGGCCTTGCTCCGGGACGTGGCCAGCGAGCAGGTGCTGGAACGCTGTCGCGACCTGATAAGAGACGCCCAGGTGGGGGCGCTGAGCGCGCCCGGCGAAGACGGCGACGCTTAGTCGTCCACCCCCTGAGGGAACGCACATTCCGGGTTGCCGTCGGCCGCCAAGCGCCGCCCGCGATGTCCGGCCAGAGCGTCGCGGCGCACCGGCATCCATGATCTTCTGACTCGGCAGACCCGCTCCGCAGGCTGACGCGGCGCAGCGCCCGCCGCCGCGCGTCGCCCCTGCGCGCGCGCCGTTTGACAACATATATACGGAGGCGTATCCGTACAGTACTGCATGGACATGGTGTCGTGCACGACCGGATGCCTCTTATGTCCTGCGAAGCAGTGGAGCTTGCCCTGTACGATCTCGGCGTCCGCAAGGACGCGCGCCTGGGGTTTGCCCAGGACCCCGACGCCTTCCTGGCGCGGTACAACCTCACGGCGGAGGAAGCGGATCGCCTGCGCGCCTTCGATGTCGGGGCGATGCTCAACGCCGGGGCCAGCCCACTGCTGCTGATCGGCTTCTGGATGACCAACCACCCCGAACGGTCCCGCGTCGCCTATCTGGAGCGCGTGCGGGCCCAGCAAACTTAGGAGCCTGGCCATGGGCCGCATCGTCGGGGCTTTCGTCATGCCCCATGAACCCGGCCTCGCCGGCACCCCGCCCGAGAAGCGCAGCGAGAGTGCGGAGCGAGCCTACGCCGCCTACGCGGAGATCCGCGACCGTATCGGCCGCCTGGAGGCCACCACGGTAATCGTGGTCGGCGCCGACCACTACGTGCTCTTCGGCCCCCAGTGCCTGCCGGCCTTCCTCATCGGGATCGGCGACGTCTCGGGGCCGTACGAGCGCTTCCCTGGGATGGACCAGGGCGAGATCCCCAACAACCGCGCACTAGCCCGCCACATCCTCGAGCACGGCCGCGCGAACGGCTTCGACTGGGCGTCCGCTAAGTCGCTGAAGGTCGACCATTCGATCGGCGTTCCGGCCCGGCTCTGCGCCTTGCCGAACGCGTCCGTGAAAGCCGTGGTGCCCGTCTACCTTGCGAGCGGCGTCGAGCCCTTGATCCCGCTACGGCGCGCCTACGAGGTGGGCGGCGCCATCGCCGCCGCCGTCGAGGCCTGGCCGGACGACGAACGGGTGGTCGTGATCGGCTCTGGCGGCATCAGCCATTGGGTCGGCCTGCCGGAAATGGGGCGGGTCAACCCGGACTTCGATCAGGCCATCCTGGCCGCCATCGCGCGCAGCGACGCCGAGGCGATCCTGCGCCTGCGGGACGCCGACATCCTGGAGCAGGCCGGCAACGGCGGGCTGGAGGTGCGCAATCTCGTGTGCGCCATGGGCGCCCTGCCCGGCCGGCCAGGAGAGGTCATCGCCTACGAGACCGGACCCGAGTGGGTCGCCGGCCTCGGCTTCGCCCAAATCCACGCCGCTTAGAAGGGACCCGCCATGATCGACCTCGCGCAAGCGAAGCACCCCGCTTTCGGCAAGTCCGTCGTCGCCGCCGGCCTCCGAACTAACTTCCACGATCAGGGCGCCGGGCGCCCGCTCGTGCTGCTCCACGGATCGGGCATGGGCGTGTCGGGCTGGGAGAACTGGAACGGGGTGATGCCCCAGCTCGCTGAGCGCTATCGGGTGCTCGCGCCGGACATCGTCGGCTTCGGCCTGACGGAACGGCCGGAAGACGGCGAATACAGCATCAAGCTCTGGGTCCAGCACCTGAAGGGGTTCATGGACGCGCTCGGCCTCGAGCGGCCTGTGCTCGTCGGCAACTCCTTCGGCGGCAGCGTCGCCCTGGCGCTGGCCATGCGCGAGCCGGAGCGCCTTGCGGGGCTGGTCCTCATGGGGACACCGGCCGGCGATTTCGTGCGGCGCAGCTCGCCGAGCGCCTGGTACTACGAGCCCTCGCCGGAGAACATGCGGGCCCTGCTCGAGGAGTTTCCGCACGACAAGTCTCTGGTCACAGAGGAAATGGTCCAGCGGCGCCACGAGATGACCCAGCTCGCCGGCGGCATCGAGGCCTTCAGGAAGCTCTTCCCGCCGCCTGGGCCCGAGGGGGAGGAACAGACGATCCGTGGCATGCCGGAGGCGAAGCTGAAGGAGATTCCGCTGCCCACCCTGGCCCTTCATGGGCGCGAGGACCAGATGGTGCCGCCGGAATGCAGCTTCCGGATCGCCCACCATGTGCCGAACGCGGAGCTCCACGTCTTCGGGCAGTGCGGGCACTGGGTGCAGATCGAGCGGCGCGACCAGTTCCTCCAACAGACCCTGGCGTTCATCGACCGGATCCCATGAGACCGCAGCCGGCCGCATCGCGCGCCGGCGCGTCCCGGCCAACCCGGTCCCCGTCGCAGACGACGGCCGCGCCGCGATCTCTCCGTTTCCTGCGAGCTGCGGCCACCCGCGGCCGCCCGGCCGCCGCCACTCGCCGCTAGTCGCACGAAGGTTTTCCGCCCGATGGGCCTGCACGACATCACCCTTGACGACAAATACACCCGCGACGAAGGCCCGATCTTCCTCTCGGCCGCGCAGGCGCTGGTGCGCATTCCCCTGGCGCAGAAACGCGCCGACCGGCTCGCCGGCCTGAACACCGCCGGCTTCATCTCAGGGTACAGGGGCTCGCCGCTCGGCACCTACGACCTCAACCTCATGCGCGCCAAGCGCCGGCTGCAGGAGCACGATGTGCGCTTCCAGCCCGGCGTGAACGAGGAACTCGCCGCCACCGCCGTCTACGGCAGCCAGCAGTTCGACTGGTTTGGCAAGGCGCGTCACGACGGGGTGTTCGCGATCTGGTACGGCAAGGGCCCGGGCGTGGATCGCGCAGGGGATGCGCTAAAGCACGGCAACCTGGCCGGCGCACACCGGAACGGCGGCGTTCTGGTCCTGGCCGGCGACGACCACGTCGGAAAGTCGTCGACGACCGCTCACCAATCCGAGCAGGCGCTGATCGCGGCGCTTATCCCCGTGCTCTATCCGGCCAACGTTCAGGAGTATCTCGACTACGGCGCTCTCGGCATCGCGCTGTCCCGCTACGCCGGCCTGTGGGCCGGGTTCAAGTGCGTGAACGACAGCGCCGACGCGACCGGTACGGCCTTCGCCCGCACCGCACATGCGTGGCGCACGCCGCAGGATTTCGAGGCTCCCCCAGGCGGGCTGAACATCCGGAAGGGCCTGCACCCGCTCCAACACGAGGACCTCGCCGTCAACCACCGGCTGCCGGCGGCCCAGGCCTTCGTGCGCGCCAACGGCCTGGACCGCGTCCTTTTCAAGCACCGCCGGCGCGAGGTGGGCATCATCGCCGCCGGCAAGGTCTACCTCGACGTCGTCGAGGCGTTGGAGGCGCTCGGGCTGGACGCCGCCCGCCTCGCCGCCTTGGGCATCGGGCTCTACAAGCCCGCCATGACCTGGCCGCTCGAGCCCGAGCAGGCGCGCGCCTTCGCCGAGGGCTATCGTCAGCTGCTCGTCGTCGAGGAGAAGCGGGGCCTGATCGAGCCGCAACTCAAGGACCTGCTGTTCAACCTTCCCGCCGACCGCAGGCCCGCCGTGCTGGGCAAGACCGACCTCACCGGGCGGTCGTTGTTCAGCCAGGCCGGCGAGCTCAATGCGGAGACCTGCGCCAGCGGCCTGCTGCGGGTGCTCCGGGACCGCGGCCTGGAGGACGACATTCTTCGGGACCGGGTGGCCCAGCTCGCCTCGCGGATCGATCCGACGCCGAAGGCCCCGCTCACCGACATCGTGCGGCCAGCCTTCTTCTGCTCCGGCTGCCCGCACAACACCTCGACCCGCGTGCCGGAGGGCTCTGAGGCGCTGGCCGGGATCGGCTGCCATGTCATGGCCATCAACATGGCCGACCGCCCCCACACCTGGCCGGTGCAGATGGGCGGCGAAGGCGCCAACTGGATCGGCATCGCGCCCTTCACCGAGACGCCGCACATCTTCCAGAACCTGGGCGACGGAACCTACTACCACTCCGGCTTCCTGGCCGTGCGGGCCGCCGTGGCGGCCGGCGTGACCATCACCTACAAGATCCTCGTCAACGACGCCGTGGCGATGACCGGCGGCCAGCCCCTCGAAGGTCAGCTCAGTGTGGCCCAGATGGCCACGGAACTGATGCAGGAAGGCGTCGCCGAGGTGGTCGTCGTGTCCGACGAACCTGACCGCTACGCCCCGAGCGACCTGCCCACGGGCGTGCCCCTGCATCACCGCAGCGCACTGGATGCGATCCAGCGGCGTCTTCGGGAGACGCCGGGCGTCACCGTCATCCTTTACGAACAAATGTGCGCGGCGGAGAAGCGCCGGCGCCGCAAGACCGGCAGCCTGCCCGACGCGCAGGCGCGGGTGTTCATCAACGACCTGGTCTGCGAGGGCTGCGGCGACTGCTCTCGGGAGTCCAATTGCGTCAGCGTCCTGCCCCTTGAGACCGAGTTCGGACGCAAGCGCGAGATCGACCAGTCCAACTGCAACAAGGACTTCTCCTGCCTCCGCGGCTTCTGCCCGTCCTTCGTTACGGTCACCGGAGGCGCGCTGAAAGGTCGTAGCCCGGCCGCGTCGCAAGCGGCCCGCCCGCCGCCCCTGCCGCTCCCCACCCCGGCGCCGCTCGAAAACGTCTGTCAGGTGCTCATCACCGGTATCGGGGGCACCGGGGTCGTCACCGTCGGAGCCATCCTCGGCATGGCCGCCCACATCGAGGGCAAGGCCAGCTCGATCATGGACATGATCGGCATGTCCCAGAAGAACGGGGCGGTGCTGAGCCACCTGAAAATCGCCCGCAGCCAGGCAGACCTGACGGCGGCGCGCATCTCCCCGGAGGCCGCCGACGTCCTGCTCGCCTGCGACCTCATCGTGGCCGGCGGCTCGGCGGCCGTCACGACGCTGCGGCCCGGCGACACGGTGGCCATCGTCAACGATCACGAGGTCGCGACGGCCGCATTCCAGCTGAACCCGAACATGGACTTCCAGGGCCGACGCATACGCCGACGCCTGCAAGCGCTGGCCGAGCCCCGTCGGTCACTGTTCGTGGACGTGACCGACGTCGCCGTGCGCCTGCTCGGCGACAGCATCGCCACCAATATGATGATGGTCGGCGTCGCTCTGCAGAAGGGGCTCCTGCCGCTCTCCCTGGACGCCGTCGAACAGGCGATCGAGCTCAACGGGGTGCAGGTCGAGTTCAACAAGCGCGCCCTTTCGATCGGACGCTGGATCGCTTTGGCCCCTGAGGCGGTTCGCGCGGCCGCCGACCAGGCGACCGCCGGCGCGCGCGATCCGACGGCCCCGCTCCGCTCCCGCGATCTCTCCGAGGACCTGGAGACGGCGCTGGCGCGTCGGGTGGCGTTCCTGACCGCCTACCAGGACCGCGCCTGGGCGGACCGGTACCTGAGGCTTGTGCTTCGGGTCGAGGAGGCGGAGGCCGCCGCGGGAGGAGAGACCCGCGCCGTCACCTGGGCCGTCGTCCGCTCGCTGTTCAAGCTGATGGCCTATAAGGACGAGTACGAGGTCGCCCGCCTGCACACCAGCGCCGAGTTCCAGGGCCGTCTTGCGGAGACCTTCGAGGGCGGTTTTAAGGTTCGCTATCACCTCGCCCCGCCACTCCTAGCGAAGCGCAACCCGGCCACCGGCAAGCCCGAGAAGATGACCTTCGGGCCCTGGTTGACGCCGATCCTCCGCCTGCTGGCGCAGGGTCGGCGACTGCGCGGCACGCCGTTCGACCCGCTGGGCTACACCGCAGAACGCCGTCACGAGCGGCAAGCGATCGTCGACTACGAAGCGGTGGTCGAGCGCCTGATCACGGACCTGACCCCGGAGCGCCTGGCCGCGGCGGCGCGGGTCGCAGCCTACCCGCAGGGCATGCGCGGCTATGGGCATGTGAAGGCCGCGGCGACGGCGGGCGCGCTGGCGGAGCGCGACGCCGCCCTGGCTGCCTTCGAAGCGGGCCAGGACGCCGCAGACGTCTCCGACAGCGGGCTGCGGCAACCGGCGCTGACCTGAAGGCCAGGGGTCGCAGCCCTCCGACGCCGGACCCGTTCCGCCAACCATGCGGAATCACAGCGGCGCGGCCGGTCGCTGCGAGGTGGAGGGCAGGCTGTGCGCGACCTGGCGCTCACCCGCAAGTTGGCGCCCCAGCCGGACGCCGCTACTCACTCGCCGATGGCCACGCGAGGAGAGGCGCCATGAGCGGGACTAAGGTGCAGCCGCGACCGCGCGGCGCGCCGGTGCGCGTCAGCCGTGCGCAATGGATCGAGGAGGGGCTGAGCGTCCTGGCGGCGTCGAGCGTCGAAAAGGTGCGGGTCGAGGTCCTCGCCAAGCGACTGGGCGTCACGAAAGGCGGTTTCTACGGCCACTTCGCCGACCGGGAGGAGTTGCTGGACGCCATGCTGGAGGCATGGCGGGCGACCAACACGCGCCGGGTCACAGCCTGGTTGCGGCGCACGTCAACCGATCCGGACGAGGCGCTGGAACGCCTCACCCTGCTGTCCAGCCAGGACCGCCCGGATGTTCCCGGGGGCGCGTTGGAAGCGGCGATCCGCGCATGGGCGCGGGAAGAGCCCGCTCCGCGTGAACTCCTCGCGCAGGTGGACGCCGAGCGCATGGCGTTCCTCGCCGAACTTCATCGTCGGCGCGGCGCTCCGGAGGCTGAAGCGCAGGCGCTGGCCCTGCTGAGCTACACCTTCAGAATCGGCGTCAATATCTTGAGCGCCACAGCGGAGGGCCGGGCCTTGGCGTCGGCTCGCGCCCGCTGCGAAGCGCTGCTGGCCCGACCCGGCCTGCTGATCGGGGCGCTCGCCGCGGCGGGCGCCGCTAGCTGACGGCAGAGCCTGCTAAAACCTGGACAGCCACATACACTACTGTATGTCGTAGGGTGCAGGTGCTGCGCCGCGGCGCCCGCGCGGGAGGACTTGTATGGCTAAGGCGGCTACTCAGGAGTATCGCTGTCCGTCGCCGCGGGCGGGGATGCAGCCGGCCGCGAGCGGTCTCGCCTGCCCGCATTCGCCGTACGCAAGTGTCTTGATGCGCCGGTGGAGACGCTGGGCGAGGCCGCTCCTGCGACGCCCGCCCGCGAGTCGAGGACGCGATGAGCAAGCTTGAGGCCATCGGCATCGTCGGGGCGAACGCCGCCGGGCTCGCAGCGGCCCAGGCGCTGCGGTCCGAGGGGTTCGACGGCCGCGTGACCGTTATCGACGCCGATCCTGATGCGCTCCTTCAACGCCCCCCCTTCTCCAAGGCGGTGCTCGCGGGAGAGGCGGCGACAGGCTTTCCGCTGATCTCGGTTTCGGACCTCCAGGCGCTGGAGCTCGACCTCCGGCTGGGATCCCGGGCGCGCCAGCTCGAACTCGCCGGACTCACCCTCGACCTCGACGGGGGCCGGCGGGTGCAATGCGATCGCCTGCTGCTGGCGACCGGCGCGACGCCGATCCGCCCCCCGCTGCCCGGGCTGGCGCTCGAAGGGGTCCACACCCTGCGCACCGCGGCCGACGCCGAGGCGCTCGCCGCAACGCTGCGTCGCGGCGGACGCCTGGTGGTGATCGGCGGCGGGGTGATCGGGGCCGAGGTTGCGTCGAGCGCCCTCGCCCTTGGCTGCGAGGTGACGATCGTAGAGGCCCTCCCAGAGCTGATGGTTCGCGCCTTCGGCGCCGCCGGCGGCCGCCTCCTTCGAGCCCGACACGAGCGCGCTGGCGTGGAGGTGCTCCGACGGCGCCGGGCCGTACGCCTGCTGGGTGATCTCCGGGTCGACGGGGTCGAACTCGACGACGGCGCCAGGCTCGGGGCCGACGCCGTCCTGCTGGCGGTGGGCGCGGCAGCGGAGGATCGGCTCGCCGCGGCCGCGGGACTGGCTTGCCGCGATGGGGTGCTTGTGGGCGCAGAAGGCTTGACCATCGACCCGCGCGTCGGCGCAGCCGGAGACGCGGCGCGCTTCGTCGAGGGGCCTTTAGCCGGCCGCCGTTCCGAGCAGCAGCAGGCGGCGGAAGACGCTGGGCGCCGCACTGCGCAACGCCTCCTCGGAGGCGAGCCAGCGCCGGCGTCAATCCCGTACGTCTGGTCGGACCAGGCGGGCGGGGTTGTGCAGCTGGCGGGGGAGATCGCCCCCGACGCGCCTCTGGTCCTGCGCGGCGGCCGGCCGGACGATGACTTCCTGGGCTTCGCTTTCGCCGAGGGCCGGATCCGCGGCGTCCTCGCCTTCAACGGCGGTCGGGACTTCGCCGCCGCGCGCCGCCTGGTTGGCCGGTCGATCCCCGTGTCGCAGCTCTGCGACGCCGCGACACCTTTGCGGGAGCTCGTCGCATCGTCGCTGGACTGACCCGTGTAGCTAATCGCTCGCCCGCGGCTATCTGCTGGCGGGATCGGCGCGCTCGGCTTCGCTGGCCCGGGCTCCAGCCAGGATCCCGCTGAGCGCGTAGTTTCCCTCGTGGCAGGCGAATTCGTAGATCGGCCCTGAGATGGCGTTGAGGCTCATCTCGGCGCGCCAGGGTTGATCGTAATAGCCGGGATCCTCCACCTGGAAGCTATAGTGGATCTGCTGGGGCGAAACCCGTCGCAGGCGTTCCGTCACCTGCCCCGTTTCGGTGAGGTAGATGGGGCCATGGCGCCCCTGCTCGGCCAAAACGCCCGTCGTGTGGATCACGAGGGTATCGCCCTCCCACCAGCCCACGCTGTGGCCGAGCCATTGCGGCGGCGGTCGCGGAGCCGCCAAGGCGGCGGCGCGATCAGGGAAGATCTCGATGGCCCGGACGTCGTGCACCTGCTCGGCGAGGATCGCCACGGCCTGCGGCGTCTGCACGATCTGGTAGTTGCTGTTGTAGATCGTGTTGAGCATGCCCGGTCCGCCTGCCCCCCGCGAGCTGATCAGGCAGCGGTCCCAGGGGGTCAGCGATTCCGGACCGCTGTCTGGGTCCGACTTGAGCCGCGCCTCGGTCGCAGCGACCCGCGCGCGGCCCGCCACCGAAAGCGGGAGCTGGCCATTGGACGGCTCCACGATCCACGAAGTCCTGAACTGGCCCTCGACCACGCCGAGGCTCTGCCCGGGGTCCAGCCAAAAGGCGTTGTAGCCAATCGCTGCGTTGCCGTCGCTCAACAGCCCGTCGTTGACGTCGGAAGGCCCCTGGTCGGCGGCCACCACCCGGGCAACCGGATTGGCCGCCGCGATCCGTCTGGCCTCTTCGGCCCCGACCACCAGCGCCTGGACGCCGGGCGGACGGGTCAGCTGAGTGAGCGAGGCGTTGGTCCACACGCCGGACAGGTCGGGCCGACCATCCGCGGCGCGGGGCGCCGCGCCTTGCGCGGCCGCCCCAGGCGTCATCATGAAGGCGGCCAGAAGGAGCGCTGCGCCGCCGCGGAGCGCACCCGCCCCCGCCTGCCGCCGGCCGCCGATGTCCGAGCGCCGCGCCCTGGCGGCCCATCGGATCGAAGGCGCATTATCGCCGGTCACCGCGCTTGGCCCGCGAGCCGCCAACCGGTGAGGGTCAGCACCACGAAGGCGGCGAAGCCGACGAGCACTTGCGGCTCGCGAACCACCGGAGCGAGGCCCGCCCAGAAGATCGCCGTGGCCAGGTTCGCCGTGACGACGATCGGCCGCGAGGCGCCTTGCAGCAGTAGCTGCAGGTTCAGGAGCCCGGCCAGCACCACGGCCAAGCCGGAGCCGGCCCACCACATGGCCGGCTCCCCGAGCTGCGGATGGAACATCGGCGTTAGGGCCAGGTGAGCTAGGCCGAGCAGCAACGACAGGGTCGTTGCGGCCCAGTGAATGCGTCTTAGGGTCAACAGCCTCATCTCCCTTCAATCGGGGCGCCGGCGACGGTGGCCGGCGCGAAGAATTCGGGTCAGACCGCGAGCGCGCCGCCGTCCACCACCAGGGTTTGGCCGGTGACGAAGGTGGCGGCGTCGGACGCCAGGAACACCGCCGCTCCCGCGATCTCGTCGCTCTCGCCGATCCGTCCCAGGCAAGTTCCCTCCGTCAGTTGCGCGAGCGTGCCGGGATCCTCCCAGAGCGGGCGAGCGAACTGGGTGCGTACGAGTCCCGGCGCGATGGCGTTGACCCGCACATTGTGGGGGCCGAGTTCCATGGCCAGGTTGCGCACCATCTGCAGGTCCGCGGCCTTCGAGATGGCGTAGGCTCCCGCGACGGCGGTGCCCCGGAAGGCTCCGATGGAGGAGACCATGATGATGGAGCCGCGGCGGCGGCGGATCATGGCCGGAGCGGTGAGCTGGACGAGCCAATTGTTGGCGATGACATTGTTGCGCAGCGTCTTGGCGAAGGCGTCGTCCGGGATCGTGCTGAGCCCGCCCAAATGCAGATTAGAGGCTGCGTTGCAGACGAGGATGTCGGCGGCGCCGAAAGCGGCCGTGCAGCGGGACGCCAGCGCCTCCAGCGAAGCCTTGTCGCCGATGTCGGCAGCGACCGGGATCGCCGCCTCGCCGCCGACGGCGGCGTTGATGGCTTCGGTCACCTCGCGGCAGGCCTCGAGCCTACGGGCTGAAACCACAACGCGCGCGCCGTGCTCGGCGAGGCGCCGCGCGACCGCGGCGCCTATGCCTCTCGAAGCGCCGGTGACGATCGCCACGCGGCCTCTGAGGTCGAAGAGCGCGCTCACGCCCCCGCTCCCGGTGCGGGAAGCGGCGCGGCAACCCTGCGCCGCAGTTTGATACAAAATTGCAATCTACAGGCGTTCATTTTGTGTCTCGTAAATCGCCACGTGTAAACAGGCAAGTGCGTGCTTGCCGTCCCGGAAGGCGGGATCCCATGTACAACATTTTCTTATTGTTTCACTCTCTGTTTTGAGTCACGTTGCGAGCAAGGCGCTGAAACGCGCCGCCTTAGGAGGGGAACGTTCATGAGCAAGGTCCGCAGGGCGCTACTGTCCACCACCGCTTTGATCCTGGGTTTGGGAGCGTCGGCCGCCGCCGCCCAGGACGGGGCCGCATCCCTGAACGCCCCTGACGGAGGCGCGACCGCCTCGACGAGCGCGGCCACCGATCTGAACGAGGTCGTGGTCACAGCCCGACGTCGGGCGGAGACGGCCCAGACGACACCCCTGTCCGTCACGGCGCTATCGGGCGAGACCGTGGAACAAGCCGGCGTCCGACGGCTGGAAGAGTTGTCGGTCCGCGTCCCCAACTTCCGCGCCTCCACCGGCGCGGTGAACCCGTTCAACTATATCCGTGGCGTGGGATCGGGCTCAAACACCGGCTTCGAACAAGCGGTGGGCGTATTCATCGACGAACTCTACCTGGGCCGAGGCACCCAGGCGCACCTGCCCTTCTTCGACATGCAGCAGATCGAGGTGCTGCGCGGACCCCAAGTGCTGTTCCTCGGCAACAGCACCACGGGCGGGGCGATTTCGCTCACCACCAAGCGGCCGGGCCGCACCTTCGCGGGCAACGCCGACGCCAGCTACGAATTCCGCAACCAAGAGCTCGTGCTGAACGGCGGCGTGGACATCCCGCTCGGCGAACGGGCCGCCATCCGCATCTCGGGGCAACATCAGGACCTCGACCGCGGCTGGCTCAAGTCGGTGGTCAACGGCCAGCTGACCACCGAGCCGCGCTACACCAACAACGCCATCCGCGGCGTGCTGGAGTTCCAGCCGCACGAGGCCGTGGACCTGATGTTCAAGGCCGAGCACGTCGACCTGAAGCTCTTTGGCTTCACGGCTCAGGCGGTGACCAACCTGCTGAACAATCCCGCGTTCACCGAGACGCGCTATGATCGCCGCCGGTTCGTCGGCCGTCCCAACCCGGTGCCAGGGCGCGAGCAAGATGAGCGGAACATGGAGCAGCAGACCTATCTGCTGCGCGCCGCCATCGACCTCGGGCGGTTCGAGCTCGTCTCGACGACGGGCTACATCGCCTACGACTACAACCAGGCGATTGAAGGCGACATCACGCCGCTGCCGATCATCGACTTCTGGCAACGCGAGGACTATCGGCAGTTCAGCCAGGAGCTCCGGCTCTCGACCTCGTTCGGCGATCGCGTCGACCTGCTGGTCGGTGGCTACTACCAGGACGACGCCCTCGACACGACCCTGGTCTTCGAAGGGGTCGTGGCGCCCTTGAACTTCGCCGGCGCGCGGCTGAACCGCCTCGACCAGGACTCGCGGACCCTGTCCGCCTTCTTCAACCTGACGGTCCGGCCCGTGGAGGCGCTGGAGATTTCGGCCGGGGCCCGCTGGACCGATGTGCACAAGCGCGGGGACCAGGCGGCCATCCCCGCCGATGTCATCACCGGTCGGCCCAATCCCGCCATCGACGGCCCGGTCTTCCGACAATTGTTTGGCGTTCCGCACGTGTTCGAGGACCTGCGGCTCGACGAGGACGAGTTGATGCCCGAGGTCAGCGTCCGGTACAATGTGACGCCTGACCTGATGCTCTTCGGCCGTGCGGTGTACGGCGCCAAGTCGGGCGGCTTCGACCCCCTCTACGCCGGAGCCGACCGCAACCTCGCGAGCTTCCGATCCGAGAAGGCGACCTCTTACGAGGCCGGCGCCAAGGGCTATTTCGCCGACCGCACCGTCAGCTACGCGCTGACCGCCTTCTACTCCGAGATCGACGATCTGCAGGTGAGCGTCTTCGACGGCCGCACCAACTATGTGGTCGGCAACGCCGCCAAGGCCCGCAGCCAAGGCGCCGAGGCCCAACTCACCTGGCGGCCCACCCCCGCGCTCACGCTCGACGGCACTCTGGGCTACACCGACTTCGAGTACCTGAACTTCCAGGGGGCCGGCTGCACCTCGGGGCAGAACGTGGCTCGTCCGGTCGGCTGCTCCCAGGACCTGAGCGGCAAGACCGGGCCTTATGTCTCGAAGATCACGGCCGCCCTGAACGCGAGCTACCGGCAGGACCTCGGGGCCTACGAGCTGGTCTACAGCGCCAGCTACAACTACCGCAGCGCCTATCACGCGGCCCCGTCCATCGACCCCCTGCTCAAGCAGGACGGCTTCGGCCTGTTGGACGCCCGGGTGGAGCTCGTCGGCCCGGACGAGCGCTGGCGGCTCGCCCTGTTCGGCCGCAACCTGACCGACGAACTCTTTGGCGAGGTCGGCGGCGACGTGCCCGGCATGCGCGGGGCGACCTACCTCACCACCAGCCGCGGCCGCCAGATCGGCGTGCAGCTCGGCGTGAGTTTCTGATCGGCGCGCAGGCGGATACGGCGGTGACGGCCTCTGCCGGCGACGGCCCGAACGGGGAAATGACCCCCACGCGCGCCGCCGCCCTGGCGGACTGGCTGATCGCCGCCGGCGTGCCGGCGGGTCCCTCGGCGGAGGTTCGACGTCTCACCGGCGGGCAGTCGAACCCGACCTTCCTCGTCGAAGGGCCCGCGACGCGCGTGGTGGTGCGTTGTCGCCCATGGGGCCCGTTGCTTCCGACCGCCCACGCCATTCACCGGGAGTTTGCGGTGCTGCGCGGCCTCCATCCCACCGGCTTCCCCGTACCCCGCCCGCTGCGCCTTTGCCTGGACGAGGCGGTGATCGGCGTCGCCTTCTACGTTATGGAGCACGTGGAGGGCCGCAGTTTCCGCAAGGCCGCGCTGCCGGAGCTCGAGCCGGCGGCGCGGGCGAAGGCCTATGACGAACTGGCCCGCACCCTTGGGCGCCTCCACGCCCTAGACGTGCGGACGCTTGGCCTGGCCGAGTTCGGCGAAGGGCATGGCTACTTCGAGCGCCAGCTCCGCCGCTGGGGGCGCCAACACCGGGCGGCCGAATCCTCGGGCGACGCAGAGATGGAGCGCCTGATCGACGCCCTGGCGCGCACCCGCCCTCCAGAGAGCCCGCCGGTCCTGGTGCATGGAGACTACCGCATCGACAACGTGCTGTTCGGCGACGACCTTGCGCCGCTCGCCGTCCTGGATTGGGAGCTCGCCACCCTCGGCGACGGCTTGTCCGACCTTGCCTATCTCCTGATGCACTGGCGACTGCCCGCCGACGGGGCCACCCAACTCGGCGGCCTTGCGGGGCAGCTCCCCGGCCTTCCCGACGAAGCGGCGATCATCGCCGCCTATTGCGACGGCGCCGGTCGCCGCGATCCCCCGGAACTTGCCTGGCGCATCGTCTTCAACCTGTTCCGCGCCACGGCCATCTGCGCCGGCATCGGCGCCCGGGTGCGAAACGGGACGGCCGCGGCCGCCGACGCCTCGGAAGTGGCGGCGCGCGCGCCCGCGCTCAGGGCGGCGGCCCTCGACGAGGCCAGCCGAGCCGGGATCCTCTGATCCGTTCATCAAGTCAGGAAGAGACACATGGCGCTGCTCGACGGCAGGGTTGCGATCGTCACGGGCGCGGGACGCGGGCTCGGGCGCGCCCATGCGCTGGGCCTGAGCGCCCTAGGCGCGGCCGTGGTGGTCAATGACGTCGGGGGGACCACCCGCGGGGGCGGCGCAGACGCCGCGCCGGCGCGCGCCGTCGTCGAAGAGATCCGCGCCCGCGGCGGTCAGGCCGCGGCGAGCCAACACGACGTCTCGCGCTGGCCGTCCGCAGAGGCGCTCGTGGAGACCGCCTACGCCAGCTTCGGCAGGCTGGACATTGTCGTCAACAATGCCGGCATCAGCCGCCCGGCGGCGCTCGCCGACCTGACGGAGGAGGACTTCGAGCTGGAGGCCGGCGTCCACTTCAAGGCGGTGGCGGCGCTGAGCCATTTCGCGGCGCGGCGATGGCGGGGCGCAGGTGCGGCTTCCGGCCGGGCGATCGTCAACACCACCTCCCCCGTCGCGCTGCATCCGATCCCGGACAACAGCGTCTACATCGGCGCCAAGGCGGCGGTGGCGGCGATGACCGACGCCCATGCCCAGGAGCTGGCCCCGCTCGGCGTCCGGGTGAACGCCGTGGCCCCCTGCGGCCGAACCCGCCTCGCCCAGGCCGACCCCATGGTTCTCCAGCAGATGCCCCAGCAGGCGGGCTTCGACCGCCATGCCCCCGAGCACGTCACGCCGCTCGTCGCCTACCTGGCCTCGCCGCTCTGTCGCTTCACCGGCCGGGTCTTCGCCGTCGAAGGGCCGGACGTGGTGCTCTACGACCCCTGGAACGGGGCCCAGCCTCATCACAGGGCCGGCGGCTGGAGCCCTGAAGCCCTGGCCGAGGGTCTCAAGGAGGCCGCCGAGCAGGCAGAGGTCCTCGGTCTTTATCCCGGCGGGCCGGTGCTGCTGCGGAGCCCGCCTAACCGGACCCTTCGGGCGCTTGCCGCGCTGCGCTGATCAGGCGGCGCCGAAGCGCGGAGGCCGTTTGGCGAGGAAGGCCGCCGCGGCCTCGGCGTGGTCGGCCGAGCGCAAGGTCTGCACATGCAGGGCCGCCTCCTGGTCCAACGACAGGTCGATGCGCCCTTCCTCGGCGAGATTGAGATTGCGCTTCATCGCCGCCAGGGCCTGGCGCGGCCCGGCCGCCAGCGTCTCGCCCCAGGCCACCGCGACGTCCAGCGCCTGGCCGGGCTCCACCAGCCGGTTGACGATCCCCCAGGCGTGCGCGTCCTGGGCGCGTAGCGGCTCGCTCAGGAAGTAGAGCTCCCGCGCGCGGCCGGCGCCGACCAAGCGCGAGAGGAAGTAGCTGCCCCCGAAGTCGCCGGAGACGCCCAGGCGCGCGAAGGCGGTGATGAACCGAGCCTCCGGCGACGCGACGCGCAGGTCGCAGGCGAGCGCCAGGGAGAGGCCGGCGCCGGCGGCAGGCCCGGCGACCGCCGCGATGGTCGGCTTGGGCATCTCGTGGAGCAGGCGCGCGCAGGTCATCAATCGCCGCAGGTTATCGGTCAGGGCGGCGACATCGGCGGGCCGCGCGGCCGCCGCGGCCATGCCGGCGACGTCCCCGCCCGCCGAGAAGGCGCCTCCCGCGCCCGTCAGCACCACGCTGCCGACCTCCGGGTCGTCGGCCACGCGGCGAAGGGCCACGAGCAGCTGGTCCACTATCTCCGGGTCGAGCGGGTTGCGCTGCTCGGGCCGATTGAACGTCAAGACGGCCACGCCGGCCGGGGTTCGTGTTTCGAGGATGTCCAACAGTTCTCTCGCTGGGCTGAAGCGTTGCGGAAGGCCGTGTCCGGCGTGCTACACTTTCTCGCCATCATCGGCAAAATATGTTTCATACGAGCCACGCGGCGCAGACCGCGAGACCGGGAAGAATGACCATGACCAGTGCGTACGACCCTGCCCTCTGGCGCGGCAAATGCCCCGCAGGCGCCGATCGGCCCACAGCGGCGCCGCGGAACCTCGCCGAGATCCTCCGCGAGGCCGCCGAGCGCCACGGCCACCGCCCCCACCTCCGGCTCGGCGACCTCCGCCTGTCCTACGAGGAGAGCTGGGCGCTCAGCGGCCGGCTCGCGAACGGTCTGCGGGCGGCGGGCGTCCAGGCCGGCGATCGGGTTGCGGTCTGCCTCCCCAACACACCCGCCTATGTACTGCTCTGCTTCGCGCTCTGGCGGCTCGGCGCCGTCGGGGTCGGCCTAAACCCGCTGTACGCCGGCCCGGCCCTGAAGACGATGATCGAAGACAGCGATCCCGTCCTGGTGGCCACGCTCTCCGATCCCGAGGTCGCCGCCAAGGTGCGCGAGGCCGCCGGCGGGCGGCGCCTCCTGATCTGCCGCCGGGACGGCGCCGATCTTACCGGACGGGGTCGGCGGCCAGGCAGTGCGCTCGGGCCGCCGGACGATCTCGGCCTGGAAGATCTGCTGGCCGCGGCGCCGCTGGCGGCGCAGGACGGCTCGTCCTCGCCAGATGATCTGGCCATGATCCAGTACACCGGCGGCACCACCGGCGCCCCGAAGGGGGCCATGCTCACCCACGGCAACCTCTGGGTCGGCTGCCACTCCGTCTGCAGCTGGATGGATCGCCTGGCGCCCGGGGAGGAGCGCTGGTACGCGGCCGCCCCCCTCTCCCACATCACCGGCCTGATCTGCTTCGTGCTCACCGCCCCTCTGCTGGGCGGGGCGGTGCGGCTGATCGATCGGTTTGATCCGGCCGAGCTGGTGGCGCTCGCACGCAGCGGCGAGATCTCCGTGCTGATCGCGATCCCCACCATGCTGGTGGGGGCGCTGGCGCAGCCCGACACCAGCCCGTCCGACTGGCGTGGCGTGAAGCATGTCATCGCCGGCGGCGCCCCCGTCACCCTGGAGCTCAAGCAGCGGTTCCGGGCGCGGACCGGACTCAACATCCAGCCGGGCTACGCCCTCACTGAAACCGCATGCAACGGCGTGATGATGCCAGGCGACGACGCCTCGGCCAGCCGCGACGCCACCGGCCTGCCGATGCCCGGCGTCATATTCCAGGTCCGCAGGCTGGACGATCCCGACCGCGAGGCGCCGCTGGGAGAGGCTGGCGAGATCTGCCTGGGCGGGCCCAGCGTCGTGCGCGGCTACTGGCGGCGCGAGGCGCCGGACCAGTTCACCCGCGACGGCCTGCTGCGCACGGGCGACATTGGCTACATGGGCGTCGACGGCTTCGTGGAGGTGGTCGATCGGCTCAAGGACATGATCATTTGCAGCGGCTACAACGTCTATCCGCGGACGATCGAGGACGCGATCCTCGCACATCCAGCCGTCGCCGACGTCCTCGCCGCGGGCGTTCCCCACGCCTACCGCGGGGAAACGGTCGGCGCCGCGGTCGTCCTGCGGGCGGGACAGACGCTCCAGCCTGCGGAGCTCAGGGCCTTCCTTACCGGCCGCCTGTCGCCGATAGAGATGCCGACCCGCATAGAGATCGTCGAGACGCTGCCCAAGACCGAGAACATGAAGCTCTCACGCCGGGCGCTGCGGGAACAGTTCGCTCGCGCGGAGGCGCCCACCGAGGCCTAACGTCCACGGCGGCGGCCGTGTGGCCGCCGCCGTCCCGACTAGAAGATTTCGAGCAGTCCGGCCGCGCCCTGGCCGCCGCCAACGCACATGGTCACCACCCCGAAACGGGCGCCACGCCGGCGCCCCTCGTGAAGCACATGGCCGGCCATCCGGGCGCCGGACATTCCATACGGGTGGCCGATGGCGATCGCCCCGCCGTTGACGTTCAGGCGGTCCTCGGGGATGCCCAGCTGTTCCCGGCAATAGACCACCTGCGAGGCGAAGGCCTCGTTGAGCTCCCACAGGTCGATGTCTTCCATCCGCAGACCATGGCGCGCCAAGAGCTTGGGCACAGCGTAGATCGGCCCCACGCCCATCTCGTCCGGCTCGCAGCCGGCGACGGCCACGCCCCGGAAGGCCCCCAGCGGCTCGAGGTTGTGGCGCTTCGCCCAACCGGCATCCGCCAGAAGCAGGGCCGCGGCGCCATCCGAGAACTGGCTCGCGTTGCCGGCCGTGATCGTCCCGTCGGGGCCGGTCACGGGCTTCAGCTGGGCGAGGCCCTCGGCTGTGGTGTCGGGACGATTGCACTCATCGCGCCGCAACTCGACCGCTTCGCGCCGGACACCCTCACCGGACGGGTCCGGGACCACGCGCTCGGTCTGCACGGCGAAGATCTCGGCGTCGAACCGGCCGGCGGCCTGGGCCTCTGCGGTCCGTCGCTGGCTCGACAGCGCATAGGCGTCCTGGGCTTCGCGGGACACGCCGTATCTCTGGGCCACCACCTCGGCGGTCTGCAGCATGGGCAGATAGGCCTGCGGCCAGGCGGCCTCCACCCGCGGATCGTGGAAACGCGCGAGGTTCATACTCGGCGTCTGAACGAGGCTGATGGACTCCGCGCCGGCTGCGACGACCACGTCCATCCCGTCCATGGCGACCTGCTTGGCGGCGACCGCGAGGGCCATCAGGCCCGAGGCGCAGGCACGATCCACGCTCATGCCGCCGGTCTCCTTGGGCAGTCCGGCCGCGAGGGCCGCGTAGCGCCCGAGGGTGCTCGCCTGCGGGCCCTGCAGGTGGGCTGCGCCAACGACCACGTCCTCGACCTGCGCGGGGTCGATCCCGCTGCGCCGGATGGCCTCGGCGATCGCCCAACCCGCGAGGGTCGGCGTCTCGGTGTCGTTCAGGGCGCCGCGGTACGACTTGCCCATTCCGGTCCTGGCGGTGGAAAGCACGACCACTTCGCGCATCGATGTCTCCTGCAAACCCGCGCCACGCTCGGCGCATCACACCGCGACGTACAACATTTTCGTTGTCTGTCTCCACTCGTTCTGATGTATTTCGGCGGCAACCGGGCGAGCCGGGGTCCTGCGCGCACGCGCGCGGCCAGGGCCAGGGCGGCGCCGGACAACGGTCGGATAGACGCACATGAACAACATCATCGGAAGCGCCGGGGACGGGTCGGGAGCCTGGCGCGCCCACTTGGCCGCCGCCGAGCGGAGGGCCGCCCTCCCGGCCGACGACGAGGGGGGCCGCGCGCAGACGGTAGGCATCGTCGGGGTCGTGGGGGCCGGGACGATGGGGGTCGGCATCGCTCTCGCCTTCGCCTATGCGGGCGTCCCGGTGCGCCTCTACGACGCCGATGCCGACGCCCTGGCTCGCGGCTTGGCTCGAGCGGAGGCGGACATCCAGGGCCGCGCCGACAAGGGCCGCTTGACGGCGGAAGCGGCCGGCGCGGCCCGCGCGCGCCTGGCGGCGGTCTCCAGCCTGGAGGGTCTTAGGCAGGCCGATATGGTCGTGGAGGCGGTTTTCGAGAGTCTGGACCTGAAACGGCAGGTCTTCGCGGCGCTCGACGGTATCTGCCGCGCCGGGTGCGTGCTGGCCACCAACACCTCCACTCTGGACGTCGACCGGATCGCGGCGGCGACACGCCGCCCCCAGGACGTCGTCGGCCTGCATTTCTTCAGTCCCGCCCATGTGATGCGACTGCTTGAGATCGTCCGCGGCGCCGAGACGTCGCCCGACACCCTGGCCACGGTCCGTGCCATGGCGGCCGCGCTCGGCAAGGTTGGGGTCGTGGTCGGCAACTGCTACGGCTTCGCCGGCAACCGCATGATCGAAGGCCTGAGCCGCGAAGCCAACCGCATGCTGCTGGAGGGCGCCGGCGTCCGCGAGGTCGACGAGGCGATGACGGCCTGGGGCATGGCCATGGGTCCATTCGCCGTCGCCGACGTCGTCGGCATCGACGTGCCCTACCGCGCCCGTCGTGAGACCCCGCAGGCGGCGCCGGGAGACGACGCCTATTACCTGGTCGCCGATCGCCTCGTCGACCTGGGTCGGCTGGGGCAGAAGACCGGTCGCGGCTACTACCTCTACCCTGAGGGCCCCAAGCGGCCAGTCGATGACCCGGAGGTGGCCAGGCTCGCCCGGGCCGAAGCGCAGCGCCTTGGCGTCGCACCTTTGACGTTCACGGCCGACGACATCGTCGCCCGCTGCACCATGCCGCTGATCCTCGAGGGGGCCCGCATCCTTGAGGAAGGCATAGCCGCCCGGCCTTCGGACCTCGATCTCATCTATGTGCACGGCTACGGCTTCCCCGCCTCCCGGGGCGGGCCGATGGCCTATGCCGACGCGCTGGGCCTCCCCCAGGTGGTGGACACCCTCGCCCGGCTCCGGGCCGCCTCGTCCCACGACTACTGGGCCGCTTCGCCGCTCCTTGAGCGGCTCGCGCGCGAGGGCCGCCCGCTCGCCAGCCTGAATGGAGACGACCATGGACGCTGAGCCGGGCGTGCGCAGCCGCGCCGACGCGGGCGTGATGACGATCACCCTCGATCGTCCCGCCAAGATGAACGCCCTGCGCCTGCAGGACATGGCCGCCCTGCACGAGGCGCTGGCTCGGGCCGCCGACGACTCGGCGGTCCGCTGCATCGTGCTCACCGGCGCCGGCCGTGCGTTCAGCGCGGGCCGCGACCTTTCGCAGGCGGCCGCAGGCGAAGGCGCCGCGGAGATCCTCCGCGACCACATCAATCCCGTCATCCAGGCGCTGCACGACCACGCCCGGCCGACGATCGCCGCGGTCAATGGCGCGGCCATGGGGATCGGCCTCGGGTTAGCGCTGGCCTGCGACGTGGTGCTGGCGGGCGCTTCGGCCCGCTTCAGCTCGCCGTTCGCCAAGCTCGGCGCGGCGCTGGACAGCGGCGGCCACGCCTTCCTGCAGCGGCGGCTGTCGCGCGGAACGGCGCTCGAACTCATCTACACCGGCCGGGTAGTGAACGGGGCCGAAGCGGTCGCCCTTGGCCTGGCGGACCGGCTCGTCGCCGACGAGGTGCTGGCGGCCAGCGCCGCTGACCTCGCCCGGCGGATCGCCGCGGGCCCGGCCCTCGCCCTCCAGGCGCAGAAGGCGCTCTTCGACCAGGCTGGCGGCCTCTCGCTGGCCGAGGTGCTGGAAGCGGAGGCGCAGCTCCAGGGACGGCTCTCCGAGACCGCCGACTACGCCGAAGGCCTGGCGGCGTTCGCGAGCCGCCGTCCGCCTGTGTTCAACCGTTCCCCGGAGCCTGCAGAATGACGACCTCCCCCGTACGCGTCGAGATCGCCGACGGGGTCGGCGTCATCACCATGCAGCGTCCGGAGGCGCGCAACGCGCTCGGCAGCGAGCTGATGATCGCGCTCAGCGCCGCCCTGGCGCAGCTGGAGGACGACGAGGCCGTGGGCGCCATCGTGCTGACCGGCGGGGACAACATCTTCTCGGCCGGCGCCGACATCAAGGAGATGGCCAGCAAGTCCTTCGCCCAGGCCTATCTCGAGGACTTCGTCACCAAGGGTTGGGAGCCGATCCCGAAGTGCCGCAAGCCAGTGATCGCCGCGGTCGCGGGCTACGCGCTCGGCGGCGGATGCGAGTTTGCGCTTTCCTGCGACATGATCGTCGCCGACGAGACGGCGCAGTTCGGCCAGCCGGAGGTCAAGGTCGGCACCTTGCCAGGCGGCGGTGGGACCCAGCGGCTAGCTCGCCTCGTCGGCAAGGGCGCGGCGATGGAGCTCTGCCTGACCGGCCGGATCATCGACGCCGCCGAGGCCAAGGCGCTGGGCATCGTGACCCGCCTCGTCCCGGCGGGCCAGGCCGTGCCGATGGCCGTCGCGCTGGCGCGGCAGATCGCCGGCGCGTCCCGGCCGATCGTGATGATGATCAAGGAGTCGGTGAACCGCGCCTTCGAGACCTCGCTGGCCGAGGGGCTGCGCTTCGAGCGCCGGATGCTTCACGCCACCTTCGCGCTCGAGGACCAGGCCGAGGCCATGGCCGCCTTCGCCGAGCGCCGCCCTCCCCAGTTCCGCAACAGGTGACCCGTGAAGGATCCGATCGACTTCTTCTTCGAGTTCGGCTCGCCCTACAGCTACCTCGCAAGCCTTGAACTGCCGCAGATCGCGGTCCGGCGCGGCCGGGCCGTGCGGTGGCGCCCGATCGACATCACCGCCGTCTGGTCGGCTCAGGGGTCGCTAGAGGCCTTCGAGGCCGTCCGGCCATTGCGGCGCGGCTATATCGTGCGCGACGCCGCCCGCGTCGCGGCTCACCGCGGCGTGGAGATCGTCTATCCCAGGGCTCCGCCCGACGCCGGGCTGGCGCGCCTGGCGGCCCACGCACTCGCCGAGGCGGACCCGGAGCGGGCGACCCGCTTCATACAGGACACCTGGGGACGACTGTTCGGGCAGGGCCAGCCGATCAGCGCGGCCGCAGACCTCGAGGCGGCCACCGGCCTGCCCGCCGGTGAGATCGAGACCCTCGCCAGCGCCCCCCACGCCGCCCGCCGGCTCTCCGAAGCGAATGCGGCGGCGGCCAAGGCCCGGTGTTTCGGCGTGCCGTGGATCGTCGTGGGGGACCAGGCCTATTTCGGCCAGGATCGCCTCTATCTCGTGGACGCCCAGCTGGCGGAGGAGAACCAATGAACCGCGTCACCACAACCACGGACGAAATCGTCCGGCGTCGCAACCTCGCCAGGTTCGGTTACAAGCAGCCGGGGTTCGGGCCGCAGGCGGTCGACCTTGATCTCGCCTGGCCGGTCCTGCGCCGCGACTTCATCGCGCCGCCGGAGCTTGGCGAACTCATCCCCACGACCCGTGAGCTGCTGCAGCGCTATGCCGATCAGCGCGCCGAGATCGACGGCCTGCTCGAGACCTGCGACGCGGCTCACGCCCAGATTCTGCAGCACGGCGCGCGCCCCGACCTCGTCGAAGTTTACGCCGAGGCGCGGGACGCGTACGAGGATGCCGTAGAGGCGTTCGGCGCTCTCCGCGTCGCCGTCGCCACGGCGCTGAGCACAACGCCCGCCCAGTAGGCGGGCGCGAGGGGTGGGCAGGACCAGAATGAGCGAAGGAGCGCTGCGACGGGCGGTCGCCAAACTGCGCGAGACGGCCAAGATCAACCCGAAGAACCTGATCGCCACCATCTACGGGGACATGCTCGTGCCTCATGGGGGCACGGTCTGGCTCGGCAGCCTCGTGCAGATGACCGAGCCGTTCGGCATTGCCGAGTACCTCGCGCGCACCACGGCGCTTCGTCTGGCTAAGGACCGCTGGCTCAACCCAACCCGTGTCGGCAAGCACAGCTACTACGCACTCACGGACGAGCACGTCCGCACGATCGCGGAGTACTACCCGCAGATCTACGGCACGCCCGAGCGGCCGTGGAACGGGACCTGGCGGCTGATCATGACAGGTTCGGCCGGCCTCAGCGTCCGCGCCTACACCGCGATCCGAAAGAAACTTCTGTGGCGCGGCGTGGGCCAGATCTCGCCGCACGTGTTCGTCAGCGTCGAGCCTGAGATCGAAGGGCTGGATAGTTTCCTGCGCGAGCAGGGGCTGGGCGAAAAGGTCCAAATATTCGAGGCGCGGGCAGCCGGCACCGCGAAGCCCGAGGTGATGAAGGCGATGGTGGCCGACGCCTGGAACATCGCCGAGTTGGAGGCGGGCTACGAGTCGTTCTTGCAGCGCTTCCGGCCGATCTGGGCGCAGCTGGAGCGCACCACGAGGGTCGACCCGGAGCTCGGCTATGTCATCCGCGCCCTGCTGATGACCGAGTATCGCCGAATCGCGCTTCGCGATCCGCGGCTTCCGCGGGAGTACCTGCCCGCCGTGTGGGCGGGCGAAATGGCGTTCGTGCTCTGCCGCAACATCTACGATCGGGTGCTGCCGGCCTCCGAGGCCTATCTCGAAGCCAACGTCAGAACCGCCGAAGGCCCCATCCGCGCCCCTTCGGAGGCGCTATGGGCGCGCTTCGGCGGCCTGACCCGGCCGCGGACCGCAGCCTAGGCGGCCGCCTCGGCGACAGCGCGGTCAAGGTCCACGTCGTCCATGGCGTAGCCCATGCGCTGGTTGTAGTCGGGTTCGACGCCGGGAACATATTCCAGGCCGACGTCCTTCAGGCGTTCCTGGACGAGTTCCAGGTACTCGGCCTGGCATTCCTCCGGCCGCATGATCTTCAGTCCCATTTCGTAATAGCGGTCGAAGTTCTGGGACTGAACGTCGCCCTTGTTCGAAGGGCGGCCGTACATCCCCATGCCCATGGCGAGGAACTTCGGCACCCGCCGCTGCAGGCGCTCGCGGGCAGGCTCACCGCCGAATTCGATGATGCGCTTCACGGCCCAGACGCCGAAGCCCATATGGCCCACTTCCTCGCGCGCGATCCGCTCCGAGACCTTCGCCCAGGGCAGATAGGAGCACTTGGTGTACTGGCCGAGGAAGATCACCGCGCCTGGGGTGGTGACGCACGACATCATCGCGACGTCTTCCCAGCACTGGAACTGATCCTTCCAGTATTCGCGCCGGAAACCATTGATGATGTTCACCTTCTTCGGATCGGGATTTTCCGGATTGTCCCGCAGCTCGGCCAGGCGGCTGCGGACGTCGACACCGAGGTCCTCGCAAAGCGTCCACAGGTAGAAGGCATGGCCGTACTCCTCCATGGCCTTCTTGGAGAGCCGGTAGGCCTCTTCGGGCCGAGGCGCGAACTGCAGGTTCTCGGAGACGCGTTGGGCCCCCGCATATTCAGAGTCGGCCTGGAACGTCAGCAGGTGCAGCAGGGCTTGCCGGTAGTCCTCCGGCATTGGGTCGCCTTTGTCATAGTAGCGCATGGGTCGCCTCCGTGGATGCGCCCAATATACTACACTTTTTGCGAGTCACAATGCCGCGTTTGTCTCATCTGAGGCGGCGGCCTTGAGGTCTTTCCAGCGGGCCAGCTTCTCGCGCGGCCGGCCGGCCTCGGCCGCCGCCACCTCGGCGGCGTCGATGCGCCGCCAGCCGCAAGCATCCACCGCGTAGGGCAGCTCGGCGCTTCGGACCGGCTGGGCGTATCCGGCCGAGCGCAGCCCCGCCAAGGCCGCCTCGACCTGGCGTCCGGCATGTGACCGGCTGGCTGGAATCGCGCCGAACTCACCGGCCGCCCATCCCACACGCACGACGTTCGGCGGGTCTTCGGCCGCCACGGGCGGCAGGGCGCCGATGGCGGCGACAACCGTGTCGGCCGGCAGGACCAGGGTCCCGCCATCGGGACGCTGGAACCCGACGGCCGTCGCCCGGACGTCGCCCAGCACGGCGCGCGGGACCAAGCCGAAGCGCAGATCTATCAGGCACGGCGCGCCTCGCGGCGCCGATGGAAGGGACTCGAGGGCGCGGCGCAGCGGCGCCTCCTCGGCGAGCCGCTGCAGGCCCGCGCGCTCCTCCGGCGCCAGGATCAGCTCGGCCCGGGCGAGTGAGAGGAACGCCTGCAGTTCCGTCGCGCTGAACCGACAGGCCTCGACGCCGCCGCGGGCGACGAGGGTGATGCGGCGGGCCTGTCCTGAGATGTGGCGGGCATGGGTGCAGAGATCCGACCCCGCCATCTCCTGGGGCGTCTTGGCGAGCAAGCGCGCGATGTCCAGGGCGACGTTGCCGGCGCCGAGCACCAGGACGGTGCGGCCAATCGGGGGCTGCAGCTCGCGGTGGTCGGGGTGACCATTTAGCCAGCGCACGAGGTCACCGGCGACAAGCACGCCCGGGAGCTCCGCGCCCGGGATCTCCAACCGACGATCACCCGCCGCTCCGGTGGCCAGGAGCACCAGGTCATAGCGACGGGTCAGGTCGGCGAGACCGATGTCGCGGCCGACCTCCACGTTGCCGAAGAACCGCACCTCGGGCCGGTCGAGGGTGCGCTCGAACTGCCGGATCACCGCCTTGGTGCCCTGGTGATCGGGGGCGACCCCCGCGCGGACCAGGCCGAAGGGGGTCGGCAGGCGTTCGAAGATGTCCACGCGGGCTCCCGGCGCGCGCCGCAGCAGCGCATCGGCGGCGTAGAAGCCGGCGGGCCCGGCGCCGACGACGGCGGCGGTCAGCGGGCTGCTCATCGGCTTCGCGCCGCAAAGGCGCCAAGGCTGGTCGCCAGCTCCTCGGGGCGAAGCCAGGCCGCAAAGTGGCCGCCGTCCGGGAATACGTCCCAGCTTCGCACGTCATAGGCCCGATCGGCCCAGCTGCGCGGCGGAACGGGAAAGAAACCCCCGCCGAAGAAGGCAAAGCCGGTCGGCGCCGTGACCCGCTGGCCCGGCGCAAGCGCGATGCCGCCAAGGTTGCGATCGGCCCAGTACACCCAGTTCGCCGCGGCCAGGTCGCCGAACAGCCAGTACAGGCTCACGGCGGTCAGCAGTTCGTCCCTGGGCAGCGGCGGCGGCGCGTCGGGTCCGGCGCCGCTCCAGCCGTGATACTTCTCGATCATCCAGGCGGCCAGGGCGGCGGGTGAATCGCCAAGGCCGACGGCGGCGGTGTTGGGCCGCGTGCCCTGGAGCTCGGAATAGCCGCGATCGGCCTCCAGTCGGGCGCGGGTCTCCCCGAGCCACGCCTTCTCCTCATCGTTGAGCGGGGGCGATCTGAGGTCGCCGGGCCGCAGACCCAGCATCGAGAGATGCAGCCCCCGCACGCGCTCCGGATGATCGGCCGCCAGCCATGAGGCGGCGACGGCGCCCCAGTCGGCGCCATGGACAACGACCGGTTCCAGCGCCAGCACGTCGCTGAACAACGCTTGCAGGAGCTTGGCCATGTCACGCGGCGTCATCGGCCCGTCCGGCGCCTGCGACAGACCGAAGCCTGGCAGCTCCACGCCGAGGACGGTCGCCCCCTGCTCGGCGGCGCCGCCATAGGCCTCCGGCCGCGCCAGGCGGTCCGCAACCCGACGGTACTCGAGGAGGCTCGACGGCCAGCCCGGGATGACCACCACCACGGGGGCGTCGGGCCGCGCCGCACGGTCGAGGGTAATATGGAGCCGCAGCTCCGCGCCGTCGACCCGGACCGGGGCGGTGTAGCGCTCCTGGAGATTGAGCTCGGCCTCGGCGGCCCGCCAGTCGAAGCCTTGTCGCCAATAGCCGACAAGATTGTCGAGATAGGCCAGATCGATCCCCATTCGCCAGCCGGTCATCCGGGATCGCCGCGGGGGGCGGTGCGCGGCGAGCCGCGATTTCAGGTCGACCAGCGCGGCCGCAGGGGCCTCCAATCGCAGCGGAGTTAGGCGGTCCAGGCGCATGTCAGCCTCACGCGGGCTCGGGCGCGCTGGGGGCCGCGCGCGCCAGCTGCTGGGCCTCGGCTTCGTCGGCGATGCGCACGAGGAGCTTCCCGGTGTTGGCTCCCTCGAAGAGCTTGCCAATCGCGTCCGGCGCGTTCTCCAGACCCTCAACGACCTCCTCCCGGTACTGCAGCCAGCCACGCTCCAGCCAGGTCGCGAGCGCCTGCTCGGCCTCGTCGAACCTGTGCAGGAAGTCGAAGTAGACGAAGCCTTCCATTCGGCCGCGCTTGGAAAGCAGGACCAGGTAGTTCGACGGCCCCTGGGGGCGCTCGGCGTTATATTGGGAGATGGCCCCGCAGAGCACGACACGGCCATGGAGGTTCAGGCGTCGCAGCGCCGCTTCAAGGATCTCGCCGCCGACGTTGTCGAAGAAGACGTCGACGCCTTCGGGACAGGCCGCTTTCAGCTGGGCGTGGAAGTCCGGAGCCTTGTAGTCCACCGCCTCCGCGCCCAGCGCGCGGACCTGGGCGCACTTGTCCGGACCGCCGGCGATGCCGACCGGGCGGCAGCCCATGATCCGCGCGATCTGGATGACCAGGGAGCCGACGCCGCCCGCAGCGGCGGAGACCAGCACCGTCTCCCGGGGGCGCGGCCGGCCGACCTCAAGGAGCCCGAAATAGGCGGTGAGGCCGTGAAGCCCCAGGATGCTCAGCATGGCTGATAGGGGCGCGCCCGGCAGCGCCCGCCGGACGCCCTCCCCGTCCGTGCAGGCGTAGTCCTGCATGCCGAGGAGACCGGCCGCGCCGGTCCCGACAGGCCAGTCAGGATGCTGGGACTCCACGACGATCCCCGCTGCGAAGGCTCGCATCACCGCGTCGATCTGCACCGGGGGGATGTAGGACGGCGTCGCGCTCGCCCAGGCCCGCATGGCCGGATCGAGGCTGAGCCAGGTGTTGCGAACGACGAATTCGCCCGGACCAGGTTTCGGCGGCGGCTCCGTCACCCAGCGAAAATCCTCGCGGGTCAGGCTCCCCTGCGGTCGCCGCGCCAATCGGAACTGGCGGTTCTGAAGCGTCGTCATGCCTGCACCCTTCCCGGCCGCGTCGGCTCGACCGACGCGGCGTACATCTCGTCCACGAGGGACTGGAACTTGCCGATCAGCACGCTCCGCTTGATCTTCAGCGTGGGCGTCATCACCTCGTCCGACGGCCCGAACTCCTGCGGAAGGATCCGGAACTTCCGCACGCTCTCCGGCCTCGACAGCCGGCCGTTCGCCTCGGCCACGGCCTCGGCCACCAGCGCTTCGGTGAGCGGGTGGGCTGCAAGGGCTGCGAAGTCCGCGCAATGCTCGCCCTTCCGCGCAAGCGCGGATTCAACCGCGGCCCGATCGATCAGGATGAGGGCGGTCACGTAATGGCGGCCATCGCCCACCGCGACCGCATCTGAGATGAGCGGGCTGGCCTTCAGGGCGCTTTCGATCTCGGACGGCGTGATGTTCTTGCCGCTGGAACTGATGATGATGTCCTTAATGCGGTCCAGGAGGATCAGTCGGCCCTCGGGATCGAGTTCACCTACGTCGCCGGTGTGGAACCAGCCGTCGCGCAGCACCTCCCCTGTCTTGTCGGGAAGATTGAGGTAGCCGCTGAAGAGATGCGGGCCGCGCACCCGGACCTCGCCGTTTTCGGCGATCGCCAGCTCGCCGAACGCGCAGGGGCGCCCGACCATCCCGCCGCGGGTCGGGCGCTCCTCCTGCGTCGAGAGGCACCCGCACTCGGTCATCCCATAGAGCTCTCGAACCGGCGCTCCGACGGCGTGCATCCAGGTCATCAGGGCTTCGGGGAAGCGGGCCCCTCCGGAGATGAACGCTCGCGCCCGATCCGCGCCCATGGCGACTCGCAGGCTCTGAAGCGCCGGCGTCTCGGACAGCGGCCCCTCCCCCCGCTCCATCGAAGCCAGGCTGCGCGCCAGGTCGGCGCGGACGGCGGCCGCCTGCTCCGGCGGCTGGGCGGCGAGCCAGGCTTCGCCGGCTGCCTGGATCTTCTCATAGACCCGAGGGACGCCGAGCAGCAGCTGCGGCCGGATATGTGGCAGGTCGCCGATGAGGCCGACCGGGCCATCAACAAACCAGGATGTCCCGCCCGTCGCCAGGCTGAAGTAAGAGAACAGTCGCTCAGCGACGTGGCAGAGCGGCAGGAAGGCGGGCCGGCTCCAGCCGGCGGAGATGCCGAACACCTGCGGGGCGTGGGAGATCTGGTAAGCCAGGGCGCGGTGCGAGATCATCGCCCCCTTGGGCGGACCCGTGGTTCCCGATGTGTAGATCAGGATGGCCGTGGCTTCCGGCTCGACGGCGGCTCCCGCAGCCCGCCAGGCGCCCGGTTCCGCCTTGAGCGCCGCACGCCCCAGCGCGCGCCAGGCCGCAAGGCTCATGAAGCCGGGCTCGTCGGGCGTGGCGGCGGCGGGCAGAACAACGATGAGCTCGACCGGATGGGTCTCGCGAACCCGCCGAAGCTTCTCCACCTGCTCGTCGGTGTCGGCGAAGACCACGCGGGCGCGGCAATCCTGCAGAACATAGGCGATCTTCGGCGGGGGATCGGTGGGATAAAGCCCTGCCGTGACTAGGCCAGCGCCCTGCAGCGCCATGTCAATGGCGAGCCACTCGGGCGACGTCGAGGCGAGGATCGCCACCGCCGCCCCGGGTTCGAGCCCCCACGCCAGGGCGCCGGCGCCAATTTCCTGGACCATCTCGGCCAACTCTCGCCAAGAGACTGCGCCCCAGCCCTCAAGGCCGCGGCGCTTGAACGGCGAGGCCTCCGACGGCGCATCGAACCAGGCCTGGAACATGGCCGCCGAGGTCGGCCAGCGAGATGGGGGGTAGGCGGTCCGGTCCATCAATCTCCTCCCTGGGAGACGGCGACGACAAGCTCCACGAGCCAGGCCTTGAGCCAGTCCTCCGCCACCTCGTCGGCGAACGGCTGGCTCGATGCATCAATGCAGCAGATCTCGCCGACCCGCCGCGCGCCGCGCGCCGCAAGCATGGCGTCGACGGACCGGCCGCCGCCGCAGAACTGCTTGTACGTCCTGTCGCCAAGCGCCACGACTCCATAGCGCAGCGCCGCCAGCGGCGTCGCATCCTGGCTGAGCGCCTCGAACACCGGTTCGAAGGCGTCAGGGACCCCGCCGTCCCCGTGGGTCGCGATACAGGCCACGAGCACATCGACGCCGGCGAAGGTCGGGTCCGGGGTTTCGCCCTCCGGCACCAGCTCCACCCGGTGAAGACCGGCGACGCGAAGGCGACGCTCGAGCGCCTCGGCCACGAGCAGGGCGTTGCCCGCCTGGGTCGCGACCAGCAGCTGAATGCGCAGATCCTGCAGGGGCGCCAGGGCGCCGCCGCCCTCGCCCGGCTGTGACATCATGTGATCTCCGAACATGGCGACATCTTACAAAACATTTATGATGCGTCCACACTCGATTATTGTCTTACATCAGCGCGCCGGCGTGCTTGGCGACACCGCCGTCAGGGCGTGAGGATGTCGGCGACCGTGCTTCGCAGCGCTTCGAAATCGCTCCGGCCGAGATGCGGCTCGATCCGATTAGAGCCGATGGTGAAGGCATAGAGCAGATAGGCGTAGGCTTCGGCTTGCCGGTCGCTCATGCCGACGGCGCGGTAAAGCGCCGCAAGCGTGGCCATGCGACACCCGTCAACGCCGCGCAGCGCCTCGGCGGCGTCGCGGTCGCTCACCGCCCACTCCCGGACCGCGAGCTCGAAGCGGCCGCCGGGGACGTCGTCCCGCTCCGGCTCCAGGGCGAGCTCCAGGAGCAACCGGATGCGCTCGCGAGGGTCGGACGACTTCTGCTCGACCAGTGCCTCCGCCCCGCGGGTGGTCGTGAGCGCCCATCTCGCCAGCACTTCCTCGAGCAGCGCCTGCCGGTCGCGGAAGCGACCGTAGAAGCTGCCCTTGGTGACGGCGAGCTCCCGAGCCAGCACCTCGACTCGCACCGCGTCGACGCCCCCGCGGCTCAGCGCCTGGGCCGCTGCACCGACCCATTCCGTGCGGCTCGGACGACGATCGCCCCGCGGCGGGCCAAACCCGCCGCCGGCGGGCTCCGCTGCGGCCGATCCGCGCCGTCCGCCGCTCAGAAGAACTCGTTGAGATTGCGCGTGAGCAGCACAGCCTGGGGGGTGGTGATGGTCCGCTCCCGGATCTTCAAGCCTCCGTTCAGGCGCACCAGGCGATCCGTCCTGCGGACCATCAGCCATTCTTCGTGATCCTCGGTGCGGTTGCGGGTGTTCAGCACGATCGACCGGACGATGAGGTCGCCGTCCGCGTCGGCCTCGACCTCGACGTTGCTGACCATGTGCACACGTCGCGTCGGAGGATCCTCAGCCCACGCCGTCGGTTGGCGCGCACGGTCGACACGGCGGCGGAGGTCCTCGAGGCTGTCCTCGAAATAGCCGAGTCGCTCCATGTCGAAGGCTGGCGCCTTGTCGCGGCGGTATCGGCTCTGCGTCGCCGGCATCCAGTAGAGCACGTCGGGGTGCATCATCTCCAGCCAGGCGTCGTAGTTCTCCTCGTCGAGGAGGCGCGCCTCCCGCACAAGGAAGGCCTCGACCTCGGCGCGCAGGAGCAGGGCGGCGAGCGCCTCGGGGTCAGCGTTCCGGGACATCGGCCCACCGTTCCGAGGACATCAGGTCGGCCCACCGCTGGTAGAAGGCGCGCTGGTTGGCGTCGTTCAGCAGGCTCTGGTGCACGTTCCCGCGCAACACGGGATGGTCGATCTCGGACCCCAGCCCAAGACCGTAGTTCAGCTTCTGCCGGCGGGTGACGACGCCCGCGTTGGACTGGGTGCAGTTCTCCCAGTTCTCCACATCGTCCATCTCGAGGACCCCGGAGGGGGAGAAGGTCCGCATGACGCCGCGCCGATACTTCGCCTTCAACTCGTCCGCGATGGCCTTGTTCACGACGACCCAGGAATGGATCTCCATCTCCACCGGACCGCGCGGCATCCAGGTGCGGAAGGTGTTGTGGCCCGGTAGGAACGAAAAGTTGGGGAAGAGGGTCGCCGAGCTAAGGGCGCCGACCATGCGGCCACGTACCTCGCCCAGCCGCTCCTCGAACTGGCGGCTCTTATCCTTCAGATAGGCCACGATGTCGGGCTCGCCCAACGTCATGGCGTTCCAGAACAGGTCCATGCCGAAGCCCCAGCCGTGGCCGTTGACGTTGGCGTGGTAGGTGACGGCGGGATCGACCGCGCCGACGCCCCGGCCCATGATGGCCCGGGCTCCGGAATCGTGCGTCCAGGCGGCGTGATAGGCGTCGCCCGTGAAGTTGTCGGCGGCGAACTTCCAGTTGCACCGCACACGGCTCTTCACGTTGCCATCGAGAAATTCGACGCCCTCCGGGTCGTTGTCGAAGAGCACGTCGAGATACCACCGATAATCGCCGAGATAGTCGTCCAGGCTCGGCGCCTCGGCGTCGAAGGTGGCGAAATACAGCCCGCGGTACGACTGCACCCGCGCCTCCGCCAAACCCGCCGCCTGCCGGTCAAACCCGCGCGAGGCGGCGTAGGCTTCCTCCTCGGGCATGCCCAGCAAGGCGCCGTCGAGACCGAAGGACCAACCGTGGTAATTGCACACGAACTGCCGCGCATTGCCGTATTCGGCGAAGCACACGCGGTTGCCTCGGTGGGGGCAGGAGTTCAGCAGCACGCGGATGGCCTCTGACCTGTCGCGGGTCACGATCACCCGGTCCTCTCCGATCACCGATGTGAGGAAGTCGCCCGGGTTGAGGAGCTGACTCTCGTGAGCCACGAAATGCCAGCAGCGGGCGAAGATGCGTTCCAGCTCGAGGTCGTAGATGGCCCGATCCCAGAAGATCGCACGATCGATGATCCCGCGTTGGACGTCCACGAGGTCGCCGTAGCGGCGGCCGAGGATCTGCCGATCCTCGACATCTGCGATTGCGGTCATTCTCACCACCCCGTCCGGGCGCGAGCGCGGGTCGGAACCCGTCCCGGCGCCTCCAACACGGCGCGAGGCGCCGGTCCGCGGCTCATCATCATATTCCCCTTTCTCGAGCTCATGCGATATGCATCAATACGGTATCGTATCACGGCCAAATATGTTGTTCATCGTATTTCTATACGGTTCCGTATTTTGAAGGTTTGTGCGGACGCAGCCTTGGAGGAAAACGTCATGTCGGACGACGGCCACGCCGCCGCCTATCACCGCCGCCCTTGGCTTCAGCACTATCCGCCGGCGCTCCGTACGGCCACCTACCCGGCTCGCCCGCTGCACGAGATCTTCGAAGGATCGGTCCGTCGCTACGCCCACCGACCCTATCTGATCGACCGCGACTTCAGCCTCACTTACGGCGAGGCCGACGAGCTGGTCGGCCAGCTCGCAGGCGGACTCGCCAACCGCGGGATCCGCGCGGGCGACCGGATCGGCTACTGCATGGCCAACAGCCCGGTCTTCCCGATCCTGCAGTTCGCCGCGTGGCGCATCGGCGCTGTCCCGGTGGGATTCAATCCGCTCTATGGCGTCGACCGACTGACGCGCCAGGCGGAAGACAGCGGCGTTCGGCTTATCGTGGGGCCCCACGAGGCCGCGCTGCGGATCAAGGTGTTCGAGTTTGCGCGCCAGGCGGGCGACGTGGCGGTGATCACCGCCGGCGCCGGAGCGGACCCGTTCTCGCTCGAAGACGGTGCAGGTGCAGGCGCAGGCGACCTGCTCGGCGAACTCCTCGCCGCGCCCGTGGCGCCCGGCCCGGTCAAGCCCGACGACCTCGCGGCGCTCTGCTACACTGGCGGGACCACGGGTGAGCCCAAGGGTGTCATGCTCACCCACGCCAACCTTTCGGTGAACGCGCAGCAGGCCGGCTCCTGGTTCGAGGAGCTCATCCCAGGCGAGGAGAGCGTCCTGGCGGCGCTGCCCTTCACCCACGTCGCCGGGCTATCGGCGCTCACCAACGCCTCCACCTTCATGGGCGCGCGAATGCATATCCAGGCGCGCTTCAATCCGGGAGAGGTGCTCGACCTCCTCCACCGCCGCGAGCTCAGCGTGCTGATGCTCACGCCGACGATGATCATCGCGCTGCTAGACGCCGCGCGCGGTCGGCCGGTGGACTTCGGCGGCCTGAAGGTGACGCTTTGCGGCGCCGCGCCCCTGCCGGGCGAGGTTCGCGCGGCGATGGAGGGCCTTTCCGGTCGCCGCGTGCTCAGCCTCTACGGCATGACCGAGACCGGTCCGGCCAGCATCTACGGGCGCCGGGAGATCCAGGGCCATCCAGGCTGCCTGGGGGTTCCCCTGCCGATGACCGACGTCCAGATCCGCGACCCGGCGGCGCCGGAGATCTGCATGCCGCCCGGCGAGGTGGGCGAGATCGTCGTCGATGGTCCGCAGGTGATGGCCGGTTACTGGCGTCGCCCCGAGGCGACGGAGGCGATGTTCGTCGGTCGCCATCTGCGCACCGGCGACCTCGGCTACATGAGCGAGGATGGGGTGTTCTACGCGGTCGACCGCCTGAAGGACGTGATCATCGCTGGGGGCTACAACATATATCCCGCCTATGTGGAGAACGCCGTCCTCAAACACCCTGCGGTCGCGGAAGTGGCGGTCATCGGGGTGCCAGACGCCTATCGCGGCGAGACGGTGAAGGCCTATGTGCGGCTGCACCCCGGGCGGACGCTGACGCTGGACGACCTGCAGGCGGCCCTTGCGCGTGACCTGTCGCCGATGGAGATGCCGAAAGCGCTTGAGGTCCTCGAGGATCTTCCGCGCACGCCCAACATGAAGATCTCCCGCGAAGAGCTCCGCCGCCGGGCGGCCGAGGCGCTGAAGCCGGGCGCCGAGAAGCCGGATCGGCGTCGCCGCTCCCAGCTGGTTTAGACCTGGTCCAGCAGCACCCGCCGCACCGCGCCGGTGAGGACCTCCAGCTCGGCGTCCGTGATGTTGAAGGCGGGCGTGAGGTACACGACCCGTCCGATCGGCCGGATCCACGCCCCTTCATAGGCGAAGCGGCGGCAGAGCCCCGCCGCGTTGACAGGGCGTCAAACGCAACCACGCCGATGGCGCCCCGGACCCGGACGTCCACGACGCCGTCCGCAGCCCGACACGGCGCGAGGCCTTCCGCCAGCCGCGCGGCGCTCGAGCAAACCTGGGCGCGCCATTCCCCGTCGGCGAAGAGGTCCAGCGACGCGTTGGCGGCGGCGCAGGCGAGCGGATTGGCCATATAGGTGGGTCCGTGCATCAGCGCCGGAGGCCGCGGCGCCGCGCAGGCCTGATCCAGCCCGACCCCTAGCGCGCGGACGTCCCTCCAAGCAGCGCGTTGCGTCGCGTCTGCGGCTGGGCGAGCGGCGCACGGCGAAATCGCGCGACCTCCCTCGCCGTGAACGGAGGCTCGGGAGGGCGTGCGGTCGCACCGAACGTCTTCACCGTCCAGTTCAGGAGCGTCGCGAGGTCGGCGTCCGAGAGCGGCGCCTGCGCCACGCCCGGCACCTGCGCCAGATAGGCCCGCCCTTCCGGCCGCTGAAGGAACCCGTCGACCGAGCCGCGAAGCGCCGGCACCTTGCCAGGAGCTTCAGCGCCATCGGGCTGGTGGCAGCCCATGCAGTGCAGCCGGTACTGGTTGAGCGGGTCCGCTTCGCCCGCGCCCGCCCAGGCCGCCAGCGCCAGACCCAGGAGGACCGCCCTCATCGCGCCGCCGGCCGCGTCCGCGCCACTGCGGCGGGAGCCAGGCGCGCCGCCTCACCCTGCAGGTCGGAGGCTTGAAACGGCCGTGTGCGCCTAGACTCAGTCTTGGCGATATAGTTCAGAATGGCGGCGCGTTCCTCGGCGCTGCCGCCCGGCCGCGCCATGACCCCGGTGTACGGCCGACCGTCAACCTTGATCGGCCCGGCGACGCCCGACGCGAGCACGGCCGCCAGATAGGCGCGTCCCTCCGTACTCTGCGCCAGGGTAGGGGCCGCGGTAAGCGGCGGAGCCACGCCAAGCGCGCCCTGTCCGGAGCGCCCGTGGCAGGCGGCGCAGTACCGGCCGTACGCCGCCTGTCCGTCCGGGGCCGCCAGCGCCGATGCGCCGAACATGCTGCCAAGAACGGCGGCGCTCGCCGCCACGACCCGTGCGCTAGGCATTCTCCACCCCCACGATGACCGCCAAGGAGCAGTTGTAAACCACGTCCGCCGGGCTGCCGGCGCACCACTGGATGTCGTTGGAGGTCGATGGCTGGTAGGCCGGCGTGTCGCCTTCGTTGCGGTGGCAGTAGCAGCGCCCGCAGCCGTGGCGGCCGCAACAGTCGTTGTACGAGATGATGTAGTCCCGCCCGTCGGCTGGGTTGCGACAGGTGCCGACCCAGGTGATCGGCGAGACCGAGGTCCCGGGGGGACAGGCCGTCGCCGAACCGCCGCAGCAGCCGCAGAGATAGCCGTCGATGGCGCAGTGCCGCCAGTAGTCGCAGCGCGCAGGATCGTCGGAGGAGGATCCGCCCTGGGCCGAGGCCCGTCCCACCGGCAGGAGCGGATAGGCCACCACGGCGCCGACCAGGAGCCCCCCAAGGCGGGCGAGCGCCGAGCGCCGCGACGTCGTGCGCGCCAGGCGCCGCGCGGCGAGCTCGACACCTGGTGTGGCCGGCCGCTGACCAGTGCGCGTAGGCCGGATCATGATCTTCTCTCCGAACGGGTCTGCACGAGGAATTCCTGGACCGAGGCGACCCCATGGCGCAGCGCCTCCGCGAGGCTCTCCAGGTGTTCGCGGTTGTTGATGAGCCCCCGCGCCCGGATCACCCCGTCCTGGTCGAGCAGGACGCCGTAGGGGACCTTGGGCACCTGAAGCGCCAGACCCAGCGACCGCGACAGCACATAGCCGTCTGGGCTGTAACCCTCGGACCGGGCGTAGGCGCGGTGATCCTCGAGCGCCCCGCCGTCGCTGGCGAAGACGACCTCCAACCAGGACGACTCCTGTTTGACGAAGCTCCGGAACGCCGACGCGAGCTCTCGGCAGATGGGGCAGTCTGGACTGACGAACAGCAGCAGCAGGGCGCGGAACGAGCCGCGCCCCTCCCCCACCTCGATCGGTTTCCCCGTGAGCGTCTCCGCTGACATGGAGGGCAGGGCGTCGCCGACCTGGAGGCCGCTTGGCGGATGCAGGGTCAGCGCGCCGGCGGGCGCGACGCGCTCGAAGAGGACGCCGATCTGGCGCGCCAGCGCCGCGACGGCGGCGAAGGCGAGTGCGACGGCGACGAAGAGGACGATGTTCAGCGCAAGCAGCAGGGTCGTCACGCCAGCCTCGCTGTCTTCCGCAAGCCCGTGAACGCCGCCTGCCCGGCGACGGCGGCGAGCAGCGGTGCGAAGAAGGCCGCGGCGGTCAGCGGCGGCCAGGCGCTCCCGAGGAAAGCGGCCGCGCCGAACACCGCGGCGGCCGTCAAATTGCGGGCAGCCAGGCCGGCTGTGATCGCCGTCTCCGCGGCCCAGGGCGTGCAGCCGCAGGCCAGCGCCCGGCCGCGCATCAGATTGATCGTCACCGCCGCGGCGAAGACGCCGAACAACCCAGCAGCCCCTGCCAAGCCGAGCGGCCGCGTGGCCGGCGCCAGGGCCGCCGCCGCACTAGCCAGCATCGCGACCGGCAGCCCGACCGCCAGCCCCGGCGCCGCCCCGGCGGGGACCAAACCGTAGGCCTCGATCGCGGCCGCATAGCCCCGGCGATCCGCCAGGTGACCGATGGCCGCCGGCGCAAGCGCCGCGGCGGCCGCCGCCGCCGCGGCCTCGGAGATCGGCAAGGCGGCGCCGATCCAAATCATCGGGCCGCCTGAAGGTATAGGGGCGCCACCGCGGCTTCCGGGATGCTGCGCACCCGCGCGCCGGTCACGGGATCGTAGACCTCCACGGACATTGCGCCGCCATGGGCGGTGACCAGGCGGGAACCGCCGTCGCCGAGGATGGCGATCGCCCCGGCTGGGGCCTGAAGCTTGAGCCGCCGCAGCCGTTTGCCGCTTGCCAGGTCGAACACCTCCACCGTGTCGCCGCCGTCCTGGTAGGCGTGACGGGGCGCATGGGCGGTGAGGACGAACAGCTCGCCGGCGGCCGACACGGCGAACGGCTGCAGGCCTGTCGGCTGCCAGCGCGCGATGTCTTGGCCCGCGCCGGGTCGGGGATGCAGGGGACCCGAGCCCCGATCCGGGGGCTCGCCCAGGTGAGCGACCTGGCGCACGGCTAACCTCCCGCGGCGATCGGCGCCCACCCGCAGCACGCGGCCGCGTAGCGAAAGGAGGATCCAGTCCGTCCCCGCCCGTTCGGCATGGTCGAAGACCAGATCGGGTCCGAACCCGGGCAGAACCCCCGTCCGCGCGGTGCGGGCCAGCTTGCCGTCGCCGTCGAGCTGGACGTCGAGGAGCGCGCCGTCGCCGCAGATCATGAAGAACCGGTCCGGCCCGAGGGGGTAGGCGAAGGCGCAGCCGGCGGTCTCGATCTCCCCGACGAAGCGGCGGTGCTTCAGGTCTGTCACCGAGACCGACTGCCCGCCATTGAAGTTGTAGGACACGAGCCACCGCCCGCCATCGAGCAGGGCGGCGCGGCCGGCCCGGACCGCGCCCACATAGGTCTTGGGCGGCAGCTCGATCTCGTACTTCACCTCCAGGGTCTGAACGTCGTAGGCCGTGACGACGTCGCTGCGCGCCCCTCGCGCGCCACGCGCGAAATGGGTCTCGACCGCGATGACGTCTCGCCGCTGCGGATCAACCTGGATGCCGCCAGGCGCCGCACCGGTGTTGAGCATCCCGAGCATCTGCCCCGACCCCAGGTCGTAGAGCATGTTGCGACCGGCGCCGAAGCCGCCGACGAAGTCGGTGACCCAGACCCAGTCTGGCGCCCGCGCGAAGTCGAGGTGGGCGACGGTCGCGGTTTCCGCCTCCAGCGGGGCTTGGGCCGCCGCAGGTCCGGCGCCGCCGAGCAGCAGGGCTACGAAGAGGACGGCGGCGGGCGCCTGGGACAGAGACCGGCGGCGGGAGCGATCGAGCGTCATGAGCGGTCCTCGAGGTAGGCGGCCGCACAGGCGGCCGCGGCGTCGATCAGCATCGGGGTCATGGCCAGCCCGTCCTGGCTCTCCGGCCGCGTCTGCAGCCAGCCGAGGTAGGTGCTGGCCCGGAGGAACAGGAACAGCGGCAACTGCGCGCGGTCGCGCGCAGAGATCGGCCGCACGCCCACGTAGCCCTCGAACAGGCTGGCCTCCACCCGCAGGTAGAGCGGGTCGGCCAGGTGCACGAAGAGGATCGTGGCGAGGTCGAAGACGCGCCAGCCGTAGCCGCAGTCGTCGAAGTCGATGAGCTGGAGGCCCTCGGGCGAGGCCAACACGTTCTCCGGGATGAGATCGGCGTGGATCAGCCCGAAGTCGCCGCCGTCGGCGGCGTAGGCGGCCAGGTCGTCCGCCGCGGCCCACCGCGCCGCCTGCACTAATTGTCGCCCGTGGCGATCAAGCTGCGGATGATCCCAAAAGCGGCCCCACAGCGGGGCGTCGCCGACGAGCCCCGCACGGTCCCACGCTGGACGGGCGAAACTGTCAGGGGGCCGCCAAGCGTCGGCGTGGGCGTGCAGCCGTGCCGTGAGAGCGCCCAACGCGTGGAAATGGGCGTCCACATCAAGGCTGAGGGGGAGCGGCTCTCCGGTGGTCGCCACCGGAGCGCCGGCCACCCACTCCAGCAAGTCGGCGTAGCGTGGCTGGGCAAGGGCCGGGTGCGTGACGCGCACCAGCAGCTCCCCCGTAAGGGCGGGTGTCGGCGCCGGCGTCGGCAGCCCCGCCGCCGCCAGCGCCGCGACCCAAGCGAGCTCCGACCGCAGCGCGGCAGCATCATGATAGGCGGGGCGGTGCAGGCGCAGGGCTCCGCGGTGGCCGTCGCCTGCCGAGACGGCGAAAACGGCGTTCTCCCGCTGCTTCAGCAGGGTCACGTCGGCTCCGTCGAGCCCCCAGGACGCCAGCGCGGTCCGTGCCGCCGGGGCCCATTCGGCCTCGTTCAGGGGATCCCGCGTCACGACCGCGGCTCCGAAAGCGCACGATCGAACGCGCCGACGAAGGCGTCGACATGTTCATCCGAAAAGACCATCGGAGGCCGGATCTTCAGCACATTTTCGCTCGGTCCGATCCGGCCCACCAGGACGCCCTCCTCGCGAAGCCGGTTGACAAGGCGGCGGGCGCCATCGGCGTCCGGCGACATGCCGTTGTCGGGGCTGACGATCTCGGCACCGAGATAGAGACCGCGTCCGCGGACGTCGCCCAGGCTCGGCCGCCGCGTCCGCAGCGCCTCGAGTTCAGCCTTCAACCGCGCGCCCACCACCTGGGCCTGCCCTTGCAGGCCCTCGCCCTCCAGCACGTCGAGCACCGCCTCGGCCGCCGCCGCCGCCACTGGATTTCCGGCGAAGGTGTTGAAATAGGCCGGCCCAAGGGCGTCGACTACGAAGGCCGGAGCGATCACCGCCGCGACCGGGAAGCCGTTCCCCATGGGCTTGCCCAAGGTGACGAGGTCGGGGACGAGGCCGACGTGCTCGTAGGACCAGAAGTTCGCGCCTTGCCGGCCGAAGCCGCCCTGGACCTCGTCGGCGATCACCAAACCTCCAGAGCGACGGACCACATCTCCCGCCTCCCGCAGCACGCCCGCTCCGAGCTCGGGGAGGCCTTCGGTGGAGAACGAGGCGTCGATCAGAAGCGCGGCGACGCCGGCGCCCGAGCGCTGCAGGCTCTCGACCGCGTGCGTCACCGACTGGGTGAGGCGGGCGGTCATTTCTGCGGTCGCGCTCGCCTCCCGCAGCGTATCCGGCAGACCGAAGGTCCGAGCCTCGGCCGGGAAGGCCTCCGGCGTCGGAAAGGCAGTGGTCAGCGCGGCCAGCGCCTGGGAATTGCCGTGGTAGCTGAAGCTCGTGACGATGACGCCCGTGGCGCCGGTCTGCCGACGCGCGAGACGAAGGGCCAGTTCGTTGGCCTCCGTGCCGGTGCAGCAGAAGAGGACGTTCGACAGCGGCGACGGGAAGCGCTGCAGCAGGCGCTCGGCGTAGCCGACGATCCGCGGGTGCAGGTAGCGCGTATGAAGATTGATTTCGCCGGCCTGGGCGGCGATCGCCTGCACGACGTGCGGATGGCAGTGACCCACGTGAGGGACGTTATTGTAGGCGTCGAGATAGGCGCGGCCGGCCTGATCGTAGGCCCAGACGCCCTCGCCACGGACGAGCTCTAGAGGTTCATCGTAGAACAGCGGCGCATGGACCCCCAGGACCCGCCGACGCCTGACGAGGAGATCTTCGCCCTCGCTCATGGTGAGGCCCAGTTCGACAACGGGCTCACGACGGCCGCGCCTCGGCGCTCAGACCCTGGGCCGCCGCCGCCTGGTCGACGGCCTCGCGCTGCGCCGGGGTCAGGCCCTGCCCGCCGAAGCTCTGCAGCAGCGGCAGCAGCGGGTCCTCCACACGCGCCGGCCGCTCGAGCAATGTCTCGATCACGGCCGCGCCGCAGAAGGGCACATAGGCGGCGGAGTAGCCACCTTCATGGCAGATCACCAGCCGACCGCCGCAGAGTTCGGCCGCAGCCTCCATCAGGCGCCGAGTCATCTCGCCGAAATGCGCTGAGGTGAGCATCATCCGCCCGAGCGGGTCCATGGCGCCGGCATCGTAGCCGCAGGCGACGACGACGAGATCCGGCGCAAACCGGCGGAGCAGCGGCAGCACGACCCGATCGAAGGCGTAGCGGTAGGTCTCGCCGTTGCTGCCCGGCGGCAAGGGGATGTTGCAGTTCGCGCCCGCGCCCGCGCCGCCGCCGGTGTCCTCCGCCGCGCCTCGGTCCGGCGGATAGAGGCCGTCCTGGTGCAGCGAGATGGTGAGCACACTGGGGTCCTCGTAGAAGATCTGCTCCGTGCCGTTTCCTTGGTGCACATCCCAGTCGACCACGGCGACGCGCCGGACCAGCCCTTCCGCCTGCGCGGCACGGATGGCGATCGCGATGTTGGCGAGGACACAGAAGCCTCGGCCGCGGTCGGTCTCCGCGTGGTGGCCCGGCGGGCGGCTCAGCGCATAGGCTGCGCTCAGTTCGCCGGAGGCCACCGCTCGCATCGCCGAAACCGCCGCGCCGGCCGACAGGCGCGCGATGTGAAGGCCTCCGGCGGCGATCATCGCTACGTCGTAATCGTCGACCCCGGCGTTGCCGCCGGCCCCGTCCAGCGCCTTCAGCCGTTCCAGATAGTCCGCCGTATGGACGCGGAGGATGTCCGCATCGCTCGCCGGCGCCACTGGGACCCTCACCAGCTCGTCGGTGATCTCGTAGCCGTCGAGCAGGTTCTTCAGCCGACGCTTGGTTTCCGGGTTCTCGAAATGCTCCCCAGGTTGGTAGCGGCTGGCGTGCGGCAGGGCGCCTGCCGCGGCGCTCCCGGCGTCGTGCCACATCATGCGTTCGTGCCAGGCGAAACCTGTCCGCATCGGAGCCTCAGTAGGTGAAGGTCAGGGAGAGGCCCCAGGTGCGGGGCATGTTCTCGGTCACCACGGTCACGAAGAAGGGCGCGCCGATGTCGTTGGAGTCGACGATGGCCTTGGTGTTCAGCAGGTTGCTCACGAACAGGTTCAGGGCCAGGCGTTCGCCGGGACCGGTGAGGCCGGCTCGAAGATCCAGCGAGGTGAAGCCGTCGTCAGCCGTCACCGGGTCGTTGTTCGCCTGGTAGAAGACCTTCGATCGGTGCTGGACATCCAGCGCCACGAAGCCCCTCGCGTCTGCCGCCGCCGGCAGGTCGAAGGCGTAGGTGGCGGAGCCCACCGCCGAGACGCGCGGGGCGTTGGGAAGCCGATTGCCGCTGAAATCCTGTCCGCCGTTCAGGAACGTCCGATACTTGGCGTCCAGGAGGGCGAGGCCGCCGGTGAAGGTCCAGGCCCGCGACGGTCGCCAGACCATGTCGGCCTCGAAGCCCCACGAGCGGGCGCCGGCGGCGTTTCTCAGGAGGATCTGCGCGTTCTGGGCGACGAACTCCTGCTTGTCCTTGAAGTCGAGGTGGAACGCCGCGAGGTTTAGGGTCAGACGGCGATCAAACAGCTGAGACTTGGCGCCCACTTCGTAGGACCACACGCTCTCCGGATCCACAGGCGGCAGCGCGAGTTCGATGCGGCTGAAGGCGCCGCCATTATAGTTGCCGGCGCGGAAGGCGCGGCTGGCCGACGCATAGAGGAGCACGTCCGGCAGCGGGCGGTAATCGAGCACTAAACGACCCGACAGGTCGTCCCAGCTCTTCCCGTCCACGGCGGCCGGGAGCCCGCCGTAGCCATAGCCCGGCCCAAGGGCCTGTCCTCCGAGCGCCTGAGAACGACCGTCCAGGGTCCGACGTTCGTAGGTGTAGCGCAGCCCTGCGCTGACGTTGAGGACTGACGTCAGCGCGTAGGTGCCTTCCGCGAAGGCGGCGGCCGTCTTGGCGCGGAGACGATACTCCAGGTCGTACTGGCTGGCGGCGCCGGCGAGAGCGCCATTTAGCAACGGCGGAAACGCCGTCTCGACGTCGGCATCGCTCAAGCCGTCCGTCGGTATGCCGAACGCCGCGGCGATCACGCGAAGATCGGCCGCCGCGGCCGGCACGCTGCAGGTCTGTAGGACGAAGCAGTCGAAGAAGCCGACCTCGATGCCGTTCCGGTGTCGCTCTGTCCCGTAGAAGGCGCCGCCCACGAAGGTGAGCGCTCCGACCTCGCCGGCCGCGCGGAACTCCTGGCTGAACGTGCGCCCACGGCTGGGATAGGAGACCTGCAGCAGATCCAGCGGACTCTCGTCGCTGTCCTCGAAAGCGTCCCGCCGCGCGCGGTCATACCCCGTCACCGAGGTCAGCGTCAGAGCGCCCAGGTCGGCGGTCACCCGCGCAGAGAGATTGGTGGTGACGACGCGGTCGAAGGTGGGCTGGTCGGATTCGCCCTGCCAGAACTCGGGGCTCGCGCGATAGCCCGTCAGGTCCACGCCAGACGGCAACCGGCCGATGTGCCGGGAGCGCCGCATATCGTCGTCGGCGTCGCCATGCGCCGCTTTCAGGAGCACTTCGACCCCTTCGGCGGGCTCCACCCTGAGCTTGGCGCGCAGGGCCCATCGATCGAAGGCGCCGTCGCGGCTGCCGAGCGTCAGGTTCCGCCAGTACCCGTCTCGGTTCTGCCTAACGCCGCTGAGCCGCAGAGCGGCGCGGTCGCCAAGGGGCAGGTTGGCCATCGCCTCGACTTCCACGAGGTCATACCGACCAACCCCGGCCTTCAGGCGGGCGGTGAACTCGTCGACCGGGTCCGCGGTGAAGTACTGCAGCGCCCCACCGGTGCTGTTCTTCCCGAACAAAGTCCCCTGCGGGCCGCGAAGCACCTCGACCCGGCCCACGTCGAAGAGCTGGAAGTTCTGACCTGCGCCCAGCCCCTGGTAGACGTCGTCGATATAAAGCCCCACGGCGGGGTTGACGTTGGCGGTGAACTCGCTCGTGCCGACCCCGCGGATCGTGACCTTCGGGATCGTCTCGAAGGAGCCGCTGAACTGCAGGCTCGGGGTGATGCGCGTGAGGTCCGCCGCCGAGTCTATGCCATAGTCCCTCAGCGCCTCGCCTGACACAGCCTGGGCGGCGATCGGCACGTCCTGGATCCGTTCCTCGCGGCGGCGGGCCGTCACCACAACCTCGCCGATCGCCTCTGGCTGCACCGCCTCGCTGGGCGTCCCCTGAGCCGCCGCCGTCGCCGTCGGCACACCGCTCAAGGCCGCGCCAAGCGCCACTGCGGCGTGACCCGCCGCTACGGCGCCCCGCGCCCGCGTCTTCCGAACACCCATGACTTCCCCTGTCCTTCGCCGGTCCCCGGCATTTGAAACACTTCCGGCGCTTTGTACTTCCGCGTTGTTCTTTCTCAGTCACTGGCAGCCCCGACGAAGGCCGTGCGGCCTCCGATGAGCGGTGCTCTTGCGCCGATCCCGCTTGCGTTATGGGCAGCGGCGGGTCCAGCCATTGGCCAGCGCATGAGCGAAGCGTGACATAGGACATTTTCCGGAGTCAATGACTGCGATATGTATTAGACGCGCATTGTCCGAATTCGCTTCTAGAACGGCGCTGGCCACCTCTCCTGCTGCCGATGTCGGGGCTCAGCGCGCCGCGTCGCCTAGGGTCATACGTGAGGGCAGCCATCTCGCTAGCGCGGCGTCGCCGACCGCAGTCGCGTGCGGCCCCGGGAGAGTGACGCCGCCTTAGGGGCTCGGGGGCGTCAGCGGCTTCTCGAAGAAGCGGTCCGCGTAGGGATCGTCATTGAACCGAGGGATCTCGATCCAACCGTCGGCTTGGTAGAGCGCCGCCGCCTCGGGGAGGGCGCGATTGGTGTCCAGCCTCAGGAGGCGAAGACCGAGCTCCACGGCCCTCTGCTCCGCCGCAGCCATGAGCCGACGAGCCAGGCCGCGGCCACGGGCCTCGGGCGCCACCCAGAGCCGCTTGATCTCGGCGCGATCGGGCGCCGTGCGCCGCAGCGCGACGCAGCCGCGCGGGCGGCCTCTGGAGGTGGCCACGAAGAAGGCTCCGCGCGGCGGCGAGATGTCCGCGAGGTCCGGATCGCGCGAACGGGCGACGTCGAACCCGCCCTCAAAGCGGCGGGCGAGTTCATCATAGTAGCCCGTCAGGCAAGCCCGAGCGACGTGCCCCGCGGGATCGACGATCGAGATCGTGACGGGATCAGCCGAAAGCGCATCGACGATGCAGTCCATCGCCGAGAGCAACGCTTGCTGATCGCCGCACCGGGAAAGGAGCTCTTCGGCCTGCGCATCGGACAAGGCTTCATAGGCGGCGAATTCCCGTCGGCCGGTGGCCGTCAGGACAATGCGGCGACGGCGGGCGTCGGTCGGGTCCGCTTCCGTGCGCAGCAGGTCCTCGGCCTCCAAGCTGCGGAGCAGGCGACTGGCCAAGCCCGAATCAAGCTCGAGTTCCCGCCGGAGGCTTCCGACGTCATCGTGCCCACGTCCGACGGCGTTCAGCACGCGCGCCGCGCCTAGCGATCGGCCCCGCCCGAGGAAGCTGTCGTCGAGGGCGCCTACGGCGGCCGTGACGAGCCGATTGAAGCGACGAACGCGACCTATGGCGTCTTCCGAGGACATTTTGTCTGACCTTAGTCAGACGATTCGCGAAGATCAAGTCGAAGGCGGCAGAGGGTCGACTCAGGAGCGCGCCGCGGCAAATCGGGGCCGACAATCCGCGGGTCGCGACCGCCGGCTCAAGCGTCAGAGCCGCTCAGCGCGAGGCGTCGACAAGAGCCTGGCGCACCAGCGGAAGCTGATCGTTCCCGAAGAACATCTCGCGTCTGTCGACGAATATCGTCGGGGAGCCGAAGCCTCCTCGATCGATCACCTCCTGGGTGTTCGCCCTGAGGCGCCGCTTCACGTCCTCTGCCGTCGAGCGGGCGGCAAGCGACCGCCCCACCAGCCCCGCCCGGTCCGCCACAGCGACGAGGACGTCGAGGTCATCCAGGTTCTGTTGATCGCCGAAATAGGCTTCGAATGCGGCTTCGGCGAAGCGGACGAGCGCGTCCTGATCGTCCTCGAGCGCGCAGCAGACCCGCATCGCATGCACCGACTTCAGGGGGTGGAACGGCGAAGGAAAATTCATCCGTACACCCCCCAGTCTGGCCCAGTCCCCCAGCCACTTGGCGGCATGCCGGCTCTTCGGATTGTCCGGCTCGGAGCGCATGGCATAGACGCCGTTGTTCACGGCGTTAAAGACGCCGCCGACGAGGAACGGCCGCCACCTGACGGTAGCTCTCGTCTCAACGATGATCGGCCGCACATTGTGGAACGCCAGCCGCGTCCAAGGCGAGGAGAGGTCGAAGAAGAACTCGAGGTGGGCCATGCGTCAGTCCATCCTGCGTCTAAGCCAAGCTCCCCCGCTGTCGCCGGGCGCATACGAAAGAGGTTCGTCGCCAGGGGCGGTCCGCGGATTGCGCGACTCCCAGCTCAGCCAGGCGCCTCCATAAGCTCCGTCAAACGTACTGCACGACGGCCATGCCGGTGATCCAGGCCGGCACGGGGCTGTAGAATAGGATCTCGGGTCGGAGGTGACGCAACGCGCCGGCCGCGACGAGCCAGCTTCGAACCTCATGTGCGCCCGTTCCCGCGTGATCGAGCTCAGAGTCCGGAAGGACCGTCAGCTCATCGATCCTGTTCTCCTCCAGGCGCTCGAGGAACCAGCGATCGAACAACTCGTCGATCTCTCCGTCGCGGCGGGTGCCGATCCAGTGCGACAGCCCGCCCGTGCCGATGAACCCGACCTTCAGATCCTTTTCGTGGCGGTTGAGCGCCTCGCCGATCGCCACGCCCAACTCAAAGCAGCGCCGCAGCGGCATCATCGGCTTGACGAGCGTGTTCTGGATGATGGGGATGAGCGGCACGTCGAGCTGGCTCGTGAGCGCATGGTAGGCGGTGAGGATGCCGTGATCGAGGGTCAGCTCGCCGCTGGTGGTAGGATCGAACCCCGCGTTGAGCAGGCGCCGCGCAAGGTCGGCCGCGACCTCCGGTGCCCCCGGCACCCGTTGACGCGCGATCTTCATCCAAGGCTCGGCCGGGGCCGCATGGTCCGCCCCAACCCCGATCGCGACCTGCGGGATGGCGTTCGGCGGGAAGTTGGTGAAATGCTCTCCCGAACAGACGATCACCAGGTCCGGCGACAACAGGCGCAGGCGCGCCACCGCCCCGGCCACGGCCTCCGAAAACTGGGAAGCGGCCGCTCCGGCCGCCTCGCGCCGAACGACCTGCCCCGGGGCGTGGGACGCGCAGAAGCCGCCGATCAGGCGCGCCATCTGGGAGCCTCCTCAGCCAGCGGAAATTCCGGAAGATCCTGAATGAAGGCCGGCCGCTGCACATTCATCGCATAGGCGAAGACGATCAGCAGACAGGGATGCGCCCCGGCGCGGGCCAGCTCCGCGATCCTGCCCTCCTCCACGGCCTCACGAAGACCTGACGGCAGGCCCCGGGTGAAGTCGCGGACATCGAAGTGCGGGTTCTCGCCGTAGGCCTGCACCACATTGAACATCACGCGTTGGAGGGCATGCACGCTCACCGACGGCTCCTCAAAGCAGGATCGCCATATTCTGGACCGGCAGGGTCGAGTGATCGAGCCAGACGATCCGCTGCGCCAGCCGCAGTCCCTCGGGACGCCGGCGCAGCAGGTCGTGGCGCTCGCCGCTGAGCTGTTCGGAAACGACGGTGTCCCCGCGGCTCCGATGCAGGAAGAGAGAGGAACGAACCCGCAGATCCCCCGCCTCGTCAGTCACGACCCGGACGTTCGTGACAAAGTGCCGGGTCCTGGACGGCGGATCCTCGGCCCAGGCATAGGCGGTCTCCATCCGCATCACGCGCTTTTCGAGCGTAAAGAAGTTGTCCTCGAAATGCAGGCCCCGCGGCTGGAACCCGTCGCCCTCGGCCGCGTGCTTGGTGACCCGGACCGGGACGGAGTACTGCACGTCCGGCGTCAGCAGGCCCAGCCATTCGCGATGCCGGCGGGTGTCGAGGAGTTCGGCCTCGGCAAACAACCATTGGCTGACCTCGAAATGGAGTTGCGCGTCGGTCATGCCGCGGTCCTTTTCACCAGGTTCAACCACGTGCGCCAGAACTGACGCTGATTGTGCTCGGCATAGCTGAGCGGGAAGGCCGCGCCCGGGCCAGGCCAGTCGGTCAGGGGATCCACCAGCGGACTGCCGTCGGCCTTCAGGCCCATGCGATAGTTCATGCCGAAGCCCGGGGCCGCCGCCCCCTTCGCGGCCGCGGTGATGTAACCCCAGTTCTCGGTGTCGTCCTGCTCCAGCATTCCGGAGGAACCGAACGAGGCGCTGTAGGCCGTCTCCGAGCGGGTCTTCCAGGCGTCCGGGGCTTCCTTATCGACGCCGCACCAGGAGATGATCTCCATGGTGTCCGGGCCGAGCGGCCGCCACTGACGGAAGGTCGTGAAGCGAACCGGCTCGTGGCTTTCGTCGATCGCGACCGCGACGCTCACGAACGAAAGGTTCGGGAACATGGTGCCCGAGGCCGGTAGGAAGCCGCGCTCGAAGAGCACCTCCTGGTGCTCAGGCGACAGCCAGGCGCGGATCGCCGCCTCCACTTCCTCGGGAACGCCGTCGATGTGACCGAGCACCGGCAACTTTGAGAAGCCGCCGCCCCCGACGCCGCCGGCGTTGTAATGCACGCCTTCGGCCCGCCAATTCACCCGCCCCTGGACCGCAAGCAGCCCGGAGTCGATCGTCGAGCGGTGCGAGGTCATGGTGTGGTAGGCGTCTCCGAAGAAGTTCTCCACGCCCAGCTTCCAGTTCGCCGGCGCCACGAACCTGTGCGGTGCGCTCCGCACCTCGAGGCCGCCCTCGGTCCGCCGTGACCAGAAATCGAAGTACCAGGCGTAATCTCCCATGAACTCCGCCAGCGACGGCGCAGCGGGGTCCATGTTGCCGAAGATGAAGCCGTTGCGGGCCTCCATCCGGGCGATCGGAAGCAGCCCCCAGTCCTGACGGGCGAAGTCGGCGCCGTAGGTTTTCTCGAGTTCCGGCACGCCCATCAGCGAGCCGTCGTTGGTGTAGATCCAGCCGTGGTAGGGACAGGTGAAGCGCTTGGTGTTGCCGGCCTCGGCCCGGCAGATCTGCATGCCCCGGTGGCGGCACACAGCGTAGAGCACGCGGATCACGCCATCCGCACCGCGAACCACCAGGAACGGATCGTTGCAGATATAGCGCAGCACATAGTCTCCTGGCCGAGGGATCTCCGTCTCGTGGGCCAGGAAGTTCCAGGTGCGGCGGAAGAGCGTTTGCTGCTCGAGGGCGAAGAGCTCCGGGTCGGCGAAGACGGAGAGCGGCAGGCTGAACCGTCCGCTCGTAATCTCGTCCTCCACCGTCGCGAGCGTCCCGCCCCGTCGAACGGAGTCCTGAGCGTGGGTCATGGTGCGGCAACTCCCGAGGTAGGCGCATCCGGCGCGCCGGAAAAGAAGTCGATCAACAGTCCGCTGAAGAGGGCCGCCTGATCGATGTGCGACCAGTGTCCGGCTGCGGGCAGCACGACGAGGCGCGCGTGTGGGATGCACGCCCGCAGAGCTTCGCTTGTCGCCAGAGGGGAGACCCGGTCTTCCGCGCCGTGCACGAGGAGCAAGGGCGTCATTGCGCCCGACAGAGCGCCAAGGTCATCGGGATCGAAGAGCTCGCCGCCGGCCATCGCCTGGAAGGCCGCAGCGGCCCCGGGCGCCATGGCCTGCTGGAAACGGCGACGCGCAATCACGTCCTGCGGCTCCGGTAGGGATGCGACGTCGTGCACGAACAGGCCGACGATGTCCGCCATGCGCTCGAGTGTCGGGCTGGCGTAGAAATCGCCGATCCGGCTGACGTCCGGCGGCGGCGGTGTTCCGGCGGGGAAACCTCCGCCCCCCATCACCACCGCGCGGCCGAACCGCTGCGGCGCTATGCGCAGCAGGTGGAGCAGCACCGCCCCGCCGCCCCGGGAGTTCCCCACCGCATCGACGGCGTCCAGGTCCAGGGCGTCGAGAAGGTCGAGCACCTGTTCGGCCCGCGCCAAGGCCCAGGCGCGCTGACCAGAGGGCGCGGGGTGCGGTTGGGCGCTCCGGCCGAAGCCCGTCAGATCGGGCGCGATGCAACGCCGCATCGGCGAGAGCCGTTCCATCAGCCCCGACCAGTTCATGGCCGCGTCTATCCCTGGGCCAGCTCCATGGAGGAGCAGGAGCGGCGCCCCCTCGCCCTGTTGGAGCACATGCGAGGCCAGCCCTCTGGTTCGTACGATCTCGGCTGATCGGGGCACGGCCGGGCCCGCCCTCAGCCGAGCCGCTTGAGGAACGGGATCGTCACCTCGGCGAAGAGGTCCGGATACTCCATCATGGCCCAGTGGCCGCAGTTCGGGATGAAGTAGCCGTGCGACTGCTTCAGAAGGTCCATCATCCGGAGCGAGTCCGCCAGCGGGATCACCCCGTCGTTCTTTCCGCTGACCACGAGCGTGGGGACCTCCACCCGCGCGATGTCGTCTTCGTCGTAATGGAGTCCGCCCTGCTCGCGGATCCAGCCCATCACCGCCGAATAGGCGCGCCTCACCCCGGGCTCCACCGACAGCCGATACCGATACTCGACCATGCGCTCGTCGATGACGAAGTCGGGATTGGTGAGCGCCCCCACGATGCGCCGCATGCCGTCCATCGTGAAGTCGTAGTTGAGCAGCGGGGCGAGGCCGGACTTGGTGTCATGGTTCAGGCCCGCGCTCGCCATCAGCACCATCCTGTCGATGCGGCTCGGGTCCAGCATGGCAAGGCCGAGGGCCGTCGCGCCGCCCATCGAATTCCCGATGATGCAGGCAGAGGGGATGTCGAGGTCGTCTAGGAGGGCGCGAAGCTGCCGGTTGCGGCCGGCCTGGTCATAGGTGAAGCCGGCTGGATCGGGTGCGTGCGAGTTGCCGAAGCCGACGATGTCGTAGGCGATCACACGGAAGCCCGCCGCGGCGTAGGCGGGCATGATGCGGGCCCAGTTGCCTTCCGCGTCAGCGCCCGCGCCACCCCCGTGGATCAGCACCAGCGGCGCGCCCTCGCCGAGCTCCAGATAGCGCGTCTCGTAGCCCTCGGTCTTAGCGACCCGGTGTTCGATCTTCATCAGCCCCTCACAGTTTCATATTCGATATATGATACGCGAAAATGCTGTCAACCGGCGCTGCTCGATTGACTCAGCGCCGACACTGAATATGGAATACGATATTCAAAAAATGGGGGATGGAGATGCTCAGGTTCATTGCGTCGGCTTCGGCCGCCGCCCTCGTGACCGCTGCCGGCGCCCCGGCGACGGCCCAAAACACAGGCTCGAACCCGCCTGCGGCGGCAGCACTCGAAGAGGTCGTGGTCACCGCTACCCGCCGCGAAGAACGGCTGCAGGAAGTCCCGGTGACTGTCACCGCGGTCTCGGCTAAGGCATTGCAGGCGGCCGGAGTGACGGACCTCCGGCAGCTCACCAATATTGCGCCGTCCTTCAACGGCGGTCGCAATTTCGGCGTCACCCAGCCGGTGATCCGCGGGGTCGGCTCAGCTGGCGTTTCGCCCGGGGACGAGTCGAACGTCGCGGTTTACGTAGACGGGGTCTACCAAGCCAACCCCTACTCGACCCTGCTTGAGCTGGTCGAAGTCGAGCGGGTCGAGATCCTGCGCGGGCCGCAGGGCACGATCTTCGGTCGCAACGCCACGGGCGGGCTGATCAACATCATCACGCCCGACCCCAAGTACGAGCTTGCGGGCCGTCTCGCCGCGAGGGCTGGAGTGATACGGGGCCGGGGAGATCTGGATTTCCGCGCCTATGCGACCGGCGGCCTGACCGAAAACCTGGCGGCCGACTTCTCCGCCCTCTACCGCCGCAACGGCGGTTACATCCGTGACCTGGCGAACGGTGGACGGGTTGGCCAGGGTGAAGTCCTGGACCTCCGCGGCAAGCTGCTTTTTGAGCCAAGCTCGACCGCCCGCTTCGTGCTCACGGTGGGCTACGCCGACTCGCGTGACAACCAGTCGAACGCTGTGCAGCCCTACAGAGGCAACACCCGTGGGGCCGCCTTCCCGGGCACGGTGGTGCCTGACCAACCGTGGGAAGTATCGCTGAACCTTGTGCCGCTGCTCGCCTTCCAGCGCTACAGCGCTTCGCTTCGTGGCAATCTCGAGCTCGGCCCCGTCGGCCTGGAGACGATCACCGCCTTCCAGCGCAGCGACGTCAAACAACGTTCCGACTCCGACGCCTCGACCGTGCCGCTGACGCGCAACGCCGTCGAGCTCGCCTCGGAGTCCGTCAGCCAGGAGGTTCGGCTGCTGTCCCGGCACGGCGGCCCCCTCAATTGGACGGCGGGCCTCTATGCCTTCTATCAGGAGGTCGACACGCGGGTGGACTTCTTCATCGCTTCGGGCCCCGCGGCCCCGGTGACGATCCGCACGCTCGTCCCGCACGTGGAGACCACCTCGTACGCGGGCTTCGCCGAGGGCGCCTATGAACTCACGCCGCAGATCTTCCTGACCCTCGGCGCGCGGTACAGCTGGGAGGAGCGGAAGTTCGTCACCTCGGCCGGCGCCGCCCCCCTGTTCCCGGAGCAGGAGGACACCTTCAGCAAGTGGACCTACCGGGCCGCGCTCCGTTACCAGTTCGCCGAGGACGCCAATGTCTACGCGAGCTACAGCACCGGCTTCAAAAGCGGCGTCTACAATGCCTACGGCACCTCGACCCTTGCGACCGCTCCCGAGACGATCCAGGCCTTCGAAATCGGGATCAAGGCCGATCCCCTGCCCTGGCTCCGCACCAATCTGGCGGTCTTCCACTACGACTATGAGGACCTGCAGGTGCAGGCGCGGGCCCCCGACGGCGCGACCTATCTGCTCCAGAACGCCGCGACCGCTCAGGTGCGAGGCGGCGAGATCGAGGTCGTGGCTGCCCTGACGCCCAAGCTGAACCTCCGCATCTCGGCCAGTCACCTCGACCCGACCTACAAGAACTTTCCGGAAGCTCAGGTCTACATACCGCTTCCTGAGGGTGGCAACCTCACCGCGACGCGCGACGTATCGGGCAACGACCTGATCCGGGCGCCGCGGAACACGGTGCACGTAGGCGCGGATTGGACCCATCCGCTGCGCGGCGGCGAGCTCACGATCAACGGTTCGGTCTTCTACAGCGACGAGGTCTACCACGATTTCCTCAACGTCGCGGTCCAGAAGCCGCATACCCTGGTGAGCGGCGAAGTCGCCTGGTCTTCGGAGGACGAGCGGCTGAGACTGAGCGTCTGGGCGACCAATCTCACGAACGCCAAGGTCTTCCAGCAGCTCACGCCCGGCCCTCTGGGTACGTACGGCAGCTATGAGAAGCCACGCCGCGTCGGGGTGGGCGTCCAAGTCCGCTACTGAACCGACACCCGCTCGGCGCCTCCCTTCGGCTGGAGCCGCCATGGAGACCGCAATGCTCAGCACCTATGATCGGGCCTGCCAGCGGGCTCGAACAGATCCCGAGGGGTTCTGGCTCGAGGCGGCCAAGCAGCTGAGCTGGGTGACGCCGCCTAGCGTGGCCCGAACGCTGCGCCCCGATGGAACAGCGGACTGGTTTGCCGATGGCGTGATCAACACTTGCTTCAACGCCATCGACCGCCATGTGCTCGCCGGCCGCGGCGACCAGCCGGCCCTCGTCTACGACAGCGCGATGGCCCGCGAGGTCCGCCGCTACAGCTACCGTCAGCTGCTCGACGAGGTGGAACGGCTCGCCGGGATGCTTGCCCGACTGGGAGCCGCCAAGGGCGACCGGGTGCTGATCTACATGCCGGCTGTGCCGCAGGCGGTCTTTGCGATGCTCGCCTGCGCCCGGCTCGGCGCGATCCATTCCGTCGTGTTCGGCGGCTTCGCACCGGCCGAACTGGCCAAGCGGATCGATGACGCCCGACCGCGATTGCTGCTGACGGCGTCGTGCGGGCTCGAGCCTGCACGCCTCGTCGAGTACAAGCCGCTGGTTGACCAGGCGCTGGCTCTGGCGCAAGCCCCGCCACCCACCGTCGTCGTTCTCCAGAGACCGCAGCACCGAGCTGAACTGAAGCCGGACGATCTCGACTGGGAGGCTGAGCTGAGGGACGCGCCCGCCGCGCCCTGCCAGCCGGTCGCGGCGACTGATCCCCTCTACGTCCTCTACACTTCCGGGACGACGGGGACGCCGAAAGGCGTCGTGCATGACAACGGCGGCTATTGCGTGGCCCTCGCCTGGAGTCTGCCAAATGTCTATGGCGTGCAACCGGGCGAGGTTTACTGGGCCGCCTCGGACATCGGCTGGGCGGTCGGACACAGCTACATCGTCTATGCCCCCCTGCTTCTCGGCTGCTGCAGCATCCTCTACGAAGGCAAGCCGGTCGGCACCCCCGATCCCGGCGCCTTCTGGCGTGTGGCCCGGGAGCACAACGTCGACGTGCTCTTCACCGCCCCCACCGCGATCCGCGCGATCCGCCGCGAGGACCCCGAGGGCGTCCACGCCCGCCAGGGCGTCGGCCGTCTGAGGGCGTTGTTCCTCGGTGGCGAGCGCGCCGACCCATCGACTCTGGCCTGGGCGCGCGAAACGCTCGGCGTCAACGTGATCGACAACTGGTGGCAGACCGAACTGGGCTGGCCGGCGCTGACCACCTGCCTCGGCCTCGGCGAAACGAAGACCAAGGCCGGAAGCGCCGGACGTCCCGTCCCAGGCTACATTCTCCACGCTGTCGGTCCCGACAGCCGTCCGGTGGACGCGAACGTCACCGGCGATCTCGTGATCGAGCTGCCGCTGCCGCCCGGCGCCCTCACGGGATTGTGGGCGAATCCCGAGGCCTGTCGGGCCTCCTATCTCAGCCGACACCCCGGGTATTATCTGACGGGCGATTCCGGTTTCATCGACGACGACGGCTTCGTACACGTCATGGGCCGTATCGACGACATCATCAACGTCGCGGGCCATCGACTTTCCACCGGCGGGATCGAGCAGGTGATCGCGGCCCATCCCGCCGTCGCCGAGTGCGCCGTCGTGGGCGCGGCGGACCCGATCAAGGGGCAGACCCCCATTGGTTTCGTCGTCGTCAAGGCGGGTGTCCACCAGCCCGAAACGGCGCTCGTTTCCGAGATTGTGCAACGCGTGCGCGATGAACTCGGCCCCGTGGCGGCCTTCCGCGCCGTTCACCTCGTCTCGGCGCTGCCCAAGACCCGCTCCGGCAAGGTGCTGCGCTCGACGATCCGCCGGATCGCCGACGGCGAGGACGCGCCGACGCCGGCGACCATCGAAGACCCGGCCACCCTCGCGGGCATCCGGGCGGTCCTGAGCCGCAGCTGAACGAGGCGGCGCGCGTCGTAAAGGCCGGACCAGGGATCGGTCCTGGGTGCGGCGGGTCAGGCGGCGCTTTCGAGCTCGGCCTGCGACAGGAGCAGATCGCGCACGTGTCGGATGTGCTCGACCGCCTCGCGCTCGGCGCGCGCCGCGTCGCCGTCGCAGATCGCTTCGGCGATGAGCACATGGCGCCGCGCGCAGTCCACCATGGTGTCGGGAGTCGGGAACACCTCGTCCTTGCGGATACGCAGCCTCACCAGGGCGACGAGATCCTCGATCTGGGCTTGGATCCGAGGATTGCCGATCGACCGCGTGATGGCGGCGTGGAACCGCCGGTCATGGTAGTGAAAGCCGAGGCTGTTCTTTTGCATGGCCTCCTGCAGCGACGCCTGCGCCGCAGCCAGGATTTCCGCCCTCTCCGCATCGGCCTCCACCGCCGCCCGACCAGCGCAGTAGCGCTCCAGCGCCTCGCGCATATCCATGATGTGCCGCAAGTCGTCGTCGGAGATCTGCGTCACCCTGAGGCCGCGCTTGCCCACCGGCTCGATGAGGCCGTTCTCCCGCAGCCGAAGCAGAGCTTCGCGGACCGGCGTCTTCGAAACCCCAAGTTGATCGGCCAGGGTCTGCTCGGCGAGGATGGTGCCAGACGGCAAGGCTCCGTCCATGAGGGCGGCGTAGAGGCGATCGTAGATCAGGTCGGTGACGGGGGCCGGTCTGTCCCCCAGGGGCATGATGCTGGCGTTCATCGCGTAGGCCTGTTCAATGCGCGGGCGCATCCCCCGACCGCCTCGATCATGCGAAGCAGCCTGTTATTATCGCATACCATATACAATCCAGGGGAGGCGCCACAATGGACAACACGCGGGAGCCCAAGCGCGTCATGGTGACGGGCGCTGCAAGCGGCATCGGCGCCGAGGCGGCGGTGGAGTTCGCGGCCCGTGGGCACCAAGTGCTTCTCGTGGACCAGGACGGCGACGGACTCGCGAGGACGCAGGCCAGGATTGGCGCGTCATCCGAAGCGCAGGTGCTGAACGTCTGCGACCCAGCAGCGTGGGATGCCTTGTACGCCTCTATCGCGCGCGGTGACGGCAGGCTCGATGTCTTCGTGAACTGCGCAGGCTTCCTGCGGGACGCGCCGATGCTCGAGCTTGAGGCCCGCGATCTCCGTCAGCATCTGGACGTCAATGTGATCGGCGCCTTCCTCGGATTGCAAGGCGCTGCGCGGCTCATGCGCCCTCATCGGCAAGGCTGCCTCATCAACGTGTCCTCGGTGTCCGGGGCCATGGCCCACGCCGGCCGGGGGGCTTACGCCGCAAGCAAGTGGGCTGTCCGGGGATTGGTCCAGACGGCCGCTCTGGAGTGGGCGGAATGGGGACTTCGGGTCTGCTCCGTGCTCCCGGGGGCCATCGACACGCCGATGTCCAGACGGGCCCGCGGACGCGACCCCGCCGCGTCAATGGCCGGACTCGAGCTTCCCGGCGTTCCACTGCGGCGCTTCGGGCAGCCGGGGGAGGTGGCGAAGCTGATCGCCTTCCTCGCCAGCGATGAGGCCGCCTACATCACCGGCGCCGAATACGTCATCGACGGGGGACTTCTGCTCACGTGAGAACCGGCGCGCCCGCCGCGCCGTTCATCATCGCGCGGCCCGCGCCAGGTCGAGCGCCACGTCGGTGATCATGTCCTCCTGCCCGCCCACCATTCGCCGACGTCCCACCTCCATGAGGATGGTCCGCGCATCCAGCCCGTGTTCGACCGCCGCCTTCTCAGCGTGGCGCAGGAAGGACGAGTACACGCCGGCGTAGCCGAGGCTCAACGTCTCGCGATCGACCCGAACGGGTCGGTCTTGCAGAGGACGCACCAGATCCTCGGCGGCGTCCATGAGCTTGAACAGGTCGCAGCCATGCCGCCATCCCTTGCGGTCGGCGGCCGCGATGAAGACTTCCAGGGGCGTATTGCCGGCGCCCGCCCCCATGCCGGCGAGGCTTGCGTCGACGCGGACCGCACCGGCCTGGACCGCCGCCATGGCGTTGGCGACGCCCAGGGCGAGGTTGTGGTGGGCGTGGATGCCCCGCTGCGTCTCCGGTCTGAGCACGCGGTCGTAGGCCTCCAGCCGGAGACGGCAGCCGTCCATGTCCAGCGCGCCCCCGCTGTCGGTGACGTATACGCACTCCGCGCCGTAGCTTTCCATCAGCCGCGCCTGCTCGGCGAGCGCCTCGGGCGCGGCCATGTGGCTCATCATCAGGAAGCCGCAGGTGTCCATGCCGAGGTCCCGGGCGGCGCCGATATGCTGGCGGGCGACATCGGCTTCCGTGCAATGGGTGGCGATGCGTACCGAGGTGACGCCCAGGCGATGCGCACGGCGCAGGTCTTCGACGGTGCCGATGCCGGGAAGAAGCAAGGTGGTCAGCCGCGCGGTGCGGACGACATCGGCGACGGCCTCGATCCAGTCCGTATCTGTGTGGGCGCCGAAGCCGTAGTTGAAGGACGAGCCGTTGAGCCCGTCTCCGTGGGCGACCTCGATCGCGTCGACGCCGGCCTCGTCCAGCGCTCGGGCGATGCTCCTGACGTGATCGACGCCATAGCGGTGGCGCACGGCGTGCATGCCATCCCGGAGGGTGACGTCCTGGATATAGAGAGGGGCGGGCGTCGTCATGCCGCGCGCGCCGGAAAGCGTGCGGCCGCCACACGCTCGGCGGTCGCCAGGGCGGCGGAGGTCATGATGTCGAGGTTGCCCGCGTACGACGGAAGATAGTGGGCGGCGCCCTCCACCTCCAGGAACACGCTGGTTTTGATGCCCTCGAACGCGCCATACCCGGGGATGACAACGGGATCGTTCGACCCGAAGCGCTCGAACTGCAGGGGCTGCTTGAGGCGGTACCCGGGGACATATCGCCGGACGGCGTCGACCATCGTCGTCACCGCCGTTTCGATTGCATGCGGCTCCGCCCCCACCGAGAGCGTGTAGACGGTGTCCCGCATGATGATCGGCGGCTCCGCGGGGTTCAGGATGATGATGGCCTTCCCGCGCTCTGCGCGGCCGACGGTCTCGATCGCTCGCGCGGTCGTCTGCGTGAACTCATCGATGTTCGCCCGCGTGCCGGGCCCGGCCGACTTCGAGGCGATGGAGGCGACGATCTCCGCGTACCGCACCGTCGCCACCGAGGAGACGGCCGCCACGATGGGGATCGTCGCCTGGCCGCCGCAGGTCACCATGTTCAGGTTGGAGGCCTGCAGGTGGGCCTCGCCGTTGACGACGGGCACCACGTAAGGGCCGAGCGCCGCCGGCGTCAGATCGATCATCGATTTGCCGGCGGCGTGGCACACCTCGGCATGCCGGGGGTGCGCCGCCGCCGAGGTGGCGTCGAAGACGATGGCGATGTCGTCCCAGCAGGCCAGCCGCACGAGACCTTCGATCCCCTCGTGCGTCACGGCCACGCCCATACGCCTCGCCCGCGACAGGCCATCGGACGCCGCATCGATCCCGGCCATAGCGCAGACCTCCACGGCAGGCGACGTCCTCAGGATCTTGATCATGAGGTCCACGCCGATGTTGCCCGATCCGAGGATCGCCGTCTTGACCTTGGCCGTCATGGGCGATGCTCCGACACCGAGAACCCGCAGCCCCCCAGGCCGCCGATCGTAGCGCGCACGACATCTCCGGGGGCGAGCGCCGCCATTGGACCCAGCGCGCCCGACAGGATTACGTCGCCGGCCCGGAGCGGTTCGCCCGCTGTCGCCAGGGTCCGCGCCAGCCAGGCGGCGGCTTCCAGGGGGTGGGACAGGCAGGCCGCGCCGGCGCCGACCGACGCGACCTCGCCATTGACCTCCAGCACCATCCCGCAGCTGTAGAGGTCCAGCCCGTCCAGCGGCCGGCCCTCCTTGCCGAGCACGAAGAACGCAGACGAGCCGTTGTCCGCCACGGTGTCGGCGAAGGTGATCTTCCAGTCTGCGATCCGGCTGTCGACGATCTCCAGCGCCGGAAAGGCGAGGTCGACATGGGCGGCCACGACGTCCCGGGTGGCGCAGGGGTCGTCCAGGTCGGCGGCCAGGACGAAGGCCACTTCCGCTTCGACCCTGGGCTGCAGGGTCCGCGCAAAGTCCAGGACCCCCAGGTCGGGCAGACGCATGTCCTCGAAAAGGACGCCGTAGTCCGGCTGCTCCACGCCGAGTTGACGCTGGACCGCCTTGGAGGTCAGGCCGACCTTCCGGCCGACGATGCGTCGACCCTCCGCCAGCCAGATCTGCGTGTTGTGACGCTGGATGAGGTAGGCGGCCGCCTGGTCGTTCGGGGCCAAGTGAGGCCGCAACGGTTCGATAGGACCGTCCCGGTAAGCCTTTCTCAAGGACGCGGCGACGGCGTCATGGCTGCTGGTCACTCGGCTGCTCCGCTCCACTCTCTGGGGCTGTTGTACAGTCGCGCGCCCGGGGCGGAACTTGGCGAGCTGGGCGACTGCTCACATAGTGAGCGGATGACGCACGACGCAAGCGGCGGTGGCGCCACGAGCCTCGACAAGGCGCTGGACCTTCTCGCGCGAACAGCCCGCACGGGCGGCGCCTCGAGTTCTGCGGCCCAGGCGCGGGCGCTTGGCATACCGCCGGCCACCGCGCGGCGGCTCATCCGCACGCTCGAACTCCGCGGCCTCCTGCTTCGCGTCGGGCACGGCCGGCACATGGCCGGACCTGCCCTTGCGGCGCTGGGACACGAAGCGTGTCCCCGCCGGGCCCTGCAAGGTCTCGCCCGGCCCCTTCTATCGGCGCTCTCCACGCGCTTCGGGGTCGCCGCCCACCTCGGCCTGCTGGAGGGCGAAATGGTCACCTATCTGGTCAAGGCGGAGTCGGGCCACACGCTGCCGTTCACCCGGGAAGGCGAACAGCTGGAGGCCTACTGCTCCGGGATCGGCAAGGCGCTGCTCGCCGCAATGGCTCCCGAGCGGCTGGAGGCCTATCTCGCGTCGGGCCCCCTGGTCCCCCTGACGGCGCGCACCATCACCGAGCCGCAGGGCCTGCGGGCGGAACTGGCGGCGGTCCGGGAGCGCGGCTACGCACTGGATGAGGGCGAGGTCGCCGAGGGCCTCTTTTGCGTCGCCGTTCCGCTTTCCCAGGAGGGCGGACGCGTCGCCCTTTCGCTTGCCGGCCCCGTGGCTCGCTTCAGCGAACGCCGCATCGCTAGCGCGGTCAGCGGACTACGCGCCTGCGCCCAGGCGCTTCTGGCCCGCTGGCCAGAACAGCTGATCGTCGGGGAGGCCGGCGTCGCGTGGCGCACATGACGGTCGACGGCCCGACAGCCCTTCGCCCGTACGAGTGCGCCGGCCCCGCCGCCTCAGTCCAGATAGGCCTCGGTCACAGCGCCGTCGAGATGGCGCCGCCGGGCGTTCGCTAGGACCGCGGGCTCGAACAGGCGCGCGTTGATCCCCATGCGATTCCGGCCGTCGTTGGACCTCCAATGGGTAACGCAGCCGCAGGTGCGGCACCGGTGGAAGCCGATGGAGCGGTCGTCCCATTCGTACACCTCCGTCGTTCCCGCGGCGGGCGCATCGACGGCGGCCGGAGGGTAGTAGGCCCAAAGGGCGCCGTAGCGTCGACAAATCGAACAGTTGCAGTCGGTCACCTCATCGGGCGCGGCGCGTACGGTGAGGCGCACGTCCCCGCAGTGGCAGCTTGCGGCAATCATCACAGGCTATACCCAGTCCTTGATCCTGTGCCGGCGTCGCTCACGGCGCCAGGCCCATCCGCCGCGTCGCTGAGAACCGAGGCAGGCCGCAGCAGAAGAGCCGCTCCGCTCAGTCCCGAGAAGCCGACCACGACAAGGGCCGTTCCTCCGACCCCCAGCTCCAGCAGCAGGGAATTCAGTCCGATGCCGGCCCCGGCGAGGGCGAAGCACATGAAGGTCGCCAACGCGCTCGCGCTCGTCTGATGCCCTTCCACGCTTCCCACCGCCGCGGACATCGCGACGCCGAAGCGTAGCCCCAGGCCCAGTTGAGACGGCAGCATAGCCAGTGCGAACGCCGCCACGGAGGGCGGCCCCGGGGACAACCAGACGCCCATAAGGCCCAGTGCCGAGCCGGCGAGCCCCAGCCAGCCGAGCGTAATCGTGCCGTCCCGACCAAGCCGATCGAAACAGCGACCGGCAAAGCTCGACCCGGCGATGAAGGCCGCCACCATCATGACCTGCAGGAGCCCGAAGCCCGCGCCTGAGACCCCGAACGTCTGATCGAGCAGTCGCGGCGCGGCGGTCACATAGGTCATGAGGGCGCCGAAGGCGGTGGAATAGCCCAGGGCGAAACTCCAGAAGGACCGGCTTTTCAGCGCGGCGACGTACCCCGCCGCCAGACGCGGTCGGCTTGCCGCAGCGGAACGTCCGGCCGTGATGTTCGGGCAGCCCCACAGGAGCGCGAGGGAGCCGGCCACGGCGGCGGCAAGGAGCCAGAATGCGCTGCGCCACCCCCAACCCGCGATCACTGCCCAGCCGAGAAACGGCGCGAGCGCCGGCACCAGAGACTCGCACATGCCGAGGCGAGCCAGCAGACGAACGCTGGTCGCGTCGTCCGCCGCTCGTCGTAGAAGCGCAGGCGCCAGGGCTGGCGCGGCCGCGGCCCCAGCCCCCTGCAGGGCCCGCGCGGCGATCAGCCATTCCAGGTTTTGGGCGCAGCCGGCGAGCAGGGTGGCGGCCAGGAAGACGCCGCCCCCCGCGACGAGCACCCTCCTCGTCCCCCACTGCGCGGCCAAGGCGCCGTGGATCAGCTGGAAAACCGCAAAGCTCGCGAAGAACGCCGCAACCGTTGCTTGCGCGTGCGCCGCGCTGCCGTTGAGCGCCTCCGGCAGCAAGGGCAAGGCGGGCAGATAGATGTCGGTGGCAAGCAGGCTGACGCCGGTGAGGGCAAAGAGCGGGATGACTGTGAGCAGATTCGGGGCCGCGGACCGACGCATGGGCTTCCTCCGGACTGGAGGTTCAGCGTAACTTGACATAAGGATATCTTTATATCCCCAAACTGTTTCGGTCGGGCCATAAGGATCTGCAATGGCGGTAGACCTCGATATCGCCGCCGTCCGCGGCTTCGTCCTCGCCGTCCGGCTCCGGTCGATCAGCGGCGCCGCAGATGTGCTCGGGCGGAGCCAACCCAGGCTCAGTCAGCAGATCCGCAGGTTGGAGGACCAACTAGGCGCTCGCCTGCTTCTGCGGACCAATGTGGGCGTGGCGCCGACCGCCGATGGCGAACGGCTCCTGGCCGCTGCGGGACGACTGCTTGAGGCGGCCGACGAACTCGCCGGCCTCCGCCACTCGAAATCCCGCAACTCAATCGTGGCGGGAGTCGCTCGCGAAGTGTTCGCCGGCGATATCGGCAAGCTCGTCGCCGACATACAGACTGCGCACCCTGGCCAACACCTCGAAGTGGTCTGCGCCAGCGCCCCGGAACTCGACCGCTTTCATCGCCGAACGGCCCTCGACGTGGTTATCGGTCCGGAAGGCGTGCTGCCTGAGGCGCCGCTGGCGACACGCACCGAGGCCTTGGATTGGATTTCCGCCCCCGGCTTCGACGCCGGCCAAACGCCGCTGCCTCTGGTGCTCTGGCGCGCGCCTTGCGCCTGGCGGATGGAAACCGAGCGTCGTCTCGTGGAGGCCGGGCGTCCCTACTGTATCGGTTTTGAGGGCGAGGACGCCGGCGCCCTGATGGCCGGAGTACGGGCCGGCCTCGGCATCGGCGTCTCACCGCGCCGGGCGCGTCTCAGGGGGCTGGTGCGCGTCGCACAGGGGTTGCCGCCGGCGCCAAGCCCGCGAACGGCCCTCCACGGTCGCCAAGCTGCGTCGCCGATCGGCCAAGCCCTCTGGCGCCGGCTCTCCTGAGGCCGGCCTGCAGCTTGCGCCCACCGGAAAGCCGCCATCGACGCCGCCGCTCGCCGCTCGCCACTCGCCGCTCGCCGCTCGGGGGCATACCGACCAGTTTCAGCTTTGACAGTGAGGCCTCCGTGCTGCAGAAGGCGTGATATATACGGTGTATATATGCAGAGGGAGAGGCGGGTGACGCTTGTGCTTACGGCGGTGGCGTTGCTTCTCACCGCGATCACGACGGGCCTAAGTCTGGCTCACGCGCTTGAGTTCCCCGGCAAGCGGCGCCTCGACGAACCTACCTATCGGCAGGTCCAGACCATCTACTATCCTGGGTTCACAGTTGGAGGGCTTGTCGGCGAGGTCGGCGCGCTCGTGACGGCGCCGCTGCTGCTCCTCCTCACGCCCAGCGACTCCTACGCCTTCCCGTGGCTGCTGGCCGCGACCCTGCTTCTGGCGGCCACACACCTGACCTATTGGGCCTGCACCCACCAAGTGAACCAAGCTTGGCTCAAGGACGCCCCTATCGGTCCCGCAGGCCGGCTGTTCTTTCGACCCGGAAAAGAGGCGGATGGCGATTGGCGTCGCCTGCGGAACCTTTGGGAGTGGTCGCACGTGGTGCGGGCGGTCTTCGCGAGCCTCGCCTTGATATCGCTCACCGTTGTCGCGCTTCTGGGCTAGATCGGGCGTGGACAGCGACCCCACCCCCGCGGCTGCGGCGGCGGATCGTCGGGCGCGCCGACGCGACCTCTCGCGCCTAAAGCTGCTCGAAGCGGCGATTCGGCTCGCAGATGATCAGGGTCCGGCTCAGCTATCACTCCGGCGCCTGGCGAACACGATGAACGTGACGCCGATGGCGCTCTACAATCACTTCGCCAACAAGCGCGACCTCCTCACCGCCGTCGCCGACCACATGCTTAGAGAGGTCGAGTTCGACGGCGGGCTCCCCGATTGGCGTGAGCAGATCCGCCATTGCTTCGAGGCGATGCGGGCCCTGTGCCTGCGACATCCCGGGCTTCCGTTCCTGCTCCGTGAAGACGGCGTCGCTTCACAGCGCGTCTTCGCCCCCCTCGAGGTGACACTGCGAGCCCTAAACCAAGCCGGGCTGGATGACCTCGACGCCCTGAGGACCTACTACCTGCTGATCGCCGCCACGCTCAGCCAAGCGGCCTATGAAGTCAGTGGCGGATCGGAGGGGCTCGACCCTGCCCTGGCCGACCAGGCGGCCATGGCGGAGCTTGGCTACAGTCACCTCACCCAGATAGTCGCGCCGAAGACGTGGGACTTCGCCGCCAGCCACCAGTTTGCGATCGACCTCATCTTGGAAGGCGCAGCCGCGATCGCGGCGCGACGCCGCGATGGGTGACGCCGCTTCCGTGCCTCGCCCCTGGTCACAGCCCCCCTCGCGGCCGAGGGGGGCGTTTGGCGACACCGCCGTCTTGAGAGCGGACGCCCTGCGATCCTTGCGACCGCGACGCGCGATCTACCGACGTCTCCGGCGCTATTTCGAAAGCACGATCGCCTTTTGTTCATTCTGGCCGCGAGTGAGGGAGAGACCACGATGGACAGACTGGTGATCGGCGATGTTGAGATCGCGGCGGAAGCCTTCGGCGCGCCCGACGCTCCCCTGATTGTTATGGTGATGGGGGCGACTTGCTCGATGCTGGGTTGGCCAGCTTCGCTCTGCGAAGCGCTCGCCGCCCACGGCTTTCGTGTCGTCCGTTATGACCAACGCGACACCGGGCTCTCCACAACGGTTGCGCCTGGCGCCGCGAGATACAGCGTCGAGGATCTGGCTACCGATCTGACAGCTGTCATCGCCGCTTATGGCGCCGCCCGCGCCCACGTCGTCGGCATGTCGTTGGGGGGGTACGTCGGTCAAGTCGCCGCGCTCTCGGCCCCTCATTGCGTGACTTCGCTTACCCTGATCGGGGCCGAGCCGCTCGGCTGGGACGGCCCCGAATTGCCGCAAATCGCCCCGGACTTCCTCGACCACTTCGAGACCCTCTCCCACCTCGACTGGTCCGACCGGGAGGCGGCTCTCGCCTTCCTCACCGGCGTGGCTCGTCTTTGCGCCGGCTCAGCCTACCCTTTCGACGAGGCAGCCGCCCGTGCCCAGGCCGCCGCCGTCCTCACGCGCACGCCCAGCCCGGCAAGCGCCTTCAACCATGCCGCGGTCGACACCCGGGGTGACTGGAAAGCCGCCTTTCGCCGCATCGTTCAGCCGGTGCTCGTGCTGCACGGGGACGAAGACCCGATCCTGCCGCTAGCTAACGGCCAAGCCCTCGCCGAGGGGATTTCTGACGCCGAGCTCCAGGTCCTGCCTGGCGTCGGCCACGAGCTACCCCCCGCCGAGTTCCCCACGATAGCGGCGGCGATCGCCGGCTTGGCCGCCAGGACCTGGCAGCTCCCCGCCGGGTCGGCTGGCTGAGCGCTTACAGGCTCCGAGCCGCCCTCCCATACTGCCACTAAAAGTCGAACCTGATCTGCTGCGCGATCGCTCGAGCATGCTCGCTGCGTCGCGCCCCCTCCCGCCGTGCCTGGCTAGGCCGGTGCGCCGGCTCCGACGGGGCACGACGAGACTCCTCGTGAGTGAACGGGGGCGAGCCTGGGTCGCTGGTCTCCGGGGGCCGCGCTTGCAGGGGCGCCTCTGGCGCTGCCGCGTCCCTCACAGGCCCGCGCGTCCCATTTATCTGGGCTCGGACATCGCGAGAGGCGATCCAGGCCTCTACCTCGTCCTCCCGGTAGCCGACGCGACCCGGCGAGATTACGTAGGGAGCGGGGAATTCGCCGCGCTTCTGGAGCCGCCAAGCCGTAGTGCGGCTGAGGCACGCGGTTCGGGCCACTTCCTTCCAGGGCAGGTATCGGCGTCCGCGTGAGTCCGGGTCCAGGCAATCCTTCCAATGGGTCATCTCTGGCCGTCCTCCCGATTGATGGGCGTTCTATTTGGTTGCCTCACGCGCAAAGGTGTGCGCTGGCGCAGCGCCCAGTCGCGAAGTTCGCCGCGCGGATAGTAGGGCTTGTTGCGGATATGCCGGCAGGGCGGTCCATCGCCGCCCACCGACCACATGCGGGCAAGACTGGCGGGTTTGAGGCCGATCTGAAACCGCAGGAGATAGGCCGACGCCTGGGTGCGCGTGAGCAGGTCCTCGTCGCGCTCCTCGGCTTCGCCGATCGAGGCAGGATCGCAGTCCGTCATGGCGCGTGGCCTCGGCAATCACGGGAGGTCCGCACCGTCCGCCCGGCCGAGAGGGCTAGGTAGCATTCCACGACGGCTCCCACGTAGGCGCGCGTCTCCGCGATGGGTGGAACTCGGCCGAGGCGAGCCACCCGCTCGGGACCTGCGTTGTAGGCCGCGAGCGCGAGCCTCACGTCGCCGAAGCGGGCCAGCTGCCGCGCCAGGTAGTCGGCGCCCCCGGCCAGATTTCCGTCTGGGTCAAAGCGGTCGGCCACACCGAGGTCCGCGGCTGTATCCGGCATGAGCTGGGTGAGCCCGCCGGCTCCGGCGCGCGAAACCGCGTCTGGTCGGTAGGCGCTCTCCACAGCGACCAGCGCGTGCAGGAGCTTGGGATCGATCCGGTGGCGCGCCGCCGCGGCGGCAACGGCCGACGCGAATGGCTGCCGGCTCTCGGGGAGCGAGATGGGCCCGTCCTCCGCGGCCTCCGCCGCCCCCTGCCCGCGGTCGCCGCCGACGAATATGTCGCCGCCCGCTTCCCGCCAGCCCGGCTGCGCCAGAGCCGGCGTCGCAAAGAGCAGAGCAAAGGCCGCCACCATCCGCCGTTTCACCATGTCCAGATCTCCCGATAGACACCCTCGACGGCGTCGCGGCTGACGGGCCCGAAATACCGGCTGTCGAAACTCGTGGCGGCGGCCCCCACCACGAGGAGCTCGTCGGATCGAAGTAAGCGGCAATCTCGCCAGGCCGGCAGCGTTCGCCCGCGGCGGTCTCGGCTAAGGGCGCTCACTTGTCCGCGCGGCCAGCGCAGCGCCGTTCCATCATGGCAAGCGAGCTCGCCCGGGCCGGCTGCGACCCGCTTCAAGAGGCGCGCCTGGGCGGGCGCGCCGAGATCCTCCAGGTAGCGCCTCGCCGCGGGCGGCGGCCGGAGCGACACGATGGCGCCGGGCCGCGGCGGGGCGTCGATCCGCAAGTAGAGGCCGGGAGGGAGGCTGTGGGTCTCGTTCACCAGCACGGTGCTCTGCCGTCCCGCAGCCGCCGCGGCGAGGCCAAGGACACCCGCGGCCCCGATGGCCAAGAGAGCGGTAGGTCTCATGGACGGTAGGGCTCCAGGATGAGGTCGCGGGTGACGAACACCCGCACGCGGGAGCCGGCGCGCAGCCGGATCTTCGGCCGGACCTCGAGCTCGCGGTCGATGAGCTTGCCGCCGATCTGCGCCGCCTCGATGGAGGCGGCGTCGCCTGCGTCGCCCAGCAGTCCGCGGGACCCCTCGTCCTCGTCGCGCGCCAACTGACCGAGGGTGGTGATCGCGCCAGCGACGAGCGTCGCCACCGCCAGCGGGAAGAGCCGGCGGTCGACCTCGCCCTTCAAGCCCACTGCGCCCTGGGCGTCCACCCCGGGCTCCTTGGGCAGGACCAGGCTCTTTCCGTTGGGAAGAATCAGCCGCTCCCAGAGGATGAAGGCGCGTCCGTCGCCATGGCGGCTCTCGCCCTCGTGCCGGCCGATGAGCCGGGCGCCCTGCGGGATCAGCAGGTGCCGGCCGGTCACGGTGTCGAACACGTTCTCCGACACGGTCGCCGTCACCGGTCCCGCGCGCGAGGTGTCCACGGCGGTCAGCATCACGGCCGGCACGAGGGCGCCGGCCTTCACCTCGTACGGGCTGAGCGGCGCGAGCAGGCTGTGGCGATTGTAGACGGCGCCGTAGTCGGCGGACGGTAGACCCGCGCCGGCGACCTCCGTAGCCGCACCGCGCGAGGCGTCCTGCCTGAAGAACAGACTGGACTGGCGCGCTTCGTCCGAGAGCGGCGGCGCGGCGGGCCGCGCCCGCGGAGCACGCGGGATCGGCGGCTCGTGCCGGCGCGCTTGCGGCTCCGGCCCGGCGCCCATGCGGCGCGGCTCCGGAAGACGGTCGAGCTGCGCATAGGTGGCGGGGGCGCCGGTCACCCGATCGCTCGGCCGGACGGCGCCACGCGCCTCGCTCGGCTGCGCCTCAAGGCGCGCTTCGCGGGCGCGGGCCCGCAGGTCGGGCTGGACCACGAAGGCCCAGGCCAGGGACCCCGCCACCAGGCCCGCGCCGGCCATGACCGCTCCGGTGACCACCCCTTTGCGAAGCCGCACGACCGGCGGGCGGGGCGCGCGGGTCTCCAGGGGCGGCATCGGCGTCTTGCGGGCGGGCTCCACCGGGTCGGCCGGGGCGTCAGCGGTCATGAGGAGCCTCCGCGCGTTCGATGCGGACCACCTGCGGCCGCCGGCCGCCCACCCGCAGCTCGGCCACATCCAGGACCCGATCCACGACCCAGAGGCCGCCCTGCTGGCGGTAGTTCACCAGCTGCCCCCGGCCGCGCGCGTCGAGCGCGAACAGCGCCGGGGCCTCGCCGCCCGCAAGCCCGGTCCGGAAGGTGAGAAAGGTGCGCACGCCGTCGGTCAGGACCGCGGACGGCGTCCAGACAGGCCGCCGGCCCTTGGCCTCGATACGGAAGCCGGCGTCCAGCGGCCCTTGGGGCCCGGCCAGGACGGGTTCCGGAGACGCCGCGATGGGACCGGGCGGCTCCAGCAGCGATCCGACATCCCAGGTTACCGCGGCGTTGAAGGCGTCCGGCGATCCACTGCGCAGCTGCAGCAGATACACCCTGCGCGTGGTGGTGAGCACCAGGTTGGTCTCGAGGCCGCGCTGGAGGGGCTTGATCATCACGTGGGCCCGCTGGCTAGGCCCCTCGCCGGACTGGGTCTCCCCGATCTGCCAGCGCACCGTGTCGCCGGCGGCCTTGGAGGTGACCGTCTCGCCCGGCGAGAGGGTCAGCGTGGTGACCCGCAGGGGCGCGGTCCAGACCTCGTACACACGGCCGGGATCGTAGGCGAACACCTGGACCCCGCCCAGGAAGGCGCGCGACCGCGAGGTCTCGCGGGCCGAAGCATTGGCCGCCGCGATGGCGGGGCGGCCGGACCCGCCCGCGTCGGCCGTCCGCCTGGGCGAAGGCGGCGAGGCCGCCGGCCTCGTGCGCGCGCCGGACGCCTCAGGGTTGGGAATGGGCGCCATGGCGGTGAAGGTGCGCGCCTCGGCCTGAGGCGCTGGCGCCGCCAGCGCATCCGGCCCGGGATCGGTCTTGGCGGCGTCGGGCGCCGACGAGGTCGGCCGTCCCCGCAGCGCGTCCGCGAGCTCCAGCCGAGGCAGGGACGAACAGGCGGCGAGCGCAAGGCCCGCAGCCGGCAGGATCAAGAGGCGTCCGGGGTCCATGACACGTCCTCTATGCGGATGCCGATGGGGTTCTTGAGCAGTTCCGCCTCCGTCTTCGGGGGCTGCAGCTTGATGGTGATGAGCGCACGCCAGCGGTCCTGGCCCGCCTGCTGGCCGTTCACGAACCGGGTCTCGCGCCACTGCAGGTCGTAGGTGCGGCCGCTCCGGCGCACGACATTCAGGATCTCGACATTGACTGCCTCTCGGCCGACCTCCGCGAACGGGTCCTGCGCCTGGGCCCAGGCGTTGAGGAAGCTCGCGGCCCTCGGGGTCACCAGGTCGTAGGCCGCCAGCCAGTTCTGGCGGATCACCACGGGGTCCACCGACTTGGCGCGGACGTTGCGGATCCAGCCCGCGAGCGCGTGGCCGACCTGGGCCTCGGTGGGCTCGTAGCGTCCGCCGAGCGCGGTGATCCGCTGGGTCTGCCCCCACTGGCTCACCTCCACGACAAACGGCTTCACCACCGCCTGCCGCGCCTGCATCCACCAGCCGGCGCCCAGGAAGGCGGCGATCGCCAGGTTGGCGAAGGCCATGCGCCGCCAGTTGCGCGCGTGGGCCAGGCTGAGCCCCATGCGATCGTCCCAGACCTGGCCGGCGCGGCGGTAGGGCGTGCTCTCGGGCGCGGAGGACAGCGCGCGCTTGGGGCGGAAGAACGGATGCATGGGGACTACGACTCCTCGTCCTTGAGCTGCGGCGCGAGCGCGCCGGACGACTCGTTGCCCGGCAGCAGCGCGCGGCCGGCGTTGGCGGCGAAGAACGCCTGAACGGCGGCGGTGCGGCGGGATCGCAGAGCGCCCAGCGCCGGCTGGCGCTCGGCGTCCAAGGCGCGATGGAAGGCCCTCCCGGCAGCCTCGGTCTCGCGCGCGATCTGGGGCGAAGCCTGCGGCGCGGCCTCCTGCGCCTGCGGTGTCGCCTCGGCGGGTCCTGAGGGCGGGGGCGTCCAACGGGAGGGCGATTCGCTCACCCCGGCCGGCGTCCCGCTGCCCGCAGGAGCGCCGCCCGATCCTCGCGGCGGGTTGTCGTTCGAGGGCCGGGGCGGCCCAGCGCCCGGCGCGCTCGGCGGGCGTCCCTGCCCTGCGCCCGCCGCTGCGCGGGTGGGCGCAAGCACCCTCGCCGCCGTCCCGCCCAGGCCGGTGACGCCTGCGACAGCCACCGCAGCGGCGCCGCCCACCGCCAGCGCCCCCGCCGCGGCGGAGCCGGCGGCCAGCGCCGGGCCCCCGGTGACCAGGGCCGCGGCGAGGTTCGGGATGAACAGGGCCAGCATCGCCAGGAGCAGCGAGGCGGCGAGGATGGCGAGGGCCTCGTAGAGGTCTGGGTTGGCCGAAGGCTGCAGCTGGTCGAACACCGAGCGCGCGCCGGAGACCACGATCGCCAGCGCCAGCACCTTCAGCCCCGACGAGACCACGAAGCCGAGCGGGCGTTCGGCGAGGAACGAGGACTTCGACCAGATCCCGAACGGCAGCAGCACGAAGCCGCCCAGGGTGACGATCTTGAACTCCAGCAGGGTCACGATGATCTGCAGCGCCAGCACGGCGAAGGCCAGCATGATGCCGATCATGGCCAGGCCGAGGATGAGGGCGTCGGTGAGGTTGCCCATCACGTCCATCGGGTTGTTGACCGGGGCCGGCGTCTCCCCCAGCGTCTTCACGATCTCCCAGCCCTGCTGGAGGATGGCCCCGGGATTCAGGAAATCGGCGCGGGAGAGGCCGCCTCCGCCGGCGGTGAGGCCGAGGTCCACGAAGCCGGATTGGACGACCAGGCTGAGACGCTCCCAATCATTGATCATGTAGGCGAAGGCGCCGATCAGCAGGACCTTGCCGAACCCCGATGCGAGGACTTCGCGGTTCGACGACAGCGCCCATTGGATGCCGGTCAGCGCCACCACGAGGGCGATCATCAGGCCGAAAACGCCGTTCACCGGCCCCTGAAGCGCCGCGAAGCCCGACGAGATGGTATTGGAGAACACCACCATCAGATCGTTCGGGGTTTGCATGCTCACGTCGGCCATAGCGCCCGCTCACCGACGCGTTGGTGAATAGGGGTCGAAGTCGGGGTTCGCCGGCGTTGCGGCCTGGCGTCCCCAGAACTGCCGCCGCGCCTCGGCGCTCGCCGCCCGGTCCGCCGCGCGCCGCGCGCTTTCGGCGGCCAGCAGCCGGGACTGCGCCATGAGCAGGGTCCGCATCGATCCCAGGTCCTCCGCGAGCACGGCCAGCACCTGGGTGGAGGACTGGATCGCCGCGGTCTGACCGTCCGCGCGCTGGCTGGCGTTGAGGGCGCCCTCGAGCCGTCCGGTACGTCCGCGACTCAGACGCTCCAGCTCGGCGGCCGTGCGGGCGAGATCCTGGGCGGTCTCCCGCGCCTGGGTGTTGCGCGCGCTCGCCTGCTCCAGCGCGCGGCGCGGATCGAGGCCGTCCACCGCGGTCGGGTAGATCCTCTCGAAGTCGCGCTGGATGCCCTGGACGTCGGCCGCCACGCCGCGCACGGAGCGCGCAAGCTCACCGATGTCGCGCAGCGTCTCGCTCGTCTCGCCAAGATGGCTGTAGGGCGACTTCGCCAGTTCACGCGCCTGGTTGGCCAGGCTGCGCGCCTCGTTCGCCAGGCTCTCAAGCTGCCGGGCCGCCTGCAGCGCGTTCTCCAGGTGGTTCCTGGGATCGAACACCACCTGCTGGGCGCGCGCGGGTTCAGGCTCCGCGCAGGCCGCAAGCGCCAGCACGAGGGGCGCGATGGCCCCGGCCCAGCTACTCCGCCGCGAGCTGCGGTTCGACGAGGGTGTCGAAGAGCGAGTCCACATGGGCAAACCCTTTCGCTGCGAGGAAGGCGCGCGCGAACCCGTCGGGTCCGGAGCGGGTGAGGACCTGGTCGATGAGGGCCTGGTCCTCCGGCGAGGACGACCCGCAGAGCGCAAGGGCGACGCCGGAGAGCTTCAGATCGAAGAGCCGCCGGCCTTGCGGCTGGCGCCAGTAGTAGGCGCGCTTGGGCGTCGCGAAGGCGATGAGCTCAAGCTGCCGCCGGTTCAGCCCGAACGCCTGGTAGAGCGGCGCCGAAGCGGGCTCGAGCGCGCGCGGGTTCGGAAGGAACACCTGCGTCGGGCAGGATTCGATGAGGCTGGCCGCGATAGCCGAGGCGGCCACGTCCTCCAGCGACTGGGTGGCGAACACCACCGCGACGCGCTTCTTGCGCAGGGTCTTCAGCCACTCGCGGATCTTCGCGGCGAAGGCCGTGTCGTCCAGGAAGAGCCAGGCCTCGTCGAGGACGAGCAGCGTGGGCCGCCCGTCGAATCCGCGCTCCAGTTCGTGGAACAGAGCCCCCAGGACCGGAGCCATGGCGGTCCGGGTGGCCATCAGGGTCTCCAGCTCGAAGGTGTCGAACGCGCTCTCGGGGAGCGTCGCTCCGGCGCCGTCCAAGAGGCTCCCGTGCGGCCCCTTGAGCGTCAGCGGCTCGAGCGCGGCCGCCACGGCGCGGTCCTGCACCAGGGCGCAGAACACCGTGAGCGACCGCTGCACCACCGGCGCTTCGGCCAGGGTGCCCAGGGCGCTCCAGACTTCCTCACGAAGCCGCGGTGTGATCGCCACCCCCGCCTTGGCGGTGGCGTCCTCAATCCACTCGGCGGCCCAGGCCCGCTCGACGGGCTCGTCCACCCTCGCCAGCGGCTGCAGCGCGATCTCGGAGCCGGGCTCGAGCGCCCGCCAAGCGCCGCCGCAGGCCAAGGTCGCGGCGCGGGCGCTGCGGCCCTTGTCGAGGAACACCACCCGCGCGCCGGGGTAGCGGAACCATTGCAACGCCAGGAAGGACAGGAGCGCGCTCTTCCCCGCGCCGGTGGGGCCAACCACCATGGCGTGGCCGACGTCACCCACATGCAGCACCAGGCGGAAGGGGGTGGCGCCGGTCGTGCGCGCGACGGCGAGCGGCGGCCCGTCCAGGCCGGCGTCGCGGCTGGGTCCTGCCCAGACGGCCGACAGCGGCAGCAGGTCGGCGAGGTTCAGGGTGCTGACGAGCGGGCGGCGGACGTCGGCGTAGGGCTCGCCCGGCAAGGCGCCGAGCCAGGCCTCCACGGCGTTGAGATCCTCGGTCCGCGCGACCAGCCCCTGGGCGTTCAGCGCCATCTCCGCGGCGCGAGCCTTCTCCGCCACTCGCCCGGGGTCGGCGTCCATGACGGTGACCGTGAGGCTCAGGTAGCCGTAGGCGCAGGCTTCCGACCCGAGCGCCGCGAGCGCACCATCGCACTCCTCGGTCTTGCCGGCGGCGTCGGTGTCGAGGAGCGGGACCTCCTCCTTGGTGATCGCCTCCCGCAGCAGGACACCCACCCCCTTGCGCTTGGCGAACCAGCGCTTACGAAGCTTGGTGATCTCCCGCTCGCCGTCGGCCTTGTCGAGGCCGATCCAGCGCGCCGTCCAGCGGTACTCGAACGGGAGCGAGGATAGCGCATCGAGGAGCCCGGGCCGGGTCGCCGACGGCATAGCGCGCACCGACACCACCTTCAGCCAACTTCCGCCCAGCCGGGGGCTGACGCCGCCGGTCAGCGGATCGTCCGCCAAGGCGGCATCGAGGAAGACGGGCGCCTCGGAAGGCTCGATCCGGTGGCCGCGGGTCGAGACGCAGGCGTGCAGCCAGGTCAGGAGATCGCCGTCCGCAAGGCGCCGCGATTCCGGCAAGCTGTCCGCAACCAGGTCGAGGATGGCGTCGGCTTCGCGCTGGAAAGCCTCGAGGGCTGCCCGCCAGTCCCGCGCGCCGCGCGCCAGGCCGTCGAACAGCACCCGCTCGATCCGGCGGGTCTCGTCGGCCGGGGGCAGCCACGTCAGGCCGAGCCGGAAGTCGGTCTCGAAGGCGGGCTCAGCGGTCTGGAACAGGGTCCGCCGCTCGGCGTCCAGCAGCCAGGCCGCCGGCAGCGGCGGGTCGCTCGAGGGGTAGGGATCGGCCGGTCGACGCCGCGCCTCGACGTGCAGGCACCAGCCGGTGCCGAGGCGCTTCAGGGCGTTGTTGAGCCGGGCGCGGACCGCCATGAGCTCGTCCTCGGTCGAGGACTCCAGGTCGGGGCCGCGGAAGCTCATGGCGGCGAGGAAGGAGCCGTCCTTGTTCAGCACGACGCCGGGCGCGACCAGGGCCGCCCAGGGCAGGTGGTCGGCCAGGGTCGCGGGGCGGCGGCGGGCTTCGTCCAGGAAGCGCATGCCAGCCTCACGCGTCCAGGTGGCCGGGCCGCCCGAGATGGCGGCGCAGGACGTCGAAGAATCGCTTGTCGGCTCGCGCGACATAGAGCCCGAGGGCATGCGCGGCGGCCCACCACAGGAGGCCGAGCCACCAGATGCGCAGCGCCAGCCCCAGCACGAGCGCCACGGTCCCCATGACGACGGCGTAGTCGCGCGGCATGCCGGCGAGGAGGACGGGCTCGGCCAGCCCCTGGGCCACCGGGACGTCCCAGCCTTCGCGGTGTTGATGGTCCGGCATCACCCGACCTCCGCGCCGCCGGCGAAGCCGAAGAAGTCGAGGAAGAAGGTGGAGGCGGCAAAGGCGATCGACAGCCCGAAGAGGATGCCGAGGCCCCGCCGCATGCCCGAGCCGCTCTCGCTCATCGCGATCCCAGCCCCGAAGATGACCACCGCCACGACCGCTGCGGCCTGGACCACGGGACCGGTGACCGACTCGACGATCTGCTGCAGCGGCCCTTCCCACGGCATGCCAGCGCCGCCGGCCAAAGCGGGGCCGGCGATCGTCAGGCCGCAAGCAGTCGTCGCGACCCTGAGGCCGCGGAGGAAGATCCTGCGCATTCGTGCAATCCTCAGCGCGTCATCGCGCTCTGGTTGCAATCCAAGCGCACCTTGATTCGAGTTGTCAACAGGGCTTGCAGTGGATTTTTATCAGCGTTGTTAACGACTTATGTCCACGTCGCGGCCAAGTCGGCGCCGCGCTGGAACCAAGTTTCGGACACGTCACCGACGACGCGTCGCGGCCGAGGGGAAATTCGCTATCGGCAAAGTTGTAGCGGGGGCCGCGAGGGCAGGAAGCCGGCGCGGCTCAACTCAGAGTCCGAACGCGTAGCCGCCACGGTCAACCCCGAGCAGCTCCAGCACGGCCTTGACGACGCGGCCACGGGGTGTCCGTTCGATATGGACGATCACGTTCACCGCCTGGGCGACCATGCGGGGCGAGGGCGATCGGACCACCTCCTGGAGCAGGTCCTCCAGCCGGCTGAGCGCCTCGCGCGCGGAGTTGGCGTGGATGGTGGACACACCGCCCGGGTGGCCCGTATTCCAGGCCTTCAGGGTCTCGAGCGCCGCCATGCCGTCGCGCACCTCGCCGACGACGATCCGGTCTGGCCGCATGCGCAGAGCGTCGCGCACGAGATCCGCCACCGTGATCGGTTGGGGATGGCGGCGCGTGAGCACTGAGACGAGGTCCCACGCCGAGCACTGCAGCTCGGGGGTATCCTCGATCAGGAACACCCGGTCGCGCGCGAACTCCGGTTCGGCGAGCACGGCGTTGGCCAGCGTGGTCTTGCCGGAGCCGGCTCCCCCCGAGATCAGGATGTTGCGTCGCTCGGCCACCGCGCGGCGGAGCACAGTGGCCTGATCGGGCCTCATCACCGCGGTGTCGACATAGGCCTCCAGCGTCCAGACCATCGCCGGGCGCTTGCGGATGGAGAAGGCGGGCTGGGCGCTGACCGGCGGCAGGAATCCCTGGAAGCGTTCGCCCGAGGGGAGCACGCCAGACAGCCTGGGATCCTCCCGTGTGACCGGCTCGCCCACGTACTCCGCCACCAGTCGGATGACGCGTTCCCGTGCTTCGGCCGACAGACTGGCGCTCGCCAGCTCACGACCCGTCCCCAGGCGGTCAACCACTAGGCGGCCGTCCGGGTTGGCCAGCACCTCGACCACCGCAGGGTCGGCGAGCGCCGCCAGCACCGCCTCGCCGAGCGCATGATCGAGGGCCTCGCGCTTGCGGGCCCGGGCCAGCGCCTCGGGGCTCATCCTGCGCTCGAAAAGGAGCGCGGCTCGGCCTCCGTCGGCTCGTCGGGGCGGCGCGTTCCGCCGGCGACGATGCGGGCGGCCGCCGCATCGAGGAGCCGCTCGATCCGCGCCTCCACCGCCGCGCGGAGCAGCGGGTCCTGGTCCGCCGCCGTGTCCGGCAGCCGCGAGAAGAAGGCGCGCGCGAACTCCACGAGCAGTTCCTGCACGATGGTCATGTCGCGCGCCGTCGCGCGCATGTGGTCGCGCAGCGCGCGGTCGAGGGACAGCAGCCGGTCCTCGGGATCGGCGGCAGGACGGCGCAGCAGGCCCCTGGCGATCGCCTGCTCCGCGGCCCGGCTGAGCGTCATGCGGTTCGCCCGGGCCTCGCGCCGCAGGGCGAGTTCGGTCTTCGGATTCTCGAAGTAGACCTGCACCCTGGGCGTCGGCTTCTCAGCTTTGGCCACGCTGTCCTCCCTGCAAGCGGTCGAGGACCGCGTCCTGCGCCGCCAGGTCCTCGGCGGCCTTCTGGTAGATCTCCGCCACCTTGGCGGCCGCCTTGCGGTCGTCCATGGCGGCCACGGCCTCCTTGAACCGGGGCAGGACCGCCGCGGCGTCCTCCCCCAGCGCGCGGCGCCCCGCCCAGGGGTGCTCCGTGCGGCCGGGCGTGTCCACGGCGCCGGCGGGCGCGGCGATAGCGGCCCGGCTGCGGAACGGCTCGCGCGCGTCGTACTTCAGCTTGCGCGTCCGCAGGGGCTTGAGGCCGGCGACGAAGACCAGCTGTTCGTCGTCCGGCAGGGCGCGGACCTCGCCGGGCTCAAGCAAGGGCCGCTCCACCTCCGAGCGCGAAACGGAGCTGCGGCCCCCGCCCAGTCCTGCCGGGCCGCTTCGGCTCACCTTCGTCTCCGCCACGGTCCCGGTGAGGCGCGAGACCTTGTCCTGGGTCAGGGGATCCAAGGCGGCGAAGGCGGTGTAGATGTAGCAGTTGTCGAGGATGGTGTTGTTGGAGCCGTAGGTCTCGACGATGTCGTTGAGGCTCTGGGCGACGAACATCGTCTTGAGCCCGTACCCGCTCATCAGGCGCAGGCTCTTCTCGAAGAACTCGACCCGACCGAGCAGCGGGAACTCGTCCATGGCCATCAGCAGCTTGTGGCGCTTGGCCCGGCCGGAGGCGTCGGTCCGCTCATGGGCGGTGAGCGACTGCGCCGCCGCATAGAACAGCAGGCGGACCAGCGGCCGCAGCGCTGCGGCGTCGGCGGGCGCGAGCTGGACGTAGAGGCTGACCGGCGCCTCTGCGCACATCAGGTCGCCCACGCTGAAGTCCGAACCCGACAAAGTCCGCTCGACGTCTTCGCCGGCCAGCCACTTCAGGTAAGAGCGCGCCGTCCCCTGCACCGAAGTCCGGAACCGGTCGTGCATCGCGGCATAGCCCTTCACCGCAGTGCGGATGAAGGGATGCGTCTGAGCCGCCCCGTCAGAGCCAAGGACGTGCTGTGTCCGCAGCATGACCTCGGCCGCCTCGTCGAGATCGGCGAGCAGCTCACGCACCTTCAGCAGGGTCTTCGCTGCGTCGTCCGCCGTGTAGAGGACATGGAGGACAACGGCCTCCAGGATTTCAGAGGCCGATTTGTCCCAGATGGCCTCCTCGTCCCGCACCCCGCCGGGATCGGAGAGGATCGACACGAGGCGCTGCACCTGCGCAAGCTCGCCCGCGCCCGGCTGGATCTCCGCCAGCGGGTTCCATCGCGCTGACCCGAGGTCGCGTGGATTGAAGCGCAGCGTGTGCGAGAACCTCGCCCGCCAGCCCGAGCTCACCTGCCAGAGCTCGCCCTTGGGGTCATGGATCATGGCGCTTTCCGACCAGCTGAGCAGGCTGGGAACCACATGCCCTCGGCCCTTGCCGCTGCGCGTGCCGCCGGTGACCAGCGTGGGGCGCAGGTCCGCGGTGATGAGGAGCCGCCCGCCCAGTTCCCCCACGACACAGCCGGCCCTCGCGAAGAGGCCTGCGCGCCGCACGTCGGTCAGGCCGCCCCAGCCGCGGATACGGCGGGTGGACGTCCCCTGCCCGTCCGCGAGCACCGCCAGACCCAACCCGCCCGCGAGACCGAGCAGCAGCAGTGAGCTCGCGGACGCGAACACCCGCGGCGCCTCTCCCATGAACTCCCGTCTCCAGGACAACACCCGCCAAGGCGGGTAGAGCGTGAGCTCGGAGGACACCTGCAGCCCTGCCCCTAGCGCCGGCGACCAGGCGAATGTCCAACCGACGAACTGGGTCGCTGCTTGCAGCCCGATCATCAGGCCGCCAACGGCGGACACTATGCGAAGACCCACGCCCACTGAGACCAGTCCTGCGTTTACTTGCCTCAAATGGAATGGCCAAAAGCACTGAGATGTTCCCAGAATGACCTGCATACTGTTTTGTTTCCGAATACTCGGCAGCTCTTCCGCACTGCGTCGGCAGAAATCCTGCCGGGCACCGGATTTGCGCTCGCCGGCGGCGGCCACGCTCGGCGTGAGAGCGCGCATCCAAGACGGCTCGCCCGTCGGCGATCGGTAGAGTTTCTGCTGTTCGGGAGCGCCTCACCTGCCGGCCAAGCGCGACTTCGACTCCGCCGCTTGATCGCCCCTCTCGCGCCCCTTACTCCACGTTAAGTCGCGTTGGTGACAGGGGACCTCATATGGTTGCGAAGGGCCCGGCCGAGGCCGAGTTCTCTGAGCTTGCGCCGCTGATACTCAAGCCGCTTCGCCGTATGCGGGGGGTCCGCTCGCCCGAGATGGCGGCGCGCATGGGACTTTCGACCCGCGCCTATCAGGATTTCGAGAACGGCCGCACGAGCCTATCGCTGACGCGCATCCGGCTCTTCGCCGAGATCCTGAAGCTCGACCACTTCGCGATCCTGGCCGCCTTCTTCCTCGAAAAGCCGCGCATCGCCCACGCGTTCGCGCACAACAAGTTCATGCTCATCCAAGCGAGCAGCGTCGATGAGTTCGACGACGAGATGCAAGACGCCATCGCAGCGGTCGACCCGTTGACCGTGCTGGACGCCCACATACAGTTCTACACGCAGCTCGCCCAGCACGGGCGGGCGCAACTGCGAGCCGCGGAGGGGCGGTCAGGGCAGACTGAATAGCGCCAGCAGCGGACCTTGGCTCGGTCCCAGGAATACGAAATTGCGGGTAGGCGTCGGTTGGCTTGTGGACGCCTTGCGTTCCCATCCACGCAGGTTGCTGAGCAATCCATCCATAGCGGAGCGCTACGCTTGGTAGCCGCCGATAGATGTAGGATCGATTAGAAGCTCACCGCCCCGGACCATTGCTATACAGGGCGTTGCGGGCCTCCTCGACCTGGCGACTACAGATCCTCAGCCGCTCTCCCTCAGGGCCTAAGTATAGGTCGGCTTTTGGGAGCGGTGCAGCGGCGAGCCTCCCCTACGGCGCTCAAGATCGTGCAAGCAGGCGCTGGGCGAGTGACCCTGGACATCTGGACGCCGTCTCACGCCGATGAGCTGCGAAGCTCGATATGGGCGTCCTTCAGAGCCGGTGCCGCCTCACGCTCCTTTGCAAATTCTACGATGCCCGCCTGCGGCCTTCGCGCCTGGAACCCACCCTGCATTCTGCGCAGGAAGAACGTCGCCAGCGCGATCATGTTGAGGCGCTGATCCCTTGGCTTGCAGCAGTCGGCGTACCGCGTCGTTTCCGAGCCGCAGCCGCACAGCTCATCATCGCGACATTCGACCAGCCGGTAGTATGCCTGCAGACGCGGATCGGAGCCCGTCAGGGCGTATTGCTTGCCGGGCCAGCGACCGAAGCGCTCGAGATGTAGATGGCGCAGCGCCCACACCGTGTAGAGATCGAGCAATGTCGTAAGCGGCCGTCCTGCAGACCAGGCGTCGTCCGCAGGCGCAAAGGCGCAGATCGATCCATCTTCGAAATTGGTGTGCCTGGGCCCGATCCATCGGACCTCGTCGTCTTCTAGCCAGAACCCCCAGGCCCGCGGGCCGGCGCGATCGGGCAAGGCGATCAGAAAGACGGCGCGCCGCGAAAGGTCCGCCAGGACGGCGCTCTCGGCGAGCAGCCAAAGACCATCGGGGTCCTGCAGAAGCCGGACCCCTGGGTAGGCCTCTTCTAGTTCAGCCAGTTGCGCTGCGAACGCGGCGCGAACCTGATGGTCGCCGAGCCGTGATGCGGCACCGGGCGACCCGGATCTTCGGGACGGCCCTTGCCGTCGGGGGGCCCCTTGCCGTGATCGGGCCTGGGATCTTCTCTGGGGCGGTCGCGCATTGTTAGGTTCCTTCTCGATGATTTCGGCTGGCCGGTCTGGCGCAAGCCGCACATAGCCCTGGTTGTGGACGCGCAGCGGGCTTCCGGCGTCGAGCGCCTCCCCTATCCGCCGAAGCAGATCGTCGGTGGAAGGGAGGAAGTCGCCCGACGCCATGCGCACTAGCCGTTCTTGGTGTCCCGGCCGTCGGGTTCGCGGGCGACGCCCTTGAACTTGCCCCCCGACTGCTTGACTTCCATGAACTCGCCCGTGCGCTCGTTCCGTTTCTGGAAGAGCCCGTCGCCACGCTGGAACTGAGTCCTCGCCGTGACTCCGCCGCGCCTGAAGCCCTGTCCGGTATTCTTCGCCATCGCCAACCTCTTCTCGCTGTGGGGGCCGACCCGCCCCTCCTATCTTTGTCCGACCCGGGTCAGCATTGCGCTGCGGCCCGGAACCACGGATGGTGGGAATCGCACCCGCATCGGAAATATAGGGCTATAATTTCGATAGGGGTCAAGTCTTGATAGGGGTTAGGATGTCGGAAGGCGATGCGCGGCGCAGCTGGTCCCAGCGGCGACGGTTCGAATTCCTTGAATGGAAGGCTTATTGGGAAGGCCGCGTCATCCGCAGCGACCTGGAGACCGTCTTCGATATCTCGACACCTCAAGCGTCGGTCGATCTACGCAATTACAGAGAAATCGCCGGCGACAATCTCGAGCAGACCGCCCGCGGCTACCGCCCGGGACCGGACTTCCGGCCGCGCTTCCTCGTCCCTTCCGCGGACAGGCTCCTGCTGCAGATCCGCGCGACCCTCGCAAACATTCTCCCGCGGTCCGAAGTCTGGTTTCGCGAGCTTCCGCCGGTCGAGATCGCGCCAGACATCGCGCGCAGCGTGTCGCCCGAATGCTTACGGGAGCTGCTCGCCGCCATTCGAGATCGCACGTCGATCGACACGCACTATCACGCTCTAAAGGGCGCGCGCCGCCGGCGCATTGCGCCTCACGCGCTAGCGTACGACGGGTACAGATGGCACGTCCGCGCCTGGTGCTGCGAGAAGGAAGACTTCCGGGACTTCCTTTTGTCGCGCATGGAGCACATCGAGGCGGGACCTGCGGTGGAATACGAGCCGGCGCACGACCTGGAATGGGCGACCATCGTCACCCTGAAACTCCGCCCCCACAGCGGCCTTTCGGCCGAGCAGCGCCGCGCCATCGAACTCGATTACGGCCTTTCAGGTGGCGGGCGGGGGCTCCCTGTCCGGGCGAGCCTCGCCTTCTATGTGATCCGGCGCATGAACCTCGATATTATACCCAACGACCAGCTGACGCCCGAGCGTCTCCAGGTCGAGCTGGAAAACCTCGATGAGGTCACCGCACAAGTAAGCGACGCCCGCGAGCGCACCAAGGCGCTCATCGCATCGACCCGTCCTGTCCAGGATACGTTGCGCTAGAGCACCTTGCTGCTAGCGCGTTCCGCAACCCGGCTGCTGCCTCCTGGCCAGCGTTCAAGCAGGACTAAAGCGGCGTGTCGCCCGGGGCTCGTGGCCGCAAGATGATCGGATCGACCTAGTGGCGCTTCAGCTCGCGCCAAGTGGTCATCAGCTCATGCCAGCAAGCCGACAAAGCGGAGTGCATCACGAAGCACTGGCTCGAACGGTGCCAGTGACACGCGACAGGCCTCATCGCTTTCCTGTGAAAGGCGTCTTGCGGTGCTGATCTTCCGCTCCCCGCGGAAGTCGTGAGTTACGAAAATTTCCCATTCGGGGTCCAGCCCCGCACGAGGTTCGACGTCGCCTTGAACGATTTGCCGGATCAGGTCCGAAGGATAGATCTTAGAAGGATCGCGCCGCTCCAAGTGGCCGCGCCGCTCAGCTTCGGCCCACACTGCCGGGGGGTATAGGGTCTCGAGCGTTGCATGGACCTTGAACCCTGCGGCTCGTGCGCGCTGAAGATGCGCGGGCGTGGGGTAGAGGAAGCACTTCGCTGAGCGAACGTTATCCGGTTGAGCGTTGAAGGCAGTGCGCTCCTCGGACGCATCACCATCGACGATCCCAGCTGCTTTCGGCCGCTCCGGGTGATGCTTGTGTTGCGCGCGCCAGCCCGAAAGCATGTCGATGACATACCCGTGTCCCGCGCCCTCCAATTTCGTTTCGAACCGCAATCGATCAACGGCAGCTGGGAAGAACAGCGCGAGCGCACGCTGCAGGACGAGCCGATCACTTTCCCCTTCAACGAAGATCCTCGGGCAGTTCTCCTGCGCCATCCTCGCAGCCTCCGCACGCGCGGCTTCTTGCTGTCGGACCTCCGCGATCATCTCAGAGATCCGAGGCGCCAACATCGCGAGCGTCCCGAGGCTCTCGTCGATGCCGGTGACATCGGCCTTTATGACGGTGCCCTCGCTGTCGCTAGCTCGCGTGACAAAGTTCAGCGCGACTCCGGCTTGCCGCTGCCCCAGGTCGTAGAAGGCCGGCGAGTGCGTCGTCAGCAGTACTTGAGCGGTTCCGGCCTTGGCGAGGGCAAGTAGCTCGTCGGCGAGCTGCACCGCGCTCGCGATCTCGAGATTGTTCTCCGGCTCCTCATACGCCCAGATACTGCTGATCGGCGGTCCGCCCCGACGCTGAAGTTCTGCCTTCCGCTCCGCCATGAACTTCAAGATGAGTGGGATATGGCGCGCCTTGATGCCGTCGCCTCGATTATTGAGTGAGACAGCCATCTCTCCGCTGAGGAAATCCAGTCGCTCGAAGATGTGCGACAGGTCCCGCGGAAGCGCGAGCCGTGTGTCGAAACCCAGCGAGGTGGTGATGCTGGTTGTCAGGTCGCCGAGATGCTCACCGATCGACTGCTCAAAGGCTGCGCTGGACTCATGGAAGGTCCGGGCCGCGACTTCGGAGATGATGCCGTATATGCGGCCGCGGAGATCGTCGAAGTAGTCGGCGTCCTTGATCGCGGGAACGTACTCGAAGTCGATCTTTCGGAGCAGAGAATGGACGTTCGACTTTTCGGGAATGTCGACGCGCTGCCGGACTTCCGTTCCGCGCCGGCTCCGGTTGATCCGCTCACCGTAGTAGTCGTACTCCTCGCTCCATAGGCCTTCCTCACGCCAACGCTTGGTCCAGATGATCACCTGTCCATTTGTGTGGTGATAGGTCTCGGGCAGCGCGATCTCTACGCGCACCAGCACTTCCCTCGCCCGCCGCGCGCGAACCGGAGCGTAGAAGTTATAGTCTTCGGCAAATACAAAGTCAGAACCCGGGTTCGTCTGATCGTTGAAGAAGAGGTTCAACGCACGAAGTACATTCGACTTCCCGCTGTCGTTCTTACCGGTGAAGATGGCCAGCTGGGAGAGGTCGGCATCCAATGTCCGGATCGAGCGAAAGTTCTCGATATGGACCGACTTCAGTGTTGCACCCACGCCTGCACCCCCCGATGCATGACTCAGCCGACGCGGCCGCGACAGCCTCAGGTAGCGTCACAATCTCGAGGCGACAACACGTTGCCCACGGATCGAAGACTTCAGCGCCCCGCCGGCCGATTGGCTTGCATTCCCAAGGTAGCCTCAGAGAGGTCTGCGGTTTGCCGGAGCGCCAACGAAACTCGGTCGCAGCGAGAGCGCCTATGCCGTCGCGACTAAGCGGATCGGAGGCGTAGCGGTTGGCAAGATACCTTCGCCTCTGCGCCAAAAGTAGACATTGAAGCAGATCCCGATAGGAGACATTCGGCACGCATCTGTAGCGCCCTCCCGGCCGACGAGCTTCCGATCATGAGCAAGCACTCGTGCTTGAACTTGCTTCGGGACACAAAAGCGCGGCCTAAGTCAGCGGCGATCTTCCGCATTCTGCGCCACTCTCGGGTGTCGGCTTCGCCTGAATAAATGACTCTGTCGAAGGCGGCGGCTGCTGCGGTCCGATCCGTGAGGTCGACGTGGAGCCCTGACGGTTTTCAACCCATTCGCGAAAGCGCTTATTGCTCAGCTTGTGGTTAAGCGCCACTATTCTGCCGGGGGACAAGACTGGCGCGATCACCGCGAACGGCTTGCCTCGGGGTGCGGGACGTATGGCGCTGCCTCAGATCACGCTGACGCCTCAGCCTCAAACCGGTGACCTCACCATCGATCTTGCGACTACGGGTTACCGGTGGGTGCTCGGGACTGATCGCGCAATCGATTGGTCGATCTCAGGTGGCTTCAACACGGAGTTCTGGACCAGCACTGAGACTGTGCGGCAAGCAATGGCCCAAGCGCTCAGCTACGTCTCGTATTATGCCAATGTCACGTTCAACTACGTCGGGTCCTTCACCACTCCGAGCGCGGCTGCAGCTGCCGGATCCGAGATCAACCTGACGCTGGACGGAGCCAACCGCTACTTCACTGCCAGCAACCAGTGGGCGCGCGCTTTCTTCCCCAGCGCGACAAGCGAGACCGCCTATGCCGGCGCGTCAGGCGACATCTATCTCAACATCAACAGTCCGGCGAATTCGCTGCCGTCGTACGAGCCCGGAAGCTCTGGCTGGGCGCTGTTGCTCCACGAGCTCGGGCACGCGCTAGGCCTCAAGCATCCGCACGACGACGGTGGGACCGGTCGACCGACGTTTGCGCAGTTCAACCTTGGCGAGCTCGACAGGGACTGGCTCTCGGTCATGTCCTACAATGACGACCACAACTGGAACCAGCTCGGCTGGGAGCCGGCGACATTCATGCTGCTGGACGTCCTCGCGCTCCAGTATCTCTATGGCGTCAACACGACGACGAATGCGGGCGATGGTCGCTACACGCTAACAGCGATCGACGCCTACATGACCCTGTGGGACGCGGCCGGGAACGACACTCTCGATTTCTCGACAGCCTCCAAGGGATTCCATGTCGAGTTACCGTGGATGACGCTTTCCAATCTGATCCCGACGCGCTTCGGCTATTCGGTGCCGGTCGCGGAAGCCGATCTGGACTCCCCGAACACGTTGTTCTGGCTTCTTGGGGAGTACGAGAACGTCACCGGCTCGGCCTTTGCTGACGACATCTGGGGCAACAATCTCCGCAACACGATCCTTGGCGGCGGTGGGAACGACTACATCGATGGTGAGGCTTCGGAAGACTTCCTCAGAGGCGAGTCTGGCGACGATATCATCTGGGGTGGCGACGCCTTTGATGATCTCCACGGCAATACCGGCAATGACACGGTCCACGGCGAGAACGGCGGTGATTGGGTCGTCGGCGGCCAAGGCAATGACATGCTTTACGGCGACGCCGACGGGGATGTCGTCTACGGCAACTTGGGCGACGACACTCAAGATGGCGGCGCGGGTAACGATTGGGTCCGCGGTGGACAGGGGAACGACAATCTCTCAGGCGGGGCGGGTGAAGACCTGATCTGGGGCGACCGCGGCAACGACACCATCGCCGGCGGGCTCGGCGCGGACACCTTCACCATATTCGGCGAGGCGGGCCTCGACCGGATCGTCGATTTCAACGCCACCGAGGGCGACCGGGTCCGGGTCGAGGCCGGCTACACCTTCAGCTCCGCTCAAGTCGGACCCGACACCGTCGTGACAGTGAGCGGCGGCGCCCAGGTGGTCCTCGTGGGCGTGCAGCTCTCTACCCTTCCGCCGGGCTGGATCATCGGAGGCTAACGAATTGAGTAACGCCAGGCCGTGGCGCTGCAGCGTTGCCGCCTTCGCCCTGTTAGCCTCGTCAGCAGCGGCTCACGGCGGCGGACTGGACAAGGACGGCTGCCACAACGACCGGAAGAACGGCGGCTATCACTGCCACCGAGGACCCCCTCCGTCTACGTCTCGGCAGACCCTTGCCCCTGAACGCGCATTGGGCGCATTCCCAAATTGCACAGCGGCGCGAGCGGCCGGCGCGGCCCCGGTCAGAAGGGGGGATCCAGGTTACGGGGCCCACCTCGATCGGGATGGTGATGGGGTGGGCTGCGAACCGTATCGTGGGCGGCGCTGAGCTAGCGGCGCCCACCCTCCGCCACGCCAGATTCACGCATTAGCCGTCCAAGAGATTGGCGGTCGCGGTAGCACACCGCCACAATGCGGTCGTGAGAGCGATGCTCAGCCTTGCACGTCACTCGTCGGCCCAAAGCGAGCCGAGCGAGCGCTTCCTTCGCTGCGACACCTAGCGGCTCGGTGAGCTCAGGGGCGTAGAAGTCTGCCAGGCGGACCTCGATCCATGTGTCCGGGGCAAGTCCCCGCGCGACGCAAAGGCTGTCACCATCACCGATGTATGTGACGCGTCCACTGAACTCCATGCCGCGGCTAAGATAGGGCGGTAGGGCACCTCGGTCAGGAATGGCCTTGCAGGGATCGGCTGCGGCGTTGCCGGCTCCGATGAGAGATACGGCCATGCCGACAGCTAAGGGTTTCATGAGGCTTGGTGTCATGCTGCGAAGTTATCACCGAGCTTCTAAGTCGATAGGTTGCTCGCCAACAGGCTGCCCCAGCTCGGCTGTCGCGCGCTCCCCATCAGCCTTCCCACTTCAGCCAACCTCTTCCGTTTACCGGTGAAGAGACGCTCGCTCGCGCACGTGGCGGGCTGGCAAAGCGACCGGCGCCATGCTGCTATCCGATGATCTAAGGGGACGATCGATGAAGCGCTTCTTGGCTATACGCACCGCCGTAGTCGGCGGCCTCGCGATCCTCGGCGCGAGCTGTACGCGCATCTCAGAAAGCGCCGCCAACACCACCCAACCCGCCGCGCCCGCGCAACCGGTGCCGGTACGCGTGGCGACCGGCACAACTCTCCAATCCGAAGTGCCGGTCCAGTTCGCGCAGGGAACCTTTGAGGTTCCCGTTTCGATCAACGACGCCATCGTTCTGAATTTCACAATCGATAGCGGCGCAGCGGATGTGAGCATTCCAGCTGATGTTGTCTCAACCCTGGTCCGCACCGGCACGATCACCAAAGACGACTTCATCGGCGAGCAGACCTACGTTCTTGCTGACGGGACCGAGGTGCCATCAGCTGTATTTCGGATTCGGAAACTGAAGGTGGGCACGCTGGTGTTGCGGAACGTGCGCGGCTCACTCGCAAACGTAAAGGCGCCCTTGCTTCTTGGCCAAAGCTTCCTGTCACGATTGACCACCTGGTCGATCGATAATGAGCGGCAGGTGCTTCTGCTGAAGACCTCGTCAACCGAAGCCGAGCAGGCCGCCGACGCAGTAGCTTCACCGGCGAGTGCGCCTGCGGCATTGGGCGTCGCTGAACTCCTCAGTCAGGAAGACGTAGAGGGAATAGCTGTGGAATTCGATCAGACGCTGAAAGCGTCTGGCATGCTGGGGATCAGCGAGAAGGTCGAGACCTGCTACGCTTCGCTGCCTTCCCAAAACACCGAGCTCGGCCGCCGACGCGCCGCCTATTGCATTACTTTCGATCTTCTTGGGCTGCGCTACGATGCAGCGTTCAGAGGGGCGATGGCGGAGCGCACCGGGTCCACGGTCCCACCAGCCGATTTCTATGAAGATGCTACCTGGAAGGCGCGGGTCGCGCGATACCTGCCGATGACGACGCTGCGTGACGCCCCCCCTGAGCCAAGCGCGATTGCTTCCCACGTCCGGCGCGCGGAGAAGGCGTTAGTCGCTCTGCAAGACTGATCGGATCAGTTCGCTAGCTCGCGGTTTCCACGCAGATGGGTCGTCAATCTGGCCCATTCAACGCCCCACCGCCATCTCGGCCTGTCGCCTCGCGGTAACCGCGAGCGAATATTTGGACCGTGTGATCAGGGGCCTCCGCCTTCCGAGGCCCTACCTCAGTTGCGATCTGCTCAACCAGAGCAGCCGGGCTGGAAGCTGGAAGTGGCCGTTCTCTTCGGCCCACGGTGCCTCCAGATCAGCTGAACACGGCCGCCGCCAAACCTGCGAGCATTAGACCTGCCGCCACGATCAGTAGGATGCCTCCGCCTGATCGTGCCGTCCTCTTTGAACGGGTGACATGGGACACACCAGTGCCTGGGACGCTGAGGGTTGTGGTCCGCTGGCCGCGGGAGTTGATCGAGACCTTCGCGCACTTCGGCCCCACAGACAGGCCTGACGTCAGCCCGTGCTTGCTGGCGGTGAGATTGACGCGCACGCCAGGCGCGATCTTGATCCGTCGAGACATTCGGAAGCCCATGCGCTCATCCTCCCCCTAAGCCTCTGCGAAGATAACAACGAAGCTTGATCAGTGATCAAATGGCTAGGAACCGCGCTAGCCGTGCTTCTGCTGCCGGCCTGCCCCATCAGCCGTTGCTTGCAACTCCATAGCACAGTGAAGCTTCAGGATCGCGCAGGTGGCGCCTCCCCCCTCCGCAACCTTGGCTTTACTTGCCGCCATACCTAGCCTTAAGGTCAGCTTGGGGATGGGGGACGATTGACGGCCGGCGCCGAGCGGGCCGCGCCCCCGCATGGGGGAAAAGGCGTGTCGTCCGTAGAAGCGTACAGCAACCTCGACCTGTCACCGGAGTCCAAGCTCCGGGCGCAGCTGATGTCCCGCCTGCCGTCCGAGGCTGGCAGCAATTCCATTATTGACCTCACCAAGGCGCGGCTGCGGTTTAACGCCCAGACCCCGGGCGGTCTGACGCCAGCCATGGCGGCGTGGTACTCGGCCAGCGTGGCGGGACCTCGCGGCAAGGCGATCTCCGAACTGCAGGGCGCCTTCCAGAACGAGAAAATGCCGCCCGGCGTGCCGCAGAGCACCTTCCTAGAAGTGCAGAGGGATGATGTGCGCTCGCGCAGCCTGGCTGAGCGGATTGAACAGACCAGCCAGTTCCTGGATCACAACGGGGCACTGCTGCACCGCTTCGAGCGCGCGCGCATCGACTTTAACACGCTCAAGGCACGCCATGGCCGTGAGCCCGCCGCGCGCCGGCCGGTGGTCTACGCGATGGCCCTGCTGCTGCTGGTGACCCTCGAAGCGTTCATCAACTTCGAAAGCTTCCTGAAGGTGCCGTACATCACGAGCCCCTTCCTGGCGACCGGCGCCACCATGGCGGTGGCCGCCGCCATCGCGGCCGCCGCCCACTTCCACGGCGTCGTGCTGCGGCAGTGGAACTATCTGTTCTCGCCGCAGGACCCGGGCGACAAGGCCCACGGCTCGCGCCAGAGCGACGCCGTTCGGCGGCTGGTCATCGGCGGCGTGCTGCTGGCGGTCGCCCTCGGGATGGTCGCGGGCTCCCGATACTACTATCTGCGGGAGTACATCGTGCAGGCCAGGATCCTCGGCTCCACCCCGCCCTCCATGTTCGGCGGCATCACCTTCATGCTGTTCGGCAACATGGTGGCCTATCTGGTCGCCGTCCTTGTGGCCTACGGCCTGCACGACGCCGATCCGAACTACGCCGAGAAGGACCGGGAGCTGCGCCGGGCCACGCGCGACCTCGAGAAGATCAAGGCGCGGCGCCGGAAGGACCAGGAGTCCCAGCGTCAGGGGCTGGACAACGCCCTCGCCGCGGAGATCAACCAGGCCCAGAACGCAAAGGGTCCTAACCATGCCGTCCTGCGCGCGGGCGTCGACCATGTGATCGCCAAGGATCAGGAGGTGGTCGCGACCCTCCTCGACTACCGGAACGCCCTGGTGCAGTCGCTGCTGGAGAGCGGCGATGGAGACGAGCCCCGGCTGCGGCTTCCCGAGGGTGCCTTCGAAGAGCTCGTGCCCACCAGCCTCGACAAGCTGCTGACCCCGCGCCAGTTCGCGTCGGAGTCAGTGGTCCTGGGCTTCAGCTCGGGCGAGAAATGATGCGCTGTGTTTCGGCGGCGGCGGCGGCCCTGGCTGCGGCCGGGCTGCTGCTGGCCGGCTGCGAAGGGAACGCCCCCGCGGACGCAGGGCCCGGGACCATCAAGCTGGACACGTTCTGCACGGCCCCGGGGCTGGCCCCGGCGCTGCGGCACACCACCATCCTGGTGGACGTGGGCGCGCTGAAGCCAGGTCCGCCCGAGGCCTTCCGCCAGAACAACCCCGAGTTCTTCAAGATGGCGATCGGCCTCGCCGATCCCGCCGGCGCGCTGCTCTCGGGGGCGGCGGCCCCACGCGAGCGCATCACCATCCTCGCCGCCTCGGCGAAGACCGGAACCCTCACCCCGGTGTTCACCGGCTGCCTGCCGGGTGCGACCCCGGCCGAGCTGGACGGGGCGACGGACTCGGCGAGCCAGAAGTACTTCGGCTCGGACCTGGCGTCTCAGGTCGAGAAGCAGCAGGCGACCTTCACGCGCCAGCTGCTGCTCTCGCTGATGACCCTCAACAAGCTCAGCGAGAGCCCGGCGGCTGCGTCCGGCGGGTTCGAGGCCTCGCCGCTGGTGAAACTCCTGAAGCCCCTGGGACCGCCCCCGCCCGGCGAGGCCGCGGTTCGGCGGGTTTTCGTGTTCACCGACCTGTCGCGCAGCCCGGCGTCCGTGGGCGAGGAGATCGAGACAGCGCGGCGCGCCGGCTTCGAGGCCGCTCGCGCCCTTCAACTGCAGCTCGGCCAGGCCGAGGCCTATCTGGTGACGCCGGGCGGAGCCATCGACGCGGGCCAGGAAGCGTTTCTGAAGACCTTCATGCTTGGCTCCCAGGCGGACCTGCGCAGGGTCGGCGGCTTCTCGGCCTCAGGCATGCCGCCCGTGCCCGTGCAGGTGCTGACCTTCCGCGGGTCCCTCGCCGATCCGACGGACTACAGCATGCCCATGACCCTGCGCCTCGCCGCGGCCGCTGACGGCCAGCTGGTGAACACCTGGCTCGGTTACATGAGCTCGAACGGCGTGCGCACCACGCCTGTGGCAGGTGAGTGGAGCTGCAGCGCGCCGCAGACCTGCCGCCTGCGCAGCGACACGGCGGGGGGCCTGGGCCAGCTCTGGCGCTACAAGCCGGGAGTGGACCCCGAGGTCCGGGAGGATGCGCCGCTGGGCGGCCTGCGGTTCCTGGAGGCCATGGAGACGCCGGCCGGGCTAAAGGGCCGGGTCTGGGACCCCCTGATCTCGCTGGAGCGGCCGGGGGGTGGTCTCGAGATGCGCGCGCAGCGGGTGGGTTGAGCATTCTGATCCGCCGAGGGGCGGCTGAACGGGGGAAAAACCATGACGACGAGCAAGATGCTGAGGGGGGGGGCGCTGGCGCTCACGCTGGCGGCCCAGCCCATGGGATCGCTGGCCCAGCCGGCGAGCGGCGGCTACGCGGGCGCGGGCATCGAGGGCAAAACCGAGGTGGAGAAGGCCATCGGCCGCTGCGCCGGCGCGGTGATCGCCGGGGCCCTGATCGGCGCGGCGCTGGGCGGTTCGAATAACCGCGGCCAGGGGGCGGTGGCCGGCGCCGCCATCGGCGGGGTGGCCTGCGTCGGCATGCTGGCCGTGGCCAGCAAGCGGGACAAGCAGCGCCTGCGCCAAGCTCAGCTCGAGGCGCTGAACTCCGGGCTCGAACAAACCCAGACCTGGACCACGGCCGAGAATCGATCGGCGACCGCGCGGGTGCGCGCGGACGACGTCGTGGAGGTCTCGGCCCCGAAATCCCCTGACCCGCTGAAGTGCCGACGCCTGCACACCGACCTCGACGTCGACGGCCAGTCCAGCAGCACCTCCGACGTCGTCTGCCTCACCGGCGACAAGTGGGTCACCCTCGACAAGCTGAAGCCGCTCGGCGTCCGGCCGGCCGACGTGCAGGTTTGAGGCGGCGCATCGCGGCGGGTGCCCTGGCGCTCGCCCTCCTCCTGGCAGCCTCCGGCTGCTCGGCCTTCAACCTGGTGCCGAGCTGCGAGGATCTCGCCACGACCGTCGCCCTCACCCTGATCCCGGCCGAGCTGGTCCCGCCGGGCGGGCAGATCGACCGGGCTCGGGTCGCCGCGCTGGTCGCCACGACGGACGCCGAGGAGATTGGGGCCGCCTACAACCAGCGCACATGCCGGGCCGTGATGCGGCTGGTCGACGGCTCCCCGCCGGTCCCTGTCACCTTCCGCGCCGAACAGGCCGAGGGCGCCCAGGGCTGGTCGCAGATCACCTTCCTCGCCCCCGACCCTGCGTTCGACGCCCTCGTCCACCGCTTGCGGGGACTCTATGCCGGTCCTTAGCCGCCGCGCGGCGCTGCTGGGCGCCGGCGCGGGTGCCCTGGCCTGCGGAGCCGCCGCCCAGCCGATCCAGATGATGGATCCGACCGAGTCCATCGGCCTTGAGCACGAGACCCGCGCCCGACGGTTGCGGCGACTGGTGGGCGAGCATCGCATCGAGCCTGTCCCGGAGTTCCACGACTATGTGATCCCGGCGCGGCTGATGCCGGGGGCCTTCCCCTTCGACACCCCGGTGCTGCGCGTGGTGTTCCCCGAGAGCACCTTCTTCGACACCGCCGAGGCCGGCCTGGTGCCTGAGGCCCTGCCGATCATCCGCGCCATGGCCGAGACGCTGCAGGGGGACGTCCCGGACGTGGCCACGTTCATCGCAGGCCATGCCGACAACCGCGGATCCGAGCCTTATAACTACGACCTCTCGGTCCGCCGGGCGCGCACGGTGGCCGAGGCCTTGCGGGCGGCGGGCGCCGAGCTGCCGGACGTCTGGAGCGTTGGCTTCGGCGAGAGCCTGCCGCTCTATGAGAATAGTTCGCCCCTCCACATGGCCTACAATCGCCGCGTGGAATTCCTGTTTGCCGCGCGACGGGAGGCGGCCACCACGTGGCTGAAGGACCAGATGGACCTTGCCTGTTCCGGTTCCACTGAGCGCGCCCGCCAGAGGTGCCTCGTTGCCCTGCGGCTGCGTCCGGCCTATGTGATCGAGGCAGTGGAGCGCACCGCCCGGTCGGTGATCCAGCCTCGCGCGACCGCGCGTGCCCTGACGCGCGGCGAACGGCCGTCGGCCGCAGTTGTCAGGCCCACACCCCGCCAAATCGTCATCAGCCTAGCCGAGCGCCGTGTAATCGTGAGCCGCGCGGAACGCTAGGCGCATCGATCGCGGCGATGTCTTTCAAGAGGTGTGGAGCCGCGGCTCAAGGGTTTAGGCCAGGCTAAACGCCCAAATTTCGACCCTTTGAGGGTCTGCTGAGCGCCAGTTTCGGACTCTCACACCCAGTCCGAGAGCAGACTTTCAGAAGCAGTTCGGCCAGCGCTCACCGGCGCTTCCGCACAGCCCAAATCACCGCCTGCGGTCGCCTCTGGCGACGCTTCTGACGGCCTGATCGGCCCGACGAACGAAGCGGCGCGTCGGGCCTAGTCGCAGTCGGAATCGACCTCGGAGACAGCAGACTCGAAGTCGCTCTGAGCGTTGCGGGCCCGTCTGGCCTCTGTGTAGCAGTTGTCGGTCAGATCGGAATTCTCCGCGCAGCGCATAAGCCGGCGGGCGTAATCGGCGAGCTCTCGCCTCTTGGAATCTGCCTCTTCTCTCGCATCGCGGCACTCTTCCGATGCGCCGGCGGGCGCCGATCGGCTCATAGCGCGAGCGACGAGAAGCACCTCCTCTCGCTCAACTGGTGTCAGCTGGGACAGCTGCTTCGATCCAGAAATAACGGCCCGATAGTTCGCCAGAGCACGTGCGGAATCGAGCGAGACCGCAGGCGTGGCGCTTGCAAGCGCGAGCACGACGGTCGCGAATATCAGCGGTTTCATCTGTTGCCCCAAGCTTCACCTCATCTTGTGGGCCGTGAAGCTTGAGCACAAGCCGCGGTTCTTGATGCTGCGATGGTGCGGCCCGAACACCAGCAAGCGTCACCGTTGACCCGCCCTTTGGTTTCGAGCGCAATCTCGGGGCGAGCTTTACTGGGTCCTCTATGGTTTCGACCTTCTGCGCACCCCAGCGCTGATGTTCGCTTACGCGGCTCCAATTGCCGACCCGACGGGCGACGGGCTCCATCGCGTCGAAGAACGAGAGAAACATGGCGTCCCCACCGAAGAAGCCCGCCGTCCAACAGAAGACCTTTGCGGAACGGGTAAAGGCCGCGGTACGGAAGGCTGCCAAGGCGCGTGCCGCGCGTGAGGCACGTGAGGCTGCCAGGCCTCCAGCTGCTTATCGAACATCTATTGTTACGTTCATCGACATCTTGGGCTTCCGCGAAATCGTAAAGACGCGACCGGCGAAGGACATCGACGACATCCTCTCCGAGCTCCGCGACTGGTCTCGCGGAGACCTTGAAGACCTCGAAGTGGACGGGCGCGAATGGCCTGCCGGAGAGGCCAGGTCCATCGCCTTCTCGGATAACGTCGTGCGCGCCTGCCCGATCGATGGCGGCTATGGCGGTGAGGGCGCGCTCTTCCACGAGTTGCTCAGCCTGGTGCACATCCAGGCGAAGCTAACGGAGCGCGGGATCTTCCTGCGTGGCGGGCTTACGGTTGATGATCTCTACATGGAGGGCAGTGTCGTCTATGGGCCGGGCCTCGTTCGGGCTTACGAGCTGGAGTCCCAATTCGCCATCTACCCACGGATCGTCATCGATCCGGCTGTCATGGAGCACTACTTCAAAAACCCGGTCATGCGTGGCGATCACACCGTGGATACGGACCTAGAGTACCTCGAAGGCCTGCTTCGGGAAGGAGACGACGGCCTCTATTTCGTTGACTACCTCAAGGGCTGTCGGACGGAATTGCGGGATCCGATCGCCGGGTTCACACCAAAACTGAAGGAGCATGCTGGTCACATCGCAACCGCGGCCGGCACCTTCGCACAATTCACGACTGCGAAGCAGAAGTACGGCTGGCTGGCGCGCTACCACAACGCCGTCGTTGAGGAGACTAAGGACGCCGGCGAGGACTGCAAAGTCGACGAGGTAGCGCTCATGTTCCCGGGGCTCCGCTCGAAGGAGGACGACGCTGGGACGGTGTCCAAGTCAGCCAAGACACCCAAGAAGAAGGTTCAGAAGTCGGAGAAGGTCCCGGCGAAGAAGTCGAAGCGCGCCTGACCTCCACGCGAACCGGGGCCTGTCACCCGCAGCGCCTCTTGAGCTTCTTGCCGCGGCCGCATGCAGAGGGCTTGTTGCTGCCGTCCAAGGTGCGCCACTAGCGGACATTCATTGAGCGCCAAAAACCGGACCTTGGCGCGCCTACGGGTGAAGCTACGACACGAGCGGCCGCGCTCGCGTGGTCCGAAGCCTCACTGTACGGTTGGGTTATGCGTCACACGCTCGTCCTGCTTTTCGCCATGGCCCTTGCATCGTGCTCCGCGTCCAAGGTCGATGACCTCGAGGCAACAAACGAGGCATTGCGGGCGCAGATCGCTTCGCTCCAGTTGAAGTTAGACGGGATCGAGGGCCACGTGAGCGACCTCGAGTCTGCGCAATCAGACTTAAGCGACGCGGTCGGTCGGTTTGCTGCTGAGAATTGGCAAGAGGTGGTGCCCGAAGTCCAAAGCGCTGCCGACGATGTGGAGTCCGCGACGAGCGAGTTGCGCTCGGCGCTGTAGCGCGAGGCCCCTAAGCGCCAGAAGGAACATTGAGGTCCAGCCGCGAAGCAGACGTTCATCGGCTTCAGATCGCCCTGCCGCGTTAGAGCGACGCGCGGTGCGAAAAAGGGCCGCGGAGCTTAGCTCTACGCGGCCCTTGATAGTTGAAGAGGGACGGACCCAGCCGCCCAGTTTGCCCCGACTGCCGAAAGAAACAGGAGCGTCTCCGCTCCGATCTTACGCTTACAGGCGGCAACCTCTGCCGCAGTCTTCTTCGTCAAAACCGATGTGTGAGTTTGGTTCTGGCTTCGGTTCATGGTGCCCTCTTTCAACTTTCCGGCCGCAAAGGCCAAACCGATTGCAAAAAAGGCAGTCAGGAACAGGAAGACGACTGGAATCGAACCCGCAGCAACTCCTAAGCTCAAATTCTTGCGCATCATAGCATAGGAAGGCGCGAATTGGTAGGCTCACGCCTCGGTTTATTTAGACGAATCCGATTCGGGGATGATCGAGCGAGACGAAATAAACGCGAAGTCGGCCGAGTTCGACATCCATCATGCGAATGTCGAGCGCGACTATGTCTTCGGCTGGCTGCTAAAATCAGTCTTCGAGAACGAGTATCTGAGGCGCGCGCTCGTCTTCAAGGGCGGCAACTGCCTGAGGAAGGCGTTCTATCCAGAGACACGCTTCTCGTCGGACTTGGACTTCTCGGCTCCGAGCGCCATCGATCAGCAGCGAATGGCGCAGGAGATCAACCAGGCGTGCCGTGCCGCCGAAGCGGCATGCGGCGTGCACTTCGATATCGAGCGCAACACCTTCACGCCGGGGCTGATGATCGACAAGGAGCGGCAGTCCTACAAAGGCAAGGTCTACTTCACCGACTTCTTCGGCAATTACGACGACCTAACCATCAGCGTGAAGGTCGATGTGACGGAGTTCGACCGGCTCGCCATTCAGCCAGTCACGCGCCAACTGATCCATCCCTATTCAGACAGTCGGGAGTGCGCCGCCGAGCTGCGATGCATGGCGCTCGAGGAGATCATCGCCAGCAAGCTGAAATGTCTAATCCAGCGCCGGCACTCGCACGACCTCTTCGATCTGGTCTACGCCACCTTCATCGATCGCTCGATTGAGCTGGATCGCCGTCTCGTGGTCCGCACTTTTCTCGGCAAGACGATCTTCGGGTCCAGCCCGTCGTCGGCGAAAGAAATCCTGCTCGGGATCCCGCTCACCTTCTTTGGCGGCGTCTGGGACAAGTTTATTCGTTGCCCGAAAGCGACCTGGTTTGGGTTTGATAGGGCGGTCGAAGGCTTCCGGGCGACCATCGAGGCTCTCTTCGAGACCACCGCGACTGCAGGGTGGGGCGAGCGCCTCTTCTTCGGCCCCGATCATCGCAACCTGATCATGGAGGCCGGCGCTGGACAGAGGCTGATGCGTCTCACCTATCACGGCGTCGAACGGGTCATTGAGCCCTATGCACTGGTTTACAAGCGGGCTGCCGGGAAAGAGGCGCGTGAGTACTTCTACGCCTATGACCGCACTGGCGGCCGAACGTCTGGACCGAGCATCAAGAGCTTCTTGAACACCGACATTCAGCGGCTCGAGATGACCGAGGAGACGTTCGAGCCGCGCTACGAGATAGAGCTCTCGAAAGCGGGCGAGCAAGTGGGCAAGGGGTATTTTGGGAGAGCGTTCTCAGCAACGCCGCGGCAGCCCTCGGCATCTCCGGGTCGGCGCTCCGCATCCATTGGTGTGGTCAGAACGAGAAGGGCGCAAGCGGCCCCGGCCTACAAGGTGCAGTGCCCATATTGTCAGAAGGTCTTTCCGCGCAAGACCACGTCCCTCGATCTAAACGAACACAAGTCGCCTGACGGTTTCAGGTGCGGAGGGCGGCGCGGCTACCGGATGTATTAGCACATCACGGGTGGCGAACCCGACGCGATGAAGGCGGGCGTGACAGTCGGCTGCGGAGATCGGTCGGCAGTCTCAGCGGCGCCAGAAGCAGACATCGGCGCTCAGTCGCTGAGCGAACCTTCGGCTAGCCTTGCTTGAGATGGGCCCTGCATGGTCAAGCTTCGGCTTCTCTTATCCAGAACCTGAGCTCAAAAGCGCATGGCACGGCGACCAGGAAACACCCTCGAAAAGTGGGAAGTCGCGATAGTGAAGGCGATGTTGGCGCGCAAGTACGTGCCCCAAGACATCCAGGCCTACTTCTCGCGTCCGACCCGCTCGATCAACCACGCACGCATCTCCGAGATCAGGGACGGCACGAAGCACAAGGCGATCAAGCAGGCGACGGACGTTGAACTCGATGCTTTCTTAGATGCGTGGCCAAACGTTGATCCGGGGATCGGACTGCACCTCCAGGGCGATGAGCTTCTGATTAAAGCCCGGGAGGCGATGATCGCAGCCGTCCACACGTTTAACAGCGCCGGCCTATACTTTCGTGCCGAGCTTTTCATCGTCACGGCCGTAATCGCCTGGACTTACCTCCTGCACGCCTACTTCAGAAGGGAGGGGGTGGACTATCGGTACAAAAGAAACGGCGTCGTCCAGACGACGCCGGAGGGTGCCGAGAAATACTGGGAACTGGGGCACTGCATATCTACCGGCGCCAATCCCCTTGAACCGGCGGTCGTGAACAATCTCAAGTTTTTGCTTGAGATCAGGCACGAGATTGAACATCGCTCCACAAGCCGCATCGACGATGCGTTGAGCGCGAAGCTCCAGGCCTGTTGCATCAATTTCAACGAAGCGCTCAAGACTCTGTTCGGCCGTGAATACGCACTGGAGAAGCGTCTGCCGCTCTCCCTGCAGTTTGTGACGTTTGACGTGAGTCAGCGCAGCAATCTACTCGGGGCAGACCTTCCTCAGCATATCGCTACAGCGATAGACGACTTCCACAACACCCTAACTGAGGAGGAGCAGGCCGATCCACGGTTTCGGTATCGCGTTGCGTTCGTTCCAAAGGTCACGGGCAAGGCGAGTAAAGCTGACCACGCGGTCGAGTTCGTTAAGCCCGGATCGCCCGAAGCCGAGGCGGTCGAGAAGGTGCTGCTCAAAGAGATGGAGCGGCCGAAGTACCTGCCCTCGCAAATCGTTGCGCGGACGAAGGCCGCAGGGTTCCCAGACTTCGGAATGTACGACCACACGATCCTTGCGCAACAACTCGACGCGCGCGTTGCGGGGAAAGGCTACGGCGTGGCAGTTGCCAACACCTGGTACTGGTACGATGCTTGGTTTGAGAAGGTTTTGGAGAAACTCGCCGAAGGATGGACGCGCCCGAAGAAGGCGTAGCGCCTTCGACATCGCGCACGCCATGTACGCGCCAGGAGCGGACGTCGACGCGGCGCCGATAGCAGACCTTAGGTGAGCCGAGGCTGAGCCGGTCGACGTATTAGCTTACGCGAGACTGCGCCTTTTCAAGGCAAAGACGGCGTCGTCGATTACGTCTTCGCCCTGCTCGAGGGCGAGGCTGCGGAATCGCTCGAAGCGTGACAGGTCGCGCCTCATACCGGCGTCCACGACACACGCGCAGGCGGTGCGAAGCGCCTCGATGTCCCTGCGCTCCGTGAGCCAGTCTTCGATCTCATCGAGGACCGGTCGAACGTCGCCTTGCATCTCCACCATGAATTTGAGCGTGAAGGTGACATGCCTTCGGCGCTTGTCCTCAGCCGCAAGACGATCCAGCGCCATGCGCCGCGTCTCCGGCGATCGCCAGTGCGCCCTCTCGCTTGCCTCGAGGCGTCGATCCACATGGCATCGTCGCCACTCACGCCATCCGAGACGATTACAGTGCTCTTCTAGGTGCTCGAACACGCTGCCATCGAAATAATCCAGCCAAGGCTCGAGCGCCCTCAGGCGGCGCAGATCGTTGGTTGCGGGCGCGCTGTTGGGGTAGAGCCCGTAGTCGTGGTCGAGGTACTTGAGGAGCTCCGCTGGATCGCCGGCCTTGAGAGAACGATCGGCGAGCGCGAGAGCAGCTGGTGTCGCCGTCCACAAGGCGAGGTGGATCCATTCGCGATCGCCTCCCACGTGATCCCAGTGGTCCATCAGGATCTGTTCGCGAATATCATCATCTAGCCACCGCATAAGCCCCGGGAGGGCGTGATCGCCGCTGAAACGGGCGTCGTTGTTCGCGGCCTTCATCATGCGGCGTCGCTCAAGCGCCTTCACGAGGAATGGAAGATAGGCATCGCGCCAGTGGCCCCTGACCCACTGCCAGAGATACCCACGCGAAGGGTCGGCTTCTATCGCGGCGTCCAAAGCGGTAGGCCCGTCTGGATCCTCGAGTCGAACGAGTACGGCAACGGTATCCGAGGCGAGCGGACCGAGTGGGTCGAGCATGTGGCGCACCCTGGCCAGATGCCGCGGGCGGGCAGCGAGCCCCCAAAGACGGAGCGCGACAGTCCGTACATCGATGCTCTCGGCCTCATCCGACCAGAGCATCTGCACTCGCTCTAGGGCGGCATCGCTCATCAGGAGCCCGCCCATTGGGCGATCCTCGCTCCAAATTTCCCCTATGCGGCTACCGACAAGGCCATAGCCGCCATTGGCGCGCGAGCGCTCAAGCCTCCTTGCGAGGAGGCGAATGAACGCCTCTTGGGCGTCAGGATGATCCCAACCTTCAAGAATATTGGCGAGATACCAGGAGAGCGGACCGTCCAAATCCCGCGCCCTTCGTATGAACGCGTCGCGGGCCTGCTCGCCTGCCAACGCCCAGAGACCGAAGCGCAGATCGTAGCCCACGCTTCCGCGGGGTGTGCTCCCGTGCTCGAGCGGCTCCTCATCCAGCTCCGCCCAAGCGTCGAGGATCGGGTCCAGATCGTCGGGTGCGCATAGCGCCACGGCCCAAAGCATGGCGGCGATGAAATCGGGCGCGCGCGTTCCTCGCTCCCAGGCTTCTAGGAGCACCGGAGCCAGCTCGTTATCGGCCAGCCGGCCAGCGAGGCCCAGTAGGCCCGGCCAGCGATCCGGCCTGCCCAGGTCTCGCAGCCCCTGCTCCACGAACGCGCGCGCGACATCAGCATGTCTCGCACGAATTTGGTTGAACAGGCGTCGCTCGCGACCGCGCAGCTGATACGGATCCCAGGTCACCGTTATCTGCAGCGCCGCGTCCATGTCGCCATTCCACGCCGCCGCTTCCCGCGTCATCCAGGTCGTCTCCCTGAACAGCGGCAGGAGCTCAGCGACATCACTTCCTTCGACGTTGGTTAGAGCGAACTGTGCCGCCCAGCGAAGATGCGAATATCTCTCCGAGCTGAAGCCGTCTCGATTCAGCCAACTCATGGCAGCAGCGGCTAATCGCGCTCGCTCTGCCGTCTCAGGTAACGCTTCGGCCAGGCCATGGAACAACCCGAGCGGATTGAGACCCATCGCCTGCTCGACCCAGGCCGGCTTGGAAGTTGGCTCCGCCAAGACCAAACCCCACAGCTCCGCGTAGGCAGGTTCGGCCAGGACAGGATGGTCGGGACACTTCTCCGCCAGGCGACGGAGGCCGGTGGCCCGGACCTGATCTCGCACGCGATCATGCCGGAAGACGATGCGCTCGTCCGCCGGCTCGCCGCCCAGCCGTAGGATCGATCCGGCCTCCAGCAGAGCGCGGACACACACGATCTGGTCCTGATCCAGCCAATCGCGAACTTGGCTCCAGGCGGGTTCGACCGTGTACGCCTCCAACATGCCGACGGCCAAAGCGTCGAGCGCATCTAGGAAATCGGCACCCGCATAGCCTCTAGCCCGGGCTGCACGCGTCGCCTCGCGAGTGACGTAGGCGCGCACGCCATCGGTGCGCTCGGCGCCATAATCGTGCAAACTCAACAGCAGAGGGTCCGCACCTAGTCGACGCACGAGCGCGTCTAGCGAGGCTGCCGTCAGCCGGCGTCCTTGAGCCAAGGCTTGCGCGCTCGCGATGCGGATCGCCTCATCATGACTCGGTAAGTCAAGCCAGACGAGGGCTGCGGCGGCCGCCTTCTGATCTTGCTCCGACAGAGCCGCAACGGCTCTGGGCCAAATCGGACATAGGAGCCTCAAGCCACGAGCCGAGGCCTGCCTCCACCAAGTCAGGACCTTCTCTAGCGCGGCCACGGGCCGTTCAGCGCGATTGATGTCCTCGATCAGAATGAAGAGTTCATTCGCGGCCGCCAGCGCCAGCGCTTCACGACCGCAGTTTTCATTGAGCGCAGGAGACGATCGACGGAGGGTGCGAGTCAGCGCCTCATCCAAGCTCACCGAGGCCTCGACATCGTGATGGCTGAGATGAACAGCCCCAGCCCCCGCGTCGACCATGCTGCGCCAAACCTGAGTGGCCACGACTGTCTTGCCCTGACCGGAGGTCGCGCTGAGCAGCACCAGATGCTGTCCATCGCGCAGGCGCGCGGCCAGGTCCGCGGCCGCCTCTCGAGGCGCTAGCGCTGCAGCTTGGTCGAAAATCGGCACATCGACTGGACCGAACTCGCCGATCGCCCGGAGGCTTGACCAAGACAGACGGACTTCCGGTTCGCCGAAGAAGCGGCGGCGTATCCACTGTCCCTCGGCATCATCATCCAGGAAGTCGGCAAGACGAGACTGGGACCATAAATCAAGCGTGAGGCCGGCAGCGGTACACGCTACGTTTGCCTCCGACACAAGCGTGATCGATGGTTCACGGTTCAGTGTCAGGACGAGGATTGCACCGTCAACACCCGCTGCCGTGGCTTCTCGCTTCGCCTTTGCGATGTCTCCCTCGGCAGGATCTAGCCATTTGCTGCGGAGATCCGACGCCTTCGTCGTCGTGTGGGCGACGAAAACGGGCATAGTGCTCCCGCCGAGGGCAAACCCGTCCACGGGCCCCGGGATAGGTCGACCCTCCGCGTTGACTCCAGAATGAACAAGGGCCGCATAGGCGGGATCGGCACGCCGGAGCACTGCCGTCGCCAGGCGCTCGAACGCGCCGGCATCGGTCATGGATTCCAGCTTGGCGCGAGTCGTTGTCACGCGATCAAACTAGCCAACCGTGTCTTTGACACAAACGGCATCACTCTGTTCGCAATGGTCTCTTCCTGTGTGTCGTCTTGGGATTTGAGAGCGGACGTTCCGAACGTCAGCTAAGAGTCATGTCTTCGCCTTCACGGTTGTCGGGCCGCGGCGCTAACCCGCGGCCCTTCTGAATTTCGCCTTCGAGTGATCCTCAGATCCAGAGCCCCTAGGACAGATGTGCCGCAGCGCCAGCTAAGGAAGCTCTGGGGCGCGCCCCTGTACAGACCGGCGCAACGGGATCAGGCGCTGAACCCTGGATAGACGTAGGCCCGCCGGATTGTCTCGCAGTCTGCCTCGCTGACGCCGCAGGAGCGCGCCGTCGGGTACCATTCCTGAGCCACGGTACGGGTCAGCCTATCGATGACCGCCGCAGCCTCTTCTGGATCGAGCAGGAACCGGCGGCACTCGCTCAGGAAGTTGCCGGCGTTGGCGAACCGCCCCTGCGCGCCGCCCGCCATCGCAAGATCACGTCGCTCTTCGCTGACTGCGGGCGTCGGCGTCAGGTCGTAGGCCGGGGACAGCCGCCAGCCTACTCCCGGGGCGACGACCGCATGGTTGCGCGGGTGGTCGTCGATGTTGGAGACCAAGGCGTTGAACACCATCCGACCGAACAGCTCGCGGGCGTCCTCCGCCGGCCGCTCGCTGATCCGCCGCAGGGTCTCGGCTAGGAGGACGTAGGACCAGCGCGCGCGCCCGTCGGGTGTCTCGTCGGTCTCAAGCAAGGTCAAGGCGCTGACCATCCGGGCACGGGCATAGCCGCCTTCAACGCGGGATCGATCAAAGCGTTTGACCAGAAGGACGTCGCGGCCGCCCACCGAGACGATCTGAGACTCGGCGACGTGCAACCCGCACCGGCGGGCGAGTTGAAGGGTGCCATGCTCCACGCGGGCCATGTTCCAGCGGTCGTCCGGACGGTTGAACTTGGCGAGCCACAGCGCGTCTTCGCTCTCGACCACCACCTTTGGGCGGGCGCCGCCCATGGAGGTGCCGAGCAGCAGCAGCTCCTCCACCTGCGCCGCATCCTTCGGCGGCTCGTCCGCCAGCAGTGCGTCGGCGAGCGCCTGCAGCTTCTCCAAGTCCCAGGTCTTGTTAAAGTCGCGCGCCGGCGCTGGGGGCTCTACGCCCAGGCCGAAGCCCAGCGCCCCGGCGCGGTCGTCCGGCGAATGCAGCAGGTAGTCCAGCTCACCGAGCTGACCCACGCCAGCATGCTTCTCGATGACACGGCGGCCCCAGTAGTCCGGACCAGAGTCCCGCAGCGCCCCGAACACCCCGTTCAGCCGAACAGTCTCGAAACCGGCGCGGCCCAGGCGGAGCTCGACCGGATCAATCTCGACGGCGTCCTCCCGCTCGCGGTAGCGACGCCCGTAGACGAAGCGGCCGACCGCGACGCCGTTCCGTCCGACGGTATGCTCGAACCGGCCGGCGGTGACCGCGGCGACTGCGCCGGGAAGCGTGATGTAAACATAGGCCTCAGGCATGGTCGCGCTCAGAAGTCATCATCGAGCGGCTGAGGCGTCCGGGCGTGGCGCCGCTCTCGAAGCGTGGCCAGGCGGAGCCCCTCTTCGTCGGACGCAGGGTCGGCGAGCGCGCCCAGGCGTTCGGCCATGCCGTAGGACCATAGGAGTGCGGCGTAGATCGCCACGCTGGTCGAGGCTTTGCCCCGCTCGGCCTCCCCCACCACCTCGCGGCTGGCGCCGATCCGCTCGGCGACCTCGGCCAGGGTGATGTTCCGCCGCAGGCGCGCTGTGCGCAGGTCGCTGCCGAGGCGCTTCAGGGCGGTCTCCACCTCATAGGGTGGATTGGTTAGCAGGTGGCCACGGCGCATGATTTTCATCCTCCGCAAAGCGGATATGTCGGTTTGAACCGTCAAATGCAACGTTTTTGTCGGATTACACCGTCATTCTCCGTCGCTGACCGCACTGCCAACGTCTCCGGAGCAAGTATTTGCTGTGCCCGATTCACCGCTTGCAGCGGCGGTGGAGCCACCCCACAGCGTTTGACGGACGGCCATGGCATCGTAGGAGTGACCCATGGGCAAGTACGATCCACTCGCCAAGCACTTGCGCCGCCAGAAGGCGGAGTGTTTCGAGATGACCTTCGCAGAGATCGAGCGCACGATTGGCGGGATGCTGCCGAACAGCGCTCAACGCCCGCAGTGGTGGGCCAACGAGACCGCACCCGGCCACATCCAGCGCGAAGCGTGGCGAAGCGCTGGCCTCGACGCCTTTCTGATCGTGGGTCGGGATCGGGTTCGCTTCGAGCGAATTCGTGGGGCGTAGCGCGACTAGACATAAGCTCTCCACCCCTCTGCACCCTAAGCAATCAGTCGAAGAGGTCCCGGGGGTGGATGCCAAGCGATGCCGCAATCCGGGTGAGAACAAGCAGGGACGGATTTCGCCGCCCCCGCTCGATTCCCCCGATGTAGGTAAGGTCGATCTGAGCCTCGAAAGCGAGCTGTTCTTGCGTGAGGTTGCGCGCGAGTCTCAGCTCGCGGATCCGCTTCCCAATTTGGGTCCGCCACTCCACCACCTCATGGGTGGCGGCCGGCCCAGTTCAGCACTAGGGACTATAGTCCCTGTTGGCCTCATGCAGCCCCAGAGGCGCTCGGTGGGCACACAAATAGTAGAGCTGGGTCCATTTCGAGCGCTGTGGCGATCGCGATGAGTTTTCTCAGCGTTGGGTTCCTCTGCCCGCGTTCGATTTTGCCGAGGTAACCTTCGTCCATGCTCGCTCGATGGGCGAGCTCTTCGAGACTCCAGTTCCGCGCATCGCGGTAGACCCGAATATTGCTACCTACAACCTTCTGCCACTCCATCGGGCAGCAGAGACGACATAGGGACTATAGTCTCCAGGGACTATAGTCCCTATCATGCTGCCGTGCGTCAGATGTGGCGTACCCAACCTGACAATGAGCTCACGATGAGCGTCACCAATGCCGAAGGCGAGCGGGCCTCCGAAATCGTAGAGCGGCTCTTCCTCCGTCACCGGGCGTGGCTGCTTGCCTTCCTGAACCGCCGCTTCGGAAGCTCGGTGGGGGAGGATGCGGCGCAGGAGGCGTTCGTGCGTACGCTGGCCAGTGGGACGGTGGTGCGGAACCCGCGGGCCTTCCTGGCGAAGGTGGCGATCAGGGCGGCGCTGGAGGAGGTGCGGCGGCAGCCCGAACTCGGCATGGCGGTCGAGCCTGTGGCGGTGGCCGTGCGGCCCGAGGCCGAGGTGGCGGTGTTGCTGGAGCAGACGATCCAGGCGCTGCCGGAGCCGATCCGCGACGTGTTTGTGTTGAGCCGGTTCGGCGGTCTCTCTAATGTGGAGATCGCCCAACGCTGCAACCTCTCCGTGAAGCGTGTGGAAGCCCGGCTCACGGAGGCGCGGCGGAGGTGCGCGGCCTTGATGCGGGACTGAGGCGGCAGGCCATGAGCGAGACAACAGATCGCGCGACCGAGGCCTCGCACTGGTTCACCGTCATGACCCGCCCGGAGGTGACGCCGGAAGATCTCGCGCGGTTCCGGGCATGGCGGCGGGACCCTGAGAACGCCGCCGCCTTCTCACGGGTGAAGAAGGCCTGGGAGGCGGCCGGGGGCCTCGCGGAACGGCCGGCGATGGTGGCGGCGACGGACGCGGCGCTGGCGCGGTATCCGGCGAGGCCTGCGCCGCTGCGGCCGTCGCGGCGGTTCGTGCTGGCGCCGGTGGGCCTGGGCTTCGCGAGCCTCCTGGTTGCGGGTGGCGTGTTCTTCTTCGCATGGCGCGATGCCGCCTCGACCCTGTCCACCGAAGTGGGCGGACAGCGGCTGGAGGTGCTGGCGGACGGCTCCCGGCTGCGGCTCAACACCGACACCAAGGTCCGGATCGCGTTTCGTGAGGGCGAGCGCCGGGTGGTGCTGGAGCATGGGCAGGCGTTCTTCGAGGTGGCGCGTGATGCTGCGCGCCCGTTCGTGGTGGTGGCGGACGGGGCGCAGGTGCGGGCGCTCGGCACTCGCTTCGACGTTCGTCACGACACCAAGGCCGTGCAGGTGACCCTTGTCGAGGGCCGCGTTCGGGTCCGGGGCGGTGACGGCCAAGAAGTGGAGCTGGCGCCCGGTCAGGCGGTGATCGCCGACGAGGCGGGCGTGAGCCTGCCGGCCGCGACCAATGCCGGCGCGGTGGCGAGCTGGACCACCGGCCGCCTCACCTTCTCGGGCGTACCATTGCGCGAGGCCGTGGCGGAGGTGAACCGGTACTCGGAGCGAAAGGTGGTCCTCGAGGCGCCGGACACCGTGGCGGGCGAGCTGGTGAGCGGCCAGTTTGTGGCCGGCGACGTCGAGAGCTTCGTGGCCGGGACGCGCTCCCTCTATGGACTGAAGGTGACGGGAGAGACCGCGCGGGAGATCCGGCTGGCGCCGGGATGACGATTCTTCGACGAGCAGGCGAGGGTTTCGTGTCGGTTTTCCCCTCTACCCCTGCAGACGAACCCCTGGGCGCCGAAGCAGGACCATCCCGGTAACGCAATGCCCGCGGTCGTCGCGGGGGAATGTATGTTCGAAGGGTTTGAGTACCGCGTCGGTCGCCGGTGGGCCTGGCTGGCCTCGGCGGCCGTCCTCCTCGCCGGCGCCGCCCAGGCGCAGACGACCTACGCCGTCTCGTTGGATCCAAGCGGGCTGGAGCCCGCCTTGCTGAGCCTCGCCAGCCAGACCCGGCAGCAGATCATGTTTTCGCGCGGGCTGGTCGCGGGCCGGCGAGCCCCCGCACTGAAGGGGCAGATGACCCCGGAGCAGGCGCTGGAACGGCTGCTCGCCGGCACCGACCTTCGGGCGCGTCGGGTCAACGCCAGCCTGGTGGTGGTCGAGCGCTCCGCGGCCGCCGGGCAAGGAGCATCGGACGCCCGCCCTTTCGTCGATGAGGCGCGTGCGCCTGTGGCCACGGCGCCCTCGGAAGCCGCGGCGGGCGGGACGGGATTCGGCGAGACGGCTACCACCGTCGAGACCCTGACCGTCACGGGCTCGAACCTGCGAGGGGTCGCCCCCGCGTCCCCCCTGGTGGTGGTGACCCAGGCGGATCTCGAGCGGTCCGGCCAGACCACCGTCGCCGAGGCCTTGCGCGCCCTGCCGATGAACTTCAGCGGCGGGGCCGGCGAAGGCAATGCGCTGGTCGGCGCCGACCCGGTGGGGCGCAACAGCTCGTTCGGGGCGGGCATCAACCTGCGGGGCCTGGGAAACCGGGCCACGCTGGTGCTCGTCAACGGCCGGCGCGTGGCGGGCTCGGGGGCGTTCGGCGACTATGTGGATGTGACCTCGATCCCGACGGCGATGGTCCAGCGGGTGGAAGTCCTGCTGGACGGCGCTTCGGCCATCTATGGCTCGGACGCGATCGGCGGCGTGGTGAACATCATCACCCGCAAGGACTTCGAGGGGCTGGAACTGCGCGCGCTCGCTGGCGTCGGGACCTCCGGCGAGCCGGCCCAGGGCCAGGTGGCAGTGACGGCCGGCCGCCGGTGGCCGGGCGGCGGGGTGATGCTCGCCTACGAGCTCCAACGCCGGGATCGGCTCGAGGCCGCGGACCGGGATTTCGCGGCCACCTCGGACCTGCGCGCGCTTGGCGGCTCGGACTTCCGGCTGACCAACGCCTTCCCAGGCAATGTGCTGGCGCCGGTTCCGGGCGCGACCGCGCTCACGCCTACCTTCGCCATCCCGCCGGGCCAGAGCGGGGTGGGCCTACGGCCGTCCGACTTCATCGTGGGCGCCCTGAACCGGCAGAACCAGCGGATCGGACAGGACCTGCTGCCGCGCCAGACGCTCAACTCCATCTATGTCGCCGCCGACCAGGAGGTCACCGACCGGGTCGAACTCACCGGCGACGCTAGGTTCAGCGCGCGGCGGGCCAAGGCGCGGCTGATGGCCGCCACCAGCACCTTCACGGTCGGTCGCAACAACCCGTTCTTCGTCTCGCCGAACGGGGCGGCCTCGAACCAGATCCAGTACTCCTTCGTCAACGAGTTCCCGAACGTCGCCTCGGTGGCCGAGACCCAGACCCTCACCGTCACCCTGGGCGGCCGGCTCCGGCTCGCCGGCGACTGGCGGGCGGAGGCCTATGGCGCCTTCGGACAGGAGATCACAGAGCAGCGCGGCTACAACCTCGTCCATTCGATCGTGCTCGCCGAGGCGCTCGGGAACATCGCCGACAACCCGGCCACCCCCTTCTCGGCGGCGCGGCTGGGCTTTTTCAATCCGTTCAGCGGCGTGCCGGCCAGCAATCCCGCGGCGGTGCGCGCGGCGATCGGCTCGGGGAGCGTCTACCAGCGCAGCCGCAGCCGCGTGCAGGCGGTGAACCTGCAGGCCGACGGGTCCCTGTGGACCCTGCCTGGAGGGCCGGTGAAGCTGGCGGTAGGCGCGCAAGCGCGGCGGGAAAGCCTCGTGCGCAACGGCAGCAACTTCGTCTCGACCGTGACCCCTGTGCCCACCAACCCGACGGACGTGTCGCGCGACGTGGCCGCGGCATTCGCCGAGCTGGCGGCCCCCATCGTCAGCGACGCGAACGCCCGGCCGGGCCTGCAGCGGCTCGAGCTCTCGGTCGCGGGCCGAGTCGAGCACTATGAGGACATCGGGACCACCGCCAACCCGAAGGTGGGCGTGGTGTGGGCCCCGACCTCCGACCTGCTGCTGCGGGCGACCTACAGCCGCTCGTTCCGGGCGCCGGCGCTCCGGGAGCTCTTCGACCCGGAGACCTATAGCGCGCTGCTGATCGCCGAGGGCCCCAACCGCGTGCGGTCGCTGCAGCTGAGCGGCGGCAATCCCAACCTGGAGCCAGAGACCGCCACATCCTGGACTGTAGGCGCCGACCTTCAGCCGGCCGCCCTGCCCGGCCTTCGGCTGTCGCTCACTGCCTTCGACATCCGATTCAAGGACCGGATCGACCGGCCGGTCGGCTCCAGCCTCGCCAACGCCCTGGTGGACCGCACCGTGGCGCCCTTCGTCCGGCGGATCGCGCCGGCCGCGAACGCGGCGGACCTCGCCTACATCACCGCCCTCATCAGCTCGCCGTCATTCGCGCCCGCCAACGGCATCTTCCCGGCGACGGACTACGGCGCCACCGTCGATACCCGCTACGTGAACACCGCCACGCTCGACGTGCGGGGCGTCGACGTCAGCGGGAGCTATGCGTTCGACCTCGGAGCCGACCAGGTGCGGGTGGGCGCGAGCGCCAGCTACCTCTTCGACTACAGGCAGCAGTTCACGCCCGCCACCGCCGCCGTCGAACGGGTCAACATCGCCAACTTCCCCCTGCGCCTGCGCGGTCGCGCCACGGCGGACTGGACCCGCGGCCGGCTGACCCTGGGGGGCGCGGTCAACTACACCGGGAGCTACAGGGACGCGGCGGGCGTGGGGATCCGGGCCCATGCGACCCTGGATCTGCAGGCCCGGCTGGCGGCGGCGGACAGCGGCCCGCTCGAGGGCCTCACGGTCCTGCTGAACCTGCGCAACGTCTTCGACCGCGACCCACCGTTCTACAACAACAGCGTCGGACTGGCGTACGACGCGGCGAACGCCGACGCCGTCGGACGCTTCGTGTCGCTGCAGCTCACGCGCGCCTGGTGAGGTTTGGCCATGACGCGCGTATCGGTGGGCGTCCTTGCGGCGCTCGCCCTGCTGGCCGGCGCGCCCCACGCGCCGGCCAGCGCCCGACCGTTCGGCATCGAGGACCTCCTCGCCCAGGAGTCCTTCGGCGCCCAGACGGTGGACCCGTCCGGCCGCTGGTTCGTGTTCGAGCAGCGCGGCCCCTACAACCGCTTCGGCCGCTATGACACCGCCGTGCTCCCCAGCCGGGCCGCGGGGCGCCTCCAGGTCGTCGACCTGGGCGGCCGCGGGGGCGCTCGCCCCCTCCTGGCGGAGGATGCCGGGCCAGGGGTGAGCCTCGCCGCCTTCTCGCCGTCAGGCGCGCGGCTGGCCGTCTACCAGCTGGTCGGGCGGCGATGGCGGCTGGGCGTCGTAAGCATGGAGACCGGGTCGGTGCGCTGGTTCGCGGCGGCGCCCCGCTCGGGCGGCCAGGGCCGGGCGCTGCAGTGGCTCGACGACCGCGAACTGCTCGTGCTGAGCCGCACGGACGGGGCGGCGCCGCCCGCCTACCGGACCGCCTGGGTGGCCGCCGAGCGGCTCGCACCCGCCTGGGAGACGGCGGCGGGCGGCGGAACGGCGCACACCGTCTACGGCAGCGGCGCCTATGCTCACGTGCGGGCGCAGGCCCCGCCCGTCGCCTTGCTGCGGGTGAACGCCGAGACCGGCGCCGCCGCCGAGCTGACCCGTGGCGGCTTAACGGACCTGGAGCTCTCTCCCGACGGGCGGCGGGTGGCGCTGTTCGCGCAGGGCCCGGACATCCAGCCGCGGCCCGACGGTCCTGTCCGCGGACTGGCGGGATCCGAGACGGAGGAGACCCGGCTGCGCATCCTCGACCTCCGGACGGGGCATATCGTCGACCCCTGCTCCGGGTGCGACGTGCTACCGCAACTGCTGAGCTGGTCGCCGCGGGGGGATGCGCTGCTCGCCTTTGCGCGCGTGAGCGGCCAGACCTGGCCGGAGGGCCGGCTGCTGCGCGTCGGCGTCGACGGGGCCGTCCAGCACGTCGGCGAGGGGCTGACCCCGGCGGTGGACGTCAACCCCGTGGTGGTGCGGGCCGGCTGGATGGGCGAGGACCCCATCGTGCTCGCCCGACCGCGCGGCGTGGAGGGGCGCGCCGACTGGCTTCGGCTGGGACCGGAGGGGCCGGTGAACCTCACCGCCGGGCTCGAGGCTCCGGGCAGGTCGATCCTGGCGGCGAACCGCAAGGCGCTCGTGCTGCTGGACGGCGCCCGGCCCTGGCGCGTGGACCGTCGCGGGCGCGCGGCCCGGCTGAGCGGGAGGGCGATGTCGGTGATCCTGGCGTCCAACCGCGGGGTCGACGGGGTACGGCTCAGCCGTGCGGTCGCAGCGACGCCGTGGCTGGCGGCGCGCGAGGACGCCACAACGGTGCGGCTGGCGCGCGCGACGCCTGGGGGCCTGCAGCCGTTCGGGCGGCTGACGCGGCTCTATGGCCCCATCGTGGGGATCTCCGAACGAACCGGCGACGTCCTGGTGCGGCAGACCGGGCGCAGGGGTGTGGAGGCCTTCGTGCGGCTGACACGGGACGGCGCGCTCGAGCCCCTGGTCACCATCAATCGCCGCCTACGGGACACCGATCCTCTGGTGGCGGAGCCCGTCCGTCACACGGGGCTGCGCGGTGAGGCCCTGACGAGCTGGCTGTTCCTTCCGCCGCATGCGGCGGGCGCTCCCCCGCCGCCGCTGATCGTCCGGCCCTATGTGGGCTACGCCTTTCCCACGGTTCCGCAGGACGGGTATCTCGAGGAGGGCTTCCTGCAGAACCTGCGGATGCTCGTGGGTCGGGGCTACGCGGTGCTCGTCCCCAGTCTGCCGACGCCGCCGGAAGGCCAGACCGAGCCCATGGACAGGCTCGCCGAGCGCGTCCTCGCCGCGGTGACGGCGGCGGAGACGTCGCCCGGCCTCAAAGGGGCCTTCGATCCGCAGCGGATGGCCATCCTGGGCTGGAGCTTCGGCGGCTACACCACCCTGGCCACGATCACTCAGACGGACCGCTTCCGGGCGGCGGTTTCGATCGACGGGGTGAGCGACCTCACCTCCTACTGGTCGAAGCTGTCGCTCGTGCGCCAGCTGCTTCCCGAGGAGGGCTACCTCTCCAACTGGTCGACCGGCACGGTGGAGTCGACCCAGCCGCAGCTGGGCGGCCCGCCATGGCGCCAGCAGCAGCGATACCTGCGCAACAGCCCCCTGTGGTTCGCCGACCGGGTGCGCACGCCCGTGCTGCTGATCCACGGTTGGCGCGACCCCTTGGCCGTGGGGCAGTCGGAGGCGATGTATTCGGCCCTGTTCCGCCAGAACAAGGACGCGCAACTGGTGGTCTACTGGGGCGCCGGGCACCAGCCCACGAGCCCCGGGGACGTGGCCGACGTCTGGGCGCGCATCTTCGCCTTCCTGGACGAGCGGCTCGAATTCACGCCGCCGGGTCCCGCGGGGCCGAAGCCGCGTCCGGAACCCGGGTCTGCCAGTAGCGCACCCACGCCTCGGTGACCGTGGCCCACAAGACGTCAGTGGGGGCGCCGCGCCAGATCAGGCGGTTAGGGTCGAGGTGGGCTTCCACCTCCGCTCGATCGAGCAGCCCCGCGGCGCAGAGGGTCCCGTCGAGCAGATAGGGCCGCAGGGTCTCCGAGCTGGCGGCGACGAGCCGCGCGAAATAGGCCGTGAGGTTGCCCTTGCTGCGCCGGGCGATGACGGAGGGCGGCAGCCGCTCGGCGAAGGCCTGGCGGGCGAACGGGCGATCATAGCTGCCGCCGGCGAGGTCGGGCACGGCCACCCCCAGGCAGAGCTCCGTCACCGGCTGGGCGAAATGGGGATAGAGCAAGTCCGCCAGGCGCCGTCGCCGGCTGCGGCCATTGTAGAGATGGGTGGCGGCCACCCCATGGACGTGCAGCACCTTGCCGGGGGGAAGCCCGCGGTCGCGCGCATCGCGCACCCAGGGATGGTCGATGCGGCGCACCTCCGCCTGCAGGTCGCGGGCGAGAATGCCGGACCAGTAGGTGAGCCGGCGCTCCCTCCCGCAGCGGGCGCGGTGGACTTCGCGCAGGACGCCCCAGACCGACTGGCGGGTGCGCCGGGCCACGTTCGGCAGCACCGGCGAGAAGATCGCGCGCCAACCGAGGCTCTGGAACTCGTCGGCCGCCACCATGGCGGTGGGGGGCTGGAAGTAGGCCCCATCGCCCCCCTGCCCCGATACGATGGCTTGCGCCCCGGTCTGGCGGATCAGCTCGGCCTCGTGGCGGTCGCGGCCCACATCGACGCCGGCCATGGCCGGCCAGAACTCCCGGGCGAGCTCCGCCAGGGTGGACTCTTCAATCGGGACGATCGTTTTGCGCACACTCGTCAAGGCGAAGCCGCCGCGTTGGGCCACGTCCTGGGCGTAGCGCGTCTCGTCGCCTTCCGCGCGGTCTCCGCGGTAGTTGATCCAGGCCGCCACCCGCCCGAGCTCGCCGGTCGCGGCGAGGCTTCCGGCGAGCACGGAAGAGTCCAGCCCCCCGGAGAGCTCGACGATGACCTTGCCGTAGCTGCTGACGAGCGCTGCGGTGCAGGCGTCCAGCCGGCGGAGGAGCTCCGTCTCCACCTCCCTGAGGTCCGCCGCTGGAGGCTGAGCGAACGCCCCGGGCGACCAGAGGGTCTCCGACCTTGCAGCCCCGCCCCCGATCGTCAGCATCTGGCCTGGAACGACCACCTCGATGTCGTCGAACAGCGGCGTCGAGGTCGAGGCGTACGGAACCGCCAGCATCCGTCCGATGCGGTCCCAGTTCAGCCCCTGGCGCCGCGGGCGCATCCAGGTGGGCGCCCGCACCATGTCGGACGCCACGACGCGCATGCCGCCGCCCAGGTCCCAGGCCATGGCGTCCAGGCTTCCGCTCGGGTCGCGGTAGACCGCCACTTCGCCGGCACTGCGCGTCGCCACCAGAGCCACGTACTGCCCCCAATGGGTGCGGCTCAGCCGCACGAGGAGCTCCCGCGGGCCGTCAATGGGCCGCGGTGCGCCCGGGTTCAGAGGCGATGTCGCCATCTGCGCGCCCGGCATCGGGAACAGCTCGCCGAGCACCAGGCCCCGCGCCCCCGGCATCGCCTGCACCGGAAGGGGTTGGGCAGGATCGGTCCAGAGGCTCAGGCCGGGGAAGGCCGGATGGCGTCGCCAGGCCGTCTCAGCCTCCATACGGCCGCCGACGTCCTCGGCGCGCCGGGCAGCCTCGGCATTTCCGGCAGGCCAGGCGAGGGCGAGGAAGGCCCGCCGCATCAGACCACCATGATCGGGCGGTAGGCCGCGACGTTCTCGAGGGTGTCGTCGAGCACCAGACCACCGGCCTGCAGCCAGCAATGGGCCTTGAAGGGCCAGACCGTCACCCCGAACACCCAGTCGTGCGGATGGCCGTTCCGATGGAGCAGGCGCCGGAGCATGAAGGCTCGCAGCAGGCACTTGCCGGACACAGGCGCATAAGGGATCCAGCGCTGGAACCGCGCGATGGTCTGTTCCAGCGATGTCGCACGACCGTTCCCTGGGACGATCTGACGGCCGATGATCTGCGAGAGCCGACGGCCGCGGTACGCCAGGGCCACGTCGATGACCGCCGACGCCAGCTGTGGGACGTCCGCCCAGACGGGTGGCGGATAGTGGCGCTCGAGGGCGCTTGCCGTCGGGGGCTGGGCGCGTCGTCGTCGCGCGGGCCGCTGGGCGTCGCACACGCCTCGGATCAGCCCCGCGGCGTGCAGGTCGGCGGCCAGTTCGGGGCTGGAAATGGTGACCGCGCAGCCGCCGTCCGAAATCGCGACCTCCGTCGCACCCCGCGGGACGCACAGATAGGCGTCGGCGCCGACGTCCAGCAGGACGAGGTCATCATCGACGGCTGTCGCGTGGACCTGGTCGCTGAGGACCCAGGCCGGGCCGTCGGGAACGTCTGCGGTGATCGTGAGCATCGTCTGACCGTCAAGCAGGAAGGACTCCGCCGCCGGCGCGCGCCGGCGGCGGAGGGATCGGACATCAGCCGCCGAAGGGGACCTCGGGATCGCCTTCGTTGTCGTCGCCGAGGATGGCGTTCGTGGAGAGCTTGGCGCCGCCAAGGCAGATCAGCCTTGAGGTCGGCAGGGGCAGTTGCTTGGACATGGTGTCCTCCGTTGGGGTGTCGCCAAGTGCGACGAGACAACCCTCGGATGAGGTCACGCTATACTCAAATAATACCGTGATATACTGGACTATATTATTGTTCTGGATCTTCGGCGGGCGGCGCCAGCAGGGCGGCAAACGGCTCGGCGAGTGCGACACGGCGGTCGTGGAAGGCCCTGATCGCCGCCTCGCGCTGGGACCGACGGGCCGGATCCGCGAGCGTCAGAAGGACCTTCGCCTCCGCGCCAAGGTCGTCCATCAGCTGCCCCTCGCGGCGGCGAACGGGTGCGAGCCGGATGCTAACGGCGCGGTGCGCTTCTGCGACGACCCGACTGCCGGATTCGGCGACCCAGCTCAGGAAGAGCCGTTCGATCGCCCGTACAGGAGGCTCGTCATGCAAGCCGTCGGGCAGGCGCAGATCCCGGTGCGCGTAGGTCGCGGACTGAGCCAGCAGCAGGTGCTGCTCGCTCATCCGGTAGAGCACCGCGATGTCCGCGGCCGAGAGTTCAGGGACGAAGAACCCGTCGCCACGGCGCTCCTCGAGCAGCCCCTCGCCCGCCAGCCTGGAAAGCGCCTCGCGCACCGGTGTGTGGCTGAGCTTGAGGGCTTCGGCGACCTCCTTGGCCGTGACCCGTGCGCCCGGTTCAAGGACGCCGTCACGGAGCCTTCGCCGCAGGTCGACCAGGGCTTGTCGGAAGGGTTCAAGTCGCTCCGGGACCATGGGATGCTCCGAGCACCGCTACGCAGGAACCAACCAATCAACGCGGCGCCACCCCTGCTGGCAAGGGCGATATATTCGTCCGTCAGAGATGATCTGGGCCTCGCCGGTCGTTCCGAGCACTATCGGCAAGAATTCTGCCGGTGACTTACCGTAATACTGCTGCGACCTATTGAGAGTGCGCCACTCGGTCATCTTCGGCGGCGGCTTCCGCCTCGGCCTCGCTGGCGAACCGGGGCGACCCGCAGGGACGCCATTCGGACTGGTACCCGTAGGCGGCGTTCTCGCCGTAGCACCACCCGGCCTGCTTCAGCGCTTCATCGGTGACATTGCGCGCTTCGCATGCCCTGTCGGTGGCGGGTTCGTCGCCGGCGCCGCCCCGACATGCCGAGTTCTCCTGCGCCCACCGCGCCAGCAGTGCGCTCGGCTCTGGATTGGGGGACGCCGGTGGGATGGCCCTGGCCTGCGGCGGCGATGGCCTCGTCAATGCAGCCTTTGGCAGTTCGATGCGGGTCAGGCGCCAGTCGAAGAGGCCGCGGCGATGGAGCACGAAGCTGAACCGGGTGTTCGGATCGTCCGCGCTGACGCTGGTGATGACATAGGTGTCGAGGTCCTTGTAGCGGTACTCGAACTTCGGTTCGCCGGAACCTGACTCGGCGGGTGTGGCGCCGCTCGGCCGCGGGGACGATGTGACCGGGCCTGGCGCTCCGGCAGCGGGTGGGTTGGCCGCCATCATCGTGGAGATGCCCTCGGCGGTGACGTAGCTTTCGATCACCTGGTTCACCAGCGCCGGGGCCATCACCACCGCAAAGCCGGCGAAGGGATTGTCCTTCAAGTCCGGGTCGGACTGGATGGACTTCAGGATCAGGGCGTTCAGCTGACCCTTGAGGCTCTCGCGCACGGCAGGGAAGTCGACCAGCCGCTGCAGCTTGTCCGCGTCGCCGGCCTGAGCCGCGGACTTGAGCGCGTTGGCCGCCATGAGCGGCGAGACGCCGTAGGCGCCCAGGAACACGAGCGCGGCCGCGACGGCGCCGCCGATCAGCTGCTTTCTCGACATTTGGCCCCGCTTCGATTGGCCCGACGGTGGCGCTTGCTGTGTCCGCAATCAAGTCGCTGGCGCAGCCGCGGCGCGCTCCGGCCATCAAATGCGAGAGTTGAAGGAAGGGTCCAGGGGCGCGCCCAGCTGAAGGGAGGAGCCCATGTCCGATCTCCAACGGCCTCGCGCCACCCTGGCGCGCCTCGCCCGCGCTCTGGGCGGTGAGTGCTATGGCGGCGGCGGCCGGGCCGTAGTGCCGGGCCCCGGCCACGGCCCGGGCGATCGGTCGGTGTCGCTGCGCCTTGTGGGCGGTCGGCTGCTTGCCCACAGCTTCGGTCGGTCGGATTGGCGCGAGGTGCTCGACGACCTGCGGAGGCAGGGGTGGATCGATGCGGACAATTGCCTTCTGGACGACGGCGCGGCGCCTGCGCGCCCATCCCGGCCCGAGCGCACCCGCGCCGAACGCACGCGCATCGCCCGTGTGCTGTGGGAGGCCGGGGGATCGGTGGCGCCTGAGGAGCCGGCCGCCGCGTACGGGCTCTCGCGGGGGGTCGACCTCTCGAGGATGGGGCTGGCAGGGCTACGGTCGCACGGGTCGGTCGCCACCCAGGTCTACGCGGACCGTGGCATGCGGATGGCCGCCCTCCTCGCGGGCGTCCGCGATGCGGCCGGTGCGATCACCGCCGTGGAGGTCACTTACCTGGAGGGGCGCGGCGATCTTAGTCGTCTGGCCCGGCCGCCGCGCAAGGTGGTGGGCTCGATCCCGGCCGGCTCGGCGGTGCGCCTGGTTCCGAGCGCGGCCGCGATGCTGGTGGCGGAGGGCGTCTTCACGACACTGTCAGGGATGGCGCGGTTCGGCTTGCCGGGCTGGGCGCTGCTGTCGACCAGCAATCTGCGTCGTTGGTCGGCGCCGGACGGGGTCGAGCAGGTGCTGATCGCCGGGGACCGCGGGCCGGACGGCGAGCGCTCGGCCGCGATCCTGCGCGCGCGGCTGCGCAACGCGGGGGTGGCGGCCGAGGTCGTGCTGCCCCCCGTCGGCGCCGGCGACTGGAACGATCTGGCGCGGAGGGAGGACAAGGAAGGGCGGCTTGGGGCGCCCGGATCGCAGGGATGGTCCCTCGCGGCCGGGCAGGACCTGCCCCATGCCCGTGACCCCCTCCGTTCCTGAAGCCCCACCCATCTCTGAGAAACCCGCCGAGCGCCTGCCGAGGAGTTTCCCGCTCCGCGACCTCGCCGTCGCGTCCGAGAACATGCGCTTTGGCGAACCGCCGGACGACGAGATCCCTGAGCTCGCCGAGACCATCCTCGCCGCCGGCGTGCTGCAGCCGCTCACAGTGCGGCCGGGCAAGAAGAAGGAAAAGCCCGCCATGGCCCTGGACGGCCGGCGGCGCTGGCTGGCGCTGCAGCTGCTGCTGGAGTCCGGGCGCATCGGCGACGATTATCCCGTGCCGGCTTTTGTGGAGACGGATCCGGCCCGCCAGGCCGCCGCGATCGTCCTGACCAACACGGCGGTCCCGGTGCATGTGGCCGACGTGATCGTCGCCATCGGCAAGATGGCCAAGGCCAAGCTGGCGTCGGCGGCGATCGCGAGCGCCCTCGGCTACGCTGAGATCGACGTGCGCCGGCTTTCGGCGCTCGCCGAGCTGCATCCGAGGGCGCTCGAGGCGCTGCGGAGCGGACGCCTCAACCTGAAGCAGGCGCGGCTGATGGCGCGCCTGCCCAACAAGAAGGAGCAGGGCGAGATCGCCGAGGCGGTCCTGAACGGCTTCGGCTTCCAGGAGTGGCGAATCACCGACCGGCTCGACGCCGGCGGGGTAACCGTGCGCGACCGCCGCTTCAGGCTGGTGGGCGCCGAGCGCTACGTGGCAGCCGGCGGCCGCCTCGAAAGCGACCTCTTCGGGGAACGGCCGGACGTGATCCTCGACCCTGAGATCCTGCAGGACGCCTGGATCGCCCGCGCCGAGGCCCTGTCGGCGGAGCTCCGGGCGGCCGGCGTGCAGGTCCTGGTGGCTGTCGCGCCGTCGCAGATCGACGATCCGGCGCTCGAGCCGTTCGGCGACGCCTACGGCATGGGCCTGGACGCCGAGGCGCTGTCGGCCTGGGACCAGGCCCAGGACGCGGCTCAGGACGCCGCCGCGGCTCTTCACGAGGTCGATCTCTCGCAGGCCGAGGCGGATGCCGCCATCGCCGCCCTGCTGCAGGCCAAGGTCGCCGCCGACGTGGCGGGCGAACCCTTCCGGGAGATCAGCCTGGTGCAGGTGTTCTCGGATGGCGCCACCGGTCTCGACGTGCGCGCGTTCGGCCCCCCGGCGCCGGTCGCGGAGCCCGAGTACGAGGCGGCGGAGCGCGAGGGTGATCGCGACGACGCGGACGAGGTCCAGGGGGCGCTGGAGCCCGCGGCCATCGTGCGCCGCGGGGTGGTCAGCGCCGCGCCGGTGGCGGTGGCCCCAACGCCGGACCTGGATGGCGTGAACCACGTGCTGCACGACGTGCGCACCGACACCGCCACGCGCGCCCTGATCCGAGCGCTGGCCGACGACCCGGCCGTGGCGCTCACCGCCCTGGTGGCCCGCCTCTTCGGGGTCCTCGTGCTGCGGCAGAACCGGGCCAAGGGCGGCGGCGCGCTGGCGATCGACGCCGAGACCTACGGGCGCGTCGGGGTCGCGGCGATCGAGGCGCTGGACGGCGAGGTCCGGCGGCGCCTCGCCGAGCGGCGGGCGGCCTGGGAGTCCTCCGAGGTCTCGCCGATCGCCTGGGTCGACGGCCTGGCGCATGGCGAGAAGATGGCGCTGCTGGCCGAGCTGGTGGCGCTGTGCCTCGACCTGCGCGAGGAGCGGACGACCTCGGTGCGCCGCTCGGCGCGGGCCGAGGCGGTGGAGATCGCCGCCCTCTGCCACGCCGACGTCACCCTGCACTGGACGCCGGACGCCAGGTTCCTCGGCGCCCACCCCAAGGCCAAGATCTTCGACATGCTCGACGAGATGGGCGCGGGCGAGAGCCGGGCGGGCGCCTGCAAGAAGGACGAGCTGGTCGCCCTGGTCGCCGAACGGGCGGCCGACCGCGGCTGGGCGCCGGCCTATCTCTCCTGGGCCGCCAAGCCGCCGGCCGAGGCCGAGGTCGAGGACGAGCCGCCGGCGGCGGAGGCGGAAGCTGTCGGTGACAGCGCGGCCGTGGCGGCGCTCGCCGCCTGAGTGAAAGCCTGACGCGCATGCCCGTCGCGAACGGCCGGCGCCGCGCACCGTAGAGCCGGTGCGGCCGAGCCGTGGGCACGATTGGAGCGCTCTCAGCTGCCCAAGGCCGCAACGGCTCCCTCCGCGGTGCGCAGTCGGGTCGACGGCGCCGTTCCGGTCGCTCCGGAGCGGCGCCGTCGTTCTGGAGCCGGAGGAAGGGTTGGGGCGCGGGCGAGCCCGGCGAAGTGGAGGGGACCGCCCTCCGCGCCGGGCCGGAGCCCCGCCATGAACGCCGCCCTTCCGCTCTTCGCCGCCGACGACCGCCCGCAGAACCTGCTCGCCGCCGCCCGCGCGCTTGCGCCGCACCTCTTCCGTGGCCGTTCGCTGGAGCGGCGCGTTGTCTCGACGGTGCTCACCACCGCGTTCGGCGCGACGGATGCCGAGGGCGCTTGGGACTGGCGCGACGCCTACGACGCCATCGAAGCGGCCATGGTGCTGCAGGTCCGGCGGATCGGCGGCCAGGTGGCCCGGCTCGAGGACGCGCCGGCCGAGGTGGTGGGTGCGCTGGCCGATCTGGTGGAACTCGGTCTCACCCACACCCGCCGCTCCGAGCACCAGCTCGCGTTCGACCAGTTCTCGAGCCCGGCGCCGCTGGCGGCCCTTCTGGTGCTGGCCGCCCAAGTGCGTCCCGGCGACCGGGTGCTGGAGCCGTCGGCCGGCGTCGGTATGGTGGCGGCGATCGCCGAGGCCTGCGGGGCCGTGGTCACGCTGAACGAACTCAGCGACCGCCGCGCGGGGCTGCTGGACGGCCTGTTCCCGGCTGCGGCGCGCACCCGCTTCGACGCGGCGCATCTTGGCGACCTGCTGCCGGCGGCGGGGAGCTTCCACGCCGTGGTGATGAACCCGCCGTTCGCGGCGCTGGGCTCGCATGTGCTGGCGGCGCTGGCCTGCGTGGCCAACGGCGGTCGCGTTGCCGCCATCGTCCCGGCGAGCGCGCTGAGCGACGCCCCGTTGCTAGTGGCGACGCAGCGGTTTGCGCGGGTGGTCGGGCGGCTGGTCCTGCCGCCGGGCGCCTTCGCGAAGCATGGCGCCAGCGTGGAGACCGGGATGCTGGTTCTCGACCGCGGCCTGGGCGGGGAGACCGCCGCCCTGGAGACCGCCACAACGCTGGCGGACGCGGCGGCGTGGGCCGCGGGCCTGCCGGACCGGCCGACTTGCCAGCCGCGCGTGGCGCGCGTGGGTCCCGTCGGCTTGGCGCTGCGGCCGCGCAGCCTGAGCGGGCCGGCGATCGCCCTGAGCTTCCTGGAGGACGCCCAGACCCTGGACTATGTAGCGACTCCATGGTCCGGCGAGGGCCGTGACGTGGGTCTCTACCAGGCCTGGGGGCTGGGCCGGATCGCTTTCGCGACGGCGCTGCCCCACCCGACGCCTCTGGTGGAGTCGGGGGCGATGGCGTCGGTGGCGCCCCCTGCTCCGGCCTACCGGCCCAGGCTCCCGGCGGTCCTGCGGGCGGAGGGGCGGCTCTCCGACGCCCAGGCGGAGACCGTGGTCTACGCGGGCGAGGCGCACGGCGCGCACCTGTCGGGCTGGTGGCTGCCCGGCGAGGCCGCGCACGAGCTGCGGCTCGCTGATGAGGACGCCGAGGGTGTGTTCCGGCTGCGGCGCGGCATGTTCCTGGGCGACGGCACCGGCGCCGGCAAGGGTCGCCAGATCGCCGCGGTAATCGCCGACAACATGACCCACGGCCGGGTCCGCGCCCTCTGGCTGTCGAAGAACGAGGCGCTGCTGGAGGACGCGCAGCGCGACTGGAGGGCCATCGGCGGCTCGCCCCATGACTTGGTGGCGCAGTCACGCTGGAAGCAGGGGGAGGCGATCCGCCTGGAGCGCGGCGTTCTCTTCACGACCTACGCCACCCTGCGCCAGCCCGCCCGCGGCGGGCGCCCCTCGCGCCTCGACCAGATCGTGGCCTGGCTGGGGGCCGGCTTTGACGGGGTCGTCGTCTTCGACGAGGCCCACGCCATGGCCAACGCCGCGGGCGGGATCGGCGGGCGCGGGCCGAAAAAGGCTTCGCAGCAGGGGCTGGCGGGCCTGGCCCTGCAGAACCGCCTGCCGGACGCGCGGGTGTTCTACGTCTCGGCGACCGGGGCCACCGAGCCCGCCAACCTCGCCTATGCGGCGCGGCTCGGCCTCTGGGGCGGGCCCGACGCGCCCTTCACCACCCGCGCCGACTTCCTCGACGCGGCCGAGAGCGGCGGCATCGCCTTCATGGAACTGGTGGCGCGCGAGCTGAAGGCCATGGGCCTCTACGTGGCCCGCAGCCTCTCGTTCGAGGGCGTCGAGTATTCGCCCCTCGCACATCCGTTGAGCGCGGACGACATCGCGATCTGGGACGCGTGGGCCGACGCCTTCCAGGTGATCCACGCGAACCTAGGCGCGGCCCTGCAGGCGATCGGGGTGGTCGACGGCGACGGCAAGGTGGTGAGCGGGGCCGCCATGAGCGCGCTGCGCTCGGCCTTCGAAGGCGCGAAGCTGCGCTTCTTCGGGCACCTGCTCGCGGGCCTGAAGGCTCCGACGCTGGTGGCCGCGATCCGCCGAGACCTGGGCGCCGGGCGCTCGGCGGTGGTGCAGATCGTCTCCACCAACGAGGCGGTCATGAACCGCCGGCTGGACGAGATCCCGTCCGAGGAGTGGAGCAACCTGCAGGTGGACCTGACGCCCAAGGAGTACGTCCTGGACTACCTGCAGGGCGCCTTTCCGACCGCGCTGATGGAAGCCGTCGAGGGCGAGGATGACCAGGTGGTCCTGCGGCCAGTCATGAAGGACGGCTGTCCGGTGCATAGCCAGGAGGCGCTGCGCCTGCGCGACGAGACCGTCGCGGCGTTGGCGAGCCTGCCGGCCGTGCCCGGTGTTCTGGACGCGATTCTGGACGCCTTCGGGACTGGCGCGGTGGCCGAGATCACCGGCCGGTCGCGACGCGTCGTGCTGCGGGAGGGCCGCCGCGTCGTGGAGCGGCGGGGGGCCTCGGCGGCCAAGGCCGAGACCGACGCCTTCATGGACGGGCGTAAGCGCGTGCTCGTCTTCTCCGACGCCGGCGGCACCGGCCGCAGCTATCATGCCGCCCTGGACGCCGTGAACCGCCAGCGGCGCGTCCACTACCTGGTCGAGCCGGGCTGGCGCGCCGATGCGGCCATCCAGGGCCTCGGGCGCACGCACCGGACCCATCAGGCGTCGCCGCCGCTCTTCCGGCCGATCACCACCGACATCCATGGCGAGAAGCGCTTCCTGTCGACCATCGCGCGACGGCTCGACTCTCTGGGCGCGCTCACCCGCGGCGAGCGCCGGGTGGCCGGCGCCGGTCTCTTCCGGGCCGAGGACAACCTGGAGAGCCCGTGGGCGCGCCGCGCCCTGCTCGTCCTCTACGGCGCGCTGGCGTTCGGGGAGCTCACGAGCATGTCGCTGGAGGCGTTCGAGGCCAAGACGGCGCTGAAGCTGCTGGACAGCGAGGGCCAGCTCAAGGGGGCCGAGGACCTGCCGCCGATGAACACCTTCCTCAACCGCCTGCTGGCGCTGCGGATCGCGGATCAGAACGCGCTCTTCGCCGACTACGAGAAGATCCTGGCCGGGGTGGTCGAACGCGCCGCGGCGTCCGGGCAGCTCGACCACGGGCTGGAGGACATCGTCGCCGAAGACCTGCAGGTCCTGTCCGAGGAGACCGTGCGGACGGACGAGGCCACCGGCGCGGAGACCCAGCTGGTCGGGTTCGCGCTGCGGGCACGGCGCGAGTTCTTCGGGGTGGACGAGGCCTTCGGTCTGGCCGAACGGCTCGGCGAGGCCGCGGTCCTGGCCCTCAACGGCCGTTCGGGCCGCGCGGCCTTGGTCGAGCTGGGACTGACGACCACCGACGACAACGACCGTCTGCTGCCGGCCGTGCGCCTGCGCCGGCCCGACGGCAAGTCGCTCGAGACCGCCAAGGCGTTCGAGGAGTCGGCCTGGGCGTCCGCCGAACCTGAGGCTTGGCGCGCGGCCTGGACCGCCGAGATTTCGCAGGCCGATCTATGGCGGACCCGCGAACTGACCCTGGCCACCGGCCTCCTGCTGCCGGTCTGGGCGCGGCTGCCGGGGCGCGGCGCGCAGGTCCGTCGCGTGAAGGCGCCCGACGGGCGCCGCTGGCTCGGCCGGGTTCTGGACGCGAGCCAGGTGGCGGCGCTGAAGGCGGCGCTGGGCGTCACCAGCCTGGCGGAGGCCTGGTCGGACGGAGCGCTGGTGCTGCGCGAGGTGCTGGAGCGCGGCGTCCAGCTCGGCCTGGACGGCGGCTTGTGGCTGCGCCGGGCGCGCGTGATGGACCGCCAGCGGCTGGAGGTGGTGGGCGGGGCCGGTGACCGGGCGGCCCTCGTGGCGCTCGGCTGCTTCACCGAGATCATCGCCTACACCCTGCGGGTCTTCGTGCCCGTGGACCGGCCCGAGGTGGCGGCGGCCGTGGTGGCACGACACGCCGTCGTGCAGGCGATCGAGCCGGGAGGGTGAAGGTCAGTCGAGGTCGGCCGCTTCGCGTTCGGGCTCCACGGCCGCCACGATGTCGGCGTGCTCAGCCTCGCGCACCGCGCGGGCCACGTTGAGGCGCACGAACAGGCGGGCGTCGCGGTTGGCCTCCAGGGTCTCCGTGACCAGGGGCGCGGCGCGCACCAGGCTGCGGGCCGCCCCGCAGAACAGCACCTTGAGCCGCGCCGCGGAGCCGCTGGCGACCAGCAGATTACCAGCCATCTGCGGCAGCTCGCCGGGCTCGGTGCTGCGGAAGCGGTAGCGCGCGCCCGAGGCGCCGAAAACGTCGAGGAAGTCGGACATCGGCGATGGCTTAGCGCCGGGACAGGGCGCTCGCCAAGGCGGCATCGTGTCGGGTTGCGGCGGCGGAGGCGCGCCATGAAGCGGGAGGGAGGGCTTCGCCGGGCGAAGCGGTCCGGGGATTTGGCCTCGGCGCTTCGTCCACTCAAGGAGACTGTGATGCAGAATGTGGTTTTCGTGGGCCGCCTCGCGGCCGATCCGCAGGTGACGGAGGACTATGCCAAGGCCGTGTTCCGGCTGCTGGAGAACCGGGGCCGTGACGCGGCGGGCGAGCCGCGCGTGGTGGGGGTCAACTGCGTGAGCTGGGCCCAGGGCCTCAACGATCGCGTGATCGCCGAGGGGCTGGCGTCGGGGTGCGAGGTCGTTGCCATCGGCGCCTTCGTCGACAACCTCTACGAGGCGCGCGACGGCGAGGAGCGGGCCGCCAAGGAGCTCGTGATCCGGTCGCTGACCGTCCTCGACTGGGCCTCGGACCGCCAGCCCGACGCCCGGCAGCAAGCCGCCTGACCGGCCCCAATCCCAAGGAGATCCAACATGCAAAGCGTGATCATCGACGGCTACCTCGCAGCCGATCCCTCCATCCTCGCCGCCCAGGGTTCCGGGCGCAAGCGGGCCAGCTTCCGGGTCCTGGAGACCGTGCGGTTCCGGCGCAGCGACGGGCAGGTGGGCGAGCGCACCACCGGCTTCAACTGCGTCTGCTTCAACGAGAGGACGGCGCAGGACTACATCGGACCCTACGCCCACAAGGGCGTGCGGGTGGTGGTGAGCGGCCACGTCGAGAACGACACCTGGACCGGCAAGGACGGCACGGTGCACTACGACCTGCGGCTGATCGTCGAGGGCCTGCGGATCAAGTCCCGCACGCCGCGCGCGGAGCGCGCGCCGCCGCCTGAGAGGGCGGCGCCCCCGATGGCGGAGCTGGACGACGAGATCCCGTTCTAGGGGCCGAGCCGTCTGCCTGACGATCGAGCGGTCAGCTCCCCGCGGAGCTGGCCGCTTTCGTGTGGGCCTGGGCGCCGATGAAGGCGCGCAGGCGGCGTCGTGTGCCGGCGTCGATGTGGATGCCGTAGAGGGAGAAGACCGGGTGCGCGGGCCGGCTCACGTGCCCCTCGGGCGCGAATGTGGCGACGAGCTCGAAGGCGGCGTTGACGCGCCGGACCGTCCAGCCGTTCGCGTCCTGGATGGCCTGGGCTTCGAGATAATCCTCGGCGAGCCCCTGTTGGGCCAGTCGGGCGGCGTCCTGGACCGGGGAGATCCCGCTCGCCAGGGGCTCGAAGAGCCAGATCAGTGGCCAGTGCGCCCGCGCGCGGTCCCCGCCCGGCCCGATGTTCGGCGTGAGGGTGAGGAGGTCGGCGTCGGCGAGTTCGTGGACCGCCTCGGCCACGAGGGCGGGGTCCTGGCCGGGCAGGCCTTCGACGATGTCGCCCAGGCTCACCGGCCAGTGGGGCGGGCGGTCCGGATCGGCCACGAACCAGACGGCGGCCTCCAGGGCCAGGTCCGAGAGGACCGCCTGCGGCGCGTACTGGGCTTCGAGCGCCGCGAGCCTCTGGGCCAGCTCGTTGACTGTGGCGGTAAAGTCGCCCTGCCAGCGCTCGACGTCCTGGGCGAACTGGGTGGGGTGTGTCGTCTGGTAGAGGCGCGCAAGCACGCCGGCGAGCGGCAGGAGGCTCGCGCCGCTTTCCACCAGGGCGCGGAAGACGGCGCGTCCCCTGTTCTCCTTGGGTGGCGCCAGGGTCATCAGGGAAAGGCTAGCCGGATTCGGGCGGCGACGCGGGAAGTCTGGGCGTGCCCCGGCCGGACGGCCGGGCCGGGCTCTACTCGCCTGCGGCTCCCGGAGCCCCGTTCCGGGTCTCCGCCCTACGGGTGACGATCCCTCACGCGAAGGCGGAAGGAAGGGCGACGGGGGCGAGCCGATCGGGCTCGCGAAGACCCGGAGCCAACCATGTCCGCCCCCGCCATCACCTGGACCGACGACCGCGTGGAGGTCCTCAGCAAGCTCTGGCGCGACGGCCTGAGCGCCAGCCAGATCGCCCGCGACCTGGGTCATGGGATCACCCGCAACGCGGTGATCGGGAAGGTCCACCGGCTGGGCTTGACCGGCCGCGCCGCGCCGCACTTTCCTGGAGCGGGTCGGGCCGACCAGCGCCGGGAGCGGCGCGTGCGCCTGCCGCCTCGGACCCAGCCCGACCGCGCGTTGCCTCCACCCCGGGTCGTGGGCCTTGAGAGCGAACTGCCTGCGACGGGGCTGGCGAGCGTGGTCAGCGTTCGTCGGGGCCAGTGCCGCTGGCCGATCGGCGAACCGGGATCCGACGGCTTCTGCCTCTGCGGCCGTCCTGCGGTGCGCGGGGCCTATTGTGCGCCGCATGGGGCCCTGGCCTATCGGCCGGTCGCGCGGAACCATCTAATCAAGCTGGCAGGGCGGGCCCTGGGGTGACTGAGCCTCAGCTATCGGCGCGAGACGCGCGCCGAGTTGAGCGCCCGCCTCTACGGGCGGGCGCGACACCCCCACACAACGCCCTCTCATCCTATCACGTCACCCTGGCCGTCAACGGCCTACGGCCGTTCCCCTCCGCTCCGCGAAAGGCGCTCCGCTCCGGTGACTGCCCGGGGCCCGACGTGGCCAGGAGGGAGGTCGTTGCGCGGGCGGCGCATCGGCGGTTCCTCTCATTCACGGAGTCCTTCGATGACCTTCTCCCTTCATGCCTTCTCAGCCTCGGATACGGCGTTCGACGTGCAAGCCGCGGCGCTGGAAGACCCCCGGCCGCATCCCACGGAAGCGGCGCTCGTACAGCTGGGGCACGCCCTGATGACGGAATTGCTCGACATCGTGGGCGGCAGCGCTCTGGAAGACGTCCAGACGATCCTCGCCGAGAGCCTGATCGGCGCCTTCCATTCGGCGGCGGGACGCATCGAGCGCGATGCGGATCGGGCCCGTGATCGGATGCGCAGCCTCGAGCGCGACTTCGACGGATCGGAGATGGCCGACACCGAACTGCAGGACGCCACGCGGTCGGCGCGCTCGGCCGACGTCGCACAGGCGGCTTGCGAACTCATCCGGGACGCGGCAGCGGAGGTCTTCACGACGGCGACCGGCGAGGTCTGGACGCCGTGGCGCGGCAGCCGGCGCGGCACCCATCTGACCGCCGCCCAGCTGGAGGCCAAGCAGGCGCTGCGGGCCATCGATCGGCGCAAGGCGTCGGACGCGGATCCCGGCGGGCCCGTGGTGGCCTTCCGGGGCGCCCCCTTCGCCGACAGCCAGACCGATGCGAGCCGCATCTTCGACGCCCTGAACTGGGCCCGGTCGCAGTGGCCGGACATGGCCCTCGCCACCACGGGAGCCCGCGGGGCGGAGCGGTTGGCGATCCGCTGGGCGCAGCAGAAGGGCGTCACCCTGGTGCTCGCCCGGGCCGACTTCGACCGGCACCAGAAGGCTGCGCCGTTCCGGGCCAACGACGACCTGATGGCCCTTGAGCCCACGTGCTGCCTGACCTTAGCGCAGTCTCTAGACGAGCGCCGAGGGGCGGGTACGCACCCGTTCGGGCCGGCGATGAACCTGGCCCAGCAGGCTCTGGCGCGCGGCGTCCAGCATCTGGCGATCCGGGCCAAGGCGGCCTGAGGCACAGCCCGTCATCTTCCCCAGACCCGCTCGGCTCCGGCCGGGCGGGTTTCTTCTTTTGGCCGATGCGGCGGGGAGACTCGCGCTAGATGGCTGGAAATCATAGGTGATGGGCGGTGCTTGCTGTTGTTTGATGGATCATGATGAGGATTGATGTCGACTTCGATTTCTTGGTTCAGGGCAAGATAAAAGAGGTGTTTAGTCGCGCGTTTTGCTCTAGGTTTTCCATCGCTTATCTCCAGCTGATGTCACTTCGACAACTCGTCGGGACGCGGGCGATAGGCGGTGGAACACGCTCGCCATGCTCGCCAGGGACGCCATCGAGATCCGGCTGCTTGCGTCGTCTCGCCGTGAGCCGCCTCGGCGCGTAGCGCGCCTGCCGGCGCGGCTGAAGACCGACCGCTTCCCCGTGCGGACGGCGATCCTGCAACGGCTCGCCGCATCACGTCTCTTCGCCTACGGCGATCGCGCGGGGGTCCTCAGATCGGCCCAGAAACGGTCCGGGCGGCCGTTTCGTCTGGACGTTCGGCAACGGGTGATCGTGAAGGCGATGGTTTCGCGACACCTCGGGAGAGGCGCGGCCCGAGGCGGCGCATTGGCCGCGCACGTTTCGTATCTCGGACGCTCAGGCGTCGGCGCGGAGGGCAAGTCCGGAAGCTTTTTCGATCGCGATGCGGACGAGCTCGACGCCAGCGCCGTGACCGCCGAATGGCCGCAGGACCGGCACCATTTCCGGTTCATCATCTCACCCGAGCACGGGGATCGCCTCGCCGACCTGAAGCGCTATACGCGCGAGACCCTCCGGCGCGTGGCCGACGATCTGGGCGAGCCCGAGCTCCAGTGGATCGCGATCTGCCATTTCGACACCGACCAGCCCCACGCCCATGTCCTCGTTAGGGGACGCCGCAGTTCGGGCCGCGACCTCGTCATTCCGCGCGACTACGTGGGGTACGGCTTCCGGGCCCGCGCCCAGGAGGTGGCCCACGAGCTCTTGGGCGACCTTTCGCGGATTGAGGCGGAGCAGCGCATCTGGCGTGAGACGCAGGCCGACCGCTTCACCGGTTTCGATCGCCGGCTGCTGCAGGCGGCAGACGCAAGTCTTGGTGTTGACGACGGCGTAGGCGGCAGCGACGCCTGGTCGGCCCTGACGCGCGGGCGCCTGCGCCACCTCGAGGCCCTGGGGCTGGCGACGCGCTTGGGCGGTCGCTACCGTCTCCACCCCGACCTGGAGCAACGTCTGCGCACGCTGCAGCTGCGGCGCGACATCATCCGCACGCTGCACCAGCGACGTCTGGAGTCCGGCCGCGAGGTTCGCGAGGTCGTCGCCGAGCGGGTACGCGGCCGGCTGGTGAAAGCCGGACATCATGACGAGCTCGGCGCGTCAGGATGGGTCGTGGTGCGCGATGCTCAGGGCGTGGAGCACTTCGCCCGGCTGCGGCTTGGCCAAGCGACGCCGCAGCTCGGGCGGGGGGTCGAGCTATCTCCGGCGCCCGGCGGCGTCCAGATTGCCGACCTCGGGTGGCGACAGGAAAGCGGCCTCTAGCTAGCTTCGGGACTCTTCCATTCGGCGTAGGGTCGCTGCAGCCTCCTCGGGCAACCGATCCTCGTTGGCAGGTTCCTGATGCACAGTTCCATCAGGATTGCGGCCAGCCATCAGGTGGCCAAGATAGCTGGACCACCACACCATCATCACACGGCGACCACTGATCCATTCGGCGGCGTTGTAGATCGACCGAACACTCCTCTCGCTGTGCGCCAGCTGCATCTCGATCCAGTCCCGGTTGAACTCGTGTTCGTTGAGGATCGTGGAGGCGGTTGAGCGGAGGCCGTGGACCGAAGCGCGGCTGTGATAGCCCATGCGATAGACGGCATAGATTAGCGTGTTCTCCGAGATCACGCCGCTTTTGGTGTCCGCGCCGAACAGCAGGGGCTTATTGCCCGCAAGCACGAGTAAACGCTTCACGATCCCGACGGCTGGCGGAGACAGCGGTACAAGATGGTCGCGCCGCATCTTCATGCGCGCGGCGGGTATGCGCCACAGCGCTTGAGGGCCATCCAGATTTTCGAACTCGTCTCGGTGAGCGAACCGGACCTCCGAGGTGCGCACCATGGTATGCGCGACCAGCTCAAGGCCAAGCCTAGTCCTCTCGGCTCCATCGTATTGTGCCAAGCTTCGCATAAACGCGGGGAGTTCGCCCGGCTTAAGGGCGGGCCGGTGCTTGACCGGTTTAGGCGAGGCCAGCGCATCGCGAACGTCGGCTGCCGGATTGCGTGGGCAATGTCCGGTCGCCACGCCAAATCGAAAGATGTTGCCGGCCATCTGCAGGACCCGCCGCGCCATTTCCGGTGCGTCGCGCTCCTCGATTTTTCGGATGCAACGGAGGACTTCCACCGGCTCGATCGTGGCGATCTTCATGTCGCCAAGGTCCGGAAGTAGATCATCGTCCAGGCGTGAACGAAGTCGATCAGAATAGCTTTTGACCCACTTGATCTTTCGAGCCTTGAACCAAGCCTCGGCGACCGACCGGAACGTGCTGTCCATCGCTGCGGTCTTGGCTTTGGTCTTTGCCCGCTTCCGCTCGACAGAGGGGTCATGGCCATCGGCGATCAGGGCCCGCGCATCCACCGCAGCCTTTCGCGCCTTCGGGAGCGAGACGTCGGGATACTTCCCGAGCGCGAGAACCTTCTGCTTGCCGTCGAAGCGGTAGGCGAGGCGCCAAAGCATTGAGCCCGACGGCTGCAGAAAGATGTACAGCCCTTCGCTGTCGACGACCTTCCGGGGCTTGCGGTCTATCGCAGGCGTCGCGGCGTGGACGGCGCCGAGGCTCATCAGCTTCGAATCGGTGAGCGGCATGGCTGTTGGTATCGCGCGCTGTTTTGTTGGTATCGGACCCAAAAAATACCACAGCATGTTCTACAAATGATCCAACTCACGCGAAACCCGCTCGCACGTTTGCGTGATAGTTTTCTCCGTTTTTCTAATGGTTTAGCGCGAAGCTTCGGGACGCTCTGAACGCGCCTGAAAAAGCGCGCTGGTGGGCCCGGCAGGACTCGAACCTGCAACCAGACCGTTATGAGCGGCCGGCTCTAACCATTGAGCTACAGGCCCGTAGCCGCGCGGCAGGCTGGGGCGTTACCACGGGCTGCATGGCGCTTAAAGCTTGCGTTCAGGCACGGACTGCCACGCTTGGGCGTTCCATCCTCCCCCCCACTGGAGCCGACCATGAAGACCTTGATGCGCGCCGCCGGCCTGAGCCTGGCGCTGCTGACCTCCACCGCGGCCACCGCCGCCTTGGCCCAGGCCGCGCCGCCGGCCGCCGACACCATGTTCCGGGCCACGACGCTGAACCTTGCGGCCTACGGCGAAGCCAAGGTGGCGCCCGACATGGCCGTCATCAGCCTGGGCGTGATGACCGAGGGCCGCACCGCCGCCGAGGCCATGAGCGCCAACGCGCAGCGGATGACCGCCGTGATGGCGAGCCTGCGCCGCGCCGGGCTGGCCGACCGCGACATCCAGACGTCCAACCTGAACCTGTCGCCGCAGTACCGCTACCAGGAGAACCAGCCGCCGCAGCTCATCGGCTACCAGGTCTCGAACCAGGTGACGATCACCGTCAACGACCTGAAGCGGCTGGGGCCTGCGGTGGACGCCTCGGTCGCGGCCGGCGCCAACCAGGTCAACGGGATCAGCTTCGGCCTGAAGGATCCCACCGCGGCCGAGAACGTCGCCCGCGAGGCCGCCGTGAAGGCGCTGCAGGCCAAGGCGGACCTCTACGCGCGGGCGACGGGCCACCGCGTGTCGCGCCTGGTCAGCCTGTCGGAGGGCGGCGGCTTCACCCCGCCCCCGCCGATGCCGATGGAGCGGTTCGCCATGGCCGCCCAGGCCAAGGACGCCGGCACGCCGGTGGCCGGCGGCGAGCTGCGGGTGCGGATCGACGTGAGCGGGCTCTACGAGCTGACGCGGTAGGTTCGACGAAACGTCCGCGGGGCCGTCCAAGCGGGCGGCCCTAAGGCGCCTTCGACACCTTCGCGCGGCGGAAGGCGGTTTCGAGCCGGTCGGCCATCATGCGGCCGGGGAAGGCGCGGTCGCCCTCCATCATCGCCGCGTAGACGTAGGACGTGCCCGCGATGGGGCCGCTGGCCCAGCCGACGCCCCGCGACGCATCGGCCTGGGTGTTGCAGGACAGTGTCCGCGCCTGGCGGTCCTTCACGGTCGCGTCGAGCAGGGTCTTGAGAGTGCGCGTCCCGGGCTGGTCGCACGCCGCGAACTCGCGCGCACACGTGGTGGCGGTGTTGTAGCGGTAGAGCGTGCGGCCCGAGTCGGCGTCGGCGATCAGCACGCAGGTGTTGGGGTCGCCGACGGCGCGCGACACGGCCGCGTCCAGCTTGTCGCGGTCGACGCCGGGCGGCGCGGTGGGCGAACAGGCCGCCAGGCCGAGCGCGGCGAAGCCGAGCGCGGCCAGGGCCGCAGCGGGCCTAGGCGGCCACCTTGATCTCGTTGCCGTCGTCCAGGAGCACCACGGTCGGGGCATAGTTTCGCGCCTCCTCGGCCGGCAGCATGCCATAGGTCACCACGATGACCTTGTCGCCCTTCTGGACGAGGCGGGCGGCCGCGCCATTGACGCCGATCACACGCGATCCGCGCGGCGCTTCTATGGCGTAGGTGGTGAAGCGCGCGCCGTTGGTGATGTTGAGCACGTCCACCTGCTCGTGCGGCAGGATGCCGGACGCGTCGAGCAGGTCGCGGTCGATGGCGATCGACCCCTCGTAGTCCAGGTCGGCCTGGGTGACCGTCGCGCGATGCAGCTTGGCCTTCATGAGGGTGAGCAGCATGGGATCCTCCAAGGGGCGGCCGGCATATACGCACGCCCCGTCGCGGGTTCAATGCGGCATCGCAACAGGGTCACTCAGGGGCGCCGAAGCCTTACGCCGTAAGCCGTCGGGCGTCGACGACTACTCGGCGGCGGCGGCTTCATTCTGCGTTGCAGCAACGCTTGCGTCGACATGGCGGCGCAGGAAGCCCGTCATGTCCTCGAGCACCGGCGCGCCCCCCCGCAGCGGCCGCGACAGCGCCAGGATGATGCCGATGTGCTCGACGCCCTGGTAGTGGCGCTCCTCCACCGGCACGCCGGCCGCGCGCAGCCGGTTGGCCAGGGCGATCGTGTTCTTGGGATAGACGATCCCGTCGCGGGCGCCCGTGGCCAGGAACGCCGGCGGCGAGGACGAGGTCACAAAGGCCAGCGGCTGGGTCGACGGCAGATCGTCGGCGCCGCCGAACACCCGGTTGGTCGTGTCGCCCTTGAGCGGCAGGAAGTCGTAGGGACCGGCGAGGCCGGCGATTGCCTTGATCCTATCGGGGGCGACCCCGGCGGCCTTGAGGTAGCGCCCGTCCAGGCCCAGCATCACGGCGTTGTAGGCCCCCGCGGAGTGGCCCACGAGCACGATCCGGCTGGGGTCCGCGCCGTACCGCCCGGCGTTGTCCACCGCCCACTTCACCGCTTGCGCCCCGTCCTCGAGGAAGCCGGGGTACTTCACCTCGGGATAGAGACGGTAGTCGGCGACCACGGTGACGAAGCCGCGCGAGGCCAGCGCCCGGCCGACCCAGTTGTAGTCCTGCCGTCGGCCGGAATCCCACGAGCCGCCGTAGAAGAAGACCGCCACGGGCGCATGCGAGGCGCCGCGGGGCGCGTAGACGTCCAGCCGCTGCCGCTGGCCCGCCCCGTAGGCGGCGCCGTTCGCCACCCGGCTGGACGGATCCTTTGGCGACAGGGTCGCGAACATCGAGAGCGGCGAGCAGGCGGCGGCCAGGGCGCCCAGCAGGGCCGCGGCGAACGGGCGCTTGGCAAACGGAACGGACGTCATCGTGTCCCCAGTTACGAAGGGCGTCGCGGAGGCGCAACTCCGCAGCTTCTACGTGACGCAGGCGGAAAGGGACGCGGCGGTCCAGGGCGGCGGCCCGGAGACATCGGCTTCCCCCTGGGAAGCCTTGACGCGGCGCCCCGCGCGCGGCGCTATGCCGGGTGAACAACGATAAGGGAGGCGGCCGTGGACGGAGCGCAGGCGCCGGCGGGTTTCAAGCGTGAGGTTCTCGACCAGGTGGGTCCGACCCTCAAGGGGCTGGTGGACCAGAACCTGCTCTCGGGCATGGTGACCCTGGTCTGGCGCAAGGGCGAGATCGTCCAGCTCAACACCATCGGCCAGCGCGACATCGCGCGCGGGCTGCCGATGGAGCGCGACACCATCTTCCGCATCGCCTCGATGACCAAGCCGGTCACCTCGGTGGCGATCATGCAGCTGGTCGAGGAAGGCAAGCTCACGCTCGAGGATCCGATCACGAAGTGGATCCCGGAACTGGGCGGCATGGTCGTGCTGGAAGAGGCGACCGGCCCCGTCGACAAGACCCGGCCCGCCCACCGCGACATCACCGTCGAGGACCTGCTGACCCACCGCGCCGGCCTCGCGTACGGCTTCACGTCCATGGGCCCCATCGCCTATGCGCATGAGGAGAAGCTGGGCTCGCCGCTGGTCAATCCGCTCACGCCGGACGAATGGCTGAAGGCGCTGGGCGAGCTTCCGCTCAGCTATCCGCCGGGCGACCGCTTCCACTACAGCCACGCGACCGACGTGCTGGGCTTCCTCGTGGCCCGGATCGAGGGCAAGCCGCTGGGCGAGGTGCTGAAGGCGCGCATCTTCGACCCGCTGGGCATGACGGACACCGCCTTCTGGCTGCCGCCCGAGAAGCGCGACCGCCTGGCGCGCCTCTACCAGGCGCCGCCGCAGGACGGCCCGCTGAAGGACGTCTCGCTGCCGATTCCCGACGCGCCCTCCCCCTTCGAAGGCGGCGGCGGCGGCCTCTTCTCCACCGCCGACGACTACCTCAAGTTCGCCCGCATGCTGCTGGGCCGCGGCGAGGTGGACGGCGTGCGCCTGCTGAAGACCGAGACCGTCGACATCATGGCGGCCAACCGGCTCAGCGACGAGCAGCGCGGCCACGGCTTCATGGGCATGCCGTTCTGGCTGAGCCAGGGCTTCGGGCTGGGGCTCTCGATGATCATGGACGCCCAGAAGCACGAGTGGATGGGCGCCGGCGCCGAGGGGGCCTTCGGCTGGCCGGGCGCGTTCGGCACATGGTGGCAGGCCGACCCGGCCAACGACATGATCTTGATGTACCTGATCCAGGACTCCATGCCGCTGGGCCCCGAGGCGGTGACCGCGATGCAGGGCCAGCGCCCCACCGGCCGCGTGGGCGGGCCCATGTTCCAGAAGATGGTCTACGCGGCGCTGGGCTGAGCCGACGGCTCAGCGGTCGCGGGGCGCCTCGCAGATGGGGCGCCCGGCCACCGTGTCGCCGACAAGGCTGCCGTCCCGGATCGCTTCGCGGCGGGCGATGTTGAGGGCCCGGCCTTCGGGCGGGGGCGTCTGGCCCCTGGCGCAGATCGCCACCTCGACCCGCTGCCCGCCGTCCGGACAGGTGCAGATGTACGCGACCGGACCCAGGCGGCTGTCCGGAACCCGGCAGGTTGCCGGGACGGCGCGGCCGCCGGCCTCGATGCACTGGATGGTCGTCCCGGGCGGCTTCCCGCGAGCGGCGGCGCGGCGGCAGCGGCGCCGGCCGCCGCCAGGGTCAAGGCAAGGCCGAGGATGGGACGTCGCATGGCTTGCTCCTTTCCCGGCAGGATACGCGCTTTGTCCGCGCCCGGCTTCCCCTGCCGTCGCCGGCGCGCCATCCTGGCGCGGTGGCCTGGACAAAGCCCCCGCGCGGTCTCGTCGATCTCTTCGACCTGAGCCTCCCCGAGGCTTCGGGCCTGGAACGGCGCGTCATGTTCGGCTGCCCCTGCGCCTTCGCCAACGGGAACATGTTCGCGGGGCTCTTCCAGGAGGTGGTGTTCGCCCGGCTGCCGCCCGCGCTGCACGCGGAGCTGTCCGCCACGGGAGACCTGCGCACGTTCGAGCCGCGGCCGAGTTTCAGGATGCGCGCCTACAGCGAACTGCCGGCCTCGGTCGTGGAGGACGAAGCGCGGCTCGCGGAGGTGCTTCGGGCGGCCTTTGTCTTCACCTCGGCGCTGCCGCCCAAGGTCCGGAAGCCCCGCAAGGCGCGAACGCCTCGCTAACCAAGCTTGCGAGGCCCCGGTTAACGCTCGCGTGGCAGCCTTGCGGCCATGGATCCGATCAGCACCGCGCGCTACGGCCTGATGGCGGCGACCCGCCGGTTCGAGGCCTCGGCCGTCAACATCGCCGGCATGGGCGCGGACGACACCGTCGACGTGGCCAGGGAGGTCGTCGAGATGGTGGAGGCGAAGGCCGCGTTCTCGGCGAACATCTCGGTCATCCGCTTCGCCCAGGACATGTGGGATTCGCTGCTGCGCCTGCAGACGCGCTAGGCGCGAGCCGGAACGAAAAAGGGGAGCCCGAAGGCTCCCCCCTCACATCCGGTCTCGTGGACGGACCCTACTTCTCGGTCGGATCCGAGCCGTCCTTCGGCGCGCCGGTGCCCGACGAGCCCATGAAGATCTTGCGGCCGTCCGGGAACGTCACGTCGCGGCCGTTGGCCTTGCAGGCCGGACGGCAGAGCTTGTCCTTGGACTGGTAGCCGCGGACGATGATCTCGGTCCCGGCCTTCAGCGAGTTGCGGTCGATGCCGGCGCGCAGCAGCGTGTTGGGCGTGCCGCCTTCCACCATCCACGCGGTGGTGGTGCCGTCCTTGTTCACGTTGGCGATGTGCACCCAGGCGTGGGGGTTGATCCACTCCACCCGGGTCACCTTGCCGCGCAGCAGGACCGGAGCCTTGCCGTCGAACTCGGCCGCGAACGCGTGGTGCGCCCAGGCGGCGCCGCCGGCGGCCGCCGCGCCGAGGCCGGCCGCGACCGCCCCCGCGATGATCAGTTTCCTCTTGTCCATCTTCGCCTCCAAACGCCGGATGGTCGTCTCAAGTATCCAAAGGCCATTGCCGGCCTATTTCAGCGGTTCCTTGCGCAGGTCACCGTACATCAGTTCTTCCACGAACTCGACGCACTTGAACTGGTTCAGCCGCGCATCCTCGCCCTGCCGCTTGTAGAGGTTGAAGCTCATCTTCCACGGACGGGTGAAGGTGTTGGGATCGGTGATGGTGGCCTCGTAGCGCATCACGCCCGGTCCGGTGGGCGTCCAGCGCTCGACGACCGTCATCTGATCGGAGTGGTGGTTGCCGGCCCGGTCGAACCAGGTGCGGTCGTTCATGCCGTTGACCGTGACCACCAGGGTGTCGCCGTCCCACTTGGCCACCGACTGGCCCATCCAGGAGTCCACCGGCGGCGGGCCCGGGTCGGTGAAGAGCACGTTGCGCACCGCGCCCGCGTACTCGTACGCGATGATCATCGACTTCTCGGACTGGAAGATCTGGAAGGGCAGGTGCATGTAGTTCGCGCGCGGCACGCCCGGCAGGTAGCACTTGATCTCGGGGTCGCCGGTTTCCAGGCTGAGGTAGTTGGCCCGGTTCTCGTCGCGCTTCTTCTTGGCTTCGGGCGTGTAGGGGATCTCGCCGCCTTCCACGATGCCGAGGCCCGCCGGAACCGCGCCGACCGCGCCCAGCGCCACGACCGCCTTGGCCGGCACCGGCACGAAGGGACCGGGACGCATCTGCAGCGCCGCGCGCGCGGCGTGCGGCTCGATATCCCAGCCGGCGGTGTTCATCACCTGCCAGACGCCGTTGAGGTCGGGGTGCTTCCCGTCCGGGCCGCGGGGCGCCTTGTAGGCGGCGGCGGCAGGCTTCCGGGCCTGCGCCTGCGCGGCCACCGGGCCCGCCGCGACGAGGCCCACCACAGCAAGGGCCGCAACGATCCTGATCATCTTCTCGCTTCCCCCAACGCCTGCCTTCGACGGGCAGGCCTCATTTGTACGCCAAGCCTAACCAACGTTCGTGCGTCGCGCCAGAAGTCCGATGGAGCGACCGCTCGACGTTTTGAGAAACCACCGGGCTGGTTTAAGCCGCCTCCATGACGCTGCGCCCGCTCTTCGTCACGCCCATCTACGAAGCCAGCCTTACAACAGACCGCAGCTTCGAAAATTTCAACGCCGAGATTTTGGCCGCCTGCCAGGAGCTCGAGGCCGAGGACGCCGCCGGGCGCGCCTGGAGCCGCGCCCACGGCTACGGGGGCTACACGTCCTATGGGTCGCTTAACGACCTGCCCCAGCGCATGAGCGTGTTCGCCGACCTGAAGAGGAAGCTGGACCGCCACGCTGCCCGCTTCGCCGAGGGGCTGCACCTCGACCTGGGCGGCGGCCGGCTGCGCCTGGACAGCCTGTGGGTGAACGTCCTGAAGCCCGGAGCCGGACACAGCGGGCACATCCATCCCCACAGCGTGATCTCGGGCACGGTCTATGTGGCCACGCCGCCCGGGGCTTCGGCCCTCAAGATCGAGGACCCCCGGTTGCCGCTGATGATGGCGGCCCCGCCTCGCCGCCCGGATGCGCCGGACGACGCCCAGGCCTTCGTGTACCTGCAGCCCCAGGCCGGAACCGTCTTCATGTGGGAGAGCTGGCTGCGCCACGAAGTCCCCGCGAACCGAGCGCGCACGCCGCGGATCTCGGTGAGCTTCAACTACGCCTGGCGCTAGCATGTCGGGCCGCATCGCGCGCCATCGTGGCGCGCGCCCTCCGACCCGGCCATGACCGCGCGAGACAAACCCGTGGCCGCCCGTTGCAGCCTCAGTCGGCGATGGAGGTCGCCGGCGCGAAGCGCGTCGCGAAGAAGTCGCCCTTGTTCCAGAGCGGCCGCTCGTCGGCGTCGGCGAGCTCGCGGGCGATCTCGTAGTTGATCCGCGCGAACCTGGCGCCGGCGCCGTAGTCGATCGGCTGCGAGAGGTCGTCGCAGGGCTTGTGGTAGCAGTCGCGCAGGAACCCGCGGAACCGCGCCTCCCCGCCGTTCTGGAACCCGGTCATCAGGAAGGTCGAGGGCACGCCCACCTCCACGAAGCGGAAGTGGTCGGACCGGGTGAACAGCCCTTCCTCGGGCATCGGATCGGGCGACAGCGTCACGCCCATCCGCTCGGCCGCGCGCCGCACGGCCGGACCCAGGCTGGACCGCTCGGCCCCGAACGCCACCACGTCCACGAAGTCGTAGGTCAGGATCGGCATGTCGAGGTTGACGTTGGCGACCATCGTCCCGCCGGCCGTCGGGTTGCGGGCGTAGTACTCCGCGCCGAGCAGGCCCTTCTCCTCGGCCGTCACCGCGAGGAACAGGACCGAGCGCCGCGGCCGGCGTCCCGACTCGATGAATGCGCGGGCCGCCTCCAGCATGGTCGCAATGCCGCCCGCGTTGTCGAGCGCGCCATTGTTGATCTCGTCGCCCGCCACGGGCGGCGTCACGCCGATGTGGTCGAGGTGGGCGGAAAGGACGATCACCTCGTCCTTCAGCCTGGCGTCCGAGCCTTCCAGCAGCCCGGCCACGTTGCTGCTCTGGACGTTGCGGACCTCGGTCCTGAGGGTCACGTCCATCGAGGTCGCCAGCGCGAACCGCGGCGGATCGGCCTTCCGCTTGTCCGCGGCGGCGATCACCTCGGCGAACGTCTTGGGCGCCCCGGCGAACAGCTTCTCCGCGCCCTGGACGCTGACGTTGCCGAGGCCAGGCGCGGCCGGGGCGGGATCGAACGCGGTCCCATCCGGCTTGCGCCAGGTCATGGACCACGCCTGCCAGGTGCGAGCCCCCTCCGCGAAGGGCCGCCGCGCTTCGTCGCTGGGCGTCGAGAGGAAGATCACGCCGACGGCGCCGGCCTTGGCGGCGGCCTCGCGCTTGGTGCGGGCGTTGCCGTAGAACGCGCGCTCCTCGGTCTGGAAGAACGCCGGCGCGCCCGAAAGCACCACCGCGATCTTCCCCTTCACGTTCAGGCCCTTGTAGTCGTCCCGGCGGCGTTCCGGCGCCACCACGCCGTAGCCCGCGAAGACCAGGGGCGCAGAGACGCGGAGATCCCTGGCGCCTGCGTTGCGGCCCGTCAGCACGTCGGGGCCGAACGCCAGCGGAACCGCCACGCCGTCCTTGCCGCGCACGGTGTAGACGCCCTTCTCGGCGGCCCGGAAGGCGACCAGGGGGACGGTCTGGAAGTAGCCGCCGTTCTCGCCCCCCGGCTTCAGGCCGAGCTGGGCGAACTGGCTCGCCACGTAGCCGGCCGCGACGTCATAGCCCGGCGAGCCGGGCTCGCGGCCCTGCAGCAGGTCCGACGCCAGGAAGCCCACGTGGGCGCGGATGCGATCGGCGGACGACGCCCCGGCGGGCGGGGACTGGGCGAACGCCGTGGAGGAAAGCGAAAGCGCCGCGGCGGCGACGGCGAAGAACTTGCGGGCGGTCATTGAGGCTCCTTCGCCCCCGCTTCTAGGGCCCGCGCCGCCCCCGCGCTACTCCAGGCGGACGTCGTCGATCTCGAAGGCGTAGGGCCCCTTCGTGGGATCGGTGGCGATGACCACGCCGACCAGGGCGGCGGGGTTCAGCCCCACGAATCTCGCGATGGGAATCCGGACGTCCTGCCAGTCCGCGCTGAAGGAGAACGGCTGCTGCTTCGGCTGCGGGCTCGAGGTGTCGAACAGCATCGCACGGCCCTGAGGGCCGCTGCCCTGGCCCCGCACCCGGAACACGAGCGCGGCGGCCCCGCGGATGTCGCGCGGCGGCTGCCCGGGGCCGGCCAGGAACAGCATCGCCCCGCCCCAGGCGAACGGGAACGGCGGCTTGATCTCGCCTTCCGCCTTCAGGACCCCGGCGGCGTGGCTGACCCTGGCGTCGGACTGCCCTCCGGCGAGGCGGTCGCTCGTGGCCGCCCAGGTCACGCCGCCCGGCCCGTCGAGCCCGGCCTGGAAGTCGCCCAGGAGGCCCTTCAGCGGGACGGCCGTTGCGGCCTGCGCGGACGCCGGCCTGCGCTCCACCGTGCGGCCGTTCTTCCAGACCTCGACGATGGCCCGGGTGGCTTCGATGTCCCGGGTGGGGTCGCCGTCGACCAGGACCAGGTCCGCGCGGGCGCCCGGGACGATGCGCCCCCGCCCCTCGAGCCGGAAGCGCCGCGCCGGCGCGCCGGTGGCCGCGCGGAGGGCCTCCGTGGGGGTGAGGCCTGCCCGCACCAGCAGCGCCATCTCCTGGTGGAGCGACGCGCCGTGCGTGGTCCCGGGGTTTCCGGCGTCGGTTCCCGCCAGGATGTCCACCTTCGCGGCCCTGAGCCCCGCGACGGCCTCGGCCGCCACGGGGTACTTGTAGAAGGTCTGCGGACGGAAGGCCTGCTTCAGCATCCCGGTCTGTTCGGCGCTCAGGGTCGACGCGAAGCGCGGATCGGCGGCGAGCCTGGCGCCCTCCCCCAGGCCCGCGACGCCGGCCATCACCGTCAGGGTCGGCACGACGAAGACCTTCCGCGCGGCGGCCAGCCGGTAGAGCGCCGGGTCGCCCGGGACATCGGAGAACACGTGGGCCAGGCCGTCCGCGCCCGCCTCGATGGCGGCGCGGGCCGCCTCCAGCTCCTGCACGTGGACGACCGCGAGGCGTCCCCGCGCGTGGGCCGCCGCGATCACCGCGGCCATGGTGGCCCGGTCGAGGCTGCGCGCGCCCAGCCGCGGCGCGTAGACCACCTTGATGTAGTCGGACCCTTCGGCGATCCGCGCCGCCACGAACGCATCGGCTTCGGCGGGCGACGTCAGTGTCGGGATCGGAAACCCGTACTCCGTGCCGTGGCCCCCCGGCGCGGTCGCGAGCACGCCGGCGGAGAAGAGGTCGGACTGGGCCGTCGGCGCGACGGCGTCCCGCTCACGGCGCAGGGACCCCAGGACTGACGGATGGGTGAACATGTCGAGCTCGGTGGTGACGCCGAACCGCAGCGCGTCGGACCGCGCCGCGCCGAAGGTGTGCGTGTGCGCGTCGATCAGCCCGGGCAGCAGCGTCCGGCCCGCTCCCTCCACGACACGGGCGCCGGCGGGCGCCCTGGCGGCCGGGCCGACGGCGGAGATGCGCCCGTCCTGGACCACCACCGTGGCGCGGGGGATCACCCGCTCGCCGTCGAAGACGCGGACGCCGGTCACCGCAAAGCTCTGCGCCCGGCCGACGGCCGGGGCGACGAGGCAGGCGACGACGAGGATGACCGCCTTCAGGCCGTGCATGCATCCCTCCTGGACATTGCCAGGCGAGACTACACGCCCGCCGCGCCAGTTCATCGGCGCGGCGGTTATCGTGTCGATGCGTCTAGCTGTCGAGGAACGAGCGCAGCTTCCGCGACCGGGACGGGTGCTTCAGCTTGCGCAGGGCCTTGGCCTCGATCTGGCGGATCCGCTCGCGGGTCACCGAGAACTGCTGGCCGACTTCTTCCAGCGTGTGGTCGGTGTTCATGCCGATGCCGAAGCGCATGCGCAGGACGCGCTCCTCGCGCGGCGTCAGCGACGCCAGCACGCGGGTCGTGGTCTCGCGCAGGTTCGACTGGATGGCCGCGTCGATCGGCAGGACCGCGTTCTTGTCCTCGATGAAGTCGCCCAGGTGGCTGTCCTCCTCGTCGCCGATCGGCGTCTCGAGGCTGATCGGCTCCTTGGCGATCTTCAGGACCTTGCGCACCTTCTCCAGCGGCATGGCCAGCTTCTCGGCCAGCTCCTCCGGGGTCGGCTCGCGGCCGATCTCGTGCAGCATCTGGCGGCTGGTGCGGACGATCTTGTTGATCGTCTCGATCATGTGCACCGGGATGCGGATGGTCCGCGCCTGGTCGGCGATCGAGCGGGTGATCGCCTGCCGGATCCACCAGGTGGCATAGGTCGAGAACTTGTAGCCCCGGCGGTACTCGAACTTGTCCACCGCCTTCATCAGGCCGATGTTGCCCTCCTGGATCAGGTCCAGGAACTGCAGGCCGCGGTTGGTGTACTTCTTGGCGATCGAGATCACGAGGCGCAGGTTGGCCTCGACCATCTCCTTCTTCGCCTGACGGGCCTCGCGCTCGCCCTTCTGCACGGTCTGGACGATCCGGCGGTAGTCGTCGATCGGAACGCCGGTCTCCTGCGCCAGGGCCGCGATCTCGTTGCGGATCTCGGCGATCTGGCCGCCGTCGTTCTCCGAGAACTTCGTCCAGCGGACGCCGAGGCTCTTCACCTGGTCGGCCCAGTCCGGACGCATCTCCTGGCCGAAGTAGGCCTTGAGGAACTCGCCGCGGCTGATCCCGTAGCTGTCGGCCAGGCGCAGCAGGCGGCCTTCGAGAACCATCAGGCGCTTGTTGATGGCGTAGAGCTGCTCGACCAGCGCCTCGATGCGGTTGTTGTTGAGCTTCAGGGTCTTCAGGTGCTGAACGATCGCGCCGGTCGCCACCTGGTAGGCCTGGCGGTCCTTCGCGCTCAGGTCCTCGCCCTTCAGCTTGTGGGCGACCAGCTTCTCCTGGAGCAGGCGGAAGGCCTCGAACTCGGCGGCGATGGCGTCGAGCGTGGCCATAACGCCTTCGCGCAGCTCGGCTTCCATGGCGCTGATGGTGGGCCCCGCGCCGTCGTCGAAGTCGTCGTCGCCTTCGCCTTCGCCCTCGGGCTTCTCCTCGCCTTCGGGCTCGGCCTCCTCGGCCTCTTCCGCCGCGGCGGGGATCTCGCCGGCGGCGGCGTTCTGGCCGCCGTACGTCTGCTCGAGGTCGATGACCTCGCGGAGCAGGATCCGGCCGCCCTCGAGCTCCTCGCGCCACACCATGATGGCCTCGAAGGTCAGCGCGCTCTCGCAGAGCCCGCGGATCATGGTGTCGCGGCCGGCCTCGATGCGCTTGGCGATGGCGATCTCGCCCTCGCGGCTGAGCAGCTCCACCGAGCCCATCTCGCGCAGGTACATCCGGACCGGATCGTCGGTGCGGTCGTAGGCGGGCTCCTTGGTCGTCTCGACGACCGCGGACTCCTCGCGGACCACGACCTCGCCGCCCTCGGCGTCGTCCTCGGACTCGACCACGTTGACGCCCATCTCGCTCAGCATGGCGAGGGTGTCTTCGATCTGCTCGGAGGTGACTTCCTCCGAGGGCAGGACCTTGTTCAGCTCGTCCATCGTGACGTAGCCGCGCGTCTTGGCCTGCTTGATGAACTTCTTGACCGCGGCGTCCGTGAGGTCGAGCAGCGGACCGTCGCCAGCCGTGGTTTCCGGGGCTTCGGTCTCGGCCGTGTTTGCGCTCATCTATTTCTCCGAACTCGGCTGCCGCCCCCTGCCCCTTGGAAGGGCGCGGAGCGGGCCGAAGATGGTGCCCGGCGGCCCACGATCGAGAGGTCGCGACAATACGACCCGTGGTCCGCCCTAATGTTCCCGTTCTGATCGAGTGCGCCGGTGGATACGCGTCCGCAACGAACACGACGCGCCATGCAAGAACGCGGCCGCGGAGGTTCCCCTTCGCGACGTCCAGCATGCGCGCCGGCCGATAGTACGGCGCGACCACCGGGATTTCCGCACCGCGAGGGAGACATCACATCCGCGAAGGGGGCGCGCCCGAATGCCGCAGCGGCCCATCGATGTCTGTCGTAGCGCGCTAAATCCGCATTGCCGCAGATGGCGCGGCCGCCCGGTTCTGTCAAGGCGCGCCGACGGGGATGAGGCGCATTGTCCCACCGGTCCGGGCGCGCCACTGTCAGTCCACGCAAGGAGACTGGCGATGGCTGAAGACCTCGATCCTCACGGGCTGCGGCTCCCGATCAAGCTGGACTCCACGTCCAACGGCGAGTTCGCGCCCATCCCGCTCGACGCCAGCCTGCGCAAGGCGAACCACGTGGCGCGCGAGATGGCCGAGCGGAATGCGCGCCGGCTCGGCGTCGCGCGCCGCCGGTTCCTCACCTCCTCCTGCGGCGCGGCCTCGACGCTGCTGGCCTTCAACGCCGCCCACGCCGAGGCGGGACGCACCGGCGGCTACTTCGAGCTGGCGGACGCCGCGGCGCTCGAGCCCGACGTCGCGAAGGCCCAGCTGGGCAAGTCGGAGTTCATCTTCGATGTCCAGGGCCACTTCGTGAACCCCACCGGCGCGTGGCTGAAGACGCTGCCGCCGAACGCGCGCCCCCTGGCCGAGATGCCGAAGGCCCGGGCGCTGAACACGCCCCCGGGCGACCGCAGCTACCTGCAGCGGCTGGGCGCCGAGGAGTTCATCAAGGACGTGTTCCTCGATTCCGACACGGACATCATGGTGCTGTCGTTCGTGCCTTCGACCCGCGAGGGCGAGCCGCTCACCATCGAAGAGGCCGTCGCCACCCGCGCCATCGTCGAGCGGATGCAGGGCTCCAAGCGCCTGATGCTGCATGGCCGGGTCAATCCCAACCAGAAGGGCGACCTGGAGGACATGGAGCGTCTGAAGGGCTTCGGCGTCAGCGCCTTCAAGACCTACACCCAGTGGGGCCCCTCCGGCGCCGGGTTCTGGATGACGGACGACGTCGGCGTCGCCTTCGTCGAGCGCGCCCGCAAGCTCGGGGTGCGAAACATCTGCATCCACAAGGGCCTGCCCTTCGGGCCACGCAGCTACGAGCACTCGACGTGCCGCGACATCGGGCCGATCGCGAAGCGCTTCCCCGACATGAACTTCCTGATCTACCACTCGGGCTACGTCGCCGGGCAGGCCGAGGGGCCCTATGACCCGGCCAAGACGGACGGCGTCGACGCCCTCGTGACCTCGCTGGCCGAGGCCGGCGTCGCCCCCAACAGCAACGTCTACGCCGAGCTGGGCTCGACCTGGCGCTTCGTGGCCATGCGGGACCCGACGACCGCCGCCCATGTGCTGGGGAAGCTGTTCAAGGCCGTCGGCCAGGACAACGTGCTCTGGGGCACCGACTCCATCTGGTACGGCTCGCCGCAGGACCAGATCCAGGCGTTCCGGACCTTCCAGATCTCCGACGAACTCCAGGCCCGCCACGGCTATCCCAAGATGACGCCCGAGCTGCGCCGCAAGGTGTTCGGGCTCAACGCCGTGAAGCCCTACGGCCTCGATCCGGCCGAGCTGCGCAAGTACACGGCAGGCGACGCCGTCGCTCGGGAGAAGGCCGACTACGCCGAGCGGCCGAACCCCTCGTTCGCTACCTACGGACCGCGCACGCGGCGCGAGTTCGCCAATCTGCTGGGGCTTTCCGGCGGCCAGCCCTAGGCGCTAGGCCCGCCGCGCGCCGGTCAGTGCGGCAGCACGGGCGTCGCGGCTTCGTCGCCGTTGGCCCAGTCGCTGTTGATCAGGCGGCGGAGGTGGTCGCGCTCGGCCTTCAGGCTCATCAGGGTGGTCGCGTCGCGGTCGCGGTCGAGGTCGCGGGCCGCGGCCTCGACGGCCCGCTCCAGGCTCTCCAGCTGCATCAGGAGGTCGAACGCCTGCCGCCAGAGCTGGCGGGCGCGCGCGCCGCTCTCCTTCAGGAACGGAGCCGCCACCCCGGCCCGCTGCGACTCGCGTTCGACGCGGGCGAGGTCTTCCGGCGCGATCCCGCTGGCCAGCAGCCGCCGCTGCAGCGCCTCCAGCTCCAGGTGGTCGGTCTCGTAGCGCAGGCGGACGAGCTCGTGCGCCAGCTGGTCGAGCTTCTCGTCGCCGAAGCCGTGGCGGCCGACCAGCTCGATGGCGTCGTCGATCACCGAAGGGTCGCGCAGCGCCGCCTGGGCCAGCGCGGCGGGCAGGGCCCTCGGGGCGCGCCGCAGGCGTTCGGTGGCGTCCTTGGTCTCGGCCGTGGCGCCGGCCAGCACCGCCTTGCGCCGGTCCCAGCGCGCGCGCGACAGTTCCCGCCCCGCGGCGCCCACCGTGTAGACCGGGTTCCGCGTGGGCCAGAGCGCCTCGAAGCGCGCCAGCAGGTCCTCCTTGTACGCCGCCGCCAGGTCCGGGTCGGCGATGGTCGCCGCCAGCTTGCGCAGCCGCACCTTCAGCGCGGTCCGCCGCTCGGGCGTGTCCAGGTCCTCCGCGTCGCGCTCCCGGACGAACAGCGCCTCGGCGAAGGGCGTGGTCCTGGCGAGCTGCGCGCGCAACGCGGCCGGCCCCTGTTCGCGCAGCACGTCGTCCGGGTCCTTGCCGCCCTCGACGATCGCGAACCGGAGGCTCTTGCCGGGCTTCAGCAGCGGCAGCGCCCGATCGATCACCCGCCCCGCGGCCGCGCGGCCCGCGCGGTCGCCGTCGAGGCAGATGGTGGGCTCGGGATGGTGCCGCCACAGGACCTCCATCTGGTCCTCGCCCAGCGCCGTGCCCATGGCCGCGACGCCGGCGATCCCCGCCCGCTGGCAGGCGATCACGTCCATGTAGCCTTCGACCACCACCAGCGGCGGCGCCTCATCGGCCTTGGCCGCCGCCAGGATCTTGCGCGCCTCGGAGAGGCCGTAGAGCTGGTGGCCCTTGTGGAAGACCACCGTCTCTGGGCCGTTCAGGTACTTGGCGCGCGCCTGCGGATCCATCGCCCGGCCGCCGAACGAGACGACCCGGCCCCTGACGTCGAGGATCGGGAAGATGATGCGGTCGCGGAAGCGGTCGTAGGGCTGGCCGCCGTCCTCCGGCGCGACCAGCAGGCCCGCCTCGACCAGCTCGCCCGGCCGCGCGCCCTTGGCCACGAGGTAGTCCTTGAGCGCGGTGCGGCCCGACGGCGAGAACCCCAGGCGGAAGCGGCTCCACTCGGCCTCCGGCAGGCCGCGGCCTTCCAGGTAGGCGCGCGCCTCGCGCCCGCCGGGCCGCCGCAGCTCGGCCTCGAACCACTGCGCCGCCAGTTCCAGCCAGTCGGCGAGCCCCTGCCGCGCCCTCTCCTGCTCGGCGCCCCGCGGGTCCAGCGCCGGCAGCGGCACGCCGGCCTCGCCGGCCAGCCGCTCGACCGCCTCGGAGAAGCTGAGGCGCTCGGTCTCCTGCAGGAAGGTGATGAGGTCGCCGGTCTTGCCGGACGAGAAATCGAAGAACATCCCCTTGTCGTCGTTCACGTAGAACGACGGGGTCTTCTCCTTGTTGAAGGGCGAGAGGCCGACGTACTCGCGCCCCTGCTTGCGCAGCTTGACGGTGCGGCCGATCACGTCGCTGGGCCGCAGCCGCGACTTGATCTCCTCCAGGAACCGCTCGTCGAACCGCCCGACCATCGCCTTCAGCTAACACATCGCCCATGGCGAAGGCTGTGCATCACATCCAATCGCCTGTGGATCGTGAACTCCGGCCATCATAACCGCGGAAAACGCGGAAGACGCGGAATTTCGTTCCTGTATTGTTCTGCAGCGCGATAAGCTCTCGGGACAGTGAGGCCGTCCACCAAGCTTCTCTAGAGGCCACCCTTCTGCGTTTTCCGTGAGTTCGGCGGTCATCTACCGACCGCCGCACGGGCGGATGGAGGTTCGCTCCACCTGCCCGTGGGACGAGCGGCGTCGAGACGCCCGGCGCGGTTTCCGCCAGGGTGACGGATTAGGACGACGGCAGGGTGTCCGCGAGCGCCGCGAGCTGGGCGTTGCCCGAGTTGGCGAGCGTGGTGCGGTAGGTCGAGACCACGCAGGCGCGGTGGGCTTCGATCATCGTGATCATGACCTCGCGGTCGCGGCAGGTCTTCTGGGCGGCGTCCCAGACGGCCTTGGCGACCTGTTCGGGGGTCTTGCCGGCCACGTTCAGCTTGGCGGTTTCCGCAGCGGCGGGCGTGGCCAGAAGCGCGGCGGCGGCGAAGGCGAGTGCAACAGTGCGCATGACGGTCGTTCCTCAGACGGGCTCAAGGGTCGACCCAGTTCCTGATGTTCCTCGTTCCGACGCGCGGTCTCACGGCCACGCTTCCCGGAACGGCTGGCACATAGTGAACAGTGTTCAGATCGCAAGGGCGGCGGGGCGGCCGCGTGTGCGTTTCGCGCGAACGCGTGGCCCGGAGGCGCCTCCCGCGCGCAGGGCGCCTAGGAAACAGGCGGCGCGGCGCCGTCCAGGTGGCGCAGCTTCTCGGGGTTTCGCATGATGTAGACGGCGGCGATCCGACCGTCGTCGCTGGGCTCCAGCGCGAACGTCTCGGGGCCGTCCGAGACCTCGATCAGCAGGCCCGGCAGCCCGTTGATGCGCACCGGCTCGACGCGGCGAACGCCCAGGTCGCCATGGCGCCAGACGATGCCCTGGATGAGCCCGATGACGTCGTCGCGGCCGACCAGCACCCGGAGCGCCGCCGTGCGCTTGCCCCCGCCGTCGCTGACCAGGATGGCGTCCTCGGCCAGCAGCTCGCGCAGCGCGCGCACGTCGGCGGTCGCGGCTGCGGCCCCGAAGGCGGCGGCGAGCTTCAGCGCGCGCTCCCGGTCGACGGAGAAGCGCGGCCGCGCGTCCTGCACGTGCTCGCGCGCCCGGCTCGCAAGTTGCCGGACGGCCGACTCCGAGCGTCCGAGCGTCTGCGCCACTTCGCCGTAGTCCTGCTCGAACACGTCGTGCAGCAGGAAGACCGCCCGCTCCAGCGGCGACAGCCGCTCCAGGGCCAGCAGGAAGGCGATCGAAACCTCTTCGGCCTTCTCGACCGGATCGTCGGTGAGCGGCTCGATCAGGGGTTCGGGCAGCCAGGGGCCCTTGTAGGCGGCGCGCTCCGCCTTGGCCGCCCGCAGGCGGTCGATGCAGAGGCGGGTCGTGGCGCGCACCAGCCAGGCCGCAGGGTCGGTCACGCCCTCGCCGGCCCGCGCCCAGCGCAGCCAGGCGTCCTGAACGGCGTCCTCGGCCTCGGTGACCGAGCCCAGCATCCGGTAGGCCAGCCGCTTCAGCCGGTCCCGGTTCGCCTCGAACGCGCTGGCGAGCGTCGCTTCCATGCCCGACCCTATGCCGCCAGCGCGACGGGCGCGACGGCTGTCTCGCGGCCCGCCACCGTCACCTTCGAGCACGTCCGGCCGTAGCCCAGCGCGTACTTCACCGTCGGATACATCCGCGCGGTCATGAGCGAGAGGCTCAGCGCCACGAGGCCCCGGTCGCCCCAGCGGCGCACCACCTCCTCGCGGAGCGGATCGACGGCGTCCAGGTCGCGGGCCAGGCTCGCCCGCGCGAACCGCCAGGCCAGCCGGGCGTCGTCGCCCATGGCCGCCTCGTCCCCGGCCAGGATCGCGCGGAGCACCTCGGGCCGGGCCCCGCCCGCCGCCGCCATGTCCACCGAGATCTGGGTGCAGGGCCCGCAATCCTCCGCGATGGTCCCGACGATGCCCGCGGCCGCCAGGGCTTCCGCCGGCGCGGCCCTGCGATCCACGACGAACGGGATCACGCTGAACCGGGCGAAGCTCGCAGGCGAGCCGCGCAGGATGTGGCGCATGTAGCTCGCGTCGTAGCGCCAGCGCCGTTCGAAGCGGTCGATGACGCGGGTGAAGATCGCCTTCAGCATGCGGAGGCTCCTTTGGGTCTGCCGAGGATCGCGAGGGCCAGCGGAATGGCCGCGAAGAGGTAGACGCCCACGAGGTCGCGCCGCAGGTCGGCCAGCGGCGTGCTCCCGCACGAGGCGTCGTAGACGTGGACGGCGGCGTGCGCGGCCAGCCAGGCCGCTGCGGCCGCCAGCGCCGGCCAGCCCTGGGCCGGCCGCCAGGCGTACCAGCCGGCGCCCAGCGCGCAGACCAGGTAGACGCAGCCGATGTCACGGACGAAGTGCGCGTTGAACGGCCCGGTGGCCGGCACGCCCGGCACGGCGTCGTACCACCCCAGCGGCGCAACCAGCATCGCCGCCCCGTTCGCCGCAAACAGCAGCGCCGTCAACGCCGCCAAACCCCGCTCCCACAACCGCAAGGCTCATCTCCGTCCTGTTCACGGCAAGGACGGCTCAGGAAGCCTGCGTGTGACATCGCAGATATGTTCGCGTCTGCTTCGATCCCTCGGTTGTGGTCGGACAAACTCCGCTGGGTCCGCACTCAACACCGGTCATCCCGGCGAAGGCCGGGATCCAGATGGGATTTCTCGGACGCGCGTTCCGCAGGCTCGGAGCCCCTCCCATCAGGACGCCGCGCGTGGATCTGGGTCCCGGCATTCGCCGGGACGGTCGGAAGCTGTTGAAGCCCCAGATATCGAATGGAGCCCGGAGCCCTCCACGGAAACACCCAGTCCGTGTGTTTCCGTGTGCTTCCGTGGACAACACTTGCCGCTTCGCGGCCGACGATGTCGCCCTACTTCGCCTTGTCCATCAGGCCGGCGAAGCGTTCGAAGAGGTAGAGGCTGTCAGTGGGGCCGGGCGAGGCTTCGGGGTGGTGCTGGATCGAGAAGACCGGCTTGTCCCTCAGCGCGATGCCCGCGTTCGTCCCGTCGAAGAGCGAGACGTGCGTCTCCACCACCGGCTCGGGCAGGCTGTCGCGGTCGACCGTGAAGCCGTGGTTCATCGAGACGATCTCGACCTTGCCGGTGGTCAGGTCCTTCACCGGATGGTTCGCCCCGTGGTGGCCCTGGTCCATCTTCACGGTCTTCGCGCCCAGCGCGCGGGCCAGCATCTGGTGGCCCAGGCAGATGCCGAAGACCGGCTTGCCGCTCTCCACCAGCTTGCGGATCTCGGGGACCGCGTACTCGCCGGTCGCCGCCGGGTCGCCGGGGCCGTTCGAGAGCAGGACCCCGTCGGGATTGCGCGCCAGGATCTCCTCGGCCGTGGTCTTGGCCGGCACCACGGTGACCCGTGCGCCCACCGAGTTGAGGGCCCGCAGGATGTTGCGCTTCACGCCGTAGTCGATCACCACGACCTCGTACTTCGGCGAGGCCGGGGCCTTCGCGTAGCCGCCCTCCCAGTCCCACAGGCCCTCTTCGTAGACGAAGGGCTGCAGGCACGAGGCGTCCTTGGCCAGGTCCAGGCCCTCCAGCCCCGACCACGCCCGCGCCTTGGCGATCAGGGCGTCCAGATCGAAACGGCCGTCCGGATCGTGGGCGATCACGCCGTGCGGCATGCCGTTCTCGCGGATCGAGCGCGTCAGCGCCCGCGTGTCCACGCCGGCGAGGCCCACGACCCCGCGCCGCGCCATCCAGGTCTCGAGGTCGGCGTCCGAGCGCCAGTTGGCCGGCCGCGTGGGGACGTCGCGGAAGATCGCACCGCGCGCCGCGGTCTCGGCCGAGCCCGACATCTGCTCGATGTCCTCGACGTTCGTGCCCACGTTGCCCACGTGCGGGAAGGTGAACGCGACGATCTGCGCCATGTACGACGGGTCGGTCAGGATCTCCTGATAGCCCGTCATGGCGGTATTGAAGCAGACCTCGCCCACGGCTTCGCCGACCGCGCCGACGCCGAGGCCCTGCAGCACGGTCCCGTCGGCCAGCGCAAGAACGCCGGTGACGCCAGGCAAGAGGTCACGGCTCATCGGCGGCTCCTTGTGGGCAAACGGCGGGGTACCTAGTCAGTCGCCGGGGCGGGGTCAATGCGCGGCGCCGTGACCGCCCGCCCTGGTAGGAATTCTATTGTAAATTCTATCTGGAATTGTAGGCTGAACCTGCTCTAGGGGGCAGAAGTAACGTGAAGCGTGCACGGTCGAGCACCGCGGGTTGGGCCGCGGAGTCCGCCCAAGGTCCGATCGCCGCGTTCGCGCGGCGCGTCGCGGGATTCTCGCGTCTGATGGCGACATCCGAGGATCGGCAAGGCTCGCTCGCGGAGCGCTGGGCGCAGCGCCGCGCCGAAACCCAGTTCCAGTTCACCCAGGCGGCCCGGCTGAACGCCATGGGCGAGCTGGCCGTCACCCTGGCTCACGAACTCAACCAGCCGCTGGCCGCGATCACCAGCTACGCCGCCGCCGCGCACCGGCTGGCCGCGCGGGGCGACCCGGAGATGGCCGACCTCCTTCGCAAGCTGGGCGACCAGGCGGCGCGCGCCGCCGAGATCGTCAACCGCGTCCGCGACGGCGCGCATCGCGGCGAGGTGGCGACGGCGGCCTGGCCCCTGCATGAACTGGTGGCCGAGGCGATCGACCTCGCCATGGCCGACATCGCCCGCGAATCGGTGGTGCTGCACTACGACTTCCGGCAGCGGGCGCCCGAGGTCCTGGCCGACCGGGTCCAGCTGCAGCAGGTCATCGTCAACCTCGTGCGCAATGCGCTGGAGGCGATGGCCGCATCGCCCTGGCGCGAGCTGCGCGTCGGCGCGACGGCGGACGGCTCCGACATGGTCCGCGTCCACGTGATCGACTCGGGACCGGGCATCGCCTCGAGCCTGGCCGATCGGCTGTTCGAGCCCTTCGTGACCGACAAGCCGCAGGGGATGGGTCTCGGCCTCTCGATCTCGCGGGCGATCGTCGAGGCGCATGGCGGCCGGCTGTGGTGCGAGCGCGCGTCCGGCGGCGGCGCGGCCTTCTACTTCACCCTGCCCAGCGCGCCTGCCGAGCGACCCGCCCCGCAGACGACCGCGTTCCCGCATGCTACGGCGAGGCTTCGGCCCGCGGGGCCGTGAGCCGATCGAGGACGTCATGGCGGAAAGCTACATCGATCCCGGCCGGGAGGCCTGGGACATCTTCAAGGGCCTGCCCCGCGATCAGCCGATCCACATGCTGAACCTCGTCCGGCTGAAGCCGAAGGCCGAGTACCCGCCGGACCATCCCGACCACGGCAAGGACCTCACGGGCCTCGACGCCTACCGCGCCTATGGCCGGACGACGGCGCACATCTTCTCGCGCCTCGGCGGACGCCAGGTGTGGGCGGGCAGGCCGCAGGTGATGGTGACCGGGCCTACCTCCGAGGCGTGGGACATCGCCTTCATCGCCGAATACCCCTCGGCCGACGCCTTCATCGCCATGGTCCGCGATCCGGAGTACCGCGAGTTCGTGAAGCATCGGACGGCGGGCGTGGCGGACTCGCGCCTCCTGCGCCTCGACCCGGTCCGGGAGCTCGGCGAGGGCTTCGGCGAGTAGCTGGCGGGAAAGGAGGCAAGCCTGTCCTTTCGCCCCGGCGGGCGCCGGACGATCCTCATGGCCATGCTTGCCCTTCGCCCCAACTGCGAGTGCTGCGACCGGGATCTGCCGCCCGCCAGCCCCGACGCGCGCATCTGCAGCTTCGAATGCACCTTCTGCGCCGAGTGCGCCGACCATCGGCTGGAAGGACGTTGTCCCAACTGCGGCGGCGAGCTCGTGCGCCGCCCGATCCGGCCGGCCGCCGCCCTGGCCCGCTTCCCCGCCTCGACGGAACGCGTCCTGAAGCCCCACAAGGCCTGCGCCGCCTAGGGTCAGACCCGGTTTCCAACAACTTCCGACCGTCCCGGCGAAGGCCGGGACCCAGGCCCAGGTGCGAGACCGTGGTTGGAGGGGCTCCGCACCTGCGGAACCCACGTCTGAGCCATCCCATCTGGATCCCGGCCTTCGCCGGGATGACCGGGTATGAGTACGGACTTGGCGGGCGGCCGGAGCGGACTCAGGCCGCCCGCGCGGCCAGGGACGCCTCGAGCGCCGCGAACAGCGCCTCGGTCCGGATCGGCTTGGCGATATGCCCGTCCGCCCCGGCGGCCGAGCTGGCCGCCCGGTCCTCGACCGACGTGTTGGCCGAAAGCACGATCATCGGCGTCCGCGGCCGGCCGCCCGCCTGTTCCTCGGCGCGGATCATGCGGATGGCCGCCAGGCCGTCGAGGACGGGCATGCGCAGGTCCATCAGGACCACGTCGAAGGCGCCGACCCGCCACGCCTCCACCGCCTCGTAGCCGTTCTCCACCGTCACCACCCGGGCCCCGGTCGCCTCCAGCATCAGCGCGATCACCTTGCGGTTCGTGGGATTGTCGTCGGCCGCCAGCACCCGCAGCGGCTGGTCCGGGGCGGCATGCACCGCGTGCTCGTCGCCGGCGAGGTCGGCGTCCCCGTAGTCGAGGAGCCCCGTGACCAGCCGATCCAGCTGCCGCGCGGCCGTGCGGATTTCCGAGACCAGCGCGCGCTGCCCGGGGCCCAGCTCCATGGCGTCCAGCGCCTGGGCCAGGCCGAGCACGCCGTTCAGCGGCGTGCGCAACTCGTGGCTCATGTCGGCCAGGAACTCGGCCTTGGCCCGGTGCGCGGCTTCGGCGTGGGCGAGGGCGTGCTCCAGCAGCGCCGCCTGCCGCTTCATCTCGGTGATGTCCACGCGCAGGCCGATGACGCCGCCGTCGGACGTCCGCCGCTCCTCGATCATCAGCCAGCGCCCGTCGGCGACCTGCTGCTCGTGGCGTTCGCCGGTAGCCGCGGCGAGCTTCGCGAGGCGCGACGCCAGCCATGCCTCCTCGCGTCCGATGGCGTCCGGGTAATCGCCGCGGCGCACGCCCTCGCGCAGCGTGTCCACCAGCCGGGTCCCGGGCCGGAACAGGTCGGCCGAGCGGTGGTAGATCTCGGCGTAGCGCGCGTTCCAGAGGACGTAGCGGCCCTCCGCGTCGAGGAAGACCACGCCTTCGGGGATGGCCTCGATGGCGTCCCGCAGGCGGGCCTCCGCCCGGGCGGCCTGGTCGCGGGCCTCCGCAAGCGCCCGGCCGCCGAACAGCCGGGCGACCCGCGCCCAGAGCCCGCTTCCCGCCATGCCTCGCCTCCCCCTGTTCCAGCAGGTCCAGGATGTCCGCCGACCCTTAACCGCGTGCGTCAATCGGGGGTTGCGGCGGCGAAAGCGGTTCGGCGCCCGCGGCCCGCGCAGCCGGCGCCCGGCGATTGCGCAACCTCCGGTCTGCGCCTTATGAGCGCGCATGCGCATCACCACGATCGGCCTCGATGCCGACGACACCCTTTGGCACAACGAGACGATCTTCCGGCTCAGCCAGGACCGGCTGCGCGAGATGCTGTCCGGCTTCGCCAGCCATGAGGTCACGACCGCCAAGCTGGCCGAGGTGGAGAAGCGGAACCTCAGGCTCTACGGCTACGGCGTGAAGGGCTTCACGCTCTCGATGATCGAGACCGCGATGGAATTGACCGGCGGCGACCCGCCGGGACGTCTCATCGCCGACATCCTGGCCGCGGGGCGCGAGATGCTGTCCGAGCCGGTCGAGCCCCTGCCCGGCGTGGACCACGCCCTGGCCGAACTCTCCGAGGCCGGCTACCGCCTGATCCTGATCACCAAGGGCGACCTTCTTCACCAGGAGCAGAAGCTGGCCGCCTCCGGGCTCGGCGACCTGTTCGCGGCCGTCGAGATCGTCAGCGAGAAGGACGCCCAGACCTATGCGCGCGTCTTCGATCGCTATGGCACAGGGGCGGCCGAGGCGGTGATGGCCGGCAATTCGCTGCGATCGGACATCCTGCCGGCGCTCGAGGCCGGCGGCTGGGGCGCCTACATCCCCTACCCGATCACCTGGGCGCACGAGGTGGCCGACGCGCCGGAGGGCCACCCGCGGTTCACCGAGCTCGCCGCCATCTCGGAGCTGCCGGGGTGGGTCCGCTCGCTGGCGTGAGCACGCCGCGCCGGCGCGGCCGGTTGTCCGGGGTCGCAACCGTCCGGCGAGCAGAGGCCCACCAGACGTCGCGGGCAGTACAGGAATGTCCGATCGCACATGCGCTGCCTCGTTCGCGTTCGGGCGAAGGGGCCGGCTCCCACCCCGGCCCCAGGGCCTCACGGCATCAGGACGGTGTCGACGACGTGGATGACGCCGTTGGACTGGAACACGTTGGCGATCGTGACGCGGCTCATGCCGCCCTTAGCGTCCGTGATCCAGAGCGCCCCGTTCCTCGACGTCACGGACAGGGCCTCGCCCTGGGCGGTCTTCAGGACGGCCTTGCCGCCGCCCGCCTTCACCCTGGCCGACAGGTCGCTGGCCGAGAGCCGGCCGGGGACCACATGGTAGGTCAGGACCTTGGTCAGGGCGCCCTTGTTCTCGGGCCTGACCAGCGTGTCCACCGTGCCCGGCGGCAGCTTGCCGAACGCCGCGTTGGTCGGGGCGAAGACGGTGAAGGGCCCGGGGCTGGAGAGCGTCGGCACGAGGTCCGCCGCCTTCACCGCGGCGACCAGGGTGGTGTGGTCCTTCGAGTTCACCGCGTTCTGCACGATGGTCCTGGAGGGGTACATGGGCGCGCCCCCGACCTGGACGGTCTTTTCGGCCGCGGACGCCGGGGTGACGGCGGCGGCGAGGGCGAGTCCGGCCGCGACGGCGGCGAGGAACTTGGCGGTCATGTGGGAGTCTTCCTTGGGGTCATCGCCTCGATCTGGCGACACCCCGGATACCGCCCTGTCCGCCGCAGCCGATGCGGCGTTTCCCACGCCGATTCCGCAGGATAGGTCGGCAGGAATGCAGAAGCCGCCGCGGTGGCCCGCGGCGGCTTCGGAGAGGTCGGACGTGACGGCCGGCGCTACAGCCGCGAAAGCTTGCCCACGCCGATGACGGGCCCGCTGGGGCCGTCGGGGTTCTTGGAGCCGCCGGGCGGTTCGAGCGAGACCGCGAGGGCGGCGCCTTCGCTCATCTTGGCGAGCAGCTCGGCCGGCAGGGCGATCACCTTGGCCTTGCCGGACTCGACCAGACCCAGCGACTTGGGGTTCTCCTGGCCCGCGATGAGCCAGAGCTGGTGGACCTTGTCGCGCTCGGAGCCCTCGGGCAGCAGCGAGGTGACGATCAGCTGCTTGCGGTCGGGGTCGTAGGCCGCGACGAACAGCGGCTGGACCCGGGTGTCCTGGCTGACCACGCTGGCCGAGAGCAGCTGGCCCTGCGGCTGGACCGGGACCTCCTGCGTCACGATCTGCGGTCCCTGCGCGGCGACCACGACGGCGGCGACGATGCCCGCCGCGGCAAGGCCGAACCCGCCCATGGCCGAGTTGCGCCAGAACCGCACGCGGTTCGCCAGCGTGTTGTCGTTGGCCGGGAGCAGCCGCTCGATCCGCGCCCAGGTGTCTGAGGGCGGCGGGATGGCCTTCACGCTGTCCAGCATCGGCGCGAGGCGTTGCCGCCACGCCTCGACGTCGGCCGCGAAGGCCGGATCCTGCGCCATCCGCGTCTCGGCGTCCGCACGTTCCCGCGCGTTCAACACCCCCAGCGCATGCTCTGCGGCCAGGGCTTCAGCTTCCGAAAGGTCGGGGGCTTCGCTCATGACTGGAGGCATCCCTTAAGCTTCGCCAGTCCCCGACGAATCCAACTCTTCACCGTGCCCAGCGGCGCATCCATTCGCCGGGCCAGCGCTTCGTACGTGACGCCTTCGAAGAAGGCGGTCCGGATGACCTTTTCCGTCCGATCGTCCAGTTCGCCCAGGCAGTGCGACAGGCGGTTCCGGTCGTCGGCGGCCGAAAGCAGCGCTTCGGCGCTCTCGGACCCATCCGGGATCTCCAACTCTTCCACCGGCTCCGCGTAGGCCATCGGCCCCCGCGCCCGCAGCCGGTCGATCGCGCGGTTGCGTGCGATCGTGCTGACCCAGGTCATCACGCTGGCACGGGAGGCGTCGAACCGGTCGGCGCGTCGCCATATGGTGACGTACACGTCCTGCAAAACGTCCTCACTCTCCTCGCGGTCGGAGAGGATACGGAGGCATACGCCAAAAAGCTTCGCGGACGTCGCCTCGTAAAGTTGTCGCAGGGCGCCGCGGTCGCCCTCGGCGATCCGCGCCATCAGCGGATTGAGGCTTTCGGAGGAGGTCGCAACGGCGGCCAAGTGAGATCCTACGGTTGAGGCCGCCGAAGGTCGGGCAGCCACTGCGAAGCTGCCTTCAGCCGCACCGTTAGGCAAGCGCTGGTTGTTACGGTGTGCGTTGGATTGTCACAAGGGCCCCCGGCGGCGCGAGGTCGATGGTGATCAGGCGGACGGGTTCCGGTCCCACCACCGACGCCTCATGCCACTGCTCGACGGCGTCCACGACCCAGTCCCCAGCCGCGACCTCGCGGACGTCCCCCGTGTCCAGGTTGATCACCCGCAGGCGTCCGGCGAGGACGTTGACCACGCGGGCATAGGGATGCTTGTGCGCCGCAAGGCGGCCGCCGACCGGCAGCTCGACCTGGCTGATGCTGACGCGCAGGTCGCCCGACGCAGCGCGGATCGGCTGGCCCGTGAGCGTGGAGTCGATCGTGACCGGCTTCCCCGGCGCAGGCGGGGTCTGGGCCGCAGCGGGGAAGGCTGCCGCGGCGAGAAACAGGATCAGGGCGCGTCGCATGGCGACGACCCTGCCGCCGGCGGGCCGGCGCCGCAAGGCGCCGGGCGCTCAGCCTGAGCAGTGGACGTCTACGCCGCGGCCTTGGCCTTGACGGTCGCCTTGCGGGTCGCCGCCCGCTTGGCCTTCGCGCGTTCCAGGCGCGCGTCCTTGCGGGCCGCCGCCTCGGTCTCCAGCGCGGGGAGCAGGTCCGCGGCCGCCGCCTTCTGCTTGTCGTCGCCGGTCTCGGCCAGCCGCTGCGCGTTGGCCAGCAGGTTCACGACCTCCTCGTCGCTCAAGGTCGGGATTCTGTCCACCAAGCTCATCGGGCGACTCCGCTCTGCCGCCGCCGGGGATTCGGCGCGCCAAGGGATAGAGCCCGAGCCGCGCGTTAGTTGCGTGATTCGAAAGAGAAATTCTCGGGAACCAATCGGCGGCGGCGCAACACGGCCCGAGCGGCGGACGCCGCCATGGGCCGCGTATCCGCTTCGGAGGGCAGCGCAAGCTTGCGCGCGGGGAACTCCCCCTCTATTGGGGCGCCTTAACCTGAAGTCCTGACCGGTGACGGCGCGCGTCGCAGCGCGGCCGCCCTTGCGCGCGAGAGCCATGCCGAAACGCACCGACATCTCCTCGATCCTGATCATCGGCGCGGGACCGATCGTGATCGGCCAGGCCTGCGAGTTCGACTACTCGGGCGTCCAGGCGTGCAAGGCGCTCCGGGCCGAGGGCTATCGCATCGTCCTCGTGAACTCGAACCCGGCGACGATCATGACGGATCCGAACGTCGCCGACGCCACCTACATCGAGCCGATCACGCCCGAGATGGTCGAGAAGATCATCGAGAAGGAGCGCCCCGACGCCCTCTTGCCCACCATGGGCGGCCAGACCGCGCTCAACACGGCGCTCGCCCTCGAAAGCCGCGGCGTCCTGAAGAAGTACGGCGTCGAGATGATCGGCGCGAAGGCCGATGTGATCGACAAGGCCGAGGACCGTCAGAAATTCCGCGACGCCATGGACAAGATCGGCCTCGAGAGCCCCAAGTCCAAGGCGGCCCACACGATGGAAGAGGCCCTGGAAGGCCTGGAGTTCGTGGGCCTGCCGGCGATCATCCGCCCGTCGTTCACCCTGGCCGGGACCGGCGGCGGCATCGCCTACAACGCCCAGGAGTTCCGCGAGATCGTGGAACGCGGCCTGGACCTCTCGCCCACCACCGAGGTGCTCATCGAGGAGAGCGTGCTGGGGTGGAAGGAATACGAGATGGAGGTTGTCCGCGATAAGGCCGACAACTGCATCATCGTCTGTTCGATCGAGAACATCGACCCGATGGGCGTCCACACGGGCGACTCCATCACCGTCGCCCCCGCGCTCACGCTGACCGACAAGGAATACCAGCGGATGCGCAAGGCCTCGATCGACGTCCTGCGCGAGATCGGCGTCGAGACGGGCGGCTCCAACGTGCAGTTCGCGGTGAACCCCGCCGACGGCCGCATGGTGGTCATCGAGATGAACCCGCGGGTGTCGCGCAGCTCGGCGCTGGCCTCCAAGGCCACCGGCTTCCCGATCGCCAAGGTCGCCGCGCGGCTGGCGGTCGGCTACACCCTCGACGAACTGATGAACGACATCACAGGCGCCACGCCGGCCTCGTTCGAGCCCAGCATCGACTACGTCGTCACCAAGATCCCGCGCTTCGCCTTCGAGAAGTTCCCGGGCTCCGAGCCCTACCTCACGACCCAGATGAAGTCGGTGGGCGAGGTCATGGCCATCGGCCGCACCTTCGCCGAGAGCCTGCAGAAGGCCCTGCGCGGCCTCGAAACCGGCCTCACCGGGCTGGACGAGGTGGCGATCGAGGGCGGCGACGATCCCGAGATGGGCCACGCCGCGATCCTGCGCGCGCTGGCGACCCCCACGCCCGACCGCCTGCGCGTCATCGCCCAGGCCTTCCGCGCCGGCCTGACCTGCGACGAGATCCACGGCGCCTGCAGTTACGAGCCGTGGTTCCTGCGCCAGCTCGAAACCCTGGTGAAGGAGGAGGCCAGGGTCCGCGCCGAGGGTCTCCCCGCCGACGCGCCCGGGTTCCGCCGCCTGAAGGCCCTGGGCTTTTCGGACGCCCGCCTCGCCAGGCTGACCGGCGCGTCCGAAACCGACGTCCGCGCCCGCCGCCGCGCCCTCGGCGTGCGGCCGGTGTTCAAGCGCATCGACACCTGCGCCGGTGAGTTCCGCGCCGACACGCCGTACATGTACTCGACCTACGAGACCGGCGCCCTCGGCCAGGTCCCCGACTGCGAGAGCGACCCGTCGGACCGGCAGAAGGCCATCATCCTCGGCGGCGGCCCCAACCGGATCGGACAGGGGATCGAGTTCGACTACTGCTGCTGCCACGCGGCCTTCGCGCTCGACGAGATCGGCGTGGAGTCGATCATGGTGAACTGCAACCCCGAAACGGTCTCCACCGACTACGACACCTCCGACCGCCTCTACTTCGAGCCTTTGACCGCCGAGGACGTGCTGGAGCTGATCGACGTCGAGCAGTCGAAGGGCAAGCTGCTGGGCGTCATCGTCCAGTTCGGCGGGCAGACGCCGCTGAAGCTGGCCAAGCCGCTGGAGGACGCCGGCGTGCCGATCCTCGGCACCAGCCCCGACGCCATCGACCTGGCCGAGGACCGCGAGCGCTTCCAGCAGCTGCTGCACAGGCTCCAGATCGCCCAGCCGGTGAACGGCATCGCCCGTAGCCGCGAAGAGGCCTTCGCCGCGGTCCACAAGGTGGGCTACCCGGTGGTGATCCGCCCCTCCTACGTGCTGGGCGGCCGGGCCATGGAGATCGTCCGCGACGACGAGCAGCTCGAGCGCTACATCACCACCGCGGTGCAGGTCTCGGGCGACAGCCCCGTCCTGATCGACCAGTACCTCTCGCGCGCCACCGAGGTGGACGTGGACGCCCTCTGCGACGCGAACGGCGAGGTCTTCGTGGCCGGCGTCATGGAGCACATCGAGGAAGCCGGCGTGCACTCGGGCGACTCCGCCTGCTCGCTGCCGCCCTTCAGCCTCCGCGCCGAGACCATCGACGAGCTGAAGCGCCAGACCGAGGCCATGGCCAAGGCGTTGAACGTGCGCGGCCTGATGAACGTGCAGTTCGCCATCGAGGAGCCGCACTCGGCCAGCCCGCGGATCTTCGTGCTCGAGGTGAACCCGCGCGCCAGCCGCACGGTGCCCTTCGTCGCCAAGACCATCGGCGAACCCGTGGCCGCCATCGCCGCCAAGCTGATGGCCGGCAGGCCGCTCTCGGACTTCAACCTCACGGACACGCCCTACGACCACATCGCGGTGAAGGAGGCGGTGTTCCCCTTCGCCCGCTTCCAGGGCGTCGACACCATCCTCGGCCCCGAGATGCGCTCCACCGGCGAGGTCATGGGCCTGGACTGGATCCGCCCGGGCGAGGACGCCGGCCCCGCGTTCGCGCGCGCCTTCGCCAAGAGCCAGCTGGGCGGCGGCACGCTGCTGCCCCAGGCGGGCTGCCTGTTCGTGTCGGTGAAGGACGCCGACAAGGCCTGGATCGCCGAGCCGGTGCGCCAGATGATCGCCAACGGTTTCCGCGTGCTCGCCACGTCGGGCACTGCGGCCTACCTCGCCGAACAGGGCCTCAAGGTCGAGGTGGTCAAGAAGGTGCTGGAGGGCCGTCCCCACATCGTCGACGCCATGAAGAACGGCGAGGTGCAGCTGGTCTTCAACACCACCGAGGGCAAGCAGTCGCTGCTGGACTCGTTCGAGATCCGCCGCACGGCGCTGATGATGAAGATCCCCTACTTCACCACCACGCCCGCCGCCCTGGCCGCCGCCCGCGCCATCGCCGCGACGGCGCAGGCGCCGCTGGAAGTGCGGCCGCTGCAGAGCTACGCCTGAGGCGTCGGCCGGACGGGCAGGAGTTCCTGCGGCCGGGGCATGACCTGCCTCAAGGCGGACCCTTGCCGTATCCGCCACAGAGGCCGACGGTCGCGCGCCCCCTGGCCCGCGGAAAGGAGCCCGTCCGATGGCGCCACGCCACCTTGAACGCCACGCCGTGCAGCGGATCGGGTGGCTGCGCGCCGCGGTCCTGGGCGCCAACGACGGCATCGTCTCGACCGCCAGCCTCATCGTGGGCGTGGCCGCGGCCTCTCAGGGCCGCAGCGAGGTCCTGCTCGCCGGGGTCGCCGCGCTGGTGGCCGGCGCCTTCTCGATGGCGGCGGGCGAGTACGTCTCGGTCAGCTCTCAGGCCGACACCGAGACCGCGGACCTGTCGCGCGAGCGGGCGGAACTGCGGGACCAGCCTGCGTTCGAGCGCGAGGAACTGGCCGCGATCTATGTCGCCCGGGGCGTCGAGATCGGCCTCGCGCGCCAGGTCGCGGACCAGATGATGGCCAAGGACGCCCTCGGCGCCCACGCCCGCGACGAGCTCGGGATCTCCGACATGACCACCGCGCGGCCGGTGCAGGCCGCCGTCACCTCCGCGCTCACCTTCTCGGCCGGCGCCGCCCTGCCCCTCGGCGCTGCGCTGCTGGCCCCGGAGGGCGCGATGGCCGTGGTCGTGTCGGCCGCCGCGATCGTCTTCCTCGCCGTCCTGGGAGCGGTCGGCGCCCGCGCCGGCGGGGCCGGCATGCTGAAGGCGGTGATCCGCGTCACCTTCTGGGGCGCCCTGGCGCTGGCCGCCACCGCCGGCGTCGGCGCCCTCTTCGGCGTGGCGGCGTAGGGTCCGTCCTGGGCGTGGGATCGACCCACGCTCGCCCGGCCTTCGGGGGGTCCTAGCCTTCGTCCGCCTCGTCCGCGCGCTCGTCCTCGGTCCCGGCCTCCAGGATCTTCATCGCGTCGTGGAAGCGCTTCAGCGCCGCCACCGAGGCCTGCACGCGCTGGGTGGCCGCGCCGGGATCGCCCTGGGCGGCGTTGATGACCGCCAGGTTGGTGCTGGCCACCGCATCGGCGAGGGCCTTCAGCGAGTCCCTCAGCGCGGCGAAATCGGCCGCCACGTCCGGCCCCTCGTCGTCGCTCCCGTCATCGATGAAATCGTCGAGGTGGACCATCTGCGCCTCCGGATCAGTGGCGCCGATGTGCCACGGCGCATAGCCGAAAGCCATGCCGCCCGCGCCTTCCGGTCCGTCCCGACGATGGTAGCGTGGGGCAAACACGAAGGGAGGCGGCGATGTTGCGTGCGATGCTGGGCGTCCTGGCGACGCTGATGGTGGCCGGAGCGGCGCAGGCCGCGGCGCGGCTCGAGACGATCGAGCTCACCTCGAAGCTGGTCCCTTCGCCCGTGAAGGTCTCGGTTCTCCTCCCCGACGGCCATTCGCCGGACCGCAAGCTGCCGCTGCTCCTGCTGCTCCACGGCGGCGGGGGCGACAACGGCTTCCTGGCGCGCATGCAGCCGGCCATCGAGGCGGCCTGGGCCGCCAAGGAGTTCTCGCCCGCGGTCGTCGTCACGCCGGACGTGGGCCGCTCGCTCTACATGGACTTCAAGGACGGCTCCCAGAAGTGGGAGACGTTCATCGTCACCGAACTGGTCCCCGAGCTGCGCCGCCGCTACGGCCTCTCGGCCGAGCGCAACCGCACGATGGTCACCGGCATCTCGATGGGCGGCCTGGGATCGCTGCGGCTGGGCTTCAACCACCCCGAGATGTTCGGCGGCCTCGCCGCGATGGAGCCGGGCATCGAGCCGGCCCTGCGGTTCGAGGACGTGAAGATGCGCAACCGATTCCAGCGCGACGACCGCTTCTTCCGGTCGATCTTCGGCGACCCGGTCGACCGCGCGTTCTGGCAGAAGGCCAACCCGGCCAACATGGTCATCGCCAACAAGGCGGCGATCCTGAAGTCCGGGCTCGCCATCTACATCGAGGTGGGCGACATCGACATGTTCAAGCTCGACGAGGGCACGGAGTTCCTCCACCGGGTGATGTGGGACCACGGCGTCCCGCACGAATACCGCCTCGTCCGCAACGCCGACCATACCGGGCGCACGATCACCGCCCGTTTCCGCGACGGCCTGCGCTTCCTCGAGCGCGAGGTGCTGAACCCGCCGGGCGCGGACCCCGCCCGCGACGCCAGCAAGGCCACCATCGACCGTCTGCGGCGGTCCATGGGCGTGCCCGACGACGAGCCGCGACCGCCCTTCCCCTCGACGGAGGCGCCGAAGTGATCCGCCGCCGTACGGTCCTGGCCGCCGCCCCGGCCCTGGCGGCCGCGCCCGCGCTCGCGCGGAGCCGCGACGTCCTCGTGCGGGGCTCGAAGGCCTACTCCGAGTCCGCCATGGTGATGACCGTGTCGGACGACGGCCGCAGCGCGCTGACGCTGCGGTTCTGCCGCTTTCCGGATGAGGACCAGACGTGGCTGTGGTGTCATGTGGTCCGCGACGGCGAGCTCTACGCCTTCACCACGCACGACCTCCCCAGCGCCAAGGTGCGGCTGGCGTCGCAGGACCAGGCGTCGTGGTCGGCGCCGGGCGCCAAGGCCGAGCTGGTGCGGGTCCGGCGCGGCGACAGGCCGCCCGCGGTGCGGCTTTCGGCCGACCTGAAGGGCCATCGCAGCGTCCGCGCGCCGCACGGGCCGGGGCGGGTCCCGATGCGCCTCGACGGCCAGTTCCTGGGCGTCAGCGCGCTCGCGGCGCAGGTGCTTGACGGACGGCAGGAGGTCTATGGCTTCGTCGAGGCCGAGGTGGAGATCGCCGGCCGCAAGTTCCGCCACTCGGGCCAGGCCAAGTTCCACGAGCAGCGCCAGGAGGCGCCGCGGTTCGAGGCGCCGTTCAACTACGCCTGGCTCGCCGGCGAAGGCCTGTCGGCGACGACGCTCCTGCTCGACCGCGGGGCCACCGGCGGCTGGCAGGTGGACGGGCGCGAGGAGCCGCTGGCGGACATGCGCCTCGACCCGCCGGGCGCCGCCCGCGACGTCGTCTGGCGGCTCAAGTCCGGCGTGGACTGGCCGGGCCGCCTGTCGGCCCTCGTGCGCTACCAGATCCCCGTCTACGACCGGCTCTGGAACGGGAGCTTCGTCACCGGCGAAGCGAACGGGCGACGCGTCGTCGGGGTCATGAACGACTGGACCACGGGCGTGGACATCTACGGCGCTTCTGCGAGCCGCTCGCAAAAGCTCTGAGCCGTCAGAGGCTTAGCCCGTGCGCCGATTGACGACGACCGCGATGAGGCGCAGACTCCCGCCATCGCCTGACTGAGACAGGCGGCAAGGGCGCGCCCCGGCGGCCCGCTCGGTCCCGCTCGCGGGGTCAACGAACTTCCGGGGGACGCCCGGCTGGCGTCTGCCGCAGGACGGCGTGGAGAGCCAAGACACTCCACAACGGATTGCGAGGAAGAGTCATGCATACCGAGCCGCACACCGGCGACGTGAAGCATCACAAGCCGCGGCATCTGGCCGAGAAGTTCGAGGGGATGATCGGCGTCGTCATGGTGGCCGCCATCGTGCTCCTCGCGATCGGCCTCATCTACGGCATCGTCACCACGGGTTCGACCGAGCCCCGCTGGATGCAGTAGACGCCGAGCCGGTCGCCGCCGCCGACTCCCAAGGGGGATCGGCGGATCCTGAGCCACAGCGCGCCCGCCGGGCGGGCCCGCGCGCCGGAGGGTTGCGCGGAAGGCCCGGCGGGCGGCGCCGCCTCTCCCCGTTCCCCGACGGCACGGCTGTTCCGCCGCCTGCGCCTGCGCTACCAACGGCGCAACGAGAAGGGGAGACGCCATGGCAGGTCGGGTTGCAGGCAAGGTCGCGCTGGTCACCGGCGGGGCGAGCGGTATCGGACGCGGCACCGCGGAGCGGCTGGCGGAGGAAGGCGCGACGGTCGTCGTCACCGACATCCAGGACGCGCTGGGCGCCGAGGTGGTGGCGGGGATCGCCAAGGCCGGCGGCAAGGCCGAGTACCAGAGCCACGACGTCACCGACGAACAGGCCTGGATCGACGTGGTCGAGGGGATCCGGGCCGGGCACGGCCGGCTGGACATCCTGGTGAACAACGCCGGCATCGGCATCGGCGGCCCGATCACGGACATGACCCTCGACGCCTGGCGGCGGCAGATGGCCATCAACGTCGACGGCGTGTTCCTGGGCGTGAAGCACGGCCTTCCGCTGATGCGGGCCAGCGGCGACGGCGGGTCCATCGTGAACATCTCGTCGGTGGCGGGGCTCAAGGGCTCGGCCGGGCTGGCCGGCTACTGCGCCACCAAGGGCGCCGTGCGCCTGTTCACCAAGGCCATCGCCATGGAATGCGCCAACGCCAAGGACGGCATCCGCGTGAACTCGGTCCACCCCGGCCTCATCGAGACGCCGATCTGGGTCACCGTCGGACAGGCCGTGAACCCCGGCGCCAACGCCCCGCCGGACCTCGACGCCATGTCGACCATGGCCGTGCCCATGGGCGTGAAGGGCTGGCCGCTGGACATCGCCAACGGCGTCCTCTGGCTGTGCTCGGACGAGGCGCGCTACGTGACGGGCCAGGAGCTGGTCATCGACGGCGGGCTCACCGTCCGCTGATCCACAGGCCGTGGAAGCCCATCGGCATGCGGTGCGAGAGGCGGGCGCGGGCCAGGGGGCCTGACGCCACATCCTGGGCGTCCAGCATCACGAGCGAGCCCGTGTCCGTGGCCTCGTCGTAGAGGTTGGCCAGCAACCAGCCGTCGCCCTCCTCCGGCCCGCGGGCCACGAACACGGGCTCCGACACCGCCACGGCGGGCCCCGCGTCCCAAACGGCCATCTCGCCCGTCGCGTGGTCGAACCGGGCCAGGCCGCGCTGGAAGAGGTCGCCCGTGCCCGGCCCGCCCAGGCCGGCGACGTAGCCATAGCGATACGGCCGCCCCGTCCGCCGCTCGTCGATCCTGGGATACTCGCAGACGAAGTCGTGCAGCCGGCGGCGGCCGATCCCGCCCGGCCGCGCCGCGTCCAGCTCCCAGCGCGCCAGCCGCTGGGCCGCCCTTGCGGCGTCCGGCGGCTCGCCGTCGGCGGTCGGGAACATGGCGGCGTCCTGCTCGCACACGTCCAGCACGATCCGGTCGCCGTCCTCGAAGGCGTTCATCACGTGCCAGACCATGCAGGCGTCCGTGCGGTAGCGCAGCGTCTCGCCCCCGGCTCGCGGCGCGACGATGACCTCGACCCCCAGATCGGGCTCCCAGGCGATCGTCGGCTTCCCCGCCCTGGCCCGCTCGACCGACAGCGTGACCGGGCAGACGACGAACACCGCGAACCGGGGCGTCAGGGCGAAGTCGTGGACGATGGAGGCGTGCGGCCCCTGGATGACGACAGCCTCGGACAGCCGGCCGCCGGCGTCGGCCTCGTACAGCGCGAGCTCGCCGGTCAGCCGTCCTCGCGGCAGGTTCGCGAACAGCGCCAGGGCGCCGGTGGCCGGATCGACCTTGGGGTGCGCGGTCATGTTCCGCCCAAGCCGGCCGTCGAAGCCGTAGGGGCCGAGGGTCGCCAGGGTCCGGGGGTCGATCTCCACGGGCGGCGAGCCCTCCTCCAGCGCCAGGAGGCGGCCGGCGTGCCAGACGAGGTTGGTGTTGGCCACGCCGTCGACCGGCCGCGGCCCCGCCTCGGGGTCGTCGCCGAACGGCCCCGCGGTCGCGAACAGCGCGCGCCCGGCGGCATGCTCCCGGCTCCAGCGGCCGGTCCGGACCCAGCGGTTGCGGTAGCTCACCCGCCCGCCGGCGATCCGGAACGCATGGACCATGCCGTCGCCCATCAGCGGGTTGTACGGCGGCCGCGGCGGGAACTGCGGGTTCGGCCCGATGCGATAGTAGGTTCCGGCGAGGTCCGGCGGAAACGCGCCCTCGATGGCCAGGTCGGGGCAATCGAGCTCCTCGCGCAACGGCCGGAAGCCGCGGGAGAGGAAGGGATCCTCGGAACCGTCAGCCATGTCATCGCCCTCCGCGCAGAGACGCAAGGAGCGCAACAACGCAGACGCGCCGGGGTCAAGCACATTGTTTCTATTGAAGATTTTTGGCGCGTCCGGTTCAGGTCTAGGCCTTTGTCAACCCCGTTGAAGGCGAAAAACGTCCGGCGCCCGTCCGCCGCCCCGGGCACGGCGGTCCTGCAGGATGTTGGTCATCCCCCGGGGGCGGGCTAAGTCGACGCCATGTCCGCTCCCGCGACCCTGCACGTGATCTTCGGCCCCTCCGGCGCCGGCAAGACGACCTACGCCCACGCCTTCGCCCGCCGGGAACGCGCCGTGCCGTTCATCCTCGACGACTGGATGGCCCGCCTCTTCGCGCCCGACATGCCCGAGCCCATCGAATACGAGTGGATGATCGAGCGCGTGCAGCGCTGCGAGGCGCAGATCTGGTCGACCGCCGCGGCCTGCCTGGCCGCCGGAACCTCGGTGATCCTCGATATCGGCCTCATGCGCCGCGCCGACCGCGCCAGGGTCCGCGAGATCGCCGAGGCCGCCGAACTGCCGCTGCAGTTCCACTTCGTCACGGCGAGCGCGGAGACGCGGCGCGCCCGGGTGGCGGACCGCAATGTCGTGCGCGGCGAGAACTTCGCCATCGAGGTCACGCCCGAGATGTTCGAGTTCGTCGAAGGCGTGTTCGAGGCGCCGGAGCCCGCCGAACTCGAAGGCGCGATCATCAGCGAGAGCGCGTGAACGGCGGAGGGGGCGCGATGCGTCGGACGATCCTGGTCCTGGGGGTGATGATGGCGACGGGTGCAAACGCGGCCGAGCGGTTTCCGCAGCTCGCGCCCGAGGCGATGACGCCGGCGCAGAGGGCGGTCGCCGACGCCATCCAGTCGGGGCCCCGGCGCTCGCTGGGCGGTCCGTTCAACGCCTGGCTGCGCAGTCCCGAGTTCGCCGACCGGGCGCAGAAGGTGGGCGAGTACATCCGCTTCCGCTCGAGCCTGCCCGCGAGGCTGAACGAGTTCGCCATCCTCATCACCGCCCGCCACTGGAACGCCAAGTACGAGTGGTACGCGCACTATCCGCTGGCGCTGCAGGCCGGACTGAAGCGCGAGATCGCGGCCGACCTCGCGCAGGGGCGTCGTCCGGCCGGCATGGCGGCCGACGAGGCGGCCGTCTACGACTTCGCGACCGAGCTCCGCCGCGAGAGGCGGGTGGGCGACCGGACCTTCGGCGCCGCGAAGGCGGCGCTGGGCGAGCAGGGCGTCGTCGACCTGATCGCCGTCAGCGGATACTACGATCTTGTCTCGATGACCTTGAACGTGGCCGAGGTCCCCGCCCCGCCGGACGGCGCCCTTCCCCTCCCCGATCTTCCCTAGGCCGCCTGGCGCGACCGCCGGGCCTTGATTTTTGCGCCGCACAATCCTAGCTTCCCTGCCCCCGGGTCGCTTGCGCCCGCGGCCGGGTTGGGGATCACCAAGGCGAACCTCGAGTTACGATGGAAAAAGTCCCGATGACCGCCGAGGGCTACAAGGCCCTCGACGAAGAACTGAAGCGTTTGAAGACGGTGGAGCGGCCGGCGGTCATCGCCGCGATCGCCGAGGCGCGCTCGCACGGCGACCTCAGCGAGAACGCCGAATACCACGCGGCCAAGGAACGCCAGGGCTGGATCGAGGGGCAGATCGCCGAGATCGAGGACAAGATGGCCCGCGCGCAGGTCATCGACGTCTCGAAGCTCTCGGGCAGCCAGGTGAAGTTCGGCGCCACCGTCTCGGTGGTGGACGAGGACACCGAGGAAGAGGCCCGCTACCAGATCGTCGGCGAGCACGAGGCCGACGTGAAGCGCGGTCGCGTCTCCATCACCTCCCCCATCGCCCGCGCCATCATCGGCAAGGAAACCGGCGACGTGGTCGAGGTGAACACGCCCGGCGGCGTGAAGGCGTACGAAATCACCAAGGTGGAGTGGGTCTAGCCCCACGCCGATGGGCGCGCCCCGTCCCTTACGGATCTGGGCGGTCTCCGACGGTCGCGCCGGGATCGAGGCGCAGGCGCTCGGCCTGGCGGAAGCCATCGCCCGGCTGCGGCCGGCGCACATCACCCCCAAGCGCATCGGCTGGCGGTTCGGTCTCGGACGCCTGCCCTGGCGCCTGATCCCGCCGGCGGCGCGGACGGGCGACCCGATCGCGGCGCCCTACCCCGACCTCTGGATCGCCGCGGGCCGCGCGACCCTGCCGCTGTCGACGCGCATGCTCGCGTGGGCCGAGGGGAAGACCTTCGTCGTCCAGACCCAGGACCCCCGGGCCCCGCTCGACCGTTTCGACCTCGTGATCCCGCCGGAGCACGACGGGCTGTCGGGCGACAACGTCTTCCCCATCCTGGGCGCGCCCAACCGCGTGACGCCCGAGAGGCTCTCGCTGGACCTCGCCCGCTTCCGCGACACGCTGGACCCCCTGCCGCACCCGCGGGTCGCCGTCGTGATCGGGGGCCGCTCGAAGGCCCACGACCTGCCGGCCGGCCTGGCGACCGAGCTCGGCGAGCGCATCGTGCGGTCCGTCGGCGCGGCCGGCGGCTCGGTGATGGTCACCTTCACCCGGCGCACGCCCGCGCCCGCGCGCGAGGCGCTGGCCGCCGCGCTCGCCCGCCTGCCGGGCGTGATCTGGGACGGGTCCGGCGAGAACCCCTACTTCGCCTACCTCGCCGCGGCGGATGCGATCCTCGTGACGGAAGACTCCACCAATCTCGCCACCGACGCCGCGGCCACCGGCCGGCCGATCTTCGTCCTGCCCATGCAGGGGCGCAGCGCCAAGCTGGCCCGCTTCCATGCCGAGCTACGGCGCCGCGGCCTGGCGGCGCCGTTCGTCGGCGAGCTGACAGCGGAACCGTATGAACCTCTGCTAGAAACCGACCGGGCCGCCCGCGAGGTGTTGCGCCGATACGACGGCTCAGGCTGAACGATCCGGGAAGCTTAACCGTAGGCAATGGTTTCTTGCCGGGCTCGCCCGTCTCGGTAACCTTAGCTAAGGAATTGTGGATACGATCCCGCACGAGGGACGAATCCGATTCGCATTTTGGGGGCCGCACAGTGGCGATCTTTTTCTTCGAGGACATGACGGCGGATCAGGCGCTCGCCTACACGCCTGCCGACCAAATCGTCTTCACCACGGCGTCGCTGTCCGCGGCCCAGGTCGCGGTGATCTTCATCCCGTTCACCGCCACCACGCCGGACTTCATCCAGATCCAGGCGCCGTTCAAGACCCTGACCTTCAATGACCCGGGCTCGATCCGGGGCGAATCCGACTTCGTCTTCCAGGACAGCTCCAGGCTGTACGTCGGCAACGCGGGCGACGACTCGTTCGCGGGCAGCGCGGCGGCCGACGGCCTCTACGGCTCCACCGGCAGCGACACGCTGGACGGCCTCGGCGGCAACGACGTCCTGCAGGGCAACCAGGGCGACGACTCCATCGTCGGCGGCGCCGGCCTCGACGTGATGTACGGCGGCCGGGACAACGACACCATCACCGGCAACGCGGGCGGCACGGCCGACCTGCGCCAGTTCGCCCAGGGCAACCTCGGCAACGACTCGATCGTCGGCGGCTCGGGCGCCGACCTGATGCTCGGCGGCCAGGGCAACGACACCATCGACGGCTCGACCGGCGGCGGCGACTTCATGCTCGGCAACCTCGGCGACGACAGCGTCCTGGGCGCCGCGGCCGGCTCCGACACCCTGGGCGGCCAGGACGGCGCGGACGTCCTGGACGGCGGCGGCGGCGGCGCCGACTCGCTCGACGGCGGCGAAGGCAACGACTCGCTCGTGGGCGGCTCCGGCAACGACACCCTCGACGCCGGGAATGGCGACGACACCGTGACCACGGGCGCCGGGGCCAACGTGGTCCTGGCCGGCGGCGGCGCCGACTCGGTCGTGGGCGGCGCGGCGGCCGACAACATCTCGGGCGGCGAAGGCAACAACGTCCTCCAGGGCGGCGCGGGGGCCAACACCATCACCGCGGGGTCGGGCAACGACTCCATCTCGGCGCTGGTCGACAACGACTCCATCGACTCCGGCGCTGGCAACGACACCATCAGCGCCAGCTCGGGCAACAACACCGTCAACTCCGGCACGGGCGACGACAGCGTCACCGTGGGCGCCGGCGACGACGTGGTGTCCACCGACACCGGTGACGACACCATCGCCGCGGGCGGCGGCAACGACACCATCAACGGGGGCGCGGGCGTCAACGTCGTCACCATGGGCGGCGGCGGCGGGTCGGTCACGACCGGCACGGGCACGGACACCGTCTCCGGCGCGGCGCTCGACACCGTCTACAGCGTCGGCGCGGGCAACGACTCCATCTCGTCGGGCGCCGGCAACGACAGCGCCGACCTCAGCGACGGCGACGACACCTACTCCGGCGGCGGCGGCAACGACAGCGTCAGCGGCGGCGCCGGCGGCGACAACATCACCACCACCGGCGGCAACGACACCATCTCCACCGGCGAAGGCGAGAACACCGCCGCGGCGGGCGCCGGCAACAACAGCGTCACCGGCGGCGGCGGCAACGACATCATCACGACCGGCGCCGGCAACGACACCATGACCGGCGGCGCGGGCAACGACACGCTCACGACGACGACCGGCCTCGACATCCTGAACGGCGGCGCCGGCAACGACCTGATCACCTACTCGGGCCGCGGTTCGGTCACGGCGGACATCGGCGACGACACCGTCGACGGCTCCGCCAGCGCCGTCGACAGCATCATCGACACCTCGAGCGGCAACGACAGCATCACCTCGGGGACGGGCGCCGACACGATCAACGCCGGGGTCGGCGACGACACGATCACCGACGCGGGCGGCGACAACGTCATCAACGGCCAGGGCGGCGGCGACCGCGTCACCACGGCCGGCGGCAACGACGCCATCACGCTCTCGAGCGGCAACGACACGATCAACGCCGGCGCGGGCAACAACACCCTCGTGGGCGGCGGCGGCAGCGACCAGATCACGGCCGGCAACGGCAACGATCAGATCACCGGCGGCTCCGGGACCGACACCATCACCACCGGCGACGGCTCCAACACCGTCAGCGGCGGCGGCGGCAACGACAGCATCGTCGGCGGCGCCGGCGTCGACAACATCACGACCACCTCCGGCGCCGACACGATCGACGCCGGCGCGGGCGCGAACGTGATCAACGGCGGCGACGGCAACAACAGCATCACCGGCGGCGCGGACGCGGACACCGTCACCACCGGCGTCGGTACGGACACCATCACCGCCGGCGACGGCGCCAACGTGGTGGTGGCCGGCGGCGGCGGCGACTCGGTGCTGGGCGGCGCGGGAACGGACAGCATCACCGGCGGGACGGGGGTCGACACCCTTACCGGCGGCGGCGCGGCCGACACCTACTTCTTCGCGGCCGGCGACACCGGCATCACGCTCGCGACCTCGGACCAGATCACCGACTTCGCGGCGGCCGACCGCTTCGAGTTCGGCCTGTCGGCGGGTTCGGGGACCAACTTCACCGACGGCGGCGCCGTGGCGGACTACGCCGCGGCCCTCGCGGCGGCGAACACCGCGATGAACGGCACCGTCATCTACGCCGTCTACACGGTGGGCGCCGACAACATCGTGTTCGTCGACACCAACGGGGATGGAACCGCCGACCAGTCGGTGCTCCTCGTCGGCGGCGGCACGGTGACCTCGGCCAGCTTCATCTAGCCGCCCGACGATCCGGGACCTGCGGGGCCGCCCTTCGGGGCGGCCCTTTGCTTTTGGCGCGCATCAGCGCATTCGAAGCCGATGATCCGCCTGGTGACCCTCGCCTCGACGCGCCGCCGACGCACGGCCGCCTGCGCCGCCAGCCGACCGCCGGCGCGCCTCTCCGGCCGCCCCGTTGCTGCCCGCTTCCTGGCGCATCGTCGGCCATGACCGGTCCCCGAATCCTCTTTGTCGTAGACGCCGGACCCGCCGTCGGCGGCGGCCACGTGATGCGCTCCCTCACGCTCGCGGGCGCCCTGGAAGCCCAGGGCGCGAGCACCACCTTCGTGGGCCCGCCGGCCATGGCCGACATGCTGGATGCGTTCGCGCCCGCGACGGCGCGCGTCCCGGCCGCGGATCTGGGCGCCACGGCCATGGCCGAGACGTTCGACGCCATCGTGTTCGACCATTACCGGCTCTCCGAGCCGGACCATCGCGCGATCTCCCAGGGCAAGCCCGTGCTCGTCATCGACGATCTGGCCGACCGGCCGCTCGGCGCGGACCTCCTGCTCGACGCGGGGCCGGCCCGGACCGCGGCGGACTATGCGGACCTTGTCCCCGAACGCGCGCGCCTGCTGCTCGGGCCCGACTACGCGCTGGTGCGGCCCGAGTTCGCCGCGCTTCGCGAGCCCGCGCTGGCCTGGCGGGGCGAGCCGGTGCAGCGGATCCTCGTGGCCATGGGCCTGACGGACGTCGGCGGAATCACGGCGCGGCTCGTGGAGCGCATCCGTCCCCGCCTGGCCGATGAGGGCCTCGACATCGTGCTCGGCGCCGCCGCCCCCAGCCTGCCGGGGCTCGCCAAGGTCGCCCGCCGGGACGCGCGCCTGGCCCTCCACGTCGACACCCCGCACATGGCCCGCCTCACGGCGGAGGCCGACATCGGCGTGGGCGCGCCGGGCTCGTCCAACTGGGAACGCTGCGCCCTGGGCCTGCCCTCCATCCTGGTGGTGCTCGCCGACAATCAGAGGCCGGCGGCCCTCGCGATGCAGGAGCGCGGCGCCGCCCTGGTGGTCGACCTGGAGGCGCCGGAGTTCGAGGCCGCCTTCGATCGGGCCCTGACGCGGCTCATGCGCGACGCCGAGCTGCGGCGCGACCTCGCCCGCAGGAGCGCGGACCTGTGTGACGGCCTGGGCGCAGGGCGTGCGGCCCAGGCCTTCCTGGCCCTGGTCGCGGCGCGGGCCGAGCCGCCGGAGCGCAGCCGGCCCTAGAGTTCAGACTCGGCTAGACTAGCGATCTCAACAACGTCCGACCGTCCCGGCGAATGCCGGGACCCAGATCCACCCGCGAGATCGTGGTGGGAAGGGCTTCGAGCGTACGAATCCCGCCTCCGAGCCCTTCCATCTGGATCCCGGCCTTCGCCGGGATGACCGGAAATTGGGGACGGACGCCAGGCCGGCGTCAGGCGGCGATCGAATCCGGGCGGACTGCGCCTTCGTAGACGAAGGCGGCGTCGTCCAGGTCGATGAGCGGCAGCTCGTCCTTCTCGCGCCAGTAGTCCTGGCTATGCTGCCACTCCGGCTTGTCCCCGCGCTTGGGCAGGAGGTGCATGCCGCGCATCAGATAGCCCGGATTGAAGTTCTCGGGATCGATCCAGGTCGAGAGCGGCATGTCGGCGTCCTCGGGGCGCAGCGCCACCGACACCTTCTTCGCCTGCTTGGCGTCCATGTGGTTCAGGAGCCGGCACACGAAGTCGCCCACCAGGTCGGCGCGCAGCGTCCAGCTGGCGCGGAAGTAGCCGAACACCCAGACCATGTTCGGGACGCCCGTGAACATCATGCCCCGGTAGGTCACCGTGTCGGCGAAGTTCAGCGGCTTGCCGTCGACCACGAATTCGATGTCGCCCAGGACGTTCAGGTTGAAGCCGGTGGCGCTGATGACGACGTCGGCTTCCAGCAGGTCGCCGGACTTCAGCCGCACGCCGCCCTTCTCGAAGCGCTCGATCTCGTCGGTGACGACCGACGCCTTGCCGGCCTTGACGGCCTCGAAGATGTCCCCGTCGGGCACGAACGCGATCCGCTGCCGCCACGGGCGGTACGTGGGCGTGAAGTGCTTGGCTGTGATCTCGGGGCCCACGAAGGCGCTGACGCCCGCGAGCAGCTCCTGCTTGACCGCCTCGGGCTCGTCGAACGAGCGCCGGGTGAAGGCGTCCTGGTCGTGCAGGATCTTGCGGCGCACGATCTCGTGGATCCAGGTCTCGTCGATCTTCAGCTCGCGCAGCACGTCGGCGAGCTCGTTGGCGTTGCGGCCGGGGATGAAGTAGGTCGGCGAACGCTGCAGCAGCGTCACATGGCCGACGTCGCCGGCGATCGCGGGGAGGACCGTCGCCGCCGTCGCGCCCGAGCCGATCATGACGACCTTCTTGCCCTTCAGGTCCAGGTCGTCCGGCCAGGTCTGCGGATGGATGATGCGGCCGTCGAAGTCGGCCATGCCCGGCCACTCGGGCGTGTAGCCTTCCGAGTGCCGGTAGTAGCCCTGGCACATCCACAGGAAGTTGGCGGTGATGGTGACGGGATTGCCGTCGCCGTCCGTGGCCTCGATCGTCCAGGCGTTGGCCTTCGAGGACCAGCTGGCCCGGGCGATCCTGTGCCGGTAGCGGATGTGGCGCGCGAGGTCGTTCTCCTCGATCACCTCGCCCATGTACGAGAGGATCTCCTCGGCCGTGGCGATCGGCGGGCCCACCCACGGCTTGAAGCGGTAGCCGAAAGTGTAGAGGTCGCTGTCGGAACGGATGCCCGGATACTTGTGCGTCAGCCAGGTGCCGCCGAAGCTCTCCAGCGCCTCGAGCACCACATAGCTCTTGCCGGGGCACTGGGTCTGCAGGTGGTAGGCGGCGCCGACGCCGGAAATACCGGCTCCGACGATCAGGACATCGAAATGCTCAGCGGTCACGTCAGGCCTCCCCGGGATTGTTTTCGCCGTCAGCGTCCGCGCCGCGGGCCTGCTCGGCCTTGATCGAGATCAAGCTAAGTTATCATTGATAACGAATTCGGAGGCGTCAACCGGCAACCCTGCCCGCGGCGGCGCGGGTAGGGGTGGCGCGGCGCGTTCCCCTAGGACCGCGACTTCGCCGGCAGGAAGCGGCTGTTGCGCAGGAGCCCGGCGCTGACCAGCGCCACGAGCACGCCCACCGGGAAGATCTCGATGAAGGTCATCGGCAGCCGGAAGACCGGCGAGCGGTAGTTCACGGCCATCTCGGCGAGATCGCGCTCCAGCGCCTTGTAGGCCTCGCCGGTGAGGCCTTCCGCGCGCCGGGCCTGCAGCGTGGCGCTGACGTACTGGTCCATGAACGCATAGTCCGTGGCCGCGAGATACGCCTCCCACGCCGCCACATAGGCCAGCGACGCCAGGACGGCGATCGCGAGCCCCACGCCCAGCGCTGGCAGGAAGCCGATGACGCCCCCACGCACCTGGTCGCGGTACTGCTTCACGCCGACCAGGACGAGGGACAGCCCCAGCAGCATGATCAGGTAGCCCAGCCAGACATTGCCGTGGGGCGTGTCGCCGTTGACCACGACGGTCGCGATGATCCCCCCGATCACGACGAGCCCCGAGATGAGGCCATAGACGAATACGATGCGGGCCATGCCGCTCCTCCGCGTTGCGTGTTGACGCAACCAGCCTCGTCGCTCCCGGCCCCGGCGGCCTATCGCCCAAACGGGTGAATTCGCCCCGATCGGCCGTTCGGACTACGGAATCAGGTCCAGTTCCCGGGCGCGCCCGACAGCCTCGGTCCTTCGGCTGACGCCGAGCTTGGCGCAGGCGTTGGCCAGATGCGTCTTCACCGTATTGGGCGAGAGCCCCAGGGTTCGGCCGATCTCCTTGTTGGACTGGCCGGTGGCGAGGATCTCGAGCACGCGCAGCTCCTGCCGCGTCAGCCGCAGCGAGGCCAGCGCCGCCTCGTTGCGGACGAAGCCGGGCCCGCGCCGCCGGGCGGCGAGACGCCAGCCGAGCCACGCCCCGCCGGCCGAGAAGGCCAGCGCCAGGATCGCGATATAGGCCTCCAGCGCCAGGCCGTGACTGAGCTGGCGGTACTCCAGCCACTGCAGCAGGAAGGCCCCTGCCGCCAGGGCGATGGCATAGGGCGCCGCGAACCGAACCATCGCGCGAACATGCCGCGTCGGCGCCTACGGTCAAGGCGGGGCCCCCAATCGGGGGGTGTCTGCCCGGGCCTGCCAGGCGACAAGGCCCGGCGGTCCCGCGCGGGGACGGCTTGGCGTCGGGGGGAGAACTCATGTTGATCAAGGCCATTGTCGCGGGCGCGGTCGCCGCCCTGGGGCTCTCGACGGCCGTTTCGGCCGCCACCCTGAACCCGACGGGCTACACCTTCGACGTGGCCACCGACTGCGGGTCGTTCTGCTACCACGACGCGGGCGTCTTCACGGGGGCCGGGTCGCCCCAGCCGGTCACCCCGTTCGGCGAGCTGACCGACGGAGTCCTCGGCTACGCCGGCTGGGCGGTGGACGGGGCCGCACCCTGGGTCGGCTGGACCGACAGCGTCGTGAACATCGACTTCGCGTTCGGCGGCGCGTTCAACTTCACCCGCGTCGACGTCGGCACGACCCAGGACAACCTGCTCGACGTCGTCCTCCCGAACCTGCGGGTCTTCTCCTCGAACAACGGCGTGGACTGGCTCGAGCGCTGGTCTCTCGTCACGCCGCCCAGCAGCGCGAACAACAACCCGGACCTCTCCACAGCTCCGCACGTCTTCCTGACGCTCAGCGGCGCCAGCTTCGACGCGCAGTACGTCCGTCTCGAGGTGCGCAACCAGGGCGGCGGCTACGGGCCGTGGTCCTTCATCGACGAGGTCGACTTCACCGGCGGCAGCGTCGGCGCGGGCGTGCCGGAGCCGGGCGCCTGGGCCCTGATGATCGCCGGGTTCGGCCTGGCCGGCGCCGCGCTGCGCCGGCGGAACGCCGCCGTCGCCTGAGGGGGCCTACGCCCTCAGGCCAGCATGTCCCAGGCGAGCGGTTCACCCCGCCGCAGGTCCCGGCTCGCGGCGCGTCCGAGCACCTCGTCGAGGCAGGCGGGCGGCAGGCCGTTGCCCGGCCGGATGGACCGCACGTTGGCGCGGCTGAGGAGCTCGCCGGCCTTCACGTCCGCCGAGACGTAGAGCGAGCGGCGGAAGAGCAGGTTTCCGCGCTCCGACCCCAGGACGTCGTAGTGCGCCTTGCCGAGGGACGCCCAGGCCGCCTTCGTGTCGTCGACCAGCGCCTTGAACTCGGCCGGCTCCAGGCTGAAGGCCGCGTCGGGACCGCCGTCGGCCCGCGCCAGGGTGAAGTGCTTCTCGATCACGCTGGCGCCCATGGCCACCGCGGCGACCGAGGCGGCCGTGCCCGGGGTGTGGTCCGAAAGGCCGATCGGGCAGTCGAAGCGGGCGGCCATGTCGGTGACCGTGCGCACGTTGGCGTCGGCGAACGTGGCCGGGTAGCTGGAGACGCAGTGCAGCAGGACCACGCCTGCCGCCCCGGCCTCGAGGGCCGTGTCGCGCGCCGTCCGGATCTCGGCCAGGTTCGCCATCCCCGTGGAGATGATCAGCGGCTTGCCCTTGGCCGCGGCATATCGGATCAGCGGCAGGTCGACCGCCTCGAACGAGGCGATCTTGTAGGCGGGCGCCCCCAGGTCGGCGAGCAGGTCCACCGCCGTCTCGTCGAACGGGCTGGAGAACAGGGTCACCCCGCGGGCCCGCGCGCGCTCGAACAGGGCCGCGTGCCATTCGAACGGCGTCTGGGCCTCCTGGTAGAGCTCGTAAAGGGTGCGCCCGTCCCACAGACCGCCGTGGATCGTGAACTCGGGCCGGTCCACGTCCATGGTGATGGTGTCGGCCGTGTAGGTCTGGATCTTGATCGCGTCGCAGCCCGTGTCGGCGGCCGCGTCCAGCATCTGCAGCGCCCGGTCGAGGCTGCCGTTGTGATTGCCGCTCAGCTCGCAGATCACGTACGGCGGCTGGTCCGCCCCGATACGGCGGCCGGCGATCTCGATCTCGGGTCGATTCGGCATGGGGGCGACGATACGCCCGCCCCTTGAAGCCGGCGTTAACTAAGCCGCGAACGGTCGGCGGGGCCGGCGAGCCGCTTGCGGCTGCGGGCGCCCCAGGCCACGCCCGCGGCCACCCCGAGGGCCAGCGCCACGCCGGCGATCCACGCCAGCAGCTTCAGGCCCATCCACAACGCCCATCCGGCGCCCAGCGCCAGGAAGCCGAGGAAGATGATCCCGGCGATCTTCAACTTGTCGCTCATCGGCCAGGAACGAGATCGCGGCCCCCTTCGTTCCGCCGTCCGCGGCGGAACCCGTCGCACGCGCCGAGAATCCCGCCTAAATAAGAGGGATGTCCGAACCTCGCTCCGTCCGCTGCCTCATCGTCGGGTCTGGCCCCGCCGGCTACACCGCCGCCATCTACGCCGCCCGCGCGCTCCTGAAGCCCGTGCTGATCCAGGGTATCCAGCCCGGCGGCCAGCTCACCATCACCACCGACGTGGAGAACTACCCCGGCTTCGCCGACGTCATCCAGGGCCCCTGGCTGATGGAGCAGATGCAGGCCCAGGCCGCCCACGTGGGAACCGAGATCGTCACCGATATCGTGACCCGGGCCGACCTCTCGCAGCGTCCGTTCCGCCTGGAGACCGACAGCGGCCAGGTCTGGCTGGCCGAGACCCTGATCATCGCCACCGGCGCCCAGGCCAAGTGGCTGGGCCTGCCGACCGAGGCCAGGTTCCAGGGCTTCGGCGTCTCGGCCTGCGCCACGTGCGACGGCTTCTTCTACCGCGGCAAGCAGGTGGTGGTCGTCGGCGGCGGAAACACGGCGGTCGAGGAGGCGCTGTTCCTCACGAACTTCGCCTCGAAGGTCACGGTGGTGCACCGCCGCGGCGAGTTCCGCGCCGAGCGGATCCTGCAGGAGCGCCTCTTCAACCACCCGAAGATCGAGGTGATCTGGGACAGCGCGATCGACGAGGTGCTGGGCGACACCGATCCCCTCGGCGTGACGGGCGTCCGGCTCAAGAACGTCAAGACCGGCGAGGTCCGGACCGTCGCCTGCGACGGCGTCTTCATCGCCATCGGGCACGCCCCCTCCTCCGAGCTCTTCAAGGGCCAGCTCGAGATGGACGCCAGCGGATACCTGAAGGTGAAGCCCGGAAGCGCCTCCACGGCCATCGAGGGGGTGTATGCGGCCGGGGACGTGACCGACGACGTCTACCGCCAGGCGGTGACCGCCGCCGGCATGGGGTGCATGGCGGCCCTCGAAGCCGTGCGGTTCCTGGCCGAGCAGGACCACAAGGCCGCCCACCAGCCGATCAGCCACGGCGAGGCGCAGAAGATCGGGGCCTGGTGAGCGCGTGAGCATCCGCCACGCCCGCCCCGGCGATCACGCGGCCATCGCCGAGGTGAACGCCCTCGCCTTCGGGGGCGCGGACGAGGTCCGCCTCATCGAGCGCCTGCGCGCGGACGGCGACGTCCTGTTCGAACTGGTGGCGGTCGAGGACGACGGCGTGATCGGCCACATCCTCTTCAGCCGCCTCTACGCCGACCGTTCCGAGCTCTTCGCCGCCCTGGCGCCGCTGGCCGTGCGGCCGGGGCAGCAGCGCGGCGGGACGGGTTCGGCCCTCGTGCGGGCGGCGCTGGAGCAGGCGCGGGAGTTCGGCGCGCACGGCGTCCTCGTGCTCGGCCACCCGGCGTACTATCCGAGGTTCGGGTTCGCGGCCGAGACCGCCGCGCAGGTGGCCAGTCCCTATCGCGGGAACCCGGCCTTCATGGCCCTGGCGCTCGAGAAGGACGCCTTCGGCGCGCCCCTCACCATCGCCTACCCGGACGCCTTCTCGGGCTGATCAGTCCGTCGCGCGCTGCACGGGCGCGGACGCCGCGGCCTTGGCGTCGAGATCGCGTTCCAGCGTCTCCAGCGTCTGGTTGATGCGCCGCACCTCGTCCGGCGTCGGCTGGCGGCGCGTCGACATCAGCACGCCCATGACGCGCTGGCGTTCGCCCTTGGGCATGGTCGGATCGACCACGCTGTAGGTCCGGACTTCGCCCGCGACGGCCAGGGTGATCTTGCGCTCGGCCAGTTGCGCCTCGGTCTGCACCGGGAAGTCGCCGCCCTGGGTGCGGGCGTCGATGGCGCCGAGCACGGCCGGGCTCAGGTACGCTTCACCCCCGGCGTAGCGCCCCGTGAAGGCCGGCGGCTCCCCCCACGGCCCCGTCCAGCGGTAGAAGATGTGCTGGCCCACCTGCTTCATCTTGACCAGCGTGGGGGCCCAGTAGGGCGCCACGTACTGGGCGTGATAGTGCGTGGCCGACCCGACGGACGTCTCGACGTAGCCGTTGAGCGCGCGTTCCGCCACGGCCCGGGCCCGCGACCACAAGGCGGGCATCGGCTTGTAGCGGAGCGATCCGTCGCAGGTGAAGGTGAACTGGCAGCCCGTGGCGCGCGCCGACCCCTGGTAGACCACGCCGCACACCGACTTCGGGTAGGCCGGGTGGCGTAGCCGGTTCAGCACCACCTGGGCGACCGCCTCCTGTCCCACCTCTGGCTCGCGCGCGGCCTCGTAGTACACGGCCTCGGCCAGGCACTGGACGGCCCGCGCCCGGTCGGCGCCCGAAGCCTTCAGCACGAAGGGCCGCATCGGCCGGATCGGCAGGGTGGCGAAGGGACGCAGCGCGTTGACCTCCTCGGCGGTCTGCTCGTCCGCGGGGCCCAGGCCGAGGTCCGGCGCCTCGTCGAGATTCAGCCGTTCCCAGCCGCTCGTGCGGCCCCAGCGGTCCGGCGCCCGGGAGCCGGGATCGTGCCGCAGCGCCAGCGCGCGCATCGCCGGGTCCATGCCCGACGCCAGCTGGAGGAGGCCTTTGTCCGAGATCTCGCGCGAGACGAAGCGCGCCGGCCCGGGCTCGCGCGGCGCACAGGCCGTCGCGCCCACGAGCACGGTCAGGACCGCCGCGGTCCTCGCCATCGCCCAGCGCGGGCGAGGCCGTCTCAAATCCGAAAACGCCAGGGACTACCCCTCCGAGCAAACCTGCGGCCGTCGCATATAGGCGCAAACGGGCGGCATTTTGACCCCTGATCGCAAATCGCGTGCCGCTCCGGCGCGGCCGCCCCGCCGGATCATCGTTCGAATCGCCCTTGCACATCCCCACGTCAGGCCTATATCATGCGCCTTATGCTCGAAGTGAGCATAAGGGGTGCGGGCGCCGGTCTTGCGGGCCAGGCGCCCTTTCATAGGCCTGAGAAATGCTCACTTTGAGCATAAGGAGGCGCGCCATGGCCGACGGGTTCCAGTTCGCGTTCACGCCAGACGTCGAGGCAGCCACCGCCCCCGCATGGGAGAAGGTGAAGCGCCACGTCACGCCGATGGAGTGGCGCCTGCACGCCCCGCTGATCGCCGAGATCAACCGCCTGAAGCGGGAGAAGGACGCGGTCATCCTGGCGCACAACTACATGACGCCCGAGATCTTCCACGGCGTGGGCGACTATGTGGGCGACAGCCTGGGCCTCGCCAAGGAAGCCGCGCGCTCGGATGCGAAGATCATCGTCCAGGCCGGCGTGCACTTCATGGCCGAGACCTCGAAGATCCTGTCGCCCGAGAAGCGCGTCCTGATCCCCGACCTGCGCGCCGGCTGCAGCCTCGCGTCCTCGATCACGGGCGCCGACGTGCGCCTGATCAAGCAGCGCTACCCGGGCCTGCCGGTGGTCACCTACGTCAACACGACCGCCGACGTGAAGGCCGAGACCGACATCTGCTGCACCAGCGCCAACGCCGTCCAGGTGGTGGAGGAAGCCGCGCGGCAGTGGGGCGTCGACCGGGTCATTCTGATCCCCGACGAGTTCCTCGCCCGCAACGTCGCGCGCCAGACGCACATCGGCATCATCGCCTGGAAAGGGCGCTGCGAGGTGCACGAGCGCTTCACCGCCGAGGACATCCTGGAGATCAAGGCCGCCTACCCCGGCGCCGAGGTTCTGGCGCACCCCGAGTGCCCCGCCGAGGTGCTGGAGGTGTCGGACTTCGCCGGCTCGACGGCGGCGATGAACGACTACGTCATCCAGCGCCGGCCCAAGCGCGTGGTGCTGATCACCGAATGCTCGATGGCCGACAACGTGGCGGCCGACGCGGTGGACACCGAGTTCGTGCGCCCGTGCAACCTCTGCCCGCACATGAAGCGCATCAGCCTCGAGAACATCTACGAGGCCCTCGTGCACGACCGCTACGAGGTCACCGTCGATCCGGCCATCGCCGAGCGCGCGCGCCTGGCGGTGCAGCGGATGGTCGACCTGCCGCCGCCGGCGCAGCCGGCCCGCTACGACCTCGTGAAGGCCCGTCATCACGTGGACGTGGAGCTGATCTGAGGTGGCCCTGGAGGCGACCCACGCGCCGGTCATCGCGACCGTGACGGCCCGGCCCATCGCGGCCGTCGCGGCGCGCGTCCGCGCCGACCAGATGGGGCAGGTCGTGTTCGGCGCGCTGGAGCGCGTCCACGCGGCCCTCCGGGCGGGCGGCGCGTACAGCCCGTACTGGGGCGACGTGGTCCTGTGCGAGGGCGAGGACGACGACGGCGTCATGGAGCTTCGCATCGGCGTCGGCGTCGCGCGCCCCTTCCCGGGGCTGGGCGCCATCGCGCCCTGGAACACGCCCGGGGGCGAGGCGGTGCAGGTCACCCATCGCGGGGCGTGGTCCGAACGCCTCTCGGCTCATCAGGCCGCCAGGGACGCCGCGGCCCGCCTGGGCCGCCGGCTGACCGGCGTGCACTGGGAAGTGCACGGCGCCTTCGACCTCGCCGCCCGCACGCGGCCCACCGACATCTTCTACGAGGCTGTCCATGGCTGAGCGCATTCGTCATGAGGGCGTGGTCGTGGTGGGCGCCGGGCTCGCCGGCCTGTCCGCCGCCCTGGCCGCTACGCCCGCCAGGGTGCTGCTGCTCAGCGAGGCCCCGCTGAACCAGGGCTGCTCGTCGGCCTGGGCGCAGGGCGGCCTCGCCGCCGCGCTGTCGTCCGACGACACGCCCGACCTGCACGCGGCCGACACCATCGCCGCCGGCGCCGGGCTGGTCGTGCCCGAGGTCGCCCGCCTGCTGGCCGCGGAAGGCCCGGCCGCGGTGCGCCGGCTGGCCGACCTGGGCGCGCCGTTCGACCGGACGGCCGACGGCGACTTCGCCCAGAGCCTCGAGGCCGCGCACTCCCGCGCCCGGGTCGCACGCGTGAAAGGCGACCAGGCCGGCCGCGCGATCATGGACGCGGTGACCGTGGCCGTGCTCGCGGCCGCGCACGTGGAGGTCCGCACCGGGGCCAAGCTCACGGGGCTTTTGCAGGACGCCGCCGGCCGCGTCGGCGGCGTGGTCGTCCGGATGGGCGGCCGCTCCGTCGAGATCGTCGCCCGCGCGGTGGTGCTGGCCACCGGCGGCGTCGGCGGGCTCTACAAGGTCACGACCACCCCGGCCGAGCTCCTCGGCGAAGGCCTCGGCCTGGCGGCCCTGGCCGGCGCGACCATCGCCGACCCCGAGTTCGTCCAGTTCCACCCGACGGCGATCGACATCGGCCGTGACCCGGCGCCGCTGGCCACCGAGGCCCTGCGCGGCGAGGGCGCCGTCCTGGTCAACGCCGACGGCGAACGCTTCATGGCCCGCTATCATCCCGACGCCGAGCTGGCGCCGCGCGACGTGGTGGCCCGGGCTATCCACGCCGAGCTGGCCGCCGGCCGCGGCGCCTTCCTGGACGCGCGCGATGCGGTGGGGGCGCACTTTCCGGCCGAGTTCCCGGCGGTGTTCGCCGCCTGCATGGGCGGCGGCGTGGATCCCCGGGTCCAGCCGATCCCGGTGGCGCCGGCCTGCCACTACCACATGGGCGGCATCGCCACCGACACGGACGGCCGCACCTCGCTGCCCGGCCTCTACGCCGCCGGCGAGTGCGCCTCGACCGGCCTGCACGGGGCCAACCGGCTCGCGTCCAATTCGCTGCTGGAGGCGGCGGTCCTCGGCGCGCGCGCCGGCCGCGCCGCGGCGGCGGAGACGCCCGAGGCCCGCCCGCTCTACGCGGTGACGGCGCCCGAGCTGCCCGCGGACGACCTCCAGCTCCTGCGCGGCGCCATGAGCCGCGACGCGGGCGTCGTGCGGGACGCCGAGGGCCTTTCCCGGCTTCTCGGGGTGATCGACGCGCTCGAGGCCCGGCGCGGCCGCAGCGCCGCGCTGGTTGCGGCTCGCTTCGTCGCGCAGGGCGCCCTCGCCCGCCGCGAGAGTCGTGGGGGGCACTTCCGCAAGGACTTCCCGGCGACGGGAACCGACGCGCGGCGCAGCATGGCCACGCTCGCCGACGTGGACCGGCCTGGAGTGAGGTACGCCGCCGAATGATCGAGCCCCTTCCCGACCTCCTGATCGCCCCCGTGGTCCGCGCCGCCCTCGCCGAGGACCTGGGCCGGGCGGGCGACATCACGGCCCGCGCCTGCGTCCCCGCCGACGCGCGGCTGACCGCCGACTTCGCCGCCCGCCGCGGCGGGGTGGTGGCGGGCCTGTCGGTCATCCGCCTCGCGCTCGCGGAGCTCGACGCCGGCGTCGCCATCGACCTGCTCACCGACGACGGTCAGGCGGTCCCCGCCGGCACGCGGCTCGCGCGCGTCAGCGGCAACGCCCGCGCGATCCTCACGGCCGAGCGCACGGCCCTGAACCTGCTCGGCCGCCTCTGCGGCGTCGCCACCCTGACCCAGGACTTCGTGGACGCCGTGGCCGGCACGGGGGCCAGGATCACCGACACCCGCAAGACCACGCCGGGCCTGCGCCACCTCGAGAAGTACGCGGTGCGCTGCGGCGGCGGGATCAACCACCGCTTCGGCCTCGACGACGCCATCCTCATCAAGGACAACCACGTCGCCGCCTGCGGCTCCGTGGGCGAGGCCGTGCGCCGCGCCAAGGCCTTCGCCGGCCACTTGGTCAAGGTCGAGGTCGAGGTCGACAGCCTGGTTCAGCTCCAGGAGGCCCTCGCCCACGATCCCGACGTCGTGATGCTGGACAACTTCAACCTCGAGGACATGCGCGAGGCGGTGAAGCTGGCCGCCGGCCGCGTCACGATCGAGGCGTCGGGCGGGGTGACGCTCGAGACGGTGCGCGAGATCGCCGAGACCGGCGTCGACGTCATCAGCGTCGGCGCGCTGACCCATTCCGCCCGGGTGCTCGACATCGGCCTCGACGCCGTCGGCAACTAACCCGGGGCCCGCGGGTTGACCTCGTCCCAGACGAGGAGGACCCGATGACTTCGAAAGCCCCCCCGATCCCGCCCGAACAGCGCTCGTCCCCCGACGAGAAGCCGGACGTCGCCGGCGCCGACATCGGCCGCCGCGACCGCGTCACGGGCCATCAGTCGAGCCAGCCGGGCGACGACGACACGAACCTCGACCAGCAGGGCCGGCACGGCGACATCAACCAGAACACCCACCACCAGGGTTACCAGCAGGACCGCTGACATGCCGGACAAGCATCCCGACACCGAACGCTGGGGCGGCCCCGGCGCCAGCCACGAGGACCGCTCCGAGCCGAAGCCGAAGGACAAGCCTCGCGACGGGCGCGGCCCGGACGAGCCGACCAACACCCAGTTCAGCGGCGTGTCCGGCGGCGGCGGCGAACGCGACCGCCACCACGCGCACGACGCCAAGGGCAAGACGGACAGCCAGCAGAACAGCGTCCAGCGCGGCAAGTCGGGCCAGCACTGATCGGGTGGGGGCCTTCGTGGCGCCTGCAGAGGCGCCCCCACAGTTAGTGGGGTTGAGGCGCTCCTTTCGCAGCTGTCATCCCGGTTTCCGCGCCGCGGAAAACCGGGACCCATACGCGCCCGATGGTTGTCGCCGCGGTGCGGCGGCGCGGCTGCGGTGGTTCTGAGGCGCGGAGTCTATGGGTCCCGGTCTTCGCCTGCGGCGAAACCGGGATGACAATCCCGCGTCAGCGGGAAACGGCGTCCGCCCCGGTCAGCGCGTACTCAGCCCGCCGTCTCCATCCGCGCCGCCGCCTCGGTCGCCGCGGCGAAACGGGCGTCGGCCACCTGGGCCATGTTCGCCTTGACCTGCGCCAGGATCTCCGGCCGCGCCAGCTCGGGCCGGCCGCCGTCGAAGGGCGGCGCGGGGGCGTACTCCAGGCCGAGCTGGATCGACTCGGCGAAATCGCGCCCCGCCAGCTCCTCCAGCAGCACCAGCGCGAAGTCGATGCCGGCCGTGACCCCGCCGCCGGTGATGACATTCCCGTCGCGGCAGACGCGCTCCTCGCTCACGGTGGCGCCCAGCGGCTCCAGCAGGTGACGCCACGCCCAGTGGGACGCGGCCCGCCGGCCCTTCAGGAACCCTGCCGCGCCCAGGATCAACGAGCCCGTGCAGACCGAGGTGAGGTAGCGGGCGCCGGCGCCCAGCCGCCGGATCTCGCGCATGAACGGCTCGTCCAGCATGGCCGCGGCGGTGCCGAAACCGCCGGGCACGAGCAGCACGTCGCAGCGCTCCAGCTTGGCCAGGTCCGCCAGCTTCGTGAACGTCAGCCCCTCGGCGTCGATGTCCTGGCCGCCGACCGAGGCGGCGACGACGTCGGCGTCGGGCGTCCGCACCAGCACCTGGTGGGGCCCGGTGAAGTCCAGGTGGGTCACGCCGGGGTACAGCGCGATGACGATCTGCAGTGGGGACATGGGCGGCCTCCGGCGAGTTGACCCGCACCGTTTAGGCGCGCTACGCCTTGTCCGAAACGACAGAGTTCCCGCGAATCCTGCCATGACGCGCCACATCGCCTTCGTCATCTTCCCGGGCTTCCAGATCCTCGACACCGCCGGTCCGCTCGCGGCGTTCGAGATCGCCGAGCGCCTGCGGCCGGGCGCCTACGCCCTGTCGCTCCAGGCGCCGGGCGGCGGGTCCATCGCCAGCTCCTGCGGCGCGGCCATGGACGCCGAGCCGCTGGGGCCGGGGCCGTTCGACACCGTCCTGGTCGCCGGGGGCGACGGCACCCGCGACCTCGCCGCGCTCGCGAGCATCGTCGCCTGGCTGAAGGCGACGCCGGCGCGCCGCCGCGCCAGCGTCTGCTCGGGCGCCTATCTGCTGGCCGAGGCGGGGCTGCTGGATGGCCGCCGCTGCACCACCCACTGGGGCCGCACCGACGACTTCGCGCGCCGCTATCCCAGGGCGAAGCTGGACGCCGACCGCATCTTCGTGCGCGATGGCGACGTCTGGACCTCGGCCGGCATCACCGCCGGCATCGACCTGGCCCTGGCGCTCGTCGAAGACGACCTCGGCGTCGAGGCGGCCCGCCGCGTCGCCCAGCAGCTGGTCGTCCACCAGCGCCGCCCCGGCGGGCAGTCGCAGTTCTCGGCGCTGGTCGACCTCGGCGGCCGCACCGGCCGCTTCGCCGAGCTGATGGACTGGATGCGCGCCCACCTCGCCGAGCCGCTCACCGTCGAGCGCCTCGCCGAACAGGCGGCCATGAGCCCGCGCAACTTCGCGCGCGCCTTCGCCGCCGAGACGGGGACCACGCCGGCCAAGGCGGTCGAGCGCCTGCGCCTGGAGGCCGCACGCACCGAGGTCGAGGCCGGCCGCGCGCCCATCGACCGCGTGGCCGAGATCGCCGGCTTCGGCGACCCCGAGCGCATGCGCCGGGCCTTCCTCCGCGCCTTCGGCCAGCCGCCCCAGGCCCTCCGCCGCGCCGCCCGCGCCTGACGCGGCCGCTCGGCGCCCCTAGTCCGCCCGGCCGTGGGCCCGCAGCAGGCGCAGGGCCTCGTTCTGGCGCTTGACGATGCCCAGGAGCTCGCGCCGCCGCAGGGCGTCGACCTTGTCGTGCAGGTGCATGATCTCCAGCTCGGCGCGCAGGTTGACGATGTAGTCGTGCTCGGCCGCCTCCCGGTCGCGCTGCGCGGCCCGGTTCTGGCTCATCATGATGATCGGCGCCTGGATCGCGGCCAGCATGGAGAGCATCAGGTTCAGGAAGATGAAGGGGAACGGGTCGAAGGCGAGCCCGACGCCCCTGGTGACGACGTTCCAGCCCATCCACAGCACCAGGGCCAGGCCGAAGCCCGCGATGAACGACCACGAGCCGCCCACGGCCGCGACCCGGTCGGCCAGCTTCTGCCCCGGCGTTCGATCGTCGACCTTCAGCTCGTCCGAGACGTCGGTGGGGGCCTCGGTGTGGATCAGGTCGATGACGCTGCGCTGGATGTGATTGAGCTCCTCGTAGCGGCGGCCCAGGAGATCCTTCGCCAGCTGGTCGCGCGTATCGGTCGTCATCCGTTTCTCCTCGGCCGCACGTAAGCTACACGGCGTCAGCTTCCGGGGGCGTTCGAATGGCGGCAAGCGGCAAAGCGCAGGCGGACGGCCGCCGCGCGATCTTCATCACCGGCGCGGCCAGCGGGATCGGCCTCGCGACGGCCCGCAGGTTCGCGGCCGGCGGCTGGTTCGTCGGGCTGGCCGACATCGACGCCAAGGGTCTCGCCGCCGCGCTCGAGGCGATCGGCGCCGAGAACGGCATGACCTGCGCGCTCGACGTCCGCCACCGCAGCGGCTGGAAGCGGGAGCTCGCCGCCTTCGCCGCGCGGACGGAAGGCCGGCTCGACGTCCTGGTGAACAACGCCGGCGTCGCCAGGGGCGGCTATCTGGAGACCCAGAGCCCTGACGAGGTCGACCTGCAGGTGGACGTGAACCTCAAGGGCGTGCTCAACGGCTGCCAGGCCGCCTTCGACCTGCTGTGCGCCACCCCGGGGTCGATGGTCGTGAACGTGGCGTCGGTGGCCGGCGTCATCGCCGCGCCGCGGATGGCCGTCTACGCGGCGACGAAGTTCGCCGTGCGCGGCCTGTCGGAAGCGCTCGAAGGCGAGTTCGCCCGAGTGGGCGTCGGCGTCCGGTGCATCATGCCGTGGTTCATCGACACGCCGCTGCTCGACAAGGCGCGCTTCTCGGGAAACGAGGACCTGCGGGTCTCCCTGCGAAGCGAGAAGGTGCCGATCTACCCCGTCGAGGAGGTGTCCGAGGCCGTCTGGGCCGCGGTGCACGGCAAGCCGTCGCTGCACCACCTGGTGGGACGCCAGGCCCGCCAGATCGGGTGGCTGAACCGGCTGGCCCCCGGCTTCGTCCGCCGGCGGCTCCGGCGGCAGGCCGAGGCCCTCTAGAAGGCCCCGGTCGTCTGCGGCAGCGAGAGCTTGGCTTCCTCGGCCGCGGGCGCAGGCGGCGGCGGGGCGGCCGGCTTGGCCTTGATCTCGATGGGCGCGGCGGCCGCCGCCGGCTCGAGCGAGGCCTCGATGGCCTTCTCCGCCGCCGGCTGGGCCTGCCCGGCGGGCAACGGGCCCGAGGTCAGCACGGCCTTCTCCACGCTGGCCAGCACCGGCGCCGAGCGCGCCTTGCGCGGCGAGAAGCGGTAGAACACGTGCATGCCGACCTGGCTCACGCGCAGCATCTGGGGCGCCCAGATCGGCGACACCGCGGTGGTGTGGAAGTGCGTCGCCGAGCCGATGTCGGCCAGCGCCGCCCCGGCCAGCGCGCGGGCGGCCACCCGGCGGGCCTCGGCCCACGCCTCGGCCTCGCGGCGCGCGCGCATGGAGCCGTCGCAGGCGAAGCTGAACTGGCAGCCCCGCCGCCCGGCGCCCTGGAACACCACGGCGCAGACGCTCTTCGGGAAGGCCGGGTGCCTGACCCGGTTCATCACCACCTGGGCGACGGCGTACTGGCCCCGCGAACTCTCGCCGCGCGCTTCGTAGTAGACGGCCTGGGTGAGGCACTCGAGATCGGCGCGCCTGCCCGCCTTCGCCGGCTCCGGCCGCTTCGCCCCGAAAAGATGGCCGACGTTCAGCGCATCCACGGGATCGCGCAGCCCGTAAAGCTGGAGACCGGTGCGCAGGCCGGCGCCCTCGGCTTCCAGGTGCGAACCCGCGTAGCCGCGCGTCGCGGCCTCGGTCATCCGCTGGGCGTGCGCGTAATCCGCCGCGCGATCGCCCATGCCGGCGACGAGATAGGTTGCGCCCAGGCCAAGGCCGACGCCCAGGCCGATCAATGCGGCGCTTATCGGCGCACGCCGCTCGGCGCGCATCCATGTTCCAAACTGCAAGACTGACGGTCCTCAACGGCGAGGGCGAACGGCCCCCCGACTTGTCGCCCCGGAGTCCGACTCTGCGGATTCCAGTGCCGGCGCCGCCCCCGCTCATGCTGGCAGCGTCCGCCGGCTAAGCCTGATCCCGAGTTCCGTTGTGGGTCAGGCGACGGCAAATGATGGCGGGCTTATGAATCGTCGAAGCGCCGCTGGCAAGACTTTTTTGCATCGCAGCATTAACGCCGCAGGAGACGCCGAGTCGCGCAAATGGCGCAGCTGCCTGAGAACCCTCGCCTTTTCTCGCGAACGCCTGAGGATCTGCACAGGTTCTTCAAGTAATGCTGAAGTCTTCTGAAACCATGTCCGTTTACCTTACGCCTGAGACGCGAAGATCTCGCGGAACCCTCCGCAGGCTCAGCTGTTTCTAGGGTCGTTCCTGCCCGGAGACCGACATGCGTGCGTTCCTGACCATCAGCCTTTCCGCCGCCGCCCTGGCCCTCGGCGCCTGCGGTCACAACACCGAGCAGCGGGCCGCCACCGGCGCGGTCGCCGGCGCCGTGGTGGGCGGGCCCGTCGGCGCAGCCGCGGGCGCAGGCATCGGTACGGCAGTCTCCAAGGCGGCCGACGACAAGAACTAGTTCCCCTACCGGGCGCATCTGGCCCGAAGCTTGCTGCGTAGCTCCCAGGAGGAACGGGAGCGCAGCATGCGCCATCTCATCTTGGCCGTGGCCACGCTGATGAGCGTGATCATGGTGGCCGCCAACGCCGCGCACGGCGCGTTCTGACCGACGGTCAGACGGCCGCCGGAGACCCCTGCCGCGCCTGCCGGATCTGCCAGAGCCGCCACGCGTCGAACGCGGCCAGCGACAGCATGAGCAGGATCGTCGCCGCGATGCCGATCCGCATCCCGACATCGAAGTTGGCCTGCACCTGCGCGCGGACCTCCGGCGTCCAGACGTCCCACCGGACCACCAGCCAGTGTCCGGCCTGGTAGACGTACCCGAGCAGGGCGACGCCCAGCAGGTTGTGGACGAGGGACACCGCGCGGTGCACGGCCGTGGCGCCCGGCCGGACCAGCGCGAAGACGTTGGCGGCCACGTCGAGGCCCGCGTAGATCAGGATCGGCCAGAAGACCTCGTCCCAGATCGGCGCCAGTTCGATGCTCATCCGGTATTCCGGCAGCAGCGGGCTGAACCGGATCGCGCCGATCCACCACAGCATGAAGACCACGTTCATCCCGATCTCGACCGCGCGCTCGAAGCGGCTCTTGCTCTTGCCCTCGGGCGGCGGCAGTTCCGCCGGCTTCCACTTCTGCAGCAACGCCGTCTTCCCGAACCGCTCGATGAGCGCGCAGACGAGGGTGATCAGCCCGAACGCGAAGACCAGGACGCCCACCAGCGAGGGGTCGTCGGTCCCGCGCGCCGCGGCCACGGGCTCGCCCCCGATCAGCACGAGGATGACCAGCACCAGCCAGATCCCGAGGATCACGGCCGTCGTCGCCTTGATCGCCGCCCACCAGAACGGGAAGATCTCGGGCCCGATCAGGTGCTGCACCTTCCGGTAGCGGCCCGCGACGGTCAGCGGGTGCCCGAAGCGGACGAGCAGGGCCTCCCGCTCCTCCCGCGTCTGCGGCCGGCCCAGGCGCGCCTCTTCCTCCTCGGCCTGGCTCAGCAGCACGTCCCGCAGCTCGGCGGTGACGTCGCCCTTCTGGCCTTCCGGCAGGTGGCGCGCGATCGCGCCCAGGTAGCGTTCGATGAGGTCGTCAGGCTGTGTCATCTGCCATCGTCCTTGAGAATGGAGTCGACCGAGGCGTTCAGGGCCGACCACTCCGCGACCAGGCGGTCCAGCACCGCACGGCCGTCGGTCGAGAGCCGGTAGAACCGCTTGTTGCGCCGCTCTTCCTCGCGCCACTCGCTGGTCAGGAGCCCCTGGGACTCCAGCCGGCGCAGCATCGGGTAGAGCGCCCCTTCCTCGATCTCCACGCCGGCGTCGGCCAGCGCCTTGCGCAGCGTGTAGCCGTAGTGCTCGCGCTGCAGCTGCCCGAGGACCGCGAGGATCAGCGAGCCGCGGCGAAGCTCCTGCCGGAGGGTTTCGAAGATGTCCGCGTCAGTCGGCATACTGGGCGACATACACTATGCGATACACAGTGTCTAGCACATACTATGTGGCGCTAGGTATCTCACACCTTCCCTTCCCGCCTGCGGGAAGGGGGGACCGCTCGCCGAAGAGCGAGCGGTGGGAAGGGAAAGCGGCCGCACGCCGACAAGCTCAGTTCGCACACGGGCCCGAACCCGCCCGAGCCTGCCCGTCAGCACGCCTCTACGGGTCGGACCTGTTCAGCCGCCCGTGTCGCGGTTACTCTACGTCGTAAACGAAAAACGGAGGGGACGATGATCCGGCAGGCCCTGGCGTTCCTCGCCGCGCTCCTGGTGGCCGCCGCGGCGCACGCCGCGCCCCAGGACAGGTACGCGACCAACAACGGCGTGAAGATCCACTACGTCGTGGAGGGCAAGGGCCCGCTCGTGGTGCTGATCCACGGGTTCCCGGACTACTGGGCCACCTGGAAGCCGCTGATGGCCGAGCTCAGCAAGGCCGGCTACCGCGCCGCCGCCCTCGACACGCGCGGCTACAACCTCTCGGACAAGCCCCAGGGCGAGGCGGCGTACGCCATGCCCAACCTGATCGGCGACGTCGCCGCGGTGATCGCCGCCGAGGGCGAGAAGAACGCCGCCGTGGTCGGCCACGACTGGGGCGCCGCCATCGCCTGGCAGACGACGTTCGCGCGTCCCGATCTCGTCAACAAGCTGGTGATCCTGTCCGTGCCGCACCCCGCCGGCATGGCCCGCGAGCTGGCCACCAACGCCGACCAGCAGCGCAACAGCCAGTACGCCCGCAACTTCCAGCGCGAAGGCTCCGAGAAGAGCCTGACCGCCGAGGGCCTCGCGGGATGGGTGCGCGATCCGGAGGCGAAGGCGGGCTACATCGAGGCGTTCAGGCGGTCGGACTTCGCGGCCATGATGAACTACTACCGCGCCAACTATCCTCGCGGGGTCGGCGAAGGCGCCGCGCCCCCGCCGGCGCCGCCGCGGATCAAGGTCCCGGTGCTGGTCATCCACGGCATGAAGGACACCGCCCTCAACGCGGCCGGCCATGCGGGTACGTGGAACTGGGTCGACGCGGACACCACGGTCGTCATGTTCCCCCAGGCCGCGCACTTCGTGCAGCACGACGCCCGGGACCAGGTGAACAAGACCATCCGCGGCTGGCTCGACCAGCGGAGATAGGTCTTCCCCCCTCGCGCATCGGTTGACTCGGCGGCGCGCGGCTCCAAACTTGACGCCGGCGTCACGGAGATCGGCTATGTCCGAGCAGCAGCTCCCCACCGGACTTCAGCTCCTGGAGATCGATCCCGAGTTCCGGGCCGATCCCTACCCTCGGCTCGCCGAGCTGCAGGAGAAATGCCCGGTCCGCCACGACCCGGTGCTCGAGGCGGTGGTGCTCACGGGATACGAGGACGTCCGCGCCGTCGTGAACGACCGCTCGCTCTGGCGGAACCCGGCGCGCGGCAACCCCCGCGCCCTCTTCAACCGCGGCGCCGCCGCCTCCGGCGAGGCGCCGCAGACGATCCTGTTCATGGACGACCCGGACCACGCCCGGGTCCGCGGCCCCCTCACCCAGGCCTTCTACAAGCGCGCGGCCCGGATGAAGCCGCAGGTCGAGGTGATCGTCGACGAGGTCCTCGACGGCCTCTCGGACCGGGCGTCCTTCGACATCATCGCCGACTACGGCGTGCCCGTGCCCATCCTCGTCATCGCCGCCGTGCTGGGGATCGAGAAGGCGCGGCTGCGGGAATTCCGCGAGTGGTCCGAGGGCATCATCCAGTCGCTCAACGCCATGCGGACGCCGGCGGAGGAGGCCCAGCTCGCCGCCGCCGCCACCGCCCTGGACGCCTTCTTCGCCGAGGCCATGGCCGAGCGCCGGAAGGCCCCCCGCGACGACCTCATCACCGACATGGTCCAGCTGCAGGCCGAGGGCGCGGAGCTGACCGACAGCGAGGTGAGCGTGAACCTCCAGAGCCTGCTGGTGGGCGGCAACCTCACGACCACCGACCTGATCGGCAACGGCGTGCTGGCGTTCCTGCGCCACCCGGCCGAGCTCGCCAAGCTCCGCGCCGACCCCAGGCTGGTCGCGCCGGCCGTCGAGGAGATCCTGCGCTACGACCCGCCGATCAGCATCACCGGCCGCATCGCCTCGCGCGACCTCGAGATCCGCGGGGCGCCGGTGGCCTGCAAGGACGCGCTGATCAACTCGCTGCGGGCCGCCAACCGCGACCCGTCGGTCTACGAGGACCCCGACCGCTTCGACATCACCCGCAAGCATGTGCCCCACATGGCCTTCGGCGGCGGCGCCCACATCTGCATCGGCGCCCCCCTGGCCCGCATGGAGGGCCAGGTCGCGCTCTGGAAGCTGTTCCAGCGCTTCCCGACCCTGAAGCTCGCCGACCAGGCTCTCACCTACCGCGCCCTCCCCGGCTTCCGCGGCCTGGAGCGCCTCATCGTCGAAACCTGACCGCCCCCTCCCGACCTGTCATCCCGGCCGAAGCGAAGCGGAGAGCCGGGACCCATAGACTCCGCGCCTCAAGCAAACCCCGCACAGCGCCGCCGCCAAGCTTGACTTTGGTGGATAGATGTTCTACCTTTGTTCTCTATGGCCGAAGCCCTCACCCCTGAGCGCATGGACGCCGCCCTGGCGCGCGTCCTCGACGCCTGCGTGGAAGGCGTGGAGCTCGCGAGGGGCCTCATGGCCCATGCCGCCGAGGGCCAGGACATCGAAGGCTTCGAACGCTGCGGCCGAACGGCCAACGCCTTCGCCCGCACCGTCGGCCAGGTCGTCCTCCTG